>NZ_JAGZYE010000018.1:0-3417 GCF_018378075.1 Veillonella parvula
GACTTTAATAAATTAGTAATTTCTATTCCAACTTTGGATGAACAAGAAAGAATTTCAGTACTTATAAACGATATAAACACTATTATTACCCTTCATCAGCGTAAGTTAGAGCACTTACAATTACAGAAAAAAGCATTACTTCAACAGATGTTTGTATAAATAAAGGAGATTTTGTATGGCAGAATCAAAAGCACAGAATATTTCAAGCCAATTGTGGGCTATTGCTAACGATTTACGTGGCACAATGGATGCAAGTTCTTTCAAAGATTACATTCTTCCATTTTTGTTCTATAAATATCTTTCCATTCATCAAGAAGAGTACTTAGTTAATAATGACTTGGTTGATATTTCAGATGGAAAATCTGTTAATGAGGCATATAAGGAGCTTGTCGAAGACGCAGGTTTAGAGGCTTGTTTAATTGATATTGCAGGTACATTAGGGTATGCTATTAATCCTGAGGATACATGGGCTTCTTTAACTGAAAGTATCCATAATGGTTCCGTTATTCCGAGTGATTATCAACGATTATTTGAAAACTTTAATAAGAATGCTGAAATTAATAAAGAAGCTGCAGCAGATTTCAGAGGTATTTTTAACTATATTAACCTTGGTGACTCTGGACTTGGATCAACGACAGCAGGTAGAACTAAGACTTTAAATGCAGTTGTTACCAAAATCGATGAAATCGAGTATAAAGATGAAAATGGTAAGGATATACTTGGTGAGATTTATGAGTATTTAATTGGTAAGTTTGCAGCTAATGCTGGCAAAAAAGGTGGGGAGTTCTATACACCTCATGAAGTTAGTCAAATTTTGGCTAAAATTGTTACTGGTAGTATACAATCTCAAACTGATACTTTCACAGTCTATGACCCTACAATGGGTTCTGGATCATTACTATTGACGGTTCGTAATGAATTGCCTGATGGATCTCGTCAAGGTGCGGTTAGCTTTTTCGGGCAAGAGCTAAATACGGTAACATATAACTTGGCTCATATGAATTTGATGATGCATGGTGTTACATATAATAATATGACATTAAATAATGCTGATACTCTTGAAAGTGATTGGCCAGATGGTCCTGACCGTGATGGGGTTGATAGACCACGCTCTTTTGATGCAGTTGTTGCGAATCCTCCTTACTCTGCTAAATGGGATAATAATGAAAGTAAACTTAAAGATCCACGGTTTAGTGAATATGGTAAATTAGCACCAGCCTCTAAAGCAGATTATGCTTTCATATTACATAGCTTGTATCATCTAAATAATGAAGGTACAATGGCTATTGTACTACCGCATGGTGTGCTATTCCGTGGTGCAGCGGAAGGTAAGATTCGCCAAACTATTATAGAAAAGAATTACCTTGATGCGGTAATTGGTTTGCCTGCGAATTTGTTCTATGGCACAAGCATCCCTACAACAATTCTTGTATTTAAGAAAAACCGTACAAATCGAGATGTACTATTTATTGATGCTAGCAATGAATTTGAAAAAGGTAAAAATCAAAATAATTTAAGTGATGAAAATATTAGTAAAATTATTGAAACATATCTAAACAGACAAGACGTTGATAAATATGCACATGTGGCATCTCTCGAAGAAATCAAAGAAAATGACTATAACCTAAATATTCCTCGATATGTAGACACATTTGAGGAAGAAGAAGAAATTGATCTTGATGAAATCAATCGTATGATTGAACAAGATAATCAAGAAATTGCACAACTTGAAAAAGAAATAGCCGAACAATTAGCCCTATTAGGTGTCAAAATGTAAGGAAAAGAGGTAGAAAAGACCGAATAGGACTTTTCTACCTCTTTTTGTATTCTTGGGAACAGCGTAAGTTTGATGAAATATATGAACGATCTGGTCGAAAAAATGATTTAACTTATGGTATAGATAAAATTATATCTGTTGCTAATATGTATTTTAAAACCGATGCTATAGTGGGATCTGAAAAATATTTAAAAACGTATAATGTTTTTAAATTAGGTGACATTGCTTTTGAAGGACATACTAACAAAGAATATAGTTATGGTAGATTTGTCGAAAATACTATTGGGGATGGTATTATTTCGCATATTTTTGATGTTTTTACGCCGAAGATTAATTTAGATATAAATTTTTGGAAAGATCTCATAAAATACGAGCCTATAATGGGGCCCATTTTACGTCGTTGTACTAAAGCATCTAGAATGATGTCTAATTTGACAAGTAAGGAATTTCTTGAGGAAAAGATATTATGCCCAACTCTAGAGGAGCAGAAGCTTATAGGAGGATTTATTGTACGTCTTGATAAAAATATTACCCTTCATCAGCAAGAGCCATTTCTATGTGGGAACAGCGTAAATGGTGGGGTAAAACTATGTTAACAATAGAGGAAAAGTCCGAACTATTTTATATTTATTATGAAAAATGGATACATATATATAAAGAAGGTGCTATTCGTGATGTAACAATGCGAAAATATGAGATAACGCTACTATGGCTAAAGCGATTAGTCCCTGAACTTAGGCTTTCACAATTAAATAGGATATCATATCAACAACTATTAAATGATTATGCGGAGTTTCATGAACGACAAACAACGATGGACTTTCATCATCAAATAAAAGCAGCTGTATTAGATGCAGTGGATGAAGGTTTAATTGATAGGGATCCAACTCGAAAGGCTATTATAAAAGGTAGGTCACCGAGAATTAAGAAGATTAAATATCTGAATCAGTTTGAATTACATACATTGTTAGTAAATTTGAAATTGACGTCAGAAATTAATTGGGATTGGTTGATATTGATAATAGCAAAAACTGGAATGAGATTTTCAGAAGCTTTGGCATTAACTCCAAAAGATTTTGACTTCTCACATCAATCATTGATTGTTGATAAGACGTGGGATTATAAAGGTGATGGCGGATTCTTACCAACAAAGAATAAATCATCAGTGAGAAAAATACAGCTTGATTGGCAAACGATTATAAAATTTTCAGAATTAATAAAAGGCTTACCCGAAGATAAGCCAATATTTGTAAATGGTCGTGTATTTAATTCAACAATTAATGGTGTATTAGAAAGGTATTGTAAAAAGCTAGAGATACCAGTTATTTCGATTCATGGATTACGACATACGCATGCTTCTTTATTACTTTTTGCAGGAGTGTCGATTGCAAGCGTAGCAAGAAGACTTGGGCATGCAAGCATGACGACGACACAGAAAACGTACATACATATCATTCAAGAGTTAGAAAATAGAGACATTGATCTTGTGATGAGGTCTATGGCTGGATTAGCGTGAGATTAATTTATAGAAATGGCTTTTACTGATGAAGGGTAATAATAGTGTTTATATCGTTTATAAGTACTGAAATTCTTTCTTGTTCATCCAAAGTTGGAATAGAAATTACTAATTTATTAAAGTC
>NZ_JAGZYE010000011.1:0-45153 GCF_018378075.1 Veillonella parvula
ATACCGACCCGTTTACGGGTGAGCCGGTAAAATAGGCAAAATAAAAGCCCCCGAGTAGGGGGCAGCCAGTGGTAATAGAGTGGTTGTCAGATCATTCAAAGCCCTCTTTAGAGGGCCACCACTAGAGAAAGACCCTTATAGGGTCAGAGCAAACCACCCGTTCTACGGGTGGTTATGATTAATATATAGATTCCTATAATTAATTGATATAGAATACCCTTTATTATGCTATTTTGATAATTTATTGACAGTTTTGTCGTTATATATAGCATAAATTGTATGATTTATAAATACTGTTATTGGGTTGTACAAATATTTTTATATTAGTGCATTACTGCATATTCTATCTATATAAGCACTATAAATGGTATAATAAAGAGTATTAGATTTTCTTGTGAAGGAGGTAAGAATGAATCCTTCTTTTTCTCATATAAAAATGGTAGCCATCGATTGTGATGAGACGTTAGTTCGAAGTGATAATACAGTTTCTGCGTATACAGTTGATGTATTGCATCGCTTGCAGCAGAAGGGAATTGGTATAATAATTGCAACTGGACGCATGTATCAAACGGCAAAACCAATTGGATTAGCATTACAACTTGGTAATGTTCCTATGATACTGTTCTCTGGTGGTTTAATCCAGGAGTTAGAAACGGGATATAAGCTATTTGAACAAACTGTTCCTATAGATGTAGTACATCGTGTTTTTCAACTCGGCCAACAATATAGTTGGCATATACAATCGTATGTAGATGATCATTTACTATGTCATCATAAAAATTGGCAATCCGATCATTATGAACAGCAAACAGGGGCTGTAGCTGAGTTTTTAGGTGATACAATTTATACACTTTCTTCAGAACCTAATAAGCTCATTGCTATCGATACAAAGGAAGGAATCGATATAATTATTGATATCTTGACCCCATTAGTTGGTAATCAAGTTACATTAGTGCGTAGTCAACGAGATTTTCTCGAAATCACTGCACCGAATGTATCAAAAGGGCGTGCATTAGCTCGATTAGCACTAGATAATAATCTTAGCTTTGAAAATATAGTTTCCTTTGGAAATGCAGAGAACGATATTTCTATGTTAAGTGAAACGGGATATTCGGTAGCCGTTTCAAATGCAACAGAACATGTAAAATCTGTGGCTAATGAAGTATGTGGTCATCATAATGAAGATGGTGTAGCTCACTGGATAGAAAAGAATCTTTTATAATGGAGTAAAACTATGGAAGCATTTCGTTTATTAATTGTTACAGGCATGTCTGGTGCCGGCAAAACTCAGGTTCTACAAGCATTAGAGGATATGGGCTATCTATGTATTGATAATATTCCTCCTATACTGATTCCTAAGCTAAGTGAAATTTGTCGACAAGGTGGAGAACGTACAAACCGTGTAGCTTTAGTTGTAGATATTCGCGGTGGTGAATTCTTTGAAGCCCTTTCATCATCTCTTGAAACATTAAGAGAAATGAAGGTAGATTATGAAATTGTCTTTATGGATGCTACAGATGAGACGTTAATTAGACGATATAAAGAAAGTCGTCGCAGCCATCCACTGGCTCCAGATGGGATGATCACTACAGGTTTGAAAGAAGAACGTCAGATATTAAATTCTGTACGACATAAAGCAGACTTCATTATTGATACAACGAATATGAAAACTGCGAGCCTCAAAGAGTATTTAAAAACTCGATTCACTCAAGTTGACGAAGGACATGGCATGTCTATTACAGTTGTAAGCTTTGGCTTTAAATATGGATTACCATTGGATGCGGATATGGTTTGGGATGTTCGATTTTTACCAAACCCATTCTACATTCCAGATTTTCGTCATAAAACAGGTCGTGTGAAAGCTGTAAATGAATATATTCATTCTTTTGAAGTTACAGAGGAATTTAAAAAGCGTTATTTTGATACTATTGATTTTCTTGTGCCTAATTATGAACAAGAAGGGAAGTCTCAATTTATCGTTGCTGTAGGCTGTACAGGTGGTATGCATCGATCTGTGGCTATGGCAGAAGCATTATATTCTCATCTATTAGAAAACGGCTATCGCGTTTCTGTAGAACATCGAGATATGATGAAAAATAATGTAGAAGAAGATTATAATCCTCATGAAATTAAAACACTTGGTAACTAGATAGGGGTTCATATGTTGCGAAAAAGATGGTTTCGGTGGCTTATTCCGGGCCTAAATATAAAACGTTGGCTTGCCCTTTTTAGTTGTGGTGTAGGTCTTTTAATCATTGGTATTTCATTGATGTTTAACTATCAATGGCTTGCCGTTCTTGAAGATATTGTATTAGCCTTTTCTTATAATATGACGGGCTTTTACAATTATAATGTGCTCATTGCTGTAGGCGTTGTTGTACTATCGATTGGCGCTGTTTTAATGTTAATCGGTACGAGTAAGGTTATTAAAACGATTATTCGTGCTGTATTACCTAATCCTGATAGTAAGGTGTCGGATATTATTTTCCAAAATATACGCCTCGATAAAGGTCCTAAGATCGTTGTTATCGGCGGTGGTACAGGGCTATCAAATTTATTACGTGGATTAAAAATACACACCTCTAATTTGTCTGCTATTGTAACCGTAGCTGACGATGGTGGTTCCTCGGGACGCTTGCGTAAAGATTTTAAAATGATTGCTCCTGGCGATTTACGAAACTGCTTGATTGCATTAGCTGAACAAGAAGGGGTTATGGAAAATCTTTTCCGTTATCGCTTTGAAGGAGAAAATGAACTATCTGGGCATAGTTTTGGTAACCTCTTTATCACAGCACTTGCTCAAGTATATGATGGCGATGTGGAGGAAGCGCTTGAAGCGGCTAGTAAATTGTTGCGTGTACGAGGTCGTGTAATTCCGTCGTCTACTGAGTTCATTAAATTAGTAGCGGAGATGACCGATGGTACTATCGTAGAAGGTGAAAGTAATATTCCTAATTCTGGTAAACGCATTCGCCATATGTATAGTGAGCCAGCACAGCCAAAACCAGAAGGTGCTGCGTTACGTGCTATCGATGAAGCAGATGTTATCATCTTTGGACCAGGTAGCTTATATACAAGTATCATTCCGAATTTGTTAACTGATAAAATTGCATCTCATGTACGCGCTAGCAAGGCAAATAAAATTTACATTGCTAATGTTATGACTCAACCTGGTGAAACATCGGGCTATACACTTAGTGATCATGTGGAGGCTCTCATTGCACATGGTGGTGAAGGCATTGTAGATACTGTACTTGCTAACGATGGACCACTACCAATTCAAATGGTAGAACAATATAGTGCTGTAGGTTCAGAGCCTGTAGTATTAGATACTAAGAAGCTACAAGCTAAAGGAATACGTACGATTCGGGCTACATTGATAAGCCCTAAAAAGCCGGCTGTTCATGATCCTGAACGGTTAGGTAAAGTAATTATGGATATTGTGCATGCTATGCAATCAGATACTGAACCACATATCCTAGAGTATTATCTCCAACGAGATGATCATTAATGAGAAGGGATACCTATGTCATTTGCTGAAGATGTAAAAAATGAATTATGCCAATATGAATCCTCTAGTGATGCAGATTTGGCCATGAAAATTGAAGCGTCTTGCTTATTGCGCATGGGTGGATCTATCATTCTGGGGATGAAGGGTGCTGTTGGTATTAGATTGGCTACTGCAAATAATGCAGTAGCTCGTCGCTTGTTAGGCATATTAAAAAAACAATATGAATTACCTACCAATGTATTAGTACGACAAGGACTAAACTTGCGTAAGAAAAATATGTATACTTTATCTGTAGAGCCATCTATAGAAGGGCGAAAGGCGTTAGAAGATCTTGCTTTATGGCCTGTAACTGAACAAATTCCTCGTAGTTGGCTTAAATCTATGGAGGCACGACGTGCTTTTTTACGGGGTGCTTTTTTAGGCGGTGGCTCTGTTAATAAGCCACAAAGTGACTATCATCTCGAGTTTATGACGGGGAATGAGAATTTTGCAAAGGAAATTATTCATGTATTGCGGCTCTTTCACATTCATGCAGGATTGACGGAGCGTAAAGAAGAATATGTGGTATACCTTAAAGAAGGCGACGCAGTCACGAATTGCTTGCAGATTATGGGGGCTCAATCAGCACTGATGGAATTTGAAAACGTGCGCATAATGAAAACTGTGCGAAATCAAATTAATCGACAAGTAAACTGTGAGACTGCAAATTTGCAAAAGGTTGTAGATGCTGCAGTACGCCAGGTGAAGGCTATTCGAATTATCGATAGAGAAATTGGTATTGATGAGTTGCCTGAAAAGTTGCGGATTGTAGCAAGATTGAGATGGGACAATCCAGAAGCGAGTCTGAAAGAACTTGAAGAATTGATGGATGGCGAATTATCTAAGTCGGGTATTGGACATCGTTTAAAGAAAATTGAAGCATTAGCACTTACGTATGACCCTATGGGGCTTGAAGAAATATAGAGGTATTAATATATGTTTTCTTATAAATCAAAATATTGTGTAGCCGCAGCGATGGCCGCCATGGCTGCTCTTACAGGCCATGTAGAGGCTCGTGATATAGATTTACAATCAATTGGATATTTTCAGTTTTCTCCGTTGCCACCAAGCTTGGTGTCTCAAACGGATACATTGCTATTATCAGATAGCCCTGAATATGTAGGACCAGTAGGCGGTACACTTAGTGCTGGTACTATTAATGGGAATGGCCGCATTTATTTTTATCACGTAAATGAAATGGATCAGCCCCATAAGATTGCTATCGTACTAGAAAATCAAACGGCATATCCTAATACTGTTCATGTAATGAGACAGTTAAAATCTGTGGCAACGCCAGACTATTTTGCTGCTGGTCGCGATTTATCCCGCAAGGATTTAGAGCATCCTTTAGATGAAAGTCCCAATGCGAGACCATTATACTCCCTAAGCATTCCTCCCCAAGGGCGCCAATTAATCTTTACTGATTTGGAAAATACACCGGTATATCAAGATGCGTTATTTACAGGCATTGTAGATATTAAAACAGAGGCGCCAATCTTTGCCCGCGTTATGATGCTACCTATGGGCATGGATGCCGTCGATGCATCACATTGGGCTAAGAACTTACCTATTGATGAAATTCAATTGCGCGGTACATATACTGGTTCAAAGCGTAATATGGAGGTTACTACACCTTTTGATACAGCCTTAGGCGGTGCTTTTGTTGAAGTTGGTAACGACCGTGAGGATGCCTTTATCAATGGTGTAGATGAAATGCAAAATAAAGCATTTGTTCGTGACCGTGGTAACTATGGTGTTTCATACACTTTAAAAATTCCTACAAAGGGTAATGAACCGTTTAGATTGTATTTTAACCCTCTTGGTGGGCCATATTCTGGCTCCTTTACGGTAAAAGCACTTCATCAACAAGGTGCCCGTAGAGGTCAAACCGATACGCGTACCTATCATATCGGTGGTGCTGATGGGATTACTGCACTAGGGGACGGTACTATATTAGATAGCCGTCTTATGGGTAATTATAATGCAGGCGATTTGTTAACATTAAATTTCATGCCGGCAGGTGCATCTAATTTGCCAATACGATTCTTATTGATTCCTGAATCTCTTGCAAATCCGCAAAAACATCAGACTATTGCGGTCAATGTACCAAAAGATGTAAAAGATAGTTTAGGTCATCCAACGCAAAGTGGTACACAAATTCCTGTAGGTCCTATCAATGGTAAAGATACTAATAAGGGAACTGTAGATACATCTAAATCTACTATGACTCCTGCAAAACAGGCAGAAACAATTGCTCACGAAGAAACAAAAAAATTGAGTGTTAAAGCTGCGGCAGATGCTAAAAAAGAGGCACAACTCAAAAAAGCAAAAGATGCAGAAGAAGCATTAGCGCGTAAGAAGGCTGAAGAAGCTCGTATAGCAGCAGAAAAGGCCGAATTGGCGCGTAAAGCAGCAGAAGCAAAACATGCTGAAGTGGAGCGCAAACTAGCAGAGAAAGCTGAGGCGAATCGCAAAGCTGCTGAATTGAAGGCGGCTCAAGAAGCACAAGCTGCAAAAGAAAAAGCTGCATTAGAAGCTAAAAAAGCTGAAGAAATGCGCCAAGCAGAAGAAGCTAAACGACTAGAAGCTGAAAGAAAAGCTGAGCTTGATCGAAAAGTAGCTGAAGCACGTAAGGCCGAAGAAGAACGTAAAGCTGAAATGGCTCGTATTGAAGCAGCACGAAAGGCTGAAGAAGCTAGACAAGCCGCAGAAGCCAAGGCTCGATTTGAAGCACAACGGGCAGCAGAAAAGGCAGCGTTAGAGGCAAAAAAAGCTGAAGAAGAACGCTTAGCAGCTGAAGCGAAAGCGCGTTTAGAAGCACAGCGAAAAGCAGAACAAGAAGCATTAGAGGCACGCCGCGCAGAAGAAGCACGTAAAGCTGCAGAGGCGAAAGCGGCATTAGAAGCACAACGTGCAGCTGAACAGGCTGCGTTAGAAGCGAAACGTCAAGAAGATGCTCGTAAAGCGGCCGAAGCAAAAGCAGCATTAGAAGCACAACGTATTGAAGCTGCAAGAAAAGCTGAAGAAGCACGTCGTGCAGAAGAAGCAAGAAAGGCTGAGGAGGCAAGAATCGAAGCGGCCCGTAAAGCAGAGGAAGCTCGTGTTGCAGCAGAGGCTAAACGTGCAGAAGAAGCGCGTAAGGCTGAAGAGGCAAGAATTGAAGCTGCCCGTAAAGCTGAAAAAGCTCGCGTTGCTGCTGAAGCAAAACGTCAGGAAGAATTGCGTAAAGCAGAGGAAGCTCGAATTGCAGCAGAAGCAAAACGTGCAGAAGAGGTTCGTAGAGCAGAGGAAGCACGCCGTATAGAAGAGGCTAGACGAACAGAAGAAGCGCGAAAAGCCGAAGAAGTACGTATAGCTGCTGAGGCACGTAAAGCAGAGCAAGTTAGATTGGCTGCAGAACGTGCAGAGGCTGAACGCCAAGCGGCAGAGGCAAAACGCATTGCTGAAGAACGTTACCAAGCTCACTTAGAAGCGGAACGTAAGGCGGAAGAAGCACGTCAGCAAGCTCTTGCGCAAGCCGAAGTTGAACGTAAAGCAAAAGAGCGAGCTGAAGCGATTCAACGTGTCAAAGAACAGCAAGAAAATGCTCGTCGTCGCGCAGAACTTGCACGTCAACAAATTGAGGCAGAACGTAAGGCAGCACAAGCTGCTAAAACAGGACCTTCCTTCGGCGAACTTGATGATGTACATGAGGATACACCAAGTGTAACTATTCCAAATGCTGTATCTATTGATGAGTTGACTAAACCTAGACCGACTGCATCTCAAAATACACGTCGTCGTGACCAACGGCAACCACAACAAAATCAACAATATGCACAGCAAAATCCAATGACTGATGGTCAACAAAGTCAAGCTCCTTATAGTTCACAGCAAGGTCAACAAAATGATGATCAAAATCCACCAAAATTATATCCTATGGGTCAGTAATATTAGCTTATAATAATGAAAATTATTTGTATCTAATTATAGATTGATTATAAGGAAACAATTGGTGAAGTATAGAGAGGACAAGCCACTTTTGAGGGTTTGTCCTCTTTTTAAAATACTTATGAACTTTTGCTTTCACATTGACTTTCAAGAGGAGATTCAGTACAATAAATAAAGAAAATGCATCCATGGTACGAGAGACCATTGCATATTACAAAACCTTTTAATTTAGTCCAGAGAGGCTGAGAAAGGAATATAGTTGAAGCGCCCCATAAGGGCTTCTTTGTGCAAACTATTTGACCTTTTGCCCTGGGCAAAAGGTCTTTTTTGTTACGTGAGTTAGGAGGAAATCATGGGACAAGTTAGCCTAAAAGGCAAACATTTATTAGGTTTGCAAAATGTGTCACCTGAAGAAATCAAATTGATTTTAAATGTGGCAAAAAAAATGAAGAAAATCGTTCTTTCTGATGACAAGAAGGTTCCACTTTTAAAGGGGAAATCCATTATTAACCTTTTTATGGAGCCAAGTACTCGTACCCGTAGTTCCTTTGAGTTAGCCGGCAAATACTTAGGGGCTGACGTGATCAATCTTTCTCCTAGTGGATCTTCCATGGGTAAAGGTGAAAGCTTCCGCGATACATTGTTAACTATGTCCTACATGGGCACAGATGCTATCGTAATGCGACACAGCGCAGAAGGTGCACCTTTATATGCTACGAAAGCCGTAGATCCTATTATCATTAACGCAGGCGATGGCGCTCATGAGCATCCAACACAAGCATTACTAGATATGTATTCTATCTTAGAGAAAAAGAAATCTATTGAAGGCCTAAAGGTGGTTATCCTTGGGGATATAATGCATAGTCGCGTAGCACGCTCCAACATTTATGGCCTTACAAAAATGGGGGCTGATGTACATCTAGCTGGTCCTCGTACAATGGTATATCCAGAATTTGAAAAATTAGGTGTTACCGTACACCATGATATTCGTGAAGCAGTGGCTGATGCAGATGTAGTTAACGTACTTCGCATTCAATTAGAACGCATTCATTCTGCATTGTATCCTACAAATAGAGAATATGCTCGTATCTTTGGTATTAACAATGATGTATTAAATTTAGCTAAAGATGATGTAATGGTAATGCATCCAGGTCCTATGAACCGCGGCCTTGAAATTGCACCAGATGTAGCATATTCTGATCAATCCGTAATTCAAGAACAGGTACGTAATGGCGTAGCTGTACGTATGGCTGTATTGTACTTAACTATTATCGGAGGTGACGGTAGTGAGCTTGCTTATTAAAAATGGTACGGTAGTTAATCCGGCAAAAAAACAAAACGAAGTAGCAGATGTTCTCGTAAAAGATGGTAAAATTGCAGCCATCGGTCAAAACTTGAGTGCTGAAGGTGCTGAAGTTTATGATGCAACAGGGCTTATCGTAGCACCTGGTCTTATCGATATTCACACACATTTGCGCGAACCAGGCCAAGAAGCTAAAGAAGATTTCCACTCTGGTACACAAGCGGCTGCTGCAGGTGGTTTCACACGTGTTGTCACTATGGCTAATACTAACCCAGTTGTAGATAATGCTGCACTTGTAAGAGGTTTACAAAAACAGGCTGAACTCACTGGCGTTGTGAAAGTAGAATTTATTGGCGCTGTATCAAAAGGCCTAGAAGGTAAGGAACTTGCTGAAATGGGCGATATGGCAGAAGCTGGTGTAGTAGCATTCTCCGATGATGGTCACTATGTAGAAAATGCTGCATTTATGCGTCGTGCCTTAGAATACTCGTCCATGTTTAATAAAATGGTTATCGACCATGCAGAAGATATTACATTGACTAAAAATGGCCATATGCATGAAGGTATTGTTTCTTATGAATTAGGTGTTATTGGTCGTCCTGCAGTAGCTGAAGATTTGGCTGTTGCTCGTGATATCTTGTTATCTGAAATGACAGGTGGTCATATCCATATCGCCCACGTAAGTAGTAAAAATACTGTAGATATGGTGCGCCGTGCGAAGGCTAAAGGCCTTAATGTAACATGTGAAGTTACAAGCCAACATTTATCTTTCACAGATGAATACCTACGCGAATATAACCCAGCATTCAAAATGGCTCCTCCAATTCGCTCTGAAGATCATCGTCAAGCATTATTAGAAGGCTTGAAAGATGGTACAATCGATGCGATTATTACAGACCATGCACCACATGCATATGAAGAAAAAGACCATGAATTCTGCTGTGCACCAAATGGTTTCAGTGGCCTCGAAACATCTTTGGCGGCGGTTATTACTAATGCATATGGTCCTGATAAACTAAGCATCGATCAAGTTGTGTACTATATGAGTACTCGACCAGCTGAGTTGATGCACCTTGATGCAGGTGTTCTTGAAGTTGGCAAGCCAGCAGATATTACCGTATTCTCCACGACTGAAGAATGGACAGTAGATCGAAATAAATTCTATACAAAAGGTAAAGTTAGCCCATTTGATGGTATGACTGTTACAGGTAAAGCTAAACTCACAGTAGTTGATGGCAAAATTGTTATGAAGGAGGGCGTAGTCTTATAATGAAAGGCAAGTTAGTTCTTGAAGATGGTTCCGTGTTTGAAGGTTCCTTATTAGGTGGCGCCCCAACGGTAGGCGAAGTTGTATTTAACACAGGTATGACAGGGTATCAAGAAATCTTGACTGATCCATCCTATGCGGATCAAATTATTACATTAACCTATCCTTTAATTGGTAATTATGGTACTTTAAATTCTATTACTCAAGGTCCTAAACCATATTGTAAAGGTTTTATTGTAGGTGAACTGTGTGACTTTCCATCTAACTGGCAAAATGAAGGCCTATTTAGTGAGTATCTTCGTTTGCACGGCATCCCTTGCCTTTATGATGTAGATACACGTGCGATTACACGTGTTCTTCGTAACCATGGTGTAATGAAGGGCGTACTAGTACGCTCTGATTACCCTATGGAGGATATTCAAAAATTGTTTAAACAAGACTTGCCAACAGATCAAGTTATGCGTGTAACTACAAAATGGCAAGGTATGCGTGGAGATAAAAATGCTGAATTCCACGTAGCGGTAATGGATTATGGTGTAAAGGAAAATATCCTTCGCTCTCTAGAAGCTGCAGGCTGTCGTCTTACTGTATTTCCTGCAGATGCTAAGGCCGAAGATGTGTTGGCAGCAAATCCAGATGGTATCTTTTTATCTAATGGCCCTGGAGACCCTCAAGATCTTGGCTATGCAGTAGAAGAAGTAAAGAAGATGTTTGGTAAGAAACCAATCTTTGGCATCTGTATGGGGCATCAAGTATTGGCACAAGCCTATGGTGGGACTACATTCAAATTGAAATTTGGTCACCGTGGTTCTAACCATCCTGTACAAGATTTACGTACTGGTCGGGTATATATTACATCTCAAAATCATGGCTATGCGGTAGATGATACTTCTTTGCCAGCTTTTGTAGAAATTACACATCGTAGTGTAAATGATGGAACCGTAGAAGGTATGCGTCATAAAGAATTGCCAATCTTCTCCGTACAATACCATCCAGAAGCATCCCCAGGACCTACTGATAACCTATATTTATTTGACGAATTTGAAGACTTAATGAGAAAGGGAAAATAATATGACCTCAGAAGCAAAAAAAGTACTTGTAATTGGTTCTGGTCCAATTATTATCGGCCAAGCTGCAGAGTTTGACTATGCTGGCACACAAGCATGCCGTTCCCTTCGAGAAGAGGGTTATAAAGTAGTATTGGTTAACTCTAACCCTGCTACTATTATGACTGATACAGATATTGCAGACCGCGTATATGTAGAACCGATTAGTCTTGAATTCGTAACAGAAGTAATTAAAAAAGAACGCCCTTGGGGCTTGTTGGCTACATTAGGTGGTCAAGTAGGCCTTAATATGGCCGTACAATTGTCTGAAGCTGGCGTATTAGAAGAATATGGTGTAAAACTTCTTGGTACAACTCTTGAAGCTATTAAACAAGCCGAAGACCGTGAACTCTTCAAAGAAGCGATGAAGGAAATTAATCAACCAGTTCCTGAATCCGATATCTTTAACGATCTTGAAGAAGCAGTAACCTTTGCTAATCGCATTGGGTATCCTATTATCATCCGCCCTGCATACACGTTAGGCGGTACAGGTGGCGGTATTGCCCATAACGAAGATGAAATGTATGAAATCACACGTCGTGGTTTGAAACTTTCACCAATTCACCAAATTCTAGCAGAACGTTCCGTTGCAGGCTGGAAAGAAATTGAATACGAAGTAATGCGCGATAGTGCAGATAATTGCATCATCGTATGTAACATGGAGAATATTGACCCTGTTGGTGTGCATACTGGGGACTCTATCGTTGTGGCACCAAGCCAAACCTTGAATGATATTCAATACCAAATGCTGCGTACCGCATCCGTTGAGATTATCCGTTATTTAAAAATCGAAGGTGGTTGTAACGTACAATACGCTTTGAATCCAAATAGCAACGAATATATTGTTATCGAAGTAAACCCTCGCGTATCTCGTTCCTCTGCATTGGCATCTAAAGCAACAGGTTATCCAATTGCGAAGGTAGCCGCAAAAATTGCAGTAGGCATGACATTGGATCAAATTACAAATGCTGTAACAGGCGAAACAAAAGCATGCTTCGAGCCTACACTCGACTATGTAGTAACGAAGTTCCCACGTTGGCCATTTGAAAAATTCAATTTGGCGGACCGCACATTGGGCACTCAAATGAAGGCTACTGGCGAAGTTATGGCTATCGACCGCTCTTTAGAAGGGTCTTTGTTAAAAGCAATTCGTTCCTTGGAGATCGGTTTAGACCATATTGAGCTTAAGAAAATCGCCCATGAATCCATGGAACAGCTTATCGAACGTTTACACTTAGTAGATGATGAACGTATCTATGTTGTGGCAGAAGCTCTTCGCAAGGGGATTAGTGTAGAAAAAATCCACTATATTACAAAAATTGATACATTCTTTATTGAAAAAATCAAAAACATTGTTAATGTAGAAAAAGCATTGGCTGAACAGGGCTTAACAGAAGATGTATTGCGCAAAGCAAAACGCTATTCCTTCACCGATTCTGTTATTGCTCGCTATGCTAATACAACTGTAGAAGAAGTTCGCGCAAAACGTAAAGAATGGAACATTCTACCAACATATAAATACGTAGATACATGTGCGGCAGAATTTGAATCTAAAACGCCGTACTATTATAGTGCCTATGCGCAAGAAGATGAAGTTAAACCACTAGGTGAAAAATCTGTAGTAGTACTTGGTTCTGGGCCAATTCGCATTGGTCAAGGCGTAGAGTTTGACTATTGTTCCGTACACTCATCTTGGGCACTCCGTAAAGCGGGTTACCAATCCATTATGATTAATAACAACCCAGAAACAGTTTCTACAGACTTTGATATTTCTGATTCTTTATACTTTGAGCCATTGACTGTGGACGATGTTATGGAAATCATTGATAAAGAACAGCCAGTTGGCGTTATCGCTCAATTCGGTGGACAAACAGCGATTAACTTGGCAGGCCCATTGGCTAAGCGCGGTGTAAAAATTCTTGGTACATCCGTGGATAGCATCGATATGGCAGAAGACCGTGAACGCTTTGATGAATTGTTGGCGAAGCTTGGTATCCCTCGCCCAGTAGGTGCTTTGGTAACCTCTGATGAAGAAGCACAAGAAGCAGCTAAAAAGTTGAAATACCCGTTAATCGTTCGCCCTTCTTATGTATTGGGCGGTCGTGCGATGGAAATCGTATACAACGATAAAGAGCTTGATGTATACATGAAGGAAGCCGTAGTAGCATCTAAGGAGCATCCTGTTCTTATCGACCGTTACATGGTTGGTATGGAGGTAGAGGTTGACGCTATTTCTGACGGTACCGATGTATGTATCCCTGGTATTATGGAACAAATCGAACGCGCCGGTGTTCACTCTGGTGACTCCATGGCTGTTTATCCAGCTCAACATTTGAGCCAAGAATTGATTGATCAAATCGTTGATTATACACGTCGTATTGCAGTAGGCCTTAATGTTAAAGGTGTACTTAATATTCAATATATCGTGGCTGATGGTGAACTTAACGTTATCGAAGTTAACCCTCGTTCTAGCCGTACTGTACCATTCATTTCTAAGGTTACAGGTATCAATATGGTAGAATGTGCAACACGCATTGCCCTTGGTGAAAGCTTAAAAGACTTAAGCTTACCACTTGGTCTTGTACCTAATAAACCATATGTAGCTGTAAAAGCACCTGTATTCTCCTTCTCTAAAATGGGCCTTGTAGAAATCGCTCTTGGACCTGAAATGAAGTCTACTGGTGAGGTTATGGGGATTGGTCGCACATATTCTGAAGCTTTATTCAAAGCTATCAATGGTGCCAACATGCGTATCCCAGAGGATGGTACAATCCTTATGACTGTTGCAGACCGCGATAAAGAGGAAGCTAGTCAATTAGCAAAAGGCTTTATTGATTTGGGTTATCACATTGAAGCAACTGGTGGTACTGGTAAATACTTCAAGGAACATGGCGTTGACTGCAAGGTAGTTAACAAAATCTCTGAAGGCGATGATAACTGTGCTGACCACATTCGTCAAGACAAAGTCGATCTTGTACTTAATACATTGACTGCAGGTAAACGACCTGAACGCGAAGGCTTCCAATTGCGTCGTCTTGCTGTAGAAATGGGTACACCATGCTTAACAAGTCTCGATACAGCACGGGAAGTATTGCGTGTTGTGGCGAATCGTAAAGATGATGCGAACTACACTGTAGAAGCATTACAAGATTTTGAATTGGAGTAAAATCATGAGTGGCTATGTAGAACAGGGCGAAGTCGTTCGCAATGAGCAAATAGGCTCTGATGTGTGGATTATGGATGTTCACGCACCAAAACAAGCAGCAGAAGCAAAGGTAGGACAGTTTTGTAATGTTCGCGTAGCGGATTCTACGGCACCATTGTTGCGCCGCCCTATTAGCTATGCTGGATTTGATGCCCGAAAGGGTACGATTACCCTTTTGTATCGCGTCGTAGGCAAGGGGACTGAAATTATGACACGTCTCGTGCCTGGTGATACATTAGATTGTTTAGGTCCTTTGGGCGAACCGTTTGTAACATCTAATAATATGCTTCTCGTTGGCGGTGGCGTTGGTATTGCACCGATGCTATGTATCGCATCCCATTTGCAAAAAGATGAAGAAGCACAAGTTATTCTTGGTTTTAGAAATGAAAGCGAAACCTTCTGGGCTGATTTATTTAAAGATACGCCTGTTCAAGTCCACATCACTACTGATGATGGTAGCGTAGGTACAAAAGGCTTCCCTACAGCAATCATGCCTGACCTAATTAATGCTAATTCGTTTACCTCTGTTATGACTTGTGGTCCTATGCCTATGATGAAAGGCGTAGCACAAGTGGCTAAAGAACTCAATGTGCCATGCCAAGTATCTTTAGAAGAGCGCATGGGATGTGGTACGGGCGGTTGCTTAGGTTGCGCTTGTGATGGTGCCGGTGGCAAACGTTATAAAGTTTGTAAAGATGGTCCTGTATTCCCAGCTGAGGAGGTGTTCTTTTAATGCGTGAACGCGATTTAAATAACACCGTTACGCCTAATCCAAAGCTCGCCATCGATTACTGCGGGATTAAGATGAAAAATCCTATTATCGCCGCATCTGGCACCTTTGGCAATGGCCCTGAGTATGCTGGGTATTTAGATCTTAGCAATGAGATAGGAGCTATCTCCGTAAAAGGTTTAACACCTAAGGGGCGTCACGGAAACCATGGAACTCGTATTGCAGAAACACCATCTGGCGTATTGAACTGTATTGGCCTTGAAAATCCTGGGGCTGAACATTTTGTTAAAGAAATTCTGCCGGATATTAAGAAATATGATGTACCTTTATTAGCCAATATGTCTGCGGGCACAATTGATGAGTTTACTTGGATGGCAGAGACGTTATCTGTAGATGGTATTGCAGGATTAGAAGTAAACGTATCTTGCCCAAATGTAGAATGTGAAGGCATGGCCTTTGGTGTAGATCCAAAGGTCGTTGAATCAGTAACTAAAGCGGTTCGTAAGGTAACGGATAAACCTGTTATCGTTAAGCTTTCACCAAATGTAACAGACATTGTAGAAATCGCAAAAGCCGTTGAAGCAGGCGGTGGCAATGGGGTAAGTCTAATTAATACCTTGTTGGGCATGGCTATAGATATTCACCGTCGTAAGCCTGTATTGGGTAATACTTACGGTGGATTATCAGGCCCAGCCGTAAAGCCTGTGGCTCTTCGCATGGTTCATCAAGTTTATAAAGGGGTAACTATTCCTATTATTGGTCTTGGTGGTATCATGACTGGCACAGATGCTATCGAATTTATGATGGCAGGGGCGCAAGCCGTTCAAGTTGGTACAGCTACGATGGTAGATCCAACAGCAATTTCACGTATTACCCGTGAAATGAGCGAATATGTAGAACAATATAATCTTAACAGCATCACTGATATTGTAGGTGCTGTTCATCAAGCTTAATAAAATCATATCTACGGTGAACTTAAGCAACCATAAGCATTGCCGTAATGTAAGATCTGATACAAAAAGACCTAGTACAAATTGT
Organism: Veillonella parvula; assembly: GCF_018378075.1. Classification (GTDB taxonomy): domain Bacteria; phylum Bacillota; class Negativicutes; order Veillonellales; family Veillonellaceae; genus Veillonella; species Veillonella parvula_K. The sequence goes on from NZ_JAGZYE010000011.1 coordinate 16,130, forward strand.
ACTAGGTCTTTTCTTATGTATTGTATTGGCATCTATAATCAAATAGGTACCAATCATATGAGCTGTTAATGTCATAGTATGGTAATAGTATGTACAAATATGATTATACATAGGCTTTGTAAAAGTCAATAAATTGCTGTGCTACTGGGGAAAGTGCATGGCCTTTAAGTGTGATAAAAGCTTTTTTGAAATCCCCCGAGAATTCTGGCAATTTGATGCGGGCCATTTTGCGATGATTAATGAGTTCCTTAGCGTCCATTGGGACTAAAGAAACTGTACGACCAGAAGAGGCCCACTCAATAGCTGAGCTTTTTGTTGTAGTTATAGCTACCGCATTAAGTTGCTCCATATCTGTTAAGCTAGATTGCATAATCATTCGAACAGAGCCACCAGAAAGGGATAGAGGACATTTTTTTATGTCTTCCCACGTGATGGTATCATGCTCACGATCTGTCCAGAATACATCACGACGGAAAATAGCGTATAAATGCTCTTCTTGGGTAAGCAGGATATCGAATTTATCGATATCTACCATTTGAATATTGGCGATACCTAATTCGGCGCTACCGTTGATGAGTTGGGTCACTACATTTGTCATAAGTCCTTCATAAATTTCAAAATGGACAGATGGATATTTCATGGAAAAAGCTGGTAAATATTGCTGTACGATTGGCGTTGAACGAGATGCAGACGTCGCAATACGTAAAGTACCTTCAATGCGTGAATTCAATTGTTGTACAGCATTATATGTAGATTCTTCAATAGAGCAGAGTTGTTGTGCTTTTTCGTAGAAGATTTTACCAGCATCTGTTAATTGCAAGTTTGATCCTCGTTGGCCGCGTTTAATGTTGATTAATTGAGCCCCAAATTCAGCCTCTAAATATTTCAACTGCTTACTTAACGCTGGTTGTGTAATATGAAGAATCTCTGCGGCCTGTGTCATATTGCCCGTTTGAACAAGGGTAATAAAATTGTGGTAGTAAGATGTATCCATAGAATCTCCCTATTATACACATAATATGATAAATAAAAATTATAACGAACTAAGTAACGGTCATTTCACATTTAATAAAATGCTATATATACTAAATTCAACAAAGTAATAGAAAGTAAATTGAGTTTTAAAAAATCTTTCTATACTTATCACAAATTTTGATATACAACAAGAGTTAAGAAAGTAGGTACTACTATGGGCGTGGTAAAAAGAACCTTAGGTCAAGCAATTCGTAATTGGGAAGCACGTAGATTAATGACGGCTCGTAATAAAATTAGCCGGAAAAAACAATTAGAACGAGTATGGCCTTATCCTATGACTAAGGAAAAACGTCGTGAACTCGGTCAAGGCATAGCCGGTTTAGTTAATAACGGCAATTAAAAGTTTGGAATCTACTAACTAGATTAGTTATCTAGTGGTAGTACCACCTCAATAGAATCTAATACAGTACAAGTAGCAGCTCCATGACTTATGTCTTGGAGCGCTTTTTGTATGCGCTCTACATCAGTAGGTGGTATTAGAATTGTAATGTCTACATATTCACCAAAGCTTGCTTCATAATGTAAATTTTCGTCCTGTAAATATCTTTCTACTGCTCCATACAGCGAATAGTCAATCTTTGCTTGTACTCGGGTTCGTGTTGTATGTAGTTCTTTAGGGGCAAGACGTAAGGTTTCCGCAACAGAGTGTGAATAGGCCCGAATCAAGCCACCAGCGCCCAATTTAATACCTCCAAAATAACGCGTTACGACGACGGCTACATTGGTAATGCCAGTCTTTTTGAGTACTTCTAGCATTGGTTTACCTGCTGTACCTGATGGTTCTCCATTATCGGAAGATCGTTGTTGTTCTTGCTGTGGGCCTAATGCATAGGCTGTACAGTTATGGCGCGCATCCCAGAATTCTTTATTGATGCGGCTTATAAAGGTTTGGGCTTCCTCTTCAGTCTTGCAAGGATATACAGTTGTTATAAACCGTGATTTTTCAACAACATATTCATGGCGAAATTCTTTTGCTAGAGAAATAAATTCCACCGTAGGGCTTATTGATTCAGACATATATTCACCTCCTTTGGAATCAAAGTTTATGTTTATTCATCATCACTTTATTATAATCTATTTATGAAGGCTATGTATAGGTAAAAGAGGTTAATTCCCTTGTAAAAATGAAATAACCCTCTATATTTGGTAGGATATTGACGTAATGAGAATTTATGTTATTATTAAATATAGATATATGAGTAGTTACTCATGAAATATGTTCAATATTGAAGTTTTAGAGTATATTAAACATTCTTAGTGAACCTGTTTATGGCTATTTTATTTACAATAAGGTATATATCATTTTTATAGACCGATGTTTAGACGTATATTTAAGTATATAGATACAAAATATAGTACGGATTTGTAATAATATAGTAAGTTGTAAGATAAGATATATGTATCTACAGAGTAGAAAGGCCTGTGAATATGAGCGTAAAAAAACAAGAATTTGATATTACAGGTATGCACTGTGCAGCCTGTGTAAAACGTGTTGAAAATGTTGTTTCTAAACTTGATGGCGTAGAATCTGTTAAGGTTAACCTCTTAACTCGAAAGGGGAGCGTTGAATATAAAGACGGGGCTGCTGTAGATTCACAACAGATTATTGATGCCATTACGAATATCGGCTTTGGTGCTGCAGAAGCAGACGAAACAAAGCAAGAAATAGAAAAGGTTAACTTAAAACCTCATATTATACGACTTATTATTGCTGCTTGTATGGCGGTACCGATGATGATTAATATGACCTTACATCGATTTGGTATTCAGGCATTGCCTGTATGGGTAGAGTTTGTTCTTGCTACTATTGCTCAGTTTGGTCCTGGTCTCATGTTCTATAAGAGCGCCTGGAGTGCAGTGAAAAATGGGGCGCTTACGATGGATGTACTCGTAGTAATGGGCACGACGGTAGCTTATCTATTCAGTATCTATAACTGGCAATTTCACCCTGAATTAGGCCCTCATGGAATATATTTTGAAACCTCTGCGTGGCTCATTACCTTTATCCTTCTTGGTAAACTCTTAGAAGAGATTGCAAAAGGCCGTACCTCCGAAGCACTTCAAAAATTGATTGCCTTACAACCTGCAACGGCTCATGTGTTGCGTGATGGAGAATTTATTGATATCCCTACATCTAAGGTGGTAGCGGGTGATATTTTACAAGTTCGTGCAGGTGAAAAGATCCCCGTTGATGGCACGATTACTGAGGGATATTCCACAGTAGATGAGGCTATGCTGACCGGTGAAAGCTTACCGGTAGAAAAACAAGTTGGTTCTGAAGTTATTGGTGCTACTATAAACCTAAGTGGTGCTTTTACCATGGAAGCCAAGCGTATCGGTTCCGATACGATGTTGTCTCAAATTATCAAGGTTGTAGAAGAGGCACAAACCTCCAAGGCTAGTATTCAACGTATTGCAGATATCGTGGCTCAATATTTCGTACCGACCGTTATTGGCCTTGCTGTTTTGACAGGTCTTGTGTGGTACTTCATTATGGGAGATTCTATTAACGTTGCTCTCATTAATGCAACAGCGGTACTGGTTATCGCATGTCCTTGTGCGCTTGGCCTTGCTACACCAACATCTATCATGGTTGGGTCTGGCCTTGGTGCGGAACACGGTGTGCTCATCAAGAGTGCAGAATATCTTGAAAAAGCGGGTAAACTCGATGCCATTGTTATGGATAAAACCGGTACCCTTACACAGGGTGTATTGGATGTGACGGCTTTCAAAAATTATAATGGTGATGAAAGTACTAATATGTCTATTATGATGGCTCTTGAAAGTGGTACATCTCATCCGATTGCAAAGGCCATGGTTTACTATGGTGAAGATCATGGCTATAAAGGTAAAGCTGTTGAACTTGAAAGTTTTGCTGATGTACCAGGTAAAGGGTTACAAGGTGCATACCAAGGCGTATCCGTACAACTTGGGCACAGTCGTTGGATGAATGAACTAGGTTATGATTTAACAGCGGTTCAAGAAGATATTTTACAATTTGAAGAACAAGGTGCTTCCGTATCTGTTCTAGCTGTAGATGGCGTTGTTAGTGCTTTGTGGGCTGTAGAAGACGAATTACGTCCAGAAACTATTGAGGTTGTAAAAGAGTTACATGCTCAAGGTATTGATGTATGGATGCTTACAGGTGATAATCGTCGAACTGCTCAATATATTGCTAAGCAAGCAGGTATTACTCATGTTATAGCTGAAGTATTGCCTCAAGACAAGGCTAGTAAGGTAAAAGAATTACAAGATAAAGGTCTTGTAGTGGGGATGGTTGGTGACGGTATCAATGATGCTCCTGCTCTCGTTACGGCAGATATTGGTTTTGCTATTGGCAGTGGTACAGATATTGCGGTAGAAGCAGCCGACATCGTCCTTGTACGAAATGATTTACATACCTTGGTACAAGCAGTACGACTCAGCCGTAAGACAATGACCAATATTAAACAAAACCTATTTTGGGCATTGATCTTTAACTGTATTGGCATTCCTTTGGCCGCTATTGGTGCGTTAAATCCTATGATTGCTGGTACAGCGATGGCATTTAGCTCTGTTACAGTTGTAAGTAATTCACTTCGTTTGAAACGAGCTAAAATTTAAGATTATACATATAATTGAATACTATAAAGCACCTATACAGAGGTATAGGTGCTTTATTATATCTACAGACATATAGTTAAGTATATATTTATATCTTATATTGAGACGTGAAATGAATATTTAATTCCTACGATAATGGTGTTTTTAGACGGCTTATGATTTGTTATACTGAATATAGTAATTGATTTAAAAGAGAGGTTCATGATTATGAAATTAAGTACTCGAGACATTGTCTATATTGGTTTTATTGCCGCGTTATGTGCAGTGGCTACTACAATTCGCATTGAAATACCAGGTGGCGCTATGGTTCATTTAGGATCGGCTGCACTCTTTACAACATCTATACTTTTTGGTGGATTATATGGAGGCTTGGGTGCGGCAATTGGATCTGCACTATTTGATCTCTTTGGTGGTCATACACAGTACATCGTATTCTCTTTCTTTATTAAAGGAATTGCAGGACTTATCGTAGGTGGTATGACTGCAGGCTATTTGCCACCCTCTATTACAAAACCAACTGCATCCTTTGGTCGTATTTTAGTAGCCCTTATTATTGGTGCTGTTTGGACCGCTTTTGGCTACTTCCTTGCGTGGTGGTTCGTTCTTGAAAGTGCGGTCGTGGCGGCTAGTAAAATTCAATACTCTTTGATTACAAGTGCCGCAGGAATTGTGGTTGCTATTGTATTAACCCCTAAATTACAAACGATAGTGCGCAGATTGTTTACTAAAAATTAATTGCTACAATGTCTTAGCATGTTTTAGTTAGGCACTGCTAAAAAAGCTATAATAATCTGATACATTGATAAATAAACTATCATATCGATAAATACAAAAGCCTTTAGTTGCTAAATTAGTTTAGCGTCTAAAGGCTTTTTGGTTAGGTTATTATTTTATAATTAGTGATTGTATTAGCTATTAAATTATTAGAAATTACAAAGGTCGTTTAAGTTTTCTGCCATTGTAGGGTGTGTGAAGATTTGATTTTTGAAATATGTATATGGAATGTTATTATCCATAGCCATTTTAATTAAGTTAATCAATTCTTCTGCGCCTTGGGAATAGAGTGTAGCGCCCAGGATTAAGTCGTTATCCGCATCCACAACAATTTTAAAGGCGCCTTTTAAATAGTCGTTTACATGTGCTCTAGGCATGGTAGCTACGAGCATTTCTTTCGTTTTAACCGTATATCCTTGGTTGATTGCATCTTCTTCTGTAAGACCTACACGAGAAAGTGGAGGTGTTAAGAAGGTAGTATAAGGAATATTTTTACGATCTTTTAAGGTATACTGGCTGTTACCAGTAAGTGCGCCAAATACGATACGGAAGTCATCAAGAGATATATATGTGAATTGAGGACCACCGTTTACATCACCGACTGCGTATACACCAGGGACGGAGCTTTCACAAGTATCATTAACTACAATAGCACCGCGTTCGTTAGTAGCGATGTCCGTATGTTCTAAACCAATATTAGCCGTATTGGCTTTGCGACCTGTAGCGTATAGAACAGCATCAAAAGTGTAGTTTTGATTATTAGTGGTGATAACTGGTTTGTCTCCATCATTGGATACAGATTCTAATGTTACATTATTAAGAATGGTAATGCCTTGTTCAGTTAAGTACTCGTTAGCTAGTTCTTGAACGATAGGTTCTTCGCGTTTTAAGATGCTAGATTCGATGTTGAATACAGTTACCTTAGCACCAAGTTTTGCATATAGGCTGGCAAATTCAAGACCGATAGGACCAGCGCCGATAACACCTAATGTACTAGGTTGAGTAGGTAATTGTTGAATTTCTGTACTATTATAGAAACCTATAGCCGTATCAATGCCAGAAATATTAGGTTTAATCGCTACAGCACCAGTGTTTATAACGATAGTGTCAGCAGATAATATAATCTTATCCTCGCCAGCGGTAACGGCGATTTCTTTATTGCTAATAAATGCACCATGCCCAGTATAGACATCGACATGTTCATTTGTATCTAACATACCGAAGTTTTTATTGCGTAAGCGAGATGTAACAACTTCACGTTGGTTTAATACTTGATCGTATGATAAGCCTTTTGATGCGGCAATGATCATCGTCTTAGTAGGGATACATGCGATATTAATACATGTACCACCGTACATTAGAGGATTTTCTTCAATCATGGCTACAGATTTGCCCATAGAGCCAAATTTTGCGGCTAAGGTTTTACCAGCTTTGCCGAAACCTAAGACGATAATGTCATATTGTTTGGTATTCATACAATACCTCCTATCTTTTATATTGAAAATATTAGATATTGATATTATAGCATATTATTATAAATATAAAAGTAGAAATTAGAATTAATTAGCATTGATTATGAATTAAATTTGTCTAGAATGATTATGTTAAGGTAGTCAATTAGTTTATTGGTTTTTTGTTAAAGGGGATGAGATAGCTTGTATATCTGTGATTATATCAATAAATTAAGTGTGTTAAGTATTTCTACTTGACACATTTCTTTATGTACGGTAGTATATGTAAAGTAATATGACTTGACAGTGATGGAGGTGGCGAAATGGAAGAACGAGTGCTCATAAGTTTGCTCTTAGATTTCTATGGGCCATTGTTGACGGACAAGCAACGCATGTCCTTACAACTTCACCACGAAGATGATATGTCCCTTGGCGAGATTGCTGAGGAATTAGGCGTATCACGACAGGCTGTACACGATAATTTACAGCGTGCTCGACACATTTTAAATGATTACGAATCAAAATTGCACTTGGTGGCACAATATGAACAACGGGAAGGCTTGCTTTCACAGTTGAAAGCAACATTGCCTAAAGAGGTGTTGTCCGAAACTAAGGTGCAACAAGTATTGGCGCAAATGGAGGGATATTATGGCATTTGATAGCTTGTCAGAAAAACTGCAAGAAGCCTTTCAATCCTTAAAGGGGAAGGGCAAAATTACAGAAGATGATGTCAATCTTGCGTTGCGTCAGGTACGTACGGCTCTATTAGAAGCGGACGTTAATTTTATGGTAGCGAAGGACTTTGTTAAGTCCATTAAGGAAAAGGCCCTCGGTGAAGAGGTGTTCGGTTCCTTGAATCCAGCTCAAACGGTTATTAAAATCGTAAATGATGAGTTAACGGCTCTCTTAGGTGGTACACAAAGTCGTATCATGATTTCTAGCAAGCCACCAACGATTATTATGCTCGTTGGTTTGCAAGGTGCTGGTAAAACCACAACAGCTGGTAAACTAGCTGTATACTTACGCAAACAAGGTAAACGTCCGATGCTTGTCGCTGCCGACGTATATCGTCCAGCTGCGATTACTCAGTTGCAAGTTGTAGGTAAGCAAATTGATATTCCAGTATTTTCGGATGAAACACCTGGTGCAAATCCAGTAGATATTGCGCGTCGTGCCGTAGAGCAAAGCACGCATATGTTGAAAGATGTTGTTATTATCGATACAGCAGGTCGTTTGGCAATTGATGAAGTCCTCATGGATGAGTTGTCCAATATCAAAGCTGCTGTTCGACCTCATGAAATTCTACTCGTTGTAGATTCTATGATCGGTCAAGATGCGGTAACAACAGCGCAAACATTTAATGAAAAATTAGGTGTTGATGGTGTTATCCTTACTAAACTTGATGGTGATGCGCGCGGTGGTGCTGCATTATCTATCAAAGCTGTAACAGGCTTGCCAATCAAGTTCACTGGTGTGAGCGAAAAAATGGATGGTTTCGATGTATTCTATCCAGATCGCATGGCTTCTCGTATCCTAGATTTGGGCGACTTTAAAACGTTGATTGAAAATGTTCAAGGTGCCATCGATGAAGAAGAAGCTCGTGAAATGGCAAAGAAAATGGCTAAAAACAATTTCACTTTGGATGACTTCTTAAAACAGATGAACCAGGTGAGAAAGTTAGGGCCATTACAAAATATTATTGGCATGTTGCCAGGTATGGGGCAAATTAAGGACCAATTAAAGGACCTTGATTTGAATAGTAAAGAGGTGCGTCGTATTGAGGCTATCATTACATCCATGACGGCGGCAGAGCGAGAAAATCCAAGTATTCTTAATGGTTCTCGCCGCAAGCGTATTGCATTAGGTTCTGGTACACAGGTTCAAGATGTAAATCGCTTGTTGAAACAATTTGAAGAAGCGCGGAAGATGATGAAGCGCATGCAAGGTTTACGTGGCGGTAAGGGCGGTTTCCCTGGAATGCCTAAATTGCCGTTTATGTAATACATGGGCAGGGGCGCTGAACTTGTCCATCCACATCAGTATAAGGAGGTGAATTTCACAATGTTAAAAATTCGTTTGACTCGTTTAGGTGCTAAAAAAGCTCCTTTCTACCGTATCGTAGTTGCTGACGCACGTGCTCCACGTGAAGGTCGTCCTGTTGACACAATTGGTCAATATGATGCTACTAAACAACCAGCTATCGTTAATGTAGACGAAGAAAAAGCTTTGGCTTGGTTAGCTAAAGGTGCTCAGCCTACTGACACTGTTCGCTCCTTGTTCAAAAAACAAGGCGTTATGCAAAAATTTGCAGACGCTAAAAAGTAATTAATAGAGAGGCATACTGTGATGATAGAATTAATTTCATTAATTGCGAAATCATTAGTGAAGCAGCCTGATGCCGTTTCTGTTACCATGGTCCAAAAGGGGAATGTGGAAGTTTACGAACTTCATGTAGCCCCAGAGGATATGGGTAAAGTCATCGGAAAGCAAGGTAGAATTGCTAAAGCGATTCGCTCTGTGGTGAAAGCGGCGGCTATTAAAGAGAACAAAAAGATATCTGTTGATATTGTTTAAAAGGGAGTATTCCAATGGAAGAAATGACATTACGTGTCCCTGTAGCAGTAAAAGCAAAAGTAACAGACGACTTGAAAGCGAAAATTGTATCCGATCTTGAAACTCGCCTTGATATGGTAAATAAAGATTTGGAAGCAATTGAGTTTCAAGCCCAACGTATTTTGGCTGATGCAGCTAAAGTTGATGCTACAAGTCTTACTGCTATTCGTCAACAAATCGACGAAGAAAAAAATAAACGCTTGGCTTTCAAAGAAGAAGTAACAGCTAAATTGAAGGATGCTAAGGAGTTGTCTTTAGGAACTGAAATTCCTCAAGGTACATTAGAGCAAACAGTTACCGTTAAAATCGGGGATAATTTGGATGCCTTGATGGGCGCTGAAATCCTATTAGAAGACGGTAAGATCGTTGCGTTTCGTCAATAATGAAGCATAACGATTTCATCACAATAGGTGTTATCATCGCCCCGCACGGTGTGCGGGGTGATCTTCGTATTATGCCTCAAACCGATTTTCCAGAACGGTTTATGCATATGGATGCCTGTTACATCGATGGTAAAGAATACCACGTTGCATCCGCACGATTTCACAAGCAATTTGTTTTAGCATCTTTTAAGGAAATTCCTGATCGCAATACGGCTGAACTATTCAGTAAGAAAGCAATTCAAGTTCGTCGTGAAGATTTAGTGGAATTGCCAGAAGGTCGTTACTATATTTTTGATATCATTGGTCTTGAGGTACAAGATACTATGGGTAACGTGCTTGGCACAGTTACTGATGTATTACAACCTGGTGCTAATGATGTATATGTGGTCTCCAAAGATGGGGAACCAGATCAATTATTTGCAGCCATTGAAGAGGTCGTTAAAGACATCGATGTGGAAAATAAATTGATGATCGTAGATCCGCCTGAATGGATATAATCCTTTGGGCGGTTTTGTTTTATCTACATATAGGTATATTAGCGTAAAAGTTATATAATATAGCTATATATAGATAATACTAATGGGTTAATGTGAGTTAATAAGTACAGGGGACGGTTTATGCGTATTGATATTGTATCTTTATTTCCAGATTTTTTTGATGCGTTTTTTAATCATTCCATCATAAAACGAGCTATTGAGACAGAACGTCTATCTGTGGGTGTAACGAATCCTCGAGATTTTAGCCATAATAAGCATGGCCAAGTAGATGATACACCATATGGTGGTGGGGCTGGTATGCTCATGATGGCACCTCCTATTTTTGAAGCCGTAGAATCCGTTATTGCTCAATATGATAGTGATATTAATGATACTTATACCACAGATGAAATGTGTGATGAAATGAGTCTTATTGGTAATCCTAATGAAAGTATACGACGTCGTATTATCTTTATGGGACCTACAGGACAGCCTTTTACACAGGAGAAGGCTCGTGAATTGGCTAGCTATGATCAAGTGGTCCTTATTTGTGGTCACTATGAAGGTGTAGATTATCGCGTAGAGAAACATCTTGTAGATGAAACGATTTCCATTGGTGATTATGTATTGACCGGTGGTGAGTTGCCAGCCATGGTAGTTACTGATGCAGTGGCTCGCATGATACCTGGTGTATTAGGTGCGGCCAGTGGGGCACAAGAGGACTCTTTTTATGAGTCTCTTTTGGAGTGCCCGCAATATACAAAGCCTCCAGAATTTAGAGGGTGGGCTGTTCCAGATGTATTGCGCAGTGGCCATCATAAAAATATTGCCGCATGGCGTCAAAAGGAAGCACTAAAACGGACACGATTATTACGGCCTGATTTATTGGAACGACCATTAACAAACGAAGAAGTTAAGCTTTTAAAAGAAATTATTGCAGAAGAGCCTGAGATATGAATTTTAAGTGTTATGATGTTGTAGAGATTCAGGGAAAACGATACGTAGTCGGGGAGGTCATTTCTTATCAAGAGTTTATCGTTGATAAAACAATACGTTATGATCTTAATGATGAAAATTATAAAAAAGAACTAGGTGTTTCCAAAGGAGCTCAGTCTTGGACCGAATATGGTCTTATGCCCGTTAATGGGACGGATAAAAAATGGCTTACCATTGTAAACGGTGAAAAAGAATATTGCACTTTTTCTGAAACAGTTTTACGTTCAACCCCTCCTGCAGGATATAGACTACATGATAAAGGTATAGAACGTGTCGTAGCTGTGGAGGGGCAATCGAAGGCTAGAAGTGGCGACGAAGCAGATTATAAAGAATATAGAGCGGTTCAAAAGGATAAGACCTTTGTATTTTTTATAGAGAACTGGCGTGGTGGTTTAACAGATCAGGCTCAAGGCGAACGGATTCGTTTGTCTGATATACATCGACGGAGAGATCAGGCTGCACAAGTGGCGAGTAAAAAAGTGCGAAATGCAGCGCGTAGAAAAGAATGGACTCAATTGGGTCTAAGTTGGGGAATTATTTTACTCTTTTTGGGGTATTTGTTTATAGGAGATTTGTCTTGGCACGAGCTTCGTGATGAAGTGGGCTTTCCCTATACTATGGAGGAGCGCATTAAGGATTCCTATTATTATGAATCACAAGGTACAAAAGACGGTTTAAAGGTGTATACGTCAAAACAAGATCCTAATGCAACGGCTATCGATCTTATCGATGCCGTGTATGGCAAGGTTTATACCATTAAACAAGACACAAAGTCTCCAGAGAAGTGGATTGTTATTTATACAACGAATGAGGTATCCGTTATTAGTACGGTTAATGATACTACTTATGTTGAGGTCGGATCGCTTAAAAATTTGCCTGATTCAGAGGATACACGATTAGCGAATATTAGAAACGACAGTGACATATTGTTGCGGTATGCGTATATGGTGGAATTAAAGAATAAGCAGGGACGTCAGACTTTATTAAAAGAAATAAAAGATTGAAATAGTATTGATTCCAGTCACGAAATCAAACGAAGGAATATTTTATGTATGAACCAAGTAAGAATACTGTTTACATAGCCATAGCCTTTACATCTATAGCAGCTCTAGTAGGCGCTTATTCGTATTGGGATGATGTTAGCTATGCCCTATGTGATGTGGTTAAACCAGAATTAAATAATGGTGAAGTACGGCTCGTTGATGATGAAGGTAAAAGCTATACCTTGATTAATCATGGTGATGGAAAAGAAACGGCACTTTATGATGATGCTGAGAAGTCTGTTACCTTTCATCGCGATGAGAAAGGCAATATTATATGGGATGCAGGCTTAGCCAGCTTGATTCCGACTCTGGCTGTAGGGTATTATGCGTTTCATGGATTTTCAGCCCCAATGGCATATATGGATGCACCAAGTATGACTTATCGCGTTACGTCGCCTCTTACACCTTTTGATGCAAATACAGGCGCTAGTAAATCTAATAGTGAAAGAGTGGCTAGAACTATTAATGAAATGACTAGAAATCGTTACAATACTAAAACGAGTAATCGAGCACATAGAATTGGTGAAAAATATGGCTTTGGTAGTGTAGGCGCCCGAACTTCAAGCGGGACCTCCTGATGAAAGGATAAACAATGAAATCCTATATTGATGAGCTGGATAGAAATATATTTAATTTTGTGGAATATGAAGGATATGATGATCGGTATCCTTCATTGTCTATGCAGGCCTTTTCATCCGACTTTTACGATGAAATTCGCCATGCTTCACGTAGATTATTTCAAATATTTTGTAAAGCAGCAAAAGTATTTCAAATGGCACCAGATGACTTTGCTCGAAATATGGATATGCCAGACAATTTAATTTCTTACTTACATAAGTCTAATGCCTTAGGTTTACCGACGTGGTTATCTCGTTTTGATTTTGTTCTCGATGTAAATGGCAATTTGCGCATGGTAGAACTTAATGCGGATACGCCATGTTTTCTCATTGAAAGCTATTATGCCAATGAAATTGCAGCTAATTATGTAGGACGAAAACATCCTAATACAGAATGCCGAAAAGAATTACATACATTTTTAAAGCGCATGTATGATGCTGTTTTATCTGCTAAGTATGGTAGAAATCAATATAAGTCTATGCTGGCAAATAGAGAAAGACTACGTAAGGATCCCTTTGTATTCTCCTGCTTCCATGATTATTTTGAAGATTACGGAACAACACAGTTTCTTATGAATGAGCTAAAAACGGCCTGTCCTGAGGCTGACACGCGCTTTATATCCTTTTATGATATGAAGATTGATGATGAGGGCATTCCTTTAACAGATGGTAGTCATGCGACTCTATTGTATCGATTACATCCCATGGAGCTTTTGATTGATGAGCGGACGCCTGATGATGAACCTTTGGGTGAGATGTTCTTAGATCTTTACGAGGAGAATACATTTGCTCTTTTTAATCCTCCAGAGTCAATTATTTTACAAAATAAATCCTTTATGTCCTTAGTATATGCATTGTATTTAACAGATCAATTTTTTACGAAACCAGATCGAGATATAATCGAACAGTATTTGGCACCATCCTATTTTGAAAATGACTTTTCCGCTCTTGATGATGGACTTTATATTCAAAAGGAGATTTGGGGCCGTGAAGGAAGGCATGTACAAGTTGTTCAAAAACGTGGTGATACATCTGAGCTTTACATGGAAAAGCTAGTTGATAACTATGATGATATCATCTGTCGCGACAGTAAAAAGGTTATGTATCAAGACTTTATACAGCAGAAACGTTTTACTCATACAGTGGATTGTGGAGAGAAAGATGGATTTTTAACCTTATCCTGTTTTATGCTTGGTGATCAAGCTTCCGCGGTAGGATGCCGTTTTTCTCCAGAAGAGATAGCTGGTACAGAAGCATACTTTGTACCATTATTAATAGAGTAAGCGAAATATTATGAAATTTGTGACCATATAGTATGGGCAAACGAATGATAATAGGTGTATTTAGCAGCAGTCGTGCTTATGTCTACTTTAGCGAGGGTGCGTATGGAGTTTAAATGTTATGATGTCTTAGAGGTTCATGGCAGCCGCTATGTAATCACTGAGAAAATTAAATACATAGAGATTATTCCAAAAGCAGATAAGGAACAATCCTATAGGGGCCAGCCGTCTATGACAAAATCACCAGGTGATTATTGGCATGAATATGGACTGGAGGCTGTTGAGGGAATTGATAAGATATGGCTAACTATTGAGTATAATGATAATGAATGGTGTACCGTATCTAGAACATCCTATCATACACGGCCAGGTAAGGATTTTACATTACATCAAATCGGATTAGAAAAGGTTGTCGATGTCGATGGTGAAAGTGGTGCCTCCGTAGGGGACCGCGCAGGATATCGAGAATATCAGCTGCCTTGTGAAGGTGGTGCTAGTGTATTCTTTGAAGAAGAGTGGTTTGAAGGTAAAAAAATGTTTGCCGAAGGGTCACGAGTGCCTTTAGTGAATATTCGCCTTTGTAATGATGCAGCTGCTCAAGCCATTAAGCAAAAGATGCGTAACAAATTTATGAAAAAGAGGTTTGGCTCTATTGCTGTTGGTGTGGGGTATACTGTACTATTTTTACTATTTCTGTTTTGGTCGGACAATGATTTGTCTTGGCATAGTATACGCGCTATGTTTGGAGTGCCTTATACGGCAAAAGAACATATGCATGACACATCTGCATATTATACAAAAACAGATTCGGATAGTGACTATGTATACACGTCTACACTAGATCCTGTTAGCACCGCATTAGACTTGATTGATTCTGTGAATGGTGATATTAAGAATGAGCGGGATAACTTAGAAGAGGGACATGAAGTTATTGTATTTTATTCTGGGGACTTGGTGTATATCATTACCAATACGGATGGACAAACTAAGGTTAAGGTATGTGAACAATCAAAATTGACACAAGAGGATTGGAAAATTATTGATCGTACATTAATCAGCTCTCATATACTCGATAACTATGCGACCATGGTTCGCCTAGGGGATAATACGGGACGCGAACGATTGTATCCTACTACCAATTCTGGCAACACATCCAATACAAAATTATATTATTAGGAGGCTTATTATGATTTATATACCAGATGTATTATTGACAATTTTTTATGCTTGCTTTGGCATTATACTGATGTTAACGGCGAATACGGTTATCGATTTCTTCGTGCCTGGAAAATTTAGTGAAGAAATTAAGCGTGGTAACTGTGCTGTGGCGTGGCTTTCAGCGGGATCATTTATCGGTATCGGTGAAATTTTGCGCGCTGTTATTATGTCACCAGCCGTGACTACAGCTGATACTTCTTTGTTACATGGTATCGTAGCCAGTGTTGTATATGCTGTGCTTGGTATTGTATTATTTGTTACTGGCTATATGTTTATAAATATTTGGCATCGTAAATATAAATTATCCGAAGAAATCATGAGAGGTAATACAGCGGCAGGCATTCTTGTGTTTGGCATCTTCGTAGGTCTTGCCCTTGTTATTAGCGGTGCTGTGCACTAAGGGAGTGTTCTATGTATAAGCCAAGTAAGAAAACCATATACCTTACAGGTGCTTTCGCTGCCGTTGCTGGTCTTGTAGGTGTATATTCCTACTGGAATGATATCTCCTATGCTGTGTGCGACAAGGTTTACCCAGAAGCCAATGAAGGAGAGGTTCGATTAAAGGATAATCAAGGAAACCGATATTCTTTATTAAATCATGGTGATGGTAAAGAAACAGCCTTATACGACGATAATCGATCCGTTACCTTTCACCGAGATAATAGTGGCAATTTGGTGTGGGATGCGGGGCTAGCAGGGCTCTTACCAAGTATTGCTGCAGGATATTATATATTTCACGGTTTTAATCCACCTACTGCGCGCATGGATGGACGAACCATGACATATCGCATAGCAGCACCATTACAAACGTATGAGGAGCCCTATGTATATACCGCATCAGGGTCGAATGTACATAGCGCTATGGGGCGGAGCCTTTATAGAAGTTATGAACGCAATAGAAGCAAAAAGGCGTCTTCCATAGGACAGAAATCTGGATTTGGTAGTGCTGGTGCACGGTCTAGTGCTTCATAATGGATATGATGGCAATGTATGTTAATGAAGATTAGTTTAGAATTTAGGAGATATAGTATTGGCTAATTTATATATCGGACTTGTTCATTATCCTATTATGAATAAACATAAAGAGGTCATTACGACGGCTATTACAAATTATGATATACATGATATTGCACGAGCATCTATTACCTATGATGTGTCTAAATATTTTGTCATTCATAATATTCCAGCTCAACGTGAGTTGGTAAGTACGATTATGGAACATTGGAAATCTGGATTTGGCTCTACTTATAATCCTGATCGCAAGGATGCTTTCACAGGTGTGGAATTGGTAAATTCAATTGCGGTAGCGGTGCGAACAATTGAAGATATAGAAGGGACGAGACCGATTGTAGCTACAACAGATGCTCGCACCTATGATAATACGATTTCCTATGCACGGATGCGTGAACATCTTGAAAATGAGGGGCGCCCTGTGTTAGTATTATTTGGTACCGGTTATGGTATGACAAAAGAAACGATGGAAAGCTTTGACTATATTTTAGAACCTATATATGGCCATGGTGAATACAATCATTTATCCGTGCGTAGTGCCGTATCAATCATCTTAGATCGGCTGCGGGGCGAAGCATGGTGGAATAAATAGGAGGCGTCTATGTCAGGACATTCTAAATGGGCAAATATTAAACATAAAAAAGGTAAAACTGATGCATTAAAAGCTAAATTGGCTACAAAAATCGGTCGTGAAATTACCGTTGCAGCACGGATGGGTGGTGCAGATCCAACTGGTAATATGCGTTTGAAATTGGCTTTGCAAAAAGCTCGTGAAAATAATATCCCTAAGGATAACATTCAACGTGCTATCGACAAAGGTATCGGTGCTACGGACATGAATGCATATGAAGAAATCGTATACGAAGGTTATGGTCCTGCCGGTGTTGCCGTTACTGTTGAGGTGATGACCGATAATCGTAATCGTGCTGCTGCAGACGTGCGCCATGCATTCTCTAAACAAGGTGGTAACCTTGGTGAAAGCGGCTGTGTAGGCTGGATGTTCAAATCTAAAGGCGTATTTGTTATCGATAAAGAAGGTCATGATGAAGATGAGGTAACTATGCTGGCTCTTGAAGCTGGAGCAGAAGACCTTAAGGCTGAAGATGATGTATTTGAAATTTATACAACACCAGAGGATTTTGATGCAGTAGAAGCAGCGCTTGCTGATGCGGGTATCGAAACTGTAGTAGCTAAAATCACGATGATTCCAGATACAACGATTGAGTTGACTGGTGATGATGCTGTGAAAATGCAGAAAATGCTTGACGTATTGGATGATCTTGATGATGTACAAAACGTATATCATAATGGTATTTTGCCGGACGATGAAGAAGAATAATAATAAAGGGGGCACTCTATGGGGTGCTCCTTTTCTATTGAAATTAAACTCGGATATTTATTAATGTTAAGAAAATTAATATGTCTCATATATAATTCATAGGGGAATTCATGAACTTCGATGTGAAATTATGCTATAATAAAATAGATTATGTAATGGAGGTAGGCGGTAGCTTATCTCATTTTTAAACTAAGGGGGTTGGGGTGCGAATTATAGGAATTGACCCAGGCACGGCTATATGCGGGTACGGCATTATTGACGTGAAGGGTAGCAAACTAACACCAGTAGCCTATGGGGCTATTACAACTCCTAAGGAATTAACTGATTCACAGCGACTGGAAATTCTATTTAATGATCTTAGTGATTTATTGGAGGAATATAGGCCTGATAAGTTCGGTGTGGAGGAATTATTTTTTAACCGCAATGTAACAACAGCCATTAAGGTAGGGCAAGCACGTGGTGTTATTTTATTGGCTGCTGAACAACAACGGATTCCTATTTATGAATATACACCATTACAAATTAAACAAGCTGTCACAGGTTATGGTAAAGCTGATAAGAATCAGGTCATTTATATGACGATGAATATTTTGGGGATTCGTGAGAAAATTAAGCCTGATGATACGGCAGATGCATTAGCTGTTGCTATCTGTACGGCTCATAGTTCTCACAATGATAGATTAAAGAGGTTGGTATAATGATAGGGTATGTGCGAGGTATCGTAACACATCTTTTTAAAGAATCGTGCTATGTTGATGTACATGGCGTAGGGTATCGCGTATATGTGCCGACCACTACGCGTCAACAGCTGATAGAGGGCCATGAGGCGACGCTATTCACGTATCTTAATGTACGAGAAGATGCGATGCAACTTTATGGCTTTTGGACGGAAGAAGAATATGAGTTGTTTATACTCCTCATTTCTGTTTCTGGTATCGGGCCCAAGGTGGGGCTTGGCATCTTGTCAGGCATGACACCTGAGGCTTTCAAATTAGCGATTATCAATGGACAGGTACAGCAATTAACTAAGTTACCTGGCATTGGTAAGAAGTCTGCGGAGCGACTTGTTTTAGAGTTAAAGGATAAAATCGCTAAGATGACACATATTTCTTCGGAATCACCTGCGACTATTCAGCCTATTGGCGTTGCTGCAAACGGTGCTGCAGGAGAAGCTATTGAAGCCCTCGTATCCTTAGGATACTTGGAACGGGATGTAGCAGATATTGTAGAGTCTTTAGATGATGGTAAACGTGATGTATCTGAGTTGATAAAAGTCAGCTTAATTGAGCTTGGGAAAGGACGATAAGGATGAATGAGGAAGTACGCCTTGTCGGCAATGGCGAGCACGAAGAGGATATATGGCAATATAGCCTTCGACCTAAGCTTTTTAATGAGTATGTAGGTCAAGAAGAGGCTAAAGGTAATCTAAATGTGTATATTCAAGCTGCAAAACAGCGTGGGGAAGCATTGGATCACGTGCTGCTCTATGGGCCTCCAGGCCTTGGCAAGACAACATTAGCAGGGATTATTGCAAATGAATTGGGTGTTAATTTTCGTATAACTTCTGGTCCGGCTATTGAAAAGTCTGGTGACTTAGCTGCAATATTAACAAATTTGGACGACCATGATGTATTATTTATCGATGAAATTCATCGCTTGTCTCGTAGTGTAGAGGAAGTGTTGTACTCTGCTATGGAAGACTATGCTATTGATATTATCATCGGTAAGGGCCCAAGTGCTCGAACTGTGCGTATTGACTTGCCAAAATTTACTTTGGTAGGTGCCACGACTCGAGCGGGTGCTTTGGCAGCACCATTACGGGATCGATTTGGTATTATTAATCGGTTGGAATATTATAAACAGCCAGAGTTAGAATTTATTGTGTCTCGAGCCGCAGAAATACTTAATATTGGTATTGTGCCGACTGGGGCAAGCGAAATTGCGCGTCGTTCACGAGGAACACCGCGTATCGCAAATCGTCTGCTTAAACGGGTACGCGACTTTGCACAAGTCATTGGTGATGGGGTTATCACTCAAGAAATTGCAGACGAAGCATTACAACGTTTATATGTAGATAAAATGGGACTTGATCGAATTGATCGACGTGTGTTGGAATGTATTATTGAAAAATATGATGGCGGTCCTGTAGGGATTGATACCATTGCGGCGGCCATCAGCGAAGAGAGAGATACCATCGAAGATGTGTATGAACCATATTTGATGCAATTAGGATTTTTAGGACGCACACCGCGTGGGAGGGTAGCTACTAAATTAGCCTATGAGCATTTAGGTATTTCACAGACAGGGAAATAACAATGAAAACAAAACGATTACAATTGATGATAATGGCCACTTTGTTTTTAGGTGTAAACATTGGCGGTGTTTCTATAGCACATGGAGCGACGCTGCAAAATAAAGGTACAGTGGTAACGAAAAAGCCAACGCCAAAATCAACAGTATCTAATACAACTGTATCGAAAGTAAATACGACGAAGAAATCTAGTTTTCGTCCACTTGCTACTAAACCAGCTGCAAAGCCGGTTACAATAACTAAAACGGTTTCTAAGTCAACAGCTACGAAATCAGCCACTACAGGTAAAGCTACAATGGCTATAAAACCTGCGGCTTCTGGTACTTCGAAGCCAACTGCTAAACCTGCAGTTACTGATGAAAAGCCTGTAGTACAAAAGAGAGCTACTGAAAAAACTGCTACTAAAAAGGTAGTAAAAACAACGGATGCGAATAGCATTCAAGCCAATACAGCAGTTATTACTCGCAACAAAGTGGGCTCCGTAGTGACGCCTACTACAGAACGCAAAGAAAACATGCCAAATGTACGTGTTCTACTAGGTAGTCGTAGCTCTGATGCTACTGTTACATCTACAGCTAATATGGTTGTGTTGAACAGCGGTAATGGTCAAGTTAGCACAATCAGTGCTAATCGTGGTACATCTATTGGCGTTCGCGGCGGCAAGATTGCTGTAAATGGAAAGACTATTGATAGTGTGGTTACATTGAAGCCTGCGAATAGTGATGCACCATTTTTGTTCGAAGGTAAAGGTTATCGTGGTGGGCTCACATTACGTGCCAATAATGGAACCATGATGGTCATTAACGCTGTGCCTCTTGAGGATTACCTGTATGGTGTTGTTCCACAAGAGGTAGTACCGTCTTGGCCGGCTGCTGCATTAGAGGCACAAGCCGTAGCAGCTCGTACTTATGCTCTTCATACGATGGAACAAAATAAAGGTAAATTCTACGATGTGAGTAATTCCACGGATCATCAAGTTTATAGTGGTGTGAGTGGTGAATCTCAAGCTACCACAAATGCAGTAAATAAAACTAAAGGCGTAGTTATGCTTTATGATCAACGTCCTATTAATGCCTTATTCCATTCTGATGGCGGTGGCTATACAGAGGATAGTGTAAATGTTTGGGGAAGTGATGTGCCATACTTGAAAGGGGTAAAAGACTTTAGTACTGGTACATCTACATCGAATTGGACTGTTACTACCTCTCGTCAAGCTCTTGAAAGTAAACTTAATGCGGCAAGTAAAGGGGTAGGTAAATTGAAGAGCATTCAGTTGACTCCTCTTGGTAAGCCTGGGCAACAAACATCGGACCGCGGTGTATCAGGTCGTATAAAGAGTGCTACTTTCATAGGTACCTCTGGAAAAACTACTGTAGATGGCGATGCATTGCGTAGTATTTTAGGTTTAAAATCTACACTATTTGATTTCTATGTAAATCACAACCCTGCTAAAGGCACGGGAAAGGCATATCATAGCTTTACTGGCAAGAATGATACTGTTTATATTAAAGGCCACGGTTGGGGTCATGGCCTTGGTATGTCTCAATGGGGCGCTGCGGAAATGGCAAAGCGTGCTAATCCTGGAGATATAAATTATTACCAAACTATTTTGCGTCACTACTATAGTGGCATTACATTGAAGAAAATGTACTAATAAGGATTACGATGAAAGTTACAGATTTTGATTATGAATTGCCAGAGGAACTGATTGCTCAGCATCCTGTAGAACCTCGTGATACAGCACGGCTTTTAACCTTAGATAAGGTAAGTGGTGAAGTTAAACATAAAGGGCATTTTTATGATTTGCTAGAAGAACTCCATGAAGGAGATGTGCTTGTATTTAATAATACGAAGGTTATCCCTGCGAGATTATATGGACATCGTCAAGGTTCTGGTGGCAAGGTGGAGGTACTTCTACTCACACCATGTGGTGAAAATCGATGGGAATGCCTTGTTAAACCGGGGAAAAAATGTCCTATCGGGCAAGTTATAGAGTTTGATGACCGCCTAAGTGGAGTTATTATAGATAAAACAAATTTTGGAGGCCGTATCATTCAGTTCACATGCAACGGTGTGTTTGATGATGTGATTCAAGAAATTGGTGAAATGCCATTACCTCCATACATTCATGAAAAGTTAGAAGATAAAGACCGTTATCAAACGGTATATGCTAAGGAGAAAGGCTCTGCTGCGGCACCAACTGCAGGACTTCACTTTACACCTGACCTCTTAGAAAAGATTAAAGCTAAAGGTGTAGAGCTTGAGTTTGTAACCTTACATGTTGGACTTGGCACCTTTAGACCTGTATCGGCAGAGACTATTGAAGACCACGAAATGCATAGTGAGTTCTTTGTTGTACCTCAAGATACGGCGAATCGAATCAATGCAGCCAAACAAAAAGGGTCTCGTATCATTGCCGTAGGTACTACATCGGTGCGTACTCTTGAGTCTGCTACGAATGATGATGGTGTATTACAAGGTATGAGTGGTTGGACTCAAATTTTTATCTATCCTGGCTATAAATTTAAGATGATTGATGCGTTGGTAACGAATTTTCACTTGCCTCAATCTACATTGTTAATGTTGATTAGTGCACTAGCTAGTCGTGAACACTGTTTGGCGGCCTACGAAGAAGCTGTACGTGAACGTTATCGTTTCTTTAGCTTCGGCGATGCTATGTTTATACGTTAGGAGGGACTATGCCGAGTATTATTTATGAATTACAAAAGACATGTCCTCATACGGGGGCACGGGCAGGTTTATTGCATACGCCACATGGTACCTTCCAAACACCGATGTTTATGCCTGTAGGCACGCAAGCGACAGTTAAAACTATGACACCAGAAGAGCTAAAGGCTATGGGTTCTCAAGTTATTTTGAGTAATACCTATCATTTATTTCTTCGCCCAGGGCCGGAGCTTGTAGAAGAGGCTGGGGGCTTACATAAATTTATGAATTGGGATCAAGCGATTCTTACTGATAGTGGTGGATTCCAAGTATTTAGTTTAGGCGATATGCGCAAAATTACTGAGGATGGTGTTACATTTAGATCCCACATTGATGGATCAAAACAGTTTCTATCTCCTGAAGTGGCTACAAAGGTACAAGAGCAATTAGGTTCTGATATTGCGATGGCTTTTGACGAATGTATTCCGTATCCCGCGGATCATGATTATGCGAAACGCTCTACGGCGCGTACCACGCGTTGGGCGCATCGTTGCCAAGAGGCTCGTAAAGCTCATGACCGCCAAGGCATGTTTGGTATCGTTCAAGGTGGCATGTACAAAGACTTGCGCAAACAAAGTGCGGAAGAACTTGTAGCTATGGATTTTGAAGGTTATAGCATCGGCGGTTTATCCGTTGGGGAACCTCATGATTTAATGAATGAAATCTTAGAATATACAACCCCATTATTACCGACAAATAAGGCTCGTTATTTGATGGGCGTTGGCACCGCAGATTGTCTGGTAGAAGGTGTAGCACGTGGAGTTGATATGTTTGATTGTGTATATCCAACTCGTGTTGCTCGAAATGGGATGGCCATGATCTGGAATGGTCGCCTTAATATTCGAAATGCTCAATTTGCTCATGATTGGGGTCCTTTAGAAGAAGGTTGCCAATGTTATACATGTAAAAATTATTCCCGTGCATATATTCGTCACTTATATAAGGCAGAAGAGATTTTGGCATTACGCCTTGTAACATATCATAATCTCTATTTCTTATTAGAGTTTATGCGTCAAATGAGACAAGCTATCTTAGAAGATCGGTTCCCACAATTTAGAATGCAATTTTGGGATAGCTTTAAAAAATAGTAATTAAGTCTAGTCAAATTTATATTAGGTGGCTATACTAGAAAAGAAATACATATTTATTAACCTAGGAGGATAACATGGGAGATATTCAACAAATCTTGCAAACTAGCTGGCCTATTTTGTTAATGGTAGTGATTTTTTACTTTTTATTGTGGCGTCCACAAAAGAAACAACAAAAAGAGCGTGCTAGCTTGTTAGGTAGCTTAAAAAAAGGCCAAAAAATCGTTACTATTGGTGGTATTTATGGCGAAATTGTTGAACTTGATGATGAAAAAGTCAAGGTACAGGTATCTGAAAAAGTTGAATTAACATTTGCTCGTACAGCAGTTGCTAATGTACTGTCTAAGAAAAACAAGGAAGAAAAATAATGAATACAAAGGAAGCAGTGCGCCAGGCGTGTAAGTCTCAGCGCGCTGCTTTATCCGTTGCTGATTGTAGGTCGTGGACGCCGATGTTGACGAATCAAATCGTTAATAGTCCTGAGTATATATCGGCAAAAAACATTATGGCCTATTTGGCGATGCCTAAAGAGGCCAATTTAGACGATGTGATTCGTCATGCTTTAGAACATGGTAAATCTGTATACGTTCCAGTATGTACTGATAAGACGACTATGATTGCAGTTCGTCTTAAGTCTCTAGAATCTATCACTCGGGGTGTGTTAAATATACGTATTCCCGCTGAGCCATACGATATTATTGATCCGTGTGACTTGGATTTGATTTTAGTGCCTGGTGCTGGCTTTGACCGTCAAGGTGGTCGTATGGGAATGGGGAATGGGTATTATGATCGATTTCTCAAGGAACTTTCACCAAGTACATTTATGGGCGTATGTTGGACTATACAATTATGGGAGACACCAATCCCAATGGAAGCATTAGACCAACGAATGAGTAAAATTGTGACAGAGCAAGGCATTATACATTGTGTATAGCAGAAGGGAGCAACTATTTTGAACGGTAAAGCTATTATCAAGTTTTTAGTAGTCATTGCTGCCATCATTGGATTATTTGCGTATTTTATTCAACCATTAGCAGGCTCTTTGAAACAAGGCCTAGACTTGCAAGGTGGTACGCATATCGTATTGGAAGCAGAGGACTCTGCGACTGGTACAGCTGACAATGATGCAGTGGAACGGGCGAAGCAAATCTTAGAGCGTCGTATTAATGAAATGGGTTTATCTGAACCATTGGTACAACGTGAAGGTGCTCGTCGTATTATCATTGAATTGCCAGGTGTAAAAGATCCTGACGAAGCGATTAAACGTATCGGTAAAACAGCGGTCTTGGAATTTAAAAACGACCAAGGTCAAACCGTTATGACTGGTGATGACTTAAAAGATGCTAAAGAAGAGTTAGGTCAAAATAAACAACCACTCGTTGCTATTGAATTAAGTGATGAAGGGGCTAAGAAGTTTGCTGATTTAACATCTAAAAATATTGGTCGTCGTATTGCCATTACATTGGATGGTAAAGAATTGACTAATCCTGTAGTACAACAAGCAATTACAGGTGGTAAAGCCACTATTTCTGGTAGTCAAAGTTTAGAAGAAGCTAAAGACTTAGCTATTTTATTACGTTCCGGTGCATTGCCTGTTAAAATTAATGTATTGGAAGTGCGTACAGTAGGTCCTTCTTTGGGGCAAGACTCCAAGGATAAATCTGTTGTAGCCTTCAGTGCTGGTATTGCAATGATCATGATTTTCTTGGTTATCTTATATCGTTTTTCTGGCATCGTAGCTAATATAGCATTACTTGTATATGTTATGCTCTTATTACTCGTGTTGGGCAAGGGCTTTAATGCGACTATGACATTGCCAGGTATTGCTGGTATTATCTTATCCATGGGTGTTGCGGTAGATGCAAATATTCTTATCTTTGAACGTTTTAAGGAAGAGGTATTTTCCGGCAAATCTATGCGTGTTGCTATGGAAGCAGGCTTTAGCCGTGCGTTAGCCACAATTACTGATGCAAACGTATCCGTTATCATTACAGCTGGTATCTTAACTATTTTAGGCTCTGGTCCTGTAAAAGGCTTCGCTATCAGCTTAGGCGTAGGTGTTGTGGTGAGTATGTTCACTGCGATTACTGTGAGTCATTTCTTATTGCGCTTATTAATCGATTGTAACTTTACAAACCATCCATTCTGGTTTGGTGCGAATATTTCTCCGAGCACAAGTGCTGACGCATTTGCACCTAAATCTTTGAAAGGAGGTAAACGCAAATGACATTAGACGTAATTAAACATCATCGTTGGTGGTTTGCTATTTCCTCCACACTTGTTATAATCAGCTTAATTTCCATATTTACTAAAGGGTTTAACTTTGGTATTGATTATACTGGTGGTACGATTGTTGAAGTTGTATTTGATCAACCTGTAGAGGTTAGTCAAGTTCGTGACGTTCTAAAAGAATATAATCTTGAAAATGCACAAATTCAGCTTTCCGGTGATACTACTGGTGATACAGCGGGCGAAGACGTAATGATTCGTACACGTAATCTCGAGTCTAGTGAAAGTGCCGCTGTTGTTGATTCTTTGACTAAATCTATTGGTAATAATACAGTTAAACGTATTGAAACTGTAGGAGCTGTAATTGGTTCTGAAGTTACAGAACATGCGTTATTGAATCTTGTTATAGCATTTGCAGCATTAGCTCTATATATTTCTTATCGTTTTGAATATAAGGTTGCCATTTCTGCGTTAGTTGCCATTTTCCATGACTTGATTATGGTTCTTGGTGTTTTCTCTTATTTCCAACTAGAAATTGATGCATCCTTCTTAGCTGCCATTCTTACGGTTGTAGGTTACTCCATGAATGAATCTGTAGTTATCTTTGACCGTGTTCGTGAAAATACGCATACACATAAACGTTCTGATACATTTGCAGATTTGGCGAATGCGTCTATTACACAAAGTATTCACCGCAGTTTCTATACATTGGCTACCGTTATGTTTGCTTGTGTATCCCTTTATCTATTCGGTGGGGACACTACAAAGAACTTTGCCCTTTGCATGATCATCGGTTTTGCTAGTGGTGCGTACTCCTCTATCTGTGTAGCTACATCCTTGTGGGTTATGTGGAAGAGCCGTAATAAAAATGACGTACGTAATCAATAATAAGTTATAAATTATTATTATTGTGTTAATGATTAAAGTATAAGAACCTCTCTAGATTTATTTTTAGAGAGGTTCTTTTATTTTGCTATCTTTTATTATGTAAAATGGTATAGGTATTTTACAGATAACAGTCATTTTTAACTATATAAAATTTAAAAAGGCTTGTTCTTGAATTCTATAAGATAGAGGCGTAAAATGGCTAGGTGACACGATACAAAAGGAGATACAAATATGGATTCAAATAGATTATGGAGCCCTGCTTTTACTAATTATGGTATTAGTAGTGGTATTTTATATATGACTCAATATGTTCTCGTAGCGGCATTGCCAATTGTAATAACGTCTGAGCTGGCTGGCAGTGATCTTGATGCGGGTTTAGCGATGACATATTTCCAAATTGGTACAATTTTATGTAGGATTTTTGCAGGACGATTAATAGATGGTTTTAATAAGCGTATTGTTCTATTAATATCAACAGCCTTGTTTTTCATTATTATGGGATTATTTAATTTTACTACATCCTTAGAGGCTGTTTTCGTACTACGTGGGTTACATGGTGTTGTGTTTGCCCTTGGAACAACTGTAATGGCTACTCTAGCAGTATTAGTATTACCTCCTAGTCGAAAAGGTGAGGGAGTTAATATGTTTGCTATCTTTTCAAATATAGCAATGGTATTAGGACCTGCTATCGGCCTATATGCTTTATCGTCATACGGTAGTATGGCATTGTACATATTTTTAACGGTTATGACTGGATTGGCTATGGTCTTAAGTAATATTATTCCCCTATCAAAGGAGTTAGCATTACCTAAACAATCAAAATATAAAGGTTGGCATATTTCCCAGTTTATAGAAAATAAAAGTTTACCTTGGGCTTTAATGGGCTTATTTATTGGTTTTACTTATTCTGGTGTTTTAGTTTTTATACCCATAGAACTTAATAGCATGGGGGCAGGAATATAAGGAAGTGCTTTCTTTGCTATTTTTGCGTTGATGATT
Source organism: Veillonella parvula (assembly GCF_018378075.1). Classification (GTDB taxonomy): domain Bacteria; phylum Bacillota; class Negativicutes; order Veillonellales; family Veillonellaceae; genus Veillonella; species Veillonella parvula_K. Next base: position 44,211 of record NZ_JAGZYE010000011.1, read on the forward strand.
ATTATTAGTCGACCTATAGTAGGAAAAGTATATGCTCGATATGGTTCAAAAATTATTATCTATACAGGATTAGGATTATTTATACTAGGCTTATTTGTATTGGGATTAGCTATAACCCCATTAGCTATTCTATTCACCGCTCCGTTGTTGGGGTTAGGCTATGGTGCAGCACAACCTGCATTTCAAGCGCTGGCTATACAATCAGCTCCTATTGAGCGTGCGGGTGTATCAACAGCAACTTATTTTCTAGCCTTAGATATAAGTGTCGGTGCTGGATCGGTTATACTTGCAGTATTAGCTAGTGCGTGGGGCTATCAATATTTATATATGTTCACTGCATTGGTTATGGTGATAGCGCTTGCTTTGTATCATATATGGGTAAAAAGATATACTCCTTTAGAACTATAGTTGTTTAAGGTAAAAATTGGGTAAATAAATATTAAACAAGTTAAAATGGCTTCTAATGAGATATTATGTATAGGATGCAATAAAAATAATGAAAGAAAGATGAATTTTTTAGGATAACAATTTTATATATTGACGTTTATTATATTTATGCTATACTTATACAAGTCATTAGGACACAGCTCAAATGATAAGTATGAAAAACTTCTTAGAAGTTAAAAAAAGCACTTGACGGAATGAGCTGGACTTGATACAATAATCAAGTCGCCAGTTGATGAAACACTTTGAAGAAAGAGTGTGTAGACTGGTACAGATCTTTGAAAACTGAACAATGATAGGTAATCAATCATAACGATTGAACATATGCCAGAGTGCGGGTTTTGACATAGTCAAAACCAACCATAATTCAAAGCTACTTAATGGTAGCGACAACAAAACAAATGAGCTATTCAAATAGCTTCAAGATATCTTGGAGAGTTTGATCCTGGCTCAGGACGAACGCTGGCGGCGTGCTTAACACATGCAAGTCGAACGAAGA
>NZ_JAGZYE010000003.1:0-194496 GCF_018378075.1 Veillonella parvula
CAAGGTGATTTTTTGTATAACTTTCGTTGCCGCACCCGCATAGCGGGTGGTTTTATGATTCGCGACTATGTCGCGAACCAGTCTAAAGACAATAATAAAGAAGAGCCTGCATTGCAGGCTCTTTTATTATCCAAAGATTTCTTCTAGTAGTGCGTCGTCGATGATGGTACCAACGTAGAAGTCGCTGAAGATGCCGTATTTTGCACTGGCTACTTCAAAGCGCATATCATATACGATTTTTTTGAATTGGATGTCGTCGTTACTGAAGATGGTAATACCCCATTCCCAGTCATCTAAGCCACAGCCACCTGTGGTGAATTCAGATAAAACGTCCAAGTATGTTTTACCAAGTTCACCGTGAGACTTCATCAAGGCTCCGCGTTCTTGCGGTGGTAGCATGAACCAATTATCATCACCTTCGCGTTTTTTACTCATATTATAGAAACAGATATATTTATCGCGAGGTACGTGAGGATATAGTTTTTGGTTAACTTCCTCTGTATCAAGTTTAGCCTTAACATAGGTGCTTACTTCTGTTACAGATGTATAAGAGTATGTTTGTACTAATACGCTTGCAATGGCAAGGCGGCGGAATTTGCGTTCTACTTGCGCCAAGTATTCAAGGGATGGACCAAGAATCCATAGGATTAAGTCCCCTTTTGCTCCATTACAATCATAGAATGCATAACTTCCTTCTTTAGCTTGATGTTTAGCTTCAAGGTCTGCTAAGAATGCTTTTAATTCATTGCGCGCTGCTGCTTTTTCATCCTCTGTGAAGCAGTTCCATGCGCTGAAATCCATGGCGAATACCATGTGTTGGCTATGCCAACCTTCTACTGTAGGGATTGCTTTTCCCATTATGATCACTCCTATCTACGGTGATTATATCAAAATAATAATGTATCTATATAACTAAGGAAATCAAAAGACTCCACTTACTATTATAGCATATAGAGTCTTTTCAATTTAGTTTCTATTGAGATTTTTTATTAGTACATTCTTTAGTTAAGACTAAACTTCTACTTTTATGCTGAGGATAATCCTATAGCTCTTAATACTATACTAACTCTTTTAAGCAAGTCACTATTTTACTTGTCATTCACAAGTTTTTCTACCAGTTCTTTTGCTTGTTTTACACCATCAGGGATTCCAATGCCATCAAAGGGCGTACCAATGAGGTGTAAATTGGGATAATGCTCTGCCACATGTTCACGAACAGCTTTAATGCCTGCGCGATGGCCTACATTATATTGAGGCATACAGTGAATGAGGCGATTGATGCGCACCCACTCTGGTTTGACAGAGAAACCCATGATATGTTGAATTTCTTTGACTGCCAATTCTGAAAGTTCCTCTTCGCTGAGTCGTTCTACCACGTCATTGCCAGGCTTACCGATAAAGACGCGCAATACCACCTTATCATCTGGCGTTGTTTGAGGCCATTTTTGATTAAGAATAGTACATGCTGTAAGAGGCGTATCTGTGTTTCTAGTAATGAGCAAACCCGATCCCTTGAGATCACCATCAAAGGTGCTTTTATCAAAAGACATAATAGCAATGGCACAGCTAGATTGCTCCATAGAACGCAAGAAGTCAAAACCCTGATCATCCTTAAACCATTGTGTATACGTTGCCGGCGGCGTACTGATAATCACATGATCTGCCATAGATTGACAACCACAAGAATTGTTATACTGATTGGCCACATCGATTGCGTACATGCCTTCAACATATCGAATATCCGAAACTAGTGTACCTGTATGCAAGTGTACATTACTAGGCATAGCCTCAACAATAGCGGTAATCACGCTTTCAAGGCCGCCTGTCAATTGACGAAACATGCCGGATTGAGCCGCTGTTCCCTTCCGACTTTCCATATCCGTTTGCGCCTTAGCAGACTGATGATTTGAACTAGTCTTTGTTATATGGTTAGAACTGCTTGCACTATTACTAGCAAAATTAGCTTGACTAGACTTTGCTTCGTGGCTTTCAAATTGACGGTCTGTCATAGTACCTTTACCAGCACGAGGCACATCGCCTTCTGCTACAGCATCTTTAGCTGCTTTAGAGACACCTGCTTTGGAATGACTCATCTTAGCAGCCATCATACCTTTCACCATGTTCCCATATTTTTGTTCTACTTGAATGAAATGAGGGAATGTCGACAATAGACTAATTTTATAAATATCCCCACCATAAATACCCGCTAATAGGGGCTCGATGAGTTTATCCATCATTTCTTGACCTAAGTGGTATTTAAAGAAATGACCAATGGATACATCACCATTTTCATCGAGTTGGTATGGTTTCTTAAAATAGTCTAAGCCAGCGCGCAATTTACCATGCCAAGAAATGAGCGTTGCTTTCACAAAGGGCATCATTTCCGTAGGAATGCCCATGATAGAGCCACCTGGAATAGGATGGATAGAACCCTTATCATATACAAAGGCTTGGCCTGTTTCATTAGACACAAGGGTATCCCCTAGTCCAAGATCATGCACGAGATCTGTCATTTCTGTTTTACGACCCAAATAGGAGTCTGGACCGAGTTCTACAACGAAGTTATCAACTCGTTGCGTTTGTATTTTCCCACCGAAGCGTGGGGCTTGTTCGTAAAGAGTAATGGTCCATTCTGGCTTTACATGACCTAGATAATAAGCCGCTGTTAGCCCTGTTAAGCCACCGCCCACAATTGTTACGTTCACGAATGAATCCTTTCTATTATTGCACTCGCCATTGCTTGTAAAAATATTTCATTACAATTTGGCATGGGTGCACGCATATATGTTGCGCCCTTTGCTTCAACGAGTTCTTTACACTCCACATCATTATCGTACAATACCTCAACGTGATTGCTTACAAATCCAAATGGTACAAAAACAATGCGATCAACACCAGTTTGTAAGGCTTCGTTGATAGCATCCTCTACAGTAGGGCCCAACCATTGTCCATGAGGAGCTGCACTTTGCCACGCCACAGTCCATTTCGGTAATTTACAATGTTCAGCAATCTCTTTGGCGCTTTCCTCTAAAGCTAACGCATACGAATCGCCACCATGATTATTGATAAGAGGTATACTGTGAGCACTAAAAATAACAAATAAATCTTTATTAATATTCACACAATTTGAAACTGCTTTTACCCAGTATTCCTTGAAAGTTGGTTGATCCCACCATGAACGGATAAAGTCGAATGTCACATTATCATAATTTGAAATAGCTGCTTGTACTTGTTTTTCATAAGCTCCAGTACCGAGAGCGGTGAAGAATGGAGCCGTTACAATAGCGATAATATGCTCCACTCCTTGCTGGACTAAGGAGTCAACTGCATCTGCAATGGACGGTTTCATGTGTAAAAAACCAATAGCGGAAGGCATAGTCAACAACAGAGTAAGCAAGGTTCTATATTGGCACTCTGCCATAGTTTGAAGTTCAACATTTTCCCATTGACCGATTGTATCATAACGCTTAGTAAGATTAGCAATCTCTTCTTTCGTTGGTACACGGCCACGACGAATGCTCGTCATATAGGGTACTAAATCATCCTTACTTAAAGGGCTACCATAAGACAGGAATAATAATCCTTTTTTTTCTACTTTCACTAATTTACCTCTCTTGAGCCCAAATTTCACGACTACGTTCATGCACATAGTCCGTTAGCCAATGGAGTTTTTGAGGATCTGCCTCGGGGAATACGCCATGACCTAAATTAAAGATATGGCGACCATAGCGAACTCCTTCGAGCAAAATACGATCTACTTCGTGAGCCAATGTTTTTTCGTCTCCGAACAGATACGCTGGATCTAAGTTACCTTGCACGGTTTGCGTTACACCCCGTTCATTCGCCATAACAATGGAACTACGCCAATCAAGGGCAATGACGTCTAATGGCAAATGAGACCAAATAGACACCAAATGGTCAGTGCCAACGCCATTCATCGCTATAGGTAAATGAGGATATTTAGCTTTTACAGCCTTAATGATTCGTTCCATATGAGGGTAAATCCCTTGTTTATACTGATCTGCATTAACAGCCCCTACCCAAGAGTCGAAGATTTGAAGTGCATTGGCACCCGCTTCGGCTTGCATGGATAAGTACGCAATGGACATGTCCGCCAGTTTAGTCATCAATGCATTCCACACATGAGGAGCACCGATGAGCATGCCACGAGTCTTATTGTAGTTCTTCGTTGGTCCCCCTTCGATAAGGTAGGATGCAATCGTAAACGGCGCACCGCAAAAACCAATGAGTGGCACGTCGAGCATGCCAGATGTTAAGAGTGTAATCGTTTTACCGATATACTCTACCTTGGTAGGATCAAAGGAATCTAGAGCCTCTACATCAGCCATAGAACGGATAGGCGTGCTAAACACAGGACCCACACCGGCCTTGAGCTCAACATTTACATTCATAGCCACCATTGGGCTCATGATATCTTTGTAAAGGATAGCCGCATCAACGCCGTATTCCTTAACAGGTAATTCCGTAACACGAGCACATAACTCGGGCTCTTTTGTAATTTCAAATAATGAATATTTCTCTTTGATTTTGCGATATTCCGCTTGGCTACGACCAGCTTGACGCATATACCACACAGGCGTTACACCAGGGTTCTTCCCTTGGATCATGTCCAAATAAGCTGTGTTCAAGTACTCAACCCCTTTCGTTCTAAATGTATACTAACACACTATGGTAACTAAAACAGTTACTTTGGTTACAATCACACACAACAATGCCATTAATATTCCCTGTGAAAGCTTGTAGCGACCACAGGGATTATTTCATTACCTCGTTGATATCTATTTAATCTAATTAGTCTTTAATTCAACTAGTCTTTAATTCCAGTCCGAAATTAATTTAGCTACGACTTAGTCTATGGCAATCGATGCCCATAATAGATTGAGCCATATCATATACGGAGCGTTGACAGGTAAAGAGCCAAATCTGTTGATTCTTTCCAAGCTCAGCCAACAGTTCCAAGGCACTACGTTGACGATTTTCGTCAAAACGCACCAAAATATCGTCCAAGATAATCGGCAAGGACTCCACTTGATAAGAGAATACCTTAGCTAGGGCGAGACGCAAGGCCAAGTACACTTGATCAGCTAAGCCACTAGACCAAAATTTAAGTTCTAGTCGTTCCCCATTATTGTTGATAAGTGCTACCCCTTTATTAATACCTAGAATATCAAGCGTATACCTCTCACCAGTTAGTTTTTCAACATAAGAGGAGGCAAGCTCTAACATATGAGGTTGTTTTTCTTGTTCATACGATTGTTGAGCCTTATCCATACAATGGCTTATCAATACTTGTGTAGCCCAATCTTCGAGAGCAGACTCTAATTCACTTTGTAAAGCCTCTCGTTCTTGCAACATTTGGTGTTGCTCCTGGTCAGATCCAAGTGTACGCATTGCTTCAACTATTTGACCACGGCGTTCGTACAAGGTAGCCAATTTATCTTCAATAGAGGCTATTTCACGCTCAGAGTGAGCCAATTCATCTAACCAGTTATCTTTGTTGCCTTCTCGCAAACGACGATAGAACAAGTCTTTATTCTCCGCGTCAGGAGCAAGCAAATCAAGCTGCACTTGACTTTGCTTGTAGATGGTTTGCCACTGTTTATATTGGTCCTCATCGATAAGATGTTGACGATACTCGTTGGAACTTTCCATACCCGCTTTATGGAGCAGTTCTTGTTGACGAAGGAGTAGCTCTTTTTCCTTACGATGCCAATTATCATATTCATTACGGAAGCTTTTACGTTGTGCTTCCTTTTGTTCCCATACAATCTTATTTTGTTGGAAGTTCTTATATTGGTTATAAATGCGTTTTAGCTCTGTTGGAGATACTGGTGCCTCTATCCCAAGGTTATACCACAAAGCCATCGCTTGGTCTTCAATAATACGTAGACCTTCTTTATGCTCCGCTAAACGCTTTTCATAGCCTTCTATAGTACGTAGTTGCTCATGATATTGATCATATTCATGTTTGAGGCCAAAGAAATCATCTTCATCGAGACTCTTAGCCGCCCCTTGCGGTAACCAGTTTTGCCATGCTGCGAGGGCTTCATCGTAAATGCCTTGTAATGTATGACCTTCTTGAATCCAACGTTCAAGATGTGCCGCCCCTTCTAAGGATGGTACAGGACTCACTGTAGGTGTAGCAGCCTTGATCAAAGCCTCTAGCTGATGCTCTACATCAGATTTATGGGAGGATAAAATTTGTAACTCATAGTTTAATTTAGATACATCCGAGTTACCATTATGAAGCCTCCAGGTAGCATACCAGAATAGCCCCATAGATAGAATCAAGAAAATAAAGCCACCTATAGTATATAATGCCGATTCAAGAACCAACAGGCCTGCTAATACTACCAATACAGCTATAACAGCACCTATACCACTAATGCGTTGTAGCCATTTTGGCAGAATTGTAGGCTGTGCAGCTGAACCAGAACTATTCCGTCTAGCCTCTACTCGATCTATATCCATTAAGATACGATCTAATTCACGTTCTAAATATTCTTTTTTAGCTAATTCTTCTTCACTAAAGTTAGGTAAGGATGCCCCTTCAAGGTTCGCTTTCGGCACCTCATCGGTAGCCTCTGCAGGTTTGCGGTCTTGCCAATGTAAAAGTTGTTCTTTTGCGGTGCGCAAACGACTTGCCAAACGTTCTCCATCAAACCAATTGATGTCTTCTGCCATTGGCTCATCGTGACGCCACGCAGAATGTAGGGTGCGTGAAAACTCCAATTGTTCTCTAACCTTACGGATATACGCATCGCCTTCCTCGCACTCACGGCGTAATTGCTCCCATTTAGCACCTTGTTGAATAAGGTCTTCAATATCTTGACCGTAAGTTCCAAATGGGCTATCAGGACTAAAGTTAGCCGGCATCAATGCCGCTTCCTTTTCCTGCCATAATTGCATATTGTCACGAGCCCGTTTAATTTCTTCATCAAGGCGAAGAAACTCATCACGACTCAAAGCGAGCTCACTATTGTACTGCTGCATGTGCATACGTGCCTCTTCACTGCGACGATACGTATCCCATGCACGCAATACTACATCGATACCATCCCGATATTCCTTCCATTCTTTCAACTGATTTTGCAATTCCATTTCGGTTTGCTCCGTACTGTGAAAGACGGTTTGTAATTCCACATATTGCGCTTCATGCTCCGCCAACTGACTCAGCTTTTGTCGATTTTCTTTAAGCTCATCCATCAATACATTGATACGACGTTTACCATTCGAGGATGCTACAAGTAGGTCTGTAGCCCCTTTTTCAACATTCTTAACAGCTCCACCTAAGTGTTCTCCCCCTTCGGCGCCAAAGAATCGAGAACGAACCTCTACCTCTTGTAATACATCAAGTCCTTGTAGGTCGTCTAATGTTAGCGCAAATATGCGGTTATATGTTTTTTTATCGATGCCATGCCACCAATATTGAGCCGGCTCTTCATGGATAGCAGGATTACCAGGACTGTAAAAGTCTAACTGCTTACCCTTACGACCGATATAGTAGCTTTCACCATTACGGTCCACATCAAGGGCCCCCGTCATAGGGCCATAAACCTTATGAGTACCGCCAAATAACAAGGTGCGCATCCCTTCGAGCAAGGATGTTTTACCACTTTCATTAGGACCATACATGAGTTGAACCCCATTATCACCCGTGGTGAAAGACCAGTCGCGATACGGGCCAAATTCATCAAATCGTATGCGTTTAATGTTCATCATTAGCCCCCATCAATACAGTAACACCTTCAATTTCACAACGTTTTAAAGCTCGTGCCAATAATTCATCACTTAATAAATCGGCATATGCGCCTAAGCGCTTAAATTCAGGACGATCAGCCATGATTTGGCGCGCAGTCTGTATCGCATCCCCATCTACCATATCATCATAAGCACGCAAATAATCACCTACTACATCTGTTAATAGACGTCGTTCAACTAGATTAATACTAGGTCTTGTATTAGAAGTGATACGGTAAGGCATAACAAATATAGATTTGCCTTTCTCTTCATTTTGAGACTCTTGCAACCATAGTTTTCGAATCCCCTCTTGCGTACATAGGCGATGTAGAGGTCCTGTACCGGACACAACGATGGATAGCAAGATGTTTTTCTTATGCTGCTTTCGCAAATTTTCTTTTTTACGGCGCAAAATCTCTAAGAAATCCGTTTCATTTTGCATGCCAGCAATATCGATTTTGATTTCCTCAAATCGGACAGCGCAGGTATCGATAAATCGCAAATCACAATGACCATTATGTGATACAGATACAATATAACATCCCTTAGGTCCATGTTCTTTACGATGCAAGCCTTGCGGATTACCAGCATAAACTACGAGAGGTTCCTCGCTAAGAACTTGAGATTTATGAATATGGCCCAATGCCCAATAATCCATAGCGGCCTCTGTTAAATCAGTTAAATTACAAGGTCCTGTTACATTATGGTTTTCAGAGCCTACACTAGAACCTACAGTACCATGCATGACAGCAAGGGAAAACTCATCCCGTTCAAAAGCTCTGTATTGACGAGCATAGTTGTCACTTTCATTACCATGACCACAACTAATACCATATACGCCACCAATTTCTATATTGTTAACGATGAGCGGAAAACGTTGTACCTGTTCACTAGAAAATATATGGACATTATCTGGCATCTGCAGTTGCGCCTTCCAGCTTTCAGCAGGATCATGGTTACCTTGTACCATATAGACATCAATACGATGCTCCGCCAAGCGATACATGGCGCGCACAAAACGGACTTGAGCCTCTAAATTATGGTCTTCACTATTATAAATATCACCAGCTATTACGACAGCATGAACATGTTCTGTAATAGCAGTATCAATAATTTTATCTAAGGCTACATAGGTTGCTTCACTTACGGCGCGATCAACAGCGCTGCTAATACCTGTAGCATATTGAAAGGGTGCCCCTAAATGCAGATCACCACAGTGTATAAATCGAAACGGCTGCATCTATATCCACTCCTCCATTAATATTCTTATTATAGTTATATATAGTAATTACAATAGTTTATTATACTACAAAACCTTAAAGATAAGTTAAAAATAACTATCATTTAGCATCAAAACAATATAGTTAAACTAAACTTCTCTTAACTATTAATAAATATAAATTATAAGATAAGCACATTTTCTTTCATCATAAGAGATAAATCATAATATGTTATTATTTTTGTTAACCAATTCACGCATTAAGTTGACAATTTATACGCGAACGTTTACAATCAAATTGTCAATATATTATGTTTTTATTAAGTTAACAATTTCCTGGAGGCTATTATGGCTTTGCCTATAGATCAACAACCATCCCAAGTGGGTACATACGAAAAAATACTTACCATTGCAAACCGCATCATGAACGGCGGCGAAATTACAAAAGAAGAAGCAATCGAGCTAATTCATACTTCAGATGATGATACTATGATTCTACTCGCTATGGCTGATAAAATTCGCCAACATTTCAATGATAATTCTGTAGATGTATGCGCCATTGTTAATGCTCGATCCGGCAAATGTCCTGAAAACTGTAAATTCTGTGCTCAATCCGCACACCACAACACAGGCGTTCAGGAGTATCCTTTCATGGATGAAGAAAGCATTCTCCAAGCAGCACGTAAAGCTAAAAAGGCTGGTGCCATTCGTTTTTCCATCGTAACAAGTGGTCGTAATACTAATAACCCTGATGAATTTGATCAAATCATCCACGTATTAGGCCGTATCAAAAACGAAATTGGCCTTGAAATCTGCTGTTCTCTTGGGTTGTTAACTTACGAACAAGCACTCAAATTAAAAGAAGTTGGTGTTACTCGATACCACTCCAATATCGAAACGGCACCTAGTCACTTCCCAGATATTTGTACTACACATTCCTACGAAGATAAAATGTTTACCATAGATAATGCACAAAAAGCAGGCATCCGTGTTTGCTCTGGTGGCATTCTTGGCCTTAACGAAACATTAGAACAACGCGTAGAAATGGCGTTCGAACTTAAACGTTTACATATTGACTCCGTGCCATTAAACATTTTGAATCCTGTTAAAGGGACTCCATTTGAAAGCAACGAAGCTTTACGTCCATTGGATATCTTACGTACCTTCGCCGTATTCCGTTTCATCTTGCCAAATGCATTGATTCGTACTGCAGGCGGTCGCGAAGTAAATCTACGGGACTTACAAGCTTATGCTCTAAAAGGTGGCCTAAACGGTATCATGGTTGGTGGCTACTTAACCACTGGCGGTCGTTCACCTCAAGACGATCTCCAAATGATTCAAGACTTGGAGTTGACTCGCAATACAGCTCAAGTCTAAAAACCTCATATATACCATTCTCCATATCTAGAGGATGTAGTATATAAATTATTCCCTAATGCTTTATAAATATTTTACACATAAAAAGAACCATCTAGTTTGCTGTACTAGATGGTTCTTTTATTTCCATAATAAAATGTAAATGGCTTGACCATTTGTGTTACCCGCAATGGGCTCAGGATTCTCATTAAATTCTACATTCTCATACGGCGTCCCGTCTGACATGTACGCATCTACCTTCAATGTTTCCATGGTTCGATTATATCTACTGATATAAACTTTATATCGCAATTCGTCGCCACCCAGTTCATTAACTCGCAGCCACAAAAGTGCATCGTAATCACTCTTCTGTACACTGTCATTGTCAATAAATAATTGGTTTCCTGATGCATCTGGTCCAACATAGTACCAGTCCGTTGCGTTAGTAGTCCCCCCTATACTGAGTAGCCACAAAAGTGTTAATATGGTGAATATTTTACTCATATGACTGCCCCTCTCATGCTATCGAGCTGTATATTTTATAAAAGCTTAATGTGGATAAACCTTTATAAAATATACAACTTCTCCTTTATATAATACCAAAATTGTCCCATATTTATCAACAATAATTAAAATTAATTACCATGTTTTTTACAAATATAAGAAACTTAAAGAAATTTATTAAATTTCTTCATTTTTAACTCATTTACCCTTCCTATAATGATAATGTCAAATGATAGACAAAGGTAACAATTCCCTGGTTACCGTACGTGTATTTATCTCCCGACAAGTAATACTAACCCCAAACCTACTACTTGTTTAAATACATGTTTCATTTGATATTAATACTAACACTCCCCTTACATGAAAAAAGGACTCTATATAGAGTCCTTTTTTCGTTGCTTCATAAACTTATACATATTGTTAAGTCTATATACATATTACCATAAGGGTTAATAGTAAAGGGTTTGTAAGAACTCACGAATTAACAAGTAACACTATACTCTTATATAAAGAAAAAAGCTCAAAAGCTTAAGGAAATACGATAACCATTACGCTTTTGAGCGTTTCTTATTATAAACTATAATTTACTAATTACTATTTTACTTCAGCCCAACCTAAAGCAGCGCGTTTTTCATCGATATCTGCCAAGATTTTCTCAGCTACTTTAGCAGGATCTGTATTAACATACATAACAGAACCTAAGATGTCTTTAGTGTCCTCTTTCAACCATTTTGTTACAGCATCAGAGCCTTGTGTAGGTGGTTCAACGCAGTGGTAAGAGTTAATACCCATTAGGCGGAAGCCAAGGGATGCATCGATACCTTTTTCGTTAGACCATTCAGGACTAGACATAGCAAATGGCAATTGAGGTAAGTTAAGGCCAAGTTCTGCAGCAATACCGCCGAAGATACCAGAGGAACGCGCATTATCTACACATTCACCCACATGCCATACTGGTGGTTGATCATCGCCCAAGAACTCTTGCAATGCAGGGCTACATTTCTTGTTAGCATCTGTATTACAATAGCCAAGTTTCATCAATGGGAAAGATGCACAACCGTTTGTAAGGATGATACAGCCATTTTTAATAAGTGTATCAACAATATCTACAGTTGCCTTTTCATAGATAACACGAGGGTTAGAACAACCTACTACGTTAACGATACCGCGAACTTTACCAGATTTTAAAGCCTCTGCCAATGGTTTGAAGGAACCATAATGTTTAACAGTGGATTCTGGAGAGAAGCCAACTTCTGCTGTGATTTCGTATGGCGGAATGAATACAGGCATACCTTTACGCAATTCATGCGCTTCAAGAGCACGATCCAAAATTTTGCGAGCCAAATCTTTTGTTTCAGCCAAGTTAGTGTGATGATGATCGTAGCCGATGTGTTCAGCACCTGGTAAACGAGCTGCATCAGATGTAGTGATAACCTTTGTGTTGAAGCAACGTGCTACGTCCATGATAGCAGGATATACGTCTTGTACGTCAGCTACCCAGCAATCGAGTGCGCCTGTACCAAGTACGAGCTCAGCGCCGATAGCATTACACAATGGAATAACATTTTCATAGCGGTACATACTGGATAAGCCAGAGCAGCAAATACCATAGAATTGAATACCTTTAGCTCCGATAGCTTTTGCTTTTTCTAAATACTCTTCGGACGCACCAATCTTACAAATTTGAGAAACCAATGTTGGCAAGTGACCATGAACAGCGATGTTAACATACCCTTTTTTCAAGGCTCCAATGTTAACTTTGGATGTACGGCGACCGCCTTGACCGAATAATGCATCAGTAGCGATATCTGCGGCCACTACGCCTGTGAATGTGAACGCAAGACCACAACGTAAGAATTGTTTCATGTTGCTTTCCCAATCGCCATCTGTACCTACGGTTGTACGATGATATGCATCAAAGGCTTCATTGTATGCGGAAACAGGCAAGATATCCAAGTTTTTCCAAACTTCGCGACGCTCTGCAGGAGCCATAGCTGTAATTGTTTTATATTCACCTGGCAATGCACGGCTCAAATCTTCGAGCAATACATCTGCTAAATCATTAGCCACTTCTTTCAAGGAACGACCTTCTTCAGGGATGTTGAAAGCCTTACATACAGTACGGATTTTTTCTTCCCCTAAAATTGGAATGTCCAATTGGTCATTAGCAGCAGCTTTCAAAGAAATCAAGATTTCACGAGCATGTGCACCATGTTGAGTCAAACCACCTGCAGCAGCACGTGTCATATTACGAGCTACGATGAGGTCAGCATCCGCACCGCAGACACCACGAGGACTCTTAGGTGTAATTTTACAAGGGCCCATGAAACAGATACGACAACATATACCAGCAATACCAAATGTACATTGTGGTTGTTGTTTATCAAAGCGGTCAAATACCGTATCACAACCGATTTGCTCCATACGAAGAATCATTTCACGCACAGCAGGATCTGGTGTTTGTTCAATTACATCTTGTTTTGTAGGCCATGTTTTACGATACTCAGCAACAGCTTTCATGTAGTCATTTACACCATGTTCATGAGGTACCCCTGGTTCATGAGTGTGTGGCACCCATTTATCCGTCGGAAGAGCCTTTGCATGACTATGGTCGTGACCATGATCATCATGACCGCCACAGTGGCAATGATGTTCATGATTATGGTCGTGACCATGTTGTTCACCATGATTGTGTTCATGGGTATTTTTATTTTCCACATCTTTACTCATTTGAAACCTCCTAGGGGCCTACATAGGCCAACCAATAAAAACAAAAAACATATTCTACTTTTAATTCACTTTAAATCCACTACAATGATGGGTTTTAAGTCCTATCTCCTAAATATGTTTTAAATCACTTTAAGTATATTTTCTGAAAAGACATTTGTCAATTAAAATTTGAGAAATTTTTGACGCATCTATATCTAAGAATATGATAATTACTATATTTATTAAATTCGATTTTTTCAGTTTCTTTTCATAAATAAAAAGAGACTAATTCCTAAACTTTACAGGAATTAGTCTCTTTATTTTATTGATTAATTGATTGATTTACGTATTAATTTATGTATTAATTATTAATTTATTAATATGATCCTCCCCTCAGGATATGCCACCTAAATATCTTTATACCTATGCACTACAAAAATTGCTGCATGATATGTGCTACTTCAGATAAATGGAAACGTTTTGCCCGATCAGACCTTGCCACAAGAACTAATTGGCGGAAACAAAGTTTCGATGCAAGAGGATAGAATTTAACCTTATCGTCATCCCCCTTGCTATTGAGCGTGCTCGGCAAGAATGTAATACCATAATCATCTTCTACCAAGGACCGGCATGAATCTAAAGTTTCAGCGCCAATTACGGCTTTTGGCACAAAGGATTCCGCTTGACACAGACGGTTTACCAACGTCCGCAATTTGAGTCCCTCTCTTAGCAAAATAAACGGAAATGCTCCAAAGGGTGCAATTTCTCGAATTCCATCATTAGTCATGAGAGAATCTGCAATATCTATGGCCTTCTTGTTTTCCACACTAATGGCCAATAAAATCTGTTCATCTAAAACGGGATAACTTTCAAGGTCCTGAGAATAAATCGGCGTTGGAAATAATCCTACATCTACTAAGCCATCACAAATTTGCTGTTCCAAAAAGTGAGATTCTCCCTCTACAACATGGAACTCCCAAGTAGGTTCAATCTGTTGAAAGCTTTTCAATGTTTTCCCGAGCATATGATGTCCATAAAATTGAGACAAGCCGATACGCACATGATAGGCTACATCTGTGCCTTGATTAATGATAGATTGCGTTAAAGCCTCCGCCTTTAAAACTAACGGCATGCCCTCTTTTGCAATTTGTAACGCCGCAGCCGTTGGCACGACTTTTGTACGATCACGAACAAACAACGTAACTCCTAGCTCTGCTTCAATGCGACGAATTCCCTGACTCAACGCCGGCTGAGAAATATATAACTTTTTAGATGCCTTAGAAAATGATGCCATCTCAACGATGGTACTAATATATTTAATGTCTTTTATGTCCATATACGAGTCCTTATAACTATGTACATATACAAGTCTTATAATAAAACATTATTTCTATTATAACTATATATTACTAAAATATACGTTACATATACATGGGGAAAATAAAAAAATACCAAGAAATTTAGTGCCTTACAAACCTAAATTTCTTGGTATGTCTTATAAGTTAAACGAACTACATATAGTATGCGGTAAAACCGCATTCTATTACAGCCCTTTTTAATTTTTAGATTACATTAAAGATTTAAGTACATCCAATACTTCTTGAGGTAATTCGTTTTTATGACCTTTAAGTTTTTCTACATAATCATAGCGGAACTCAAAAGCTTGGTGCAATTGGTGATGATACTCGCGTACTTCGAATGGAGGTTCAAAACCAGGAACCTCTACATAAGAAAGATTTTCGTATTCACAGAACGGTTTAAATTCTAATGTACCTTCTACTAAACGCTCTAACAAATCGAGAGTAACTTCTTTAGGAATTTTATTTTCCAAGAAGAAGCCGGTGTTCATGATATAGCACTCTACACCACATTTAGAGAATAATTTTTTATAACTTTCATAGTCACGAACCAATGGATATGTACGGAATGGATTTGCATATGGTTCGATAACAAGCGCATTTGGATCGACGTGAGCATCAAGTTTTTCTGCTGTAGAACGACGAGTCGCAAGGGTTGCCCCCATTGTAGAAGCCAATACAGGATCGGAAATCTTAAGGATTGGTGGCAATGTTTTATCTTTCATAAGCCATACTATGGCATTAACAGGTTCACCTACGTAGTTTACGCGGTTATCTGTCCAGAATTGAGATTTAATAGCACGACCATTGCTGTTTCGCACATCTTCGGCCAGTACAACCTTACGTCCATCCTCATCCATCGTTACACCTACATTTTGTAGCGTCAACAAGAATTCGTTAGCAGGATGTTCCACAGGATAATCTTGCATTTTATCGAAGTACGTAGGTTCAAGAGCAATAGAACTCAAATCCTCAGTATTGATGATATATGCATCGTCATGCAGGATAGAGATATCATAACGACCATCATGTTTTTCATGAGTCAATGTGGATTTACCGGAACCAGATAAACCGAATACACCGATAGTGTAAGATTTACCACCTTCAAGGTTGTAACGTTTCATGCCACCGTGGCAAGCAACATAGTCGAAACGATTTGCCAAGGACCACGCAAGTGTAAGTGTACCTTTTTTATGCTCTCCAAAGTAGCGCATACCAAGAATCATAGCACAGTTATGCGCAGGGTCAAAAATAGCAAGACCGCCTGGATGACCTGGTACAACATAGTCAGGATCAGAGTAAATATAGATGTCGCCTTCTGGGATCTCTACACTGTCATTGTAGAATTCTTTTACAGCTGCATCAAAGAACTTGAAGTTCATGAGCCAAGAATACAAAATAGACGCGTGATCTTTTGGAATCATCAAATGAGCACGAGCTGTGAATTTTTTATCAAGACCAACGATAGATTCTGCAGAAATCCACTCTTTATTGCGGCTATCATACACAGCATCACGTGCAATATTCGCGAGTTCAACTTCATCGATGCCCTCGTCTCCAATAATACGACGAGCTTTAGCATAACGACCTGTAGTTTTACCATCATTTGTAACAAGGACCTTTGCATCAGCTGGCAAACCTTGTTCTAATGGTTTAAATACTGGCATATCGAGGACGATAACACCTGGCTCTTCAGAGGCTAGTTGATACGCTTGTGCCACAGATGTTACAGGAGTTACATTGTTCCCATAGAATGCAGTTTCAATTGTACTGCGCATCATAGAAAATAATGGATTTGTTTTGATTTCACTTTGCTTCCAAACGCGTCTTGTAGACATAGTATCTAGATCCTCACCTTTTAATATATTAGTAATTTCTCTTGTAAAAGTAATGTTGTACATGAAAACACTGCTTAGGCAAATACTTTCATTATTTTCTATTTTACCCTGTTCAATCAAATTTGTATACATAAAACAGATGATTTATAGGAAATTATTGTATGTTTATTTTAAATTAGTGCAACACATTTGGCCAGATAAAAGAGACGAGGTCCAAAGTCCTCGTCTCTTTTCAAGGTTTAAAAGTACAATTATTTCTTATCTTTATTGATAAATGCATCGATTTTGCTAATTAGATCATCTACCTCAAAATCGCCGCGTTCTGCCATCATCTTGATTGTTGCCACCTTAGCCATTACTTTTACCATAGGTGTTTTTAATTTCTCAAATTTAGGATTTAAAGAAATCAAATGATCTACAATATCCGGGCATTGTTTAATTAGATTTGACAATGTTGTTTTTGCATCGATATGGAATCGACCATTTGCATCAGTTGTTAATGGTTCTTCTTCTACCTCTTCTGCTGCCTCTTGAGCCAAGGATTTTTCTTTACCACCATCGCCTACAAAATCAGTTTTATCCCAAGTCAACAATGTACGGGAACCCTCCAGTTCACGGATATGAGTACAGTCTTGCATCATTTCCAATACGCCGCGGAATTTACCATTTTCATCGCGTACTGCGGTGTAGATAACATAGATGAACAAGCCTGGTTTATTGATCCAGAATTCCGCTTGGCTTTGTTCGCCAGAACGGAACTTCTCTACGATTTCTTCTACTATATGAACAGATTTTGCTGGGTGACAATTCTTCACCTCACGGCCGATAACGTTCGCACTGCGAGGGAAAATACGATGTGCCGTATCGCTGTAGAACTTAACTAGTTCATTTTCATCTACATAGGATAAATCTACCGGTAAATGACGGAACAACAAATTAATTTGCTCTAATGTCAATTTACCCGTTGCTACATCGAGGACTGCGTCCTTACCAACGGGCGCACCACCAACAGGACCTACATATTTAGATAGCAAGCCGGCTAAATCATTTAAGAACTCGTTAGATACAGCACCACCTTGAGCTGAATTATTGCCATTCAATTGTGCCGCAGAATCATTGATACCTGGCACTACATATAAGCCTGGCGCATTGATGATAGCATAACCAATTTCATGGTCATTTTTACTCATCCGCACAAACTCTTCGTCACTCAACAATTTATAAGACGTTGGCAATAAGACTTCTAGTTCTTTAGAATTCAAATCCCGTAATTTCGCCAAAGTTTCTGGTACGGACGCTAGGAATTCTTCATACTTATCTTCCCGAAGCAATGCATAGGATGCAGAGATAGCATCGCGCACAGCATCATCAAAGGTCCACATAATGCGCGTTGGACGGTCAAAGCCGTGGTCCTCAAGCATTGGATACAATTGATTTTGCTTACGAGACAGATGTGTTCTCCACTCTGCTAAGGAATCAAAAACGCCGAGCCACGGATTTTTGATAAACTTCTCTTGCTTTAATAACTCATCCGCTTCTAGTGCTACCTTCTCAACAGCGTTAATTTCTTCCAAGTATGCCCATAACGGATGATTTTCAGGGTACTCATTTTCGGCACGCACCAAAACGCCATCAAATAATTCTAAGAGATCATCCATTTTCTCTAGGATTTCTTCGTCCTTGTAAACACCTTTCAAGCTTTGCTCTGCATAGGCAAATTCATCAGGTGTACAAGTGCCTAATTTTTCTTTTAAAATGCGATTGCCCTCTTCTAAGGACAATTTACCATCCAAATAATCTTCTTTAATGGACACGATAATTCTGTAACGTTCATTATTAATATCTAGCTTTTGTTTTAATGGATTCATATGCTTATACCTCCACGGGCTAATTTATTATTACAGTTTTATTATATCATTTTGAAAGTAATTTTCAGTTGCTACAGATACAATTTTGATTAATTTTTAACATTTACGAATCCAATATTATGAAAATGAATAACCTTACTTTATTTTTTAGAATATTTTGGCATGCAAAAACTGCACCTCGAAATTGTGTCCAATTTTTTGGGTGCAGTTCTGTATGAGTGATTTTGATTAGTTTTTAAAATCAATATATTCAGTTTTAGAAGATGCTACAGGTTTACCATTGGAATCTGTAGCAGGACTAAATCTCCATTTAGAAATAGTATCTACAATAGCCGCATCAAGAGCACTAGAGCCACTAGATGAAACAACTTCAACGTCCCCTACAGAACCATCTTCCTTGATGGTAAAACGTATATCCGCACCATGAGCTGCTTCACCATAGGCAGCGAGCAGTGCTCGGTCAATAGGTGGTGTAGCTATAGCTACTGGTGGGTCGTATGGAGCTGCCAACACAGAAGCTACCATACTCATTACAAACAATGAACTTAATATAATACAACGCAACACTTTATTCATCGTTTTCTCCTTATTTAGCTTTCACAGCTTGCTTAGGCAGAGTAATTGTCATCCCAATAATGGATTCGTGTGCCTTTTGATCTGTGCCAATAGCAGGTGTGAATTTCCACTGTAAAATTGCTTTTTTTACTGCTTCGTCAACTGGAGCATAGCCAGAAGAACGCTCAACGAAAACATTTTTAACATTACCTTTTTTATCAATCAAGAAGCGTACGCGCATATCAGGCGCTACCGTAGCGGTTTTAGGAATCTCAGGCAACTCAGGTTTTACAATAGTAACCTCACGTGGAGATTCTAAAAACTTCGCCGCATCGGCTGTATAATCACTTACCATGCCAAAAGATGCAACAAGTACACCTGCAGCAGCGTATCGGAATAATTTATTCATAAGAAGCCTCCTTATTAACCTTTTGTCTATGCATAATATCATACTAAATAAAGATGAATATTAAAAGAATAAATTCTTATTGATAAAATTTCTCATTTATGATATATTGAATTCAAGATAACTGTCCGGACTCACATATCTAGTTGATATGACAAAAAACTACACAAAGGAGGTTCATCATGAGACGTAGAAAGCGTATTCAAATGAAGGTCATGATGGTACTTGGTATTGTTGCCCTCGTTGGGCCTAACCATCTACAAGCACTTATTCCCTAGATTATTTTGACCTTAGCAGAAGACCGTATAACTGCCACTAGCCGCTACGTTAGTAGCGGCTAGTTTTCCGTTTAAATTCAGAGAGATATTTTCCTTCTTCAAATTATTTCATTATTAGAACAAAATATGTCCCTCAAACAAAGTCATTAATGTTTTTAAATTTAGTATCTATAAAAAGGAGACTTATTATGAAATTTAATCGAATTTTATTAGTCGTCGTATCATTAGCACTTATAGTATTTGCCCTTGCAGGCTGCGGAAAAGACACAGCCCAAGATAGTCAGAAAAAACTTAATGTCGTAGCTACAACGACGATGTTAACGGATTTAGTAAAAGAAATCGGCGGTGACCATGTAACCGTTCAAGGTCTCATGGGCCCAGGTGTAGACCCTCACCTATATCAAGCGAGTGCAGGCGATGTAACAGCTATGTCTAAGGCGGATGTTGTAGTATACAACGGCATTCACTTGGAAGGTAAAATGGGCTCCATTTTCGATAATCTAACAAAGCAAAATAAAGCGACCATCCGCGTATCTGATGCCATTGATCCATCTACATTGCTCGACTTTGACGAAGAAGATGGTGTAAAAACAAAAGACCCTCATATTTGGTTTGACGTTGCTAACTGGAAGCTGGCAGCAAAAGCAGTATACGAAGGTCTTGCTAAAGCCGATCCGGCTCATAAAGAAGATTACAAAAAACGCTATGACGCATATCTTACTAAGTTAGATGAAACTGATGCGTACGTTAAAGCTCAAGCAGAATCTATTCCGAAAGAATCTCGCGTACTTGTAACAGCTCATGATGCATTCCAATACTTCGCTCGCGCATACGGCTTTGAAGTAAAAGGTTTGCAAGGTGTAAGCACTGCTACAGAAGCAGGCACACAAGATGTGAATGAACTGGTTCAATATATCGTAGACCACAAAATTAAAGCGATTTTCGTAGAGTCTTCTGTACCACATAAAACAATTGAAGCCGTTCAAGAAGCAGCTAAGGCTAAAGGCTGGAATGTTGCCATCGGTGGCGAATTATATTCCGACTCTCTCGGTTCTGAAGGTACTGAGGGTGGCACATATATCGGTATGGTGAAAGCTAATATTGATACAATTACCAAAGCACTTAAATAATCATTTATTAGAATTTCTTAATTGAATACAACAAAGTAAATTTACTTATACTAAATTAGATTGACTTAAGTTTACTTTATTATTGTAAGTACATGTGCTACTAGCAATTCACAGCCAGTAGCACGCATTAATA
The DNA here is from genome assembly GCF_018378075.1 of Veillonella parvula. GTDB lineage: Bacteria > Bacillota > Negativicutes > Veillonellales > Veillonellaceae > Veillonella > Veillonella parvula_K. Next base: position 21,116 of record NZ_JAGZYE010000003.1, read on the forward strand.
CAAGGAGGTTTCCATGGAATGGGCCGTTGAAGTTGAAGATATGACCGTAGCATATACGACAAAACCCGTATTATGGGACGTAGATATGAAGGTACCCATCGGTTCCTTAGCGGCCATTGTCGGCCCTAATGGTGCCGGTAAATCTACATTATTAAAGGCCATGCTCGGCCTACTAACAGTTATCTCAGGAAGTGTAAAATTTTATATAGATCACCACTTAGCGATGGACAAAAACGATTACAAGAAAATCGCCTACGTCCCTCAAAGTGGTAGCGTAGACTGGGACTTCCCTACCACCGTACTAGATGTAGTACTCATGGGTCGTTATGGTCATCTAGGTTGGTTTAAGCGTCCTAGCAAAAAGGATAAGGAACTCGCCCTCTCCATGATAGAAAAAATGGGCATGAGCGACTATGTGGATCGACAAATTCGCCAGCTTTCAGGGGGACAACAACAGCGCGTCTTCCTCGCAAGAGCCCTCGTCCAAGAGGCAGATATTTACCTCATGGACGAACCGTTCAAGGGCGTCGATAAAACCACAGAGCATGCTATTATTTCTCTTTTACAAGAAATGAAAGCTCGCGGCAAAACGGTTATCGTCGTCCACCACGATTTAAATACGGTGCCCCAATATTTCGATTGGGTAACGATGGTGAACAAACAAACTGTCGCCTATGGTCCTGTAGCAGATACGTTTACGGACGAAGCTATTGAGCGCACCTACGGCAAGGGGAGGATTGTATGACCATATTCCAATCCTATACGACGCAGATGGTACTGCTCGGCACGGCGTTATTAGGCCTCGCTAGCGGTATCGCTGGCACCTTTGCGGTACTTCGCAAGGAAAGCCTCATCGGTGACGGCCTATCGCATGCGGCACTGCCCGGTGTGGTCATTGCCTTCTTGCTGACAGGCATCAAGGACATCGAGGTTCTCATCGCCGGTGCCGCACTTTCATCGATAACTGCGGCTTGGCTCATTACCATCACCGTAGAAAACAGCAAAATCAAATTTGATGGCGCTTTAGCCACCATACTCTCCGCCTTCTTTGGGCTCGGTATGGTATTGCTCACCTATGTACAAAGCTTAAACAATGCTGGTCAGGCGGGGCTTTCAAAATTCATATTTGGACAGGCAGCCACCATATTGGCGCGTGACGTGTACATCACATCTGCAGCGGCACTCATCATCATCGTGTTAACCGCATTATTCTGGAAGGAGTTAAAGCTCATCTCCTTCGATGTGGAATACGCCGAAACACTACAAATTCCCGTCACTTTCACCCTTATTTTATATCGTTCACTATTGATCATGACCATCATCATCGGCATTCAATCGGTAGGGGCTATCTTGATTAGCTCCCTCCTCATTGCACCCGCCGTCGGGGCAAGACAGTGGACGAACAAACTGGGCACCATGTGTATATTAGCAGGATGTTTCGGCATGATATCCGCCATCGGCGGTACTATCTGGAGTACAGCGGTCCCCAAATTACCGACAGGTCCAGCTATCATCGTCATTTTATCGATTCTCGTATTATTGAGTCTCATCTTTGCTCCTAACAGAGGTATGCTCTGGCAGTTCCGTAAAAATAGACGGTCAAAGCACGCATTATTGTTAGAAACCACAAGGACTCCCAAATCCAAGGCACAGCAAAGTATTTACATAGCAGAGGACGCACAACCTCGCATAGGAGGTGCCCCATGACAGTTCATACAGAGATATTGCTCATTGCCATTGCGGTGTCCATCGCATGTGCCATCCCTGGGGTCTTCCTCGTATTACGTCGCATGTCCATGATGGCCGATGCCATTACACACACCGTATTCCTCGGCATCGTGCTAGCCTTCTTTATAACGGAAGATTTAAACTCTCCATTTCTACTCGTCGGGGCTACCTTAGTTGGTGTAGGCACCGTATGGCTTACAGAAATGATACATAATACGGGGCTTGTCAACGAAGATGCGTCTATCGGCATCATCTTCCCGCTTCTATTCTCTATCGCCATCATTCTAGTCAGCCTATACAGTGGTAACGCTCATCTCGATGTAGATACCGCATTACTCGGCGAAATAGCCTTTGCCCCCTTTGATCGATGGATTGTGAACGGCACAGACTTGGGGCCTATATCGCTATGGATTTCCCTAGGCGTGGCGCTCATCAATTTAATTTTAGTCATGCTATTCTACAAGGAATTGCAACTCTCCACCTTTGACCCGCTACTAGCGGGGCTCTTCGGCTTTATGCCAGCCCTCATCCACTATGTACTCATGACCATGGTATCCCTCACCGTTGTGGCCTCGTTCCAAGCGGTAGGTGCCATTCTCGTCATCGGTCTCATGATAGGACCTGCAGCCATCGCTTATTTATGGACGGACTCTGTGAAAGCCATGCTTAATAGTAGTATCATCATCGGTATTATCTGTGCTGTCATCGGTACAGAAGTCGCTTTCACCATGGACGTATCCATCGCGGGTTCCATTGCAACTACCATCGGTATCGCACTGATTATCGCTGTTATCGCAACACCGAAGACTGGCTATATCGCCACATACCGCCGTCAACGTCATTTGCGTCGCCATTATCGGGAAACGATGATGCTATGCCATATTTATACTCATATGGATACGCCTATCGCGCACGTTGAAAACGGCATCGGTACCATTCATGAGCATTTGAACTGGAGGCCTGATTATACTCATCAAGCTGCTTCACAGCTAAAGAAACAAGGTCTATTATATGTGACAAATGGACACTACGTGCTTACTGATAAGGGTATAGCACAGGTTAAAGAGATTATTTAAATACAATACCACTACTTTTCCCAACAAAAAGAAGCTGAAATCAATGCTGCTCTGCAAAGATTTCAGCTTCTTTTATTATTAACTAATTATTTTACAGCCTATTAATATAACTGGATTCACGTCAATGACTATCTATAATAAATAGTTCCAACACTATAATAGATCAGTGCAATCACAAAGAATCCTATTAATTAATAATAGCTTCTAATGGAATTACATGAGGTAGCCCATTGTCATCCATATAAATTTTCGTTTTAACACGGTATACATCTTCCATCATGGCTTCTGTAAAGATGTCTTTCGGCGCGCCTTGAGCGTATACTGTACCCTCTTTAAGCACGATGATTTCATCTGCGAACATAGCCGCCAGATCAAGATGATGCAATGTTACGAGCGTTGTAAAATCATTTTCTTGAGTCAGATTTTTTAGCAATGTTAATAAGTCAAATTGCTTGTACAAATCTAAAGCACTTGTCGGTTCATCAAGAATTAAGATTTTAGGTTCTTTTACAAGGGCTTGCGCCATGAACACAAGTTGGCGTTGACCACCGCTGAGCTCCATGATGCTGCGCGATGCAAAGCACTGTAAATTCAACCGTTCCAATACCTCTTGTGTGGCTGCAATATCCTCATCACTTACGCGGAAGGACATGGATCCCATGCGCCCTAGCATAACGACTTCAAAAACAGATAGATTGACTTTACAGTCATTATCTTGAGACAAATAGCTTACTGTACTACTAAAATCCTTTGTAGAATATTGAGATACAGGTTTACCATTAACGGAAATCTCGCCCTTGCCTTTCAAGATACCCATAATTGTTTTTAAAAGTGTAGATTTACCAGCACCGTTAGTACCAATGAGCGCAGTCAATTTACCTGTTTTAGCAGCAAAATCAACGCCCTTTAAGATCTGTCCGTCTTCCGTAGAGGAATAACCAAAGGTTAGATTATGAACTTCAATCATTTAAAATAGCTCCTTTTCCTAGTTAATACCAACGAGAAGAAGAAAGGTACACCGATGATTGCTGTCACAATACCGATTGGGAACATCGCCCCAGGAACGAGCATCTTACTTGCAATAGATGCGAGAGACAAAATCGCCATGCCACACACTGCAGATAACGGTAAGAAATACCGTTGATCTTCACCTACAAGCATACGTGCAATATGTGGTCCTACAATACCGATAAAACCAATGGTTCCAACGAAAGAAACAGCAACGGCTGTAATGATGGAGATGAAAGCAAACACTTTTACTCGTAAGCTTTCAACATTAACACCAAGACCAGAAGCCTTTTCATCGCCTAATTTTAATGCTGTTAAACGCCAAGATTCACGCATCATAAGCGGAAGCATGATTGCTAATACGATAAGAACAATAGAGATATTAATCCAATTAGCTTTCGCTAAGCTACCCATTGTCCAGAATACGATGTTTTGAAGTGCCTCAGGAGATGCCATATATTGCATCAAGGATTGAAGCGCTTGGAACAAGAACATCATGCCGATACCGGCGAGAATCATCGTTTCAGAGGAGAAGTTCTTAATCTTATTAATGGAATAGATAAAGAAGCTCGTCAAACTAGCAAATACGAAGGCGCCGAATGGAACCATAAAGACACCTAAAAACTCTAATGCACTAGCGCCTACAACAACCATGAGAGATGCACCGAAGCCAGCCCCTGCGGATATACCAAGTGTATACGGGCTAGATAACGGGTTATCAAGGATAGTTTGCATACCAGCACCAGCAATGCCCAAAGAAGCACCTACAAGCAATGCCATTATAGCCGTCGGAAGGCGAATCGACCAAATGATGACATATGCGTTTTTGGAAACCTCTGCTGGGTCTGTTAATGCGAGCCATACATCACTTAACGTAAGTGATGCAGGGCCTACAATAATATCGGTAACAAAACTTACCGCACAAATGATCAATCCGATAATAATGAACAATAGTTTTTTATAACTCTGCTTCTTATAATCGTACTGATTGTTAGTATCCGTCACTATACAAAACCCCTTCTTAGTTTAAATGCATAAACCAAACGCCACCGTAAGAGAATGGAAGGAATTTATCATAGAATTCCTTAAGTGTGCCTTCAGGATCTACATCCTTGAATTCCTCAGGATAGAATGTTTTAGCTAAGTATTCAAATACTGCAACGTCATATACTTCACGAGGTAAACCATGGTGAGTAGAGAATACGTTTTTAGATTGAACGGCTTTCAATTCAGGCCAGCCTTGACGTTCTGTGGTGAAAGCTTTCAATAACTCTTGAGATTTAGCTTCATTTGTATCAAAACCTAAACGCATGGATGTAGGTTTCTTAGGCCAGTAAGAACCAATAATCATGATGATATCTGGGTTTCTTTCCAAAATAAATTCTGGGTTAACAGGGCCTGCTTTTTGAACTACATCTTTTGTAATAAGGTCGCCACCTACTTGCGTTGCTAATGCGCCCCAGGCTACATTTGCACTATACGCAAAACCTAAACCTTCTGGGCCTTCGTTACCTGTTTCAATATAAACAGTTGGTTTTGGTTTATTGATTTTGCTAATGCGGTCCATAACTCTTGTTAAACGGTCAGTATAGAACTTGTTGATTTCTGCTGCACGCTCTTCTTTACCCAATGCTTTACCGATAGCTTCGATAGATTTTTGGTGATTTTCAAGCTTTTCCGCATGGTAATCGATGTAGATAGTTGGAATACCAGCTGCATCGATTTTAGGTTTGTAATCAGATTCATATTGATCTTTGAAAAATAATGGCATGAAAATAACATCTGGATTTAAGGAAATAACTTTTTCCACATCAAATGTTTTGTCATTTACGTTACCAATGAGAGGAATTTTTTCCAATTCTGGAACGTCCGCTTTATAGCGATCCCACATATCTGTACGCAATTTGCTCAAATATGGGTCCATGCCAACAATAGTCTTAGCTACATCTTTACCTTGCAATGCAGCCATAGTCAAGAACGCACCGCCAGAGGCACTCAATTGAACTACTACGCGTTCTGCTGGTTTTTTTAACGTAACTTTTTGACCTGTTACGTCGGTAATTTCAATTTGTTTGCCAGATTGTGCCGCATCCTTTTTCGTATCTGCTGGACCACCACAAGCAGTCAAGAGCATACTCACAATCAGTAGAAAAACGGTGGCAATATAAGCCATACATTTCTTTTTCTTAACCATAGAATACCTCGATTCAAAATTCAAAACTCAATACATTCTAATAAATACAATGTACGACAGCATTTATATAGTTTTACTCCATCAACTCCTTCTACACACACTCTTAATTCATATGCATAAACCAGATGCCACTATAAGAGTATGGCAAGAATTTATCATAGAACTCTTTCAGTGTAGCTTCTGGATCTACATCCGCAAACTCTTCAGGATAGAATGTTTTTGCTAAATATTCAAAGACTGCTGCATCAAATACTTCGCGTGGAAGGCCATGATGCGCGGAATAAACTTGTTTATTTTCAACAACTTTCAAATCACTCCAACCTTGACGCTCTGTGGTGAAAGCTTTCAACAACGCCTGAGACGAATCTTCGGTTGCTTCAAAACCTAAACGCATAGAGGTTGGTTTCTTAGGCCAGTAAGAACCCATGATCATGATAATATCTGGATTTTTCTCAAGTATAAACTCTGGATTAATAGGAGACGTTTTCTTAATAACATCCTTGGTGATGACATCAGCACCAGCCATAGTAGCTAATGCCCCCCAAGAATAATTACTACTAAAGGAATTACCAAATTCTTCCGGACCATTCATACCAACTTCAAGGTAAACTGTTGGTTTTGGTTTGTTAATTTTACTAACACGATCGAGAACTCTTGTCACGCGATCCGTATAGAACTTGCTGATTTCTGCGGCACGTTCCTCTTTACCCAAAGCCTTACCTATGGCTTCGATAGATTTTTGATGACTTTCAAGTTTTTCAGCATGGTAATCAATGTAAATCGTTTGTACACCTGCTGCATCTAATTTTGGTTTAGCATCGGACTCATATTGTTCTTTCAAGTCAAGAGGAATGAAAATAACATCTGGGTTCAAGGAAATAACTTGCTCCACATTAAATGTTTTATCACCGATAGTCCCCACTACTGGGATCTTAGCTAACTCAGGCATTTCAGCAGTAAAGTGCTTCCACATATCCGCCCTGTAATCCTGCAAAGATGTATCCATACCGGCAATAACCTTTGGAGTATCTTTACCCATAAGGGCAGAAATCGTAAAAAATGGACCACCAGCACCACTCCACTGTAAGACAACTCGCTCTGCTGGCTTTTTCAGTGTTACCGTACGTCCTGTTACGTCAGTAATCTCAATAGGCTTGCTATTTTGCGCCGTATCTTTCTTTGTCTCACTAGTACCTCCACATGCAGCGATGAGCATACTAACAATTAGGAGGAAAACCGTGGCTAAATACGCCATAAACTTCTTTTGTTTGAACATAAGTACCTCTCTTCTCTCAACTAAAACTATCACTATAAGTGCACATAAAAAGCCCGTCTCCCCACGAAGAGGAAACGGGCTGTCATCTCAGTTAGACTAACTACCACGCCTAATAAGCTAGCATATAGTATGAGCTTTCAACTATGCATAGCTAGTATAAATTCATCTATATCAATCCCCATCCCTGTCTCTCGCAGGTCAATTGGCAATTGTTAATTAGGCAGTTCTCCTGGCTCCAGTTCAACGTTACTTTGCGCCTTCCCAAAAACTTCAGTGACCGAGAGCATTTCACCCTCTATGCAAAGTACCTCGCTGTTACAGTGGCGTGACCGCTTTGGCTTATACCAAATTCTCTATTAAGTCAATAGACACCTAACCCAATCATATGTGATTTTTCTCATCGTAGCATGAGGGATATACAGTGTCAATAAACATATAGGGGTACAGCTATTCTTGTAAAATCTATACTTTTCAGCAAAAAAGAAGCTAAAACTCAACCACTAAGCAGAGTTTTAATTTCTCATTAGGACAGTCTGTAAAAATGTCCGTCAAATTCTATAATTTATTTTTATCGATTAATAACTTTTCCTCTACAATTCAAGGCGCATTTGATACCATTTGGCACCGCCGTGATCAGACTCAGACTCACCTTCATTTACAAAACCAAACTTAGCATAATAAGGTATCTTTTCTTTCTTACAGGTTAGAATAACACCCTTACGTTTTTCCTCTCTCGCAAGGTCGATAAACGCCCCAATTAACTTACCACCTACACCGCGATTCCGATACTCTGGCAATGTATTTAAGCCAAATATCATCTGCCAAGCACCGTTTGGATTATGTAAGGAAGCATCGGCGAACATCTCATCCGTCAAGACTTCATCATCCGTTACAAAACCATCGATAAAACCAATCGGCGTAGCTCCATCAAAGGCAATTAAAAACTGACCTGCATAATGGTCTAATCGTTCCTTAAAAGCCTCACGAGGCGCCGCCTCTGCAGGAGGGAAACAAGTTGCTTCTATATGTGTCACTAAATCTAAATCAGCGGTTGTCGCTTTTTGTATTAATATATCCATATCCTTCTCCATCGTATCTACATATCGGTTTTAGTATATACCGTTTACATAACAAAGACTACACGTAACTCTATGTACGTGTAGCCTTTTATTAACAATTTGACCAGTTATTTACTATACAGATTATCCGACCAATCATCTTTTCGTATATTTAGGCACATTCCGATATTGCATCGGTAAGGAATTTTCTTTTACTTTAAAACCATGCTTCTCGTAAAAGGTTGCATTCTTGCTTTCACCAATCATAACATTAATGTACAAGTAAGACTTGTAAGCCTCTTTCACCATTTCTAGCAAATGACCAGCAATACCTTGGCCATGATACTCAGGATGAACCAACACATAATTGATGAAGCATACTAACTCGCTATCATCCATGACACGAATAAGACCGACTAAACGGTCACCGTCCCAAGCAGTAATCACGCGCGACGAATTCATCAAAGCCTTATACAATCGATCAGGATATTTACCTACCACCCAACGAACAGACAGAAATAACGCTGCTACTTGCTGGGGCGTAAAATTTCGCTCCTCAGTATATGTAATCTCCATAAAAGCTCCTCCACATTATCAAAAAATCCAAGGTTTTTCCAAAGTAGCCGCTTTATTAAAGGTTAATGTACAGAGTGTAGGATTTTCTTTATCTAAGTAAGCAATAAAAACTATTTTATTAATCAATTTCTCTTTTACCATCATCGCTTTTTCAGCATCGTGATACATATATTCACGAAGCAATTCCGGAAGAGTAAACCGAATACTAAGGCTGTAAATCTCATCGTTATTAACTATTGGTACTATAATCCATTCATCAGGTTTATCTGGATCAAAATGTATTGATACTTGTTGGTGCGGATTAGCTTTCAATAACTCATTAAATTCTGAATTAGCTAATAGAGGAATCATATATACACTATTTATTGTAGCCAAATATATAAATTGATTTTCAATATTATTCTTTAAATCCATTATCAGCTTTTTTAAATCAATATCAAATAAATATTCATCCCAACAATAAGAAGATCTCCTATAATATGCCACTTCATCACGAATTAATTCTGAAAATGTCCTTTTGAAACTATTAAATTCAGTATCATCTATACCTGAATCATCCATCAATTCATCTATTATTTGTTGAATAAGGTTTATGATATCTTTATATACATCACTAGATAAATCAATTAAATGTATTTTATGAGCAATTGCATAACGTTGTGCAGGCTTTGAAAAACCAGATGTAGAAAAGATAGCATAATGATATTGATAACGTTTGACAGATAATTGCTCCGTACTCAAATTTACAGTAGCGTAGTTAGTATTAATATCATTTAAACTACCAACACCCATTCTAACTCTATCAATACCAACTTTTGTGCTTGCATAACACTTTGCTTCTACAAATAAGCGCAAAGGATATACAAAGGGAGGCGTTATTTTAAAAGTCCCCAATGTGTCAAACTGATGATAACCTCCACGCCCTCGAACATTTAAACCATTATGTTTACTTTCTATTTCTTTTTCGCCATGTGGTACACCAGGTTCACAAGGAATATTGCTCTCTGTAATTACTTCATAACCATTCACTTCAATAAGTTTTGATAATACTATCTCTAAAAGGTATCCTTTTGCTTGCTGTTTATTCATGTTACTGCGCTCCTAAGTTATAAGTGCCAAACGTATTTTTCTACAACCTCTTGCTCATATATATAACATCGACCATAGGGTTATGATAATACGGCTCGCATTCAACAAAGCCATGCTTCTCATACAAATGGATCGCAGCTTGCAACGGTTCAATTGTATCTAGCACCATTTCTTTATATCCAGAGGCTTTAGCATGGTCCATAATACTTTCAATCAGACGATCACCGAGAGCATGTCCGTGCCCTTCGGGACGCACATAGAGGCGTTTCATTTCACAACGGGTATCGCTATGCTGATAATACACCACCATGCCAAGCACTACATCATTATCATCGATAGCAACCAATAATTCACCATTGGGCGCCGTATATTTCTCACCGATATCTGCTAGTTCCTTATCTAAATTCTGAAAGGACAAATCGCGACCAAGCCATTGTCTCTGTAATCAACTCTTTTACTTGATCTAAATACGGTTTTCCATCAACAATCTTAATCATTTAAACTCCAATAATAGTGATTACTTTAACTTTCGCATCTCACGAATAAACGCCTCTGCCTCTTGTAGATTCTTAGGGAATTCAAAATAAATACATTGCTCATGTCCACAATAAGGATTTCGGAAGTCATAGCCGCTCAACAACAAATACTCGATAATCTTCCATTCTTTATCATTAGATTTTTTAGGAGCCTTGAACTTCTCGTTCACAAAGTACATTTTACCTTTACATGTAGGGCAAGTTTTATTTCTGTTAAACAACTCATAGTTTGTGCCCTCCGACAAGGAGATCCGGCAGGTTACACATACATTTTTATAGCCCATAGTTATTTACTCCCATATGGTTTATGTTGAAAGATTTCTTTTACAATCCCTTCACCAACAATATTTCCGCCTTCCATGATAAAGAACTCAGTACCTGCTTGTAGAGCAGAGTAATCTACAGTTTCATAAAGTGGCAGCGCATTAGCTTCTATTTGTTTATTAAAGATGACATCCTCACCATCAATAAAGTTAATACCAAGATATTCCTCAGTACCTTTTATAACTATATGAGGATAGTACATTCCATTATTTAAATTAGGTGGAGTTCTCCTCTTCTTGCTAAAGAAAGTAACTGTACAGCCAATAGTAAAATCTAAATTACTCATTTCGAGCCTCATTCAACTACATATACCATATCACCTTTAAAGTATATCCGAGGAAAAACTAAATTACTCTATGTTAAGATTATCTAATCAATCTAAAACCTTTTTTAAAATTCCTTATTTTCTAAAACTATATTATATATTTTAACCAAAAAGACTTTTATAAAGCCCTTTAATTTCTTGTGCGTATTTCACTGCACCAGGAAGATGCATTCGTTTATAGTAATCTCCTAAAATTTCTGTATGATTTTTCAAAATATCAAATTCAATCATATACATAGCAATACTCGTTATAGAATATTTTCCTATCTCAAGTATAGTTGATTTATCTTCTATATCTAATTCCTCGCCTTTTGGAAATTCACCATCAGAATATTCTTCCCAAGTTTCATCACTGTATTGCCAAAAGGCATTACTCCAAAGAATCAGTTCTTTACGATTGTATTCTATTAATTGCTCGAAAAACTGCACTAACTCTTTCTCAGAATATAACTTGCAATTAAACCCTTCTAATAAGAATTGCCTTTGATTCAATCGATTTCTTAGTTCTTGAATTTCTATACTTTGTAGTTCTTTATTAAAGTTATCAGGTCCTAATTCCTCTATAATATCTAAATATATAGGGCTATCTAAAAATTCTTTTAAAGTTTTCATATTCTTACGTCCTTACAGAATTAACACCTTCCATAATAAAGAACTCCGTACCTGCTTTTAGAACAAAATAATTTACAATTTCAAAAACTAACAACATATTATCTCATATTTGTTTATCAAAGATGACATCTTTACTACTATAAAGTTTATACCAAGACTCGGTACCTTTTATAATGATATGAGGATAGTACATTCCATAATTTAAATTCGGTAGACTTGTTCTCTTCTTGCTGAAGAATGTAACTATGCAGCTAATAGTAAAATCTAAATTGCTCATCTCAGCTCTCATTCAACTACATATACCATATCACCTTTAAAGTATATGTTCATTATACAGTGTACGGGATTCCCTTCGGTCCATAACCAACCTTGGAATACAGCGTGACCCCAATTATAGGTCTCTGTAATGATTTCAAATTCACTTTCACTATAATCCTGCTGATACTGAGATAACTCAATTCTTTTACCTGTGAAAGTATCTAGAATTGTATTGTTAAATACGAGAATTTCAAAAAAATCTATATCGCACGTCTCAAACACGACTTGAGCCTTATGAGTTTGCTCAATACCGTTCTCATAAGAGAAAATGTACTCAAAAGTAAGAATCAAATTATCATCTGCGTATTCTATTTTCTGTACCCTTGCATCGTGGAGAGAATATTTGGAATGATTGCCAAAAGATTTTGTTGTTTTCATGGATCCTCATTACACAATTAACAATACTATAATCTAAAACTTAATTAATTTGAGCCTATTTTATTAATCCTTTTCATCTAATATTGTATCATAATAATAAATGATTATTTATCATTCACTAATTAAATATTAAAATACAAAAAAGTACATAATAATGAAAAATGCCCCCTTTACTAGACAAGCAGTAAAAGGGGTATTTTTCATGAGATATAATTATAAATATAAAAGGAAGGCAATTGATTTATTTTATTAAGGTGAATAACCTAAGACACCAAACGGAGTATTAACACATACTTTTCATAAACAAATAAAGAAACAGAGTAAACAAAAGGAGCTTCATAATCCGAAAATTATTAACCTTTATGGAGATAATAAAAAGTTACTCTCTAAAGTATAAATATGAATTAGTGTGTCAAGTATTATCTGGAAAATCTATAAATGCAATAACAGTTCAGGCTAAAATTAATACCAAACACCTTTATCAATAAGCCTGAAGGACAACAATAAAAGGGTCCTAAAATGAAAACAACTAAGAATATCTTACCTAGAAAACTCAAACCAAACAAATATGAGGAGCTAATTCGCTTACGAGCTGAAAATACTTATATTAAAGCTGAGAGTGAAGTCATAAAAAAATTGACTTGAAAGAAGAAAAAGAAGCTACACATCTTAAGGCGAAAAAACACGACATTATTCAGTCTGTGTCCATGAAAATGACTACATATCATAACGAAGAACTTTTAAAATAATATCATTATGTATAAATAGTATAGAATCAATATTTTTATTATCAAATTTACATCTATTTCTGCTCACTCAATTACTTACAAACATAAAATAGTCATATTCTATCATGAGCTAAAAACAATAAATAAGAGTAAAGTAAATTAAAAATCAGTTGATCATTTTTATAAAATTCTTCATTAACAATACGCGTCAATCCATGAGTTGAATAGTTATATTTATCTACAAAAGCACCATTTATTAAACTTGATTCATATATATTATATATACTAGTTATCGCTTTCTTATCTCTATCATCCTTTACTTTAGAGAATAAATTAGCTTCAATGCTCTTTTTGGAAAAAATCTTTTTAAAATTTTCTTTTAAATATTCATTCTTATTTTCTTTCAATAAATCCAAAATTGCACAACAAATTACTTCTAACAATGTTCTTACAGACGCTACTCTCAACAACTTACAAGTATCATTATCATAAACTTTATTAAATTCTTTTATAAAATTCACTAAATCATGATCCAGTTCAATACTTTCACTTAAAGAAATTAATGGATGTATAAATCCCATCTTATTAGTTTTAATATCAACCTCTTTTTTTGTACAAGAAATCCTTTGATTAAAACTAAATTCTCTATTTGAAATCTTATCAATAAATCGAATGTTAAAAGTAACATCTGATGGACTCATTACAATAAACTTCTCATTTTTTCTATCAAAAAAAATATTCTTTTCTGGCAGAATATCTATATGTTCTAGTCTTATTTTTTTAGTTCCTTTACAATCTGTTACTTCTAAAACTTCATCTAGCATGTACTCTTTGGCAAGCTCTAACTCACTTAGTAGAAAACGCATTTTGGCACTTGGATAATCTATAATACTTATATTCGTCACATCTCCATTATTATGCAAAACTCTCCAACTACCAAGTTTCATTGAATCAAAATTTTTTTCAAGGTTATCAGCATAATATATTTTTTCTATATTATACTCATCAATTCCACTACCTTTTAAAGAATCACCTTTGATCATTTTAACGTCTCTAGTCTTAGGTTTTTGTTGTTTTTCCGATTCTTCAATTTCTTTTATCTTATTTTGAGAAGAAGAAGATATAAAATTCAATAGCTCTTGCAATAAAAGTTGATTTCTAGATTCAATTAACATAGTTCTATCTGAATTAAAATCTAAAATCCCTTTTTTCATTAAATAAATATTAATAATACCCGCTTGTTGTCGTATGACTTTTTTTGAGCTACTAGATACATTAATTTCAACATCATATAAATCATTACTAAAATATACATTATTAAAATAGACTAGAGGTGTAATTTTTTTCAATTTCTGATCTTTATAATAGTCAGAAACTTTTTTTAACTCACCACTGTTAAATTTAAAATAATCTATTTCCAGTTTTATTTCAAAATCATTATTAGCTAATAAACTATTATACTTTTGATCAATATCTATATCATACGATAAGCCATTTATATAGATCCTATAATAAAATATATCTTTTTCTCTATACGTTTTGCTTTGAAAACATGTTTTTGCAATGATTTTATCTTTAACCAATGAATTGCTGATATCAGATGGTATCTCTTTAGCATCTTTATATAATTTATTGATTTTAACTTTAAAATTATCATCAATAATCGAATTCTGTAATTTTAAAAAATCTGAGGAATTATCTAATACTTTCCTAAAAAGTTCTATGGCTTCCGAATTTAAATTTTCTATAACTATTCTTGTTCCATTTTTTTTTAAATCGATACTTGAACTTTCAGAAATATCAACATTAGAATCATGGATATCCTCTAACCCCTCAATTTCATTCATATCTATAGTAAAACTATAATTAGTCCCCTGCTTTGAAGTTTTTACAGTAACCTTACTACCAAATTTAAAAACAGAAAAAAATCCCAATCCTTTTTCACCTGAAATTATTCTGCCATTTTTGACAACACCGTATTCTTTATTACTATGACTAACAATAAGTAACGAATGAATATCATCTAAGTCCATTCCATCTCCATCATCAAAAATTTCAATGTTATTATCACAAACGTTAATTTCTATGGTATTAGCCATAGCTTCATATGAATTTTTTATCAATTCAACTATTGCATAAATTGTATTCGGAATCTTTTCTGAAATTTCCTTAATTATTTTTCCAGATACTGATAATCTCATCATTATCTCCTACTTTGTGAATATTAAAATCGTTTCTTCAGATATAGACTTTACAACCTTTTCATTTTTTCCTGAAGAAAGTGTAAGAGGCGTCTTTTTGTATAGTATATTTCTATTAAATTTAGAAATTATTTTTAATCCTAGATTTTCTGCTATTTCTATCGTTATTTTATCTAACGGTTGCCGAATTGCATCTATACTCCTATTTCCTACCGTCATTATTAAGTACCCATCTTTAGATAAACAACTTTCTATAGATTTCAACACAACACAATAATCTTCAAAAAAATTAATTACTTTTTCTTTCTTATTCACAGATATTTTATTTAAATATTCACTAAGTGACTGTATATTATTTGTATTACAAATCGTTCTTCTTTTTCCTCCAATACTAATTTTATCTATTGTAGAATATTTATCCAATATACAGGGTTTACATGGCAAGTCCTTAGTATCAATCCATTTAAGATATAAAATTGAAGATTGACCATATGTAACTGTAGTAGAATTATCACCATACGGAGGAGAAGTACAAATAATTTCAAACTTCCCCTTTAGTTTATGTTGCATAACATCACAACAATCACCATAAATAATCTTTACTTTATTTTTTTCTTCATAATTTAAGAAACTAGCATTTTCTTTAACTTTACCAATAAAATAATCAATGCAATTATTTTGTATAAGATTTATTTTATCCTTAGGCAAAATATGTAGCTTAAAAGTACTTGTCCTATCGTTACTATATTTAAATATTGTTTCCGACAAACAAACCCAAAAAAATTTTCTAATACTTGCATCTTCCTCAGCAATTATACATTGCCTAATTTTACTTAGTGACTGAATTATATCTTTTCTAAACCATTTTTCTATATTATAAAAATAATGATTCTTAAAACTTATTTCTTGATTCAATTCAGTGTTTATTCTTTCAATTGCATATAACAGCTTATTACGATTATACAGATTTGTTTTTACATATGATAATAAAGTAGCATAAGGATTAATATCTATACCTATTGAATTAATCCCTAAATCTTGTGCAATTGCCAAAATAGTTCCTGAGCCACAAAAGGGATCTAACAACTTAATATTATTACCTTTAATTTGTTTTATAATTATATTTAATAACTCATATTGCATATCTGGAACCATTGTAGCTGGATACTTTCCTATACTATGTATTCCTGTTTTAATTTTCCCTTTAAAATCCCAATATCCTTCCGGATATTTATCTAATTCTCCAATAATATATTGCATCATAGCCCCCTACGTCCATCTACACCTATTAAAATAATAGTTGCATACCTGATTGTGGTTAATCATCAATATTTTCTATGATCAGAGTTAGTTAAATTCATAATTATTTCTCTACGAAAATCTCTTACTTGTATTTTTATAATATTATGACATATGAATTTATTCACAATCTAATATAAAAAAGCATTCTCTTTTAACTTTGGTATCTTCAAAAATTAGTATGTGCAGAAAATCTAATAAAACTCCAGACATTGTTTTATATAGATAATTTTATCTGTCCAAACAATTATCAGTGCTTCAAAAAAGCTAGGAAATTTATTAAATCATTCATCTATCTTTACTTATTTTTAACTCTACAGATTCTCCATAAATAGCTTTCCGATATATTAGCTAATCACAACCTTCTCCTTTTTATTTTAAATATATCCAAATCATAGACAATCTAACTTTATATATTTCCAATCCAATTTTATAATGCAACACATATAAAATATTAATTTATTCCCACTCAATTGTAGCAGGTGGTTTAGATGTAATGTCGTACACGATACGGTTGATATGTTGTACTTCGTTTACGATACGACGGGAGATTGTGTCCAATACGTCGTAAGGGATGCGTGCCCAGTCAGCAGTCATAAAGTCTGTTGTTGTTACGCCACGCAATGCCAATGTGTAGTCGTATGTACGGAAGTCACCCATAACGCCTACAGTACGTGTAGATGTTAATACTGCAAAGTATTGGTTGATGCTGCGATCAAGACCAGCTTTTGCAATTTCGTCACGGAAGATGTAGTCCGCATCACGCAAGATGTCGAGTTTATCTTTAGTAATTTCGCCCATTACACGGATAGCAAGACCAGGGCCTGGGAATGGTTGACGCCATACGAGGTAATCCGCCAAACCTAATTCAGAACCAAGTTCACGTACTTCGTCTTTAAAAAGATTGCGCAATGGTTCGATAAGACCTTTAAAGTCTACAACTGCAGGCAAGCCTCCAACGTTGTGGTGAGATTTAATAACTTCCGCTTCGCCAGTACCGGACTCAATAACGTCAGGGTAGATTGTACCTTGTGCTAAGAAGTCAACGGAACCGATCTTACGGCCTTCGTCTTCGAATACGCGGATGAATTCTTCACCGATAGCTTTACGTTTAGCTTCTGGATCTTCAAGACCAGCCAATTTATCTAAGAAACGTTTTTCTGCATCGACGCGGATAAAATGCATGCCGGAATCTTTGAAAGCTGCTTCAACTTCATCGCCTTCATTTTTACGCATTAAACCATGGTCAACAAAGATACAAGTCAATTGATCGCCTACGGCTTTAGAGATAAGTGCTGCCGCAACGGAGCTATCTACACCGCCAGACAATGCCAATAATACTTTGCCATCGCCTACAGTGTTACGGATGTTTTCAATAGCAGTTTTAGCATAGTTTGCCATTGTCCATGTGCCTGTGAAGCCACATACTTCGTACAAGAAGTTGTGAAGCATTTCTTTACCATGTTCAGTGTGTAACACTTCTGCATGGTATTGCATAGCATATAGTTTGCGTTCTTTATTTTGCATGGATGCCACAGGGCAATCCTTAGTATGTGCTACGATTTCAAAGCCTTCTGGAACTTTTGCTACATAGTCAACATGAGACATCCAAACAACTTGGTCTTCTTCCAAGCCTTTGAACAATGGAGATGTAGTGTCCACTTTAGCAGGTGTTTTACCAAATTCACGGTTGTCCGCAGATTTAACTTCGCCACCTAATGTATGCGCCATAAATTGCATACCATAGCACATGCCAAGAATAGGAATACCAAGTTCAAAAATCTCTTTCTCAATTTTTGGAGAGTTTTCTTCATACACGCTGTTAGGACCGCCTGTGAAGATGATACCTTGCGGTTTTAATTCCTTAATTTTATTCAGCGCTTTGTTGTATGGATATACTTCGCAGTATACGTGATTTTCACGAACACGGCGCGCGATCAATTGGTTATATTGACCACCAAAGTCAACAACAATTACAAATTCCTTGTTTTCCATGCCTTCCTCCATATGCATCTATTTGTGAAAGTATATTCACTATTTTTTATGCCCATACATTTCTGTACTGGGGCGCGTTTTTCCGAGCTAAACGCTAATTTTTCATTACATTTTATTATACCATAGGAAGTATAACGACTCCACATATTCCGTATGGAAATTATAAATAAGAATTCAATGTTCGGATTTCTAACTATCACGCTTTAAGAGCTCTCCGTATGTAAGTCAATTTGCTGACAATACTAAAAAATTTCTAGCTATCACTTTTTAGGAACCTCTCGCTTATACATTTTTACAGCCCCCACCGGACAGATGGAATAGCAGTCGCCACAACTGATACAGCCTTTCTCAATGATAAATCGAGTCTTACCTTCGGTGATGCATTGAACAGGACAATCCTCTGCACAAGCTCCGCACTTAACGCAAGTGTCGTCAATATTAAACTTTAGATTCCCCATTATACATCACCTCCTATGTACTGTTTATCTGTGCCAAACTTAACATTATCTACTCTTAAATAGTAGGATTCATATTTTAATACAACAATAGTTATTATATATTTAATTTATACAACAGCTAATATAATTACTTTTTCTTATTTAGCTCATTGTTATATGCAATAGCCGAGTAAATAGCTTTTGCCACGCCTTGGTGGTTATTGTCTGTTGTTTCGTATTGTGCCGCTTCTTTAATGTTCGGCTTACTATTGCCCATCGCTACGCCAGCGCCCGCAAAGCGTAACATAGATAGGTCGTTTTCGCTGTCCCCTAGTGTCATCACCTCATTGGGACTTAAGCCCCAGTGTTTTGCCAAGGCTTCTACGGCTGTACCCTTTGTAGTGTGAGGCAATACAAATTCTAGATTACCCTCACTAGAGAGCAATACATCATAAAAACGTTCACGGCCTGTGCCATCGTGAGACAGACCTTGGTATTCATCTCGTAAGTCTTGCAAGATGCGCTGACGCATCGGCTCGTCACCGTAGAAGATTTGAATCTTCTCAGGTCCTTCGTCTAAGGCTTCCATATGAGCTAACAAATCACATACCATAGTGCGCGTCGCTAAAATAAATGAACGAATATTAGGTCTAAAGAAGAAATTAGATTGCTCTACTTCACATTCGGACATCTTTACTTTTGCTGCTTCGTTGCCTTCCGCCAATGCATAGTGATTGTAAGTTGCTCCTGGCAGACGAGTGTCTGCTGTACTAGAAATATGATTTTTGGTATTAGGTAAATGGTTATCCATTATTCCATGAACCTTTTTATCACTTTCATTACGTTCACTAGCGCATGCCCCTAAACGTTCAGGTGTAATACATCTAGACGGAGGATACATGCCAAAGATTTGGTCTTTCACATAGGCCTCTACATAGACACCATAGGTTAATAGTTTACGCAACAAATGTAATGCTTGTTCTTTATCAAAACTTACGTGGAATAGACTGCGATTTTCGTCCTTATCCATTACATAAGCACCATTGGTGCACATAAAATAGCGCAAGCACGGCAATTTTTCGATAACATCATTCATCTCATTCCAAGCGCGGCCAGAAGCAATGGCTACCCGAATCCCACTTTCACGAGCTGCACGAATCGCCTCAATGGCATCCTCAGGAATTGCTTTCGCATCGTTTACCAAGGTACCATCTACATCGGATGCGATGAATCGAATGCGCTTATCTCCAACTATACCTATATAATTTTTTATCGTTAATGTTTCTTTTAAGGTCATAGTGTCTCCCTTATGGTATCTAACAAATCAATAAGCTCAAGCATTACCCTATGGATGCGTTAAATTCGGCTACAATTTCTTCTAAGACTGTTGGGTCCTCAACTAATCGCAATAAGGAACCCCCTATAATAGTAGCACCATCGATGATAGTTTGTTCAATGGTAGGCTCTAACATGGCACCAGCAAATTCTTTAGAATGACACACCTTTGGATCGCCGGCCAAGCGTAACTTAGGGTGGAATGCCGCACATTGATAGCTTACATTGCCAATATCTGAACTACCTCCAAGGGCTGCTGGACCGGGCTCAAAATTGAGGCCCATGTCGGCCATTACCTCTTCGATAAGCTTTGTGCCACGGTGGTTTTGATTCATATCATCATACGGATTGCCATAAAACTCTACATCCACAATTGTACCGGTACAAAGAGCCGCCCCTTCAAAGATGTTTTTAATCTGCTCAGATAAGCCATTTAAGTAATCCCGCTCCGTATGACGCACGGTAACCTCTAATTCACCGAAGGCAGGAATTACATTGGAGGCGGTACCTCCAGCAATGATCCACGTGCCGATGCGCGTTTCAGGGCGCACTTGTTGGCGTATCATATCCATAGCATGGATAGCGAGTTGCACACCATTCACCGCATTGACGCCATTCCAAGGCTCTCCGGCTGCATGGGCTGGTTTACCGTGATACTTAGCACGGAAACAATCGAGTGCCAAAAATTGTGAGTTAGGGCGTGTTTCCTCGCCGTCGAGATGAACCATGATGGCAAAATCGTATTCTTTAAACACCCCTGCATTGCACATATCTACCTTACACCCCATCGCTTCTTCGTCTGGTGTGCCGATAATATCGATGTCCATGTTGAAAGCTACGCCCTCTTCTTGCAT
Organism: Veillonella parvula; assembly: GCF_018378075.1. Lineage (GTDB taxonomy): Bacteria > Bacillota > Negativicutes > Veillonellales > Veillonellaceae > Veillonella > Veillonella parvula_K. Next base: position 42,463 of record NZ_JAGZYE010000003.1, read on the forward strand.
TTTATGTAGTGTCAATGCAGCCAACACGCTCATAGAACCACTGGCGGAATGACCGCATGCATGGCCTACCTCTGGCAGTGCATCATATTCACAAAGTATGGCTAAGCGACCTTTTGAATTATCTACTTTCACAACAGAGGCCTTGAAGGCAGTCGGTAAATCACAAAATTCATAGGTTACGTCCATGCCATGTTTTTCGAGAACAGCACCAATGGTTTTGACGGACTCGAATTCTTGACTAGAAATCTCAGGGTTTTTAGCTAATGTATAATTCACCGCAAAAGCATCTGGAGCGAAGCTTTTACAAAGATCGGAAAATGTATGCATAAGGTTCATAGCTCCTCCAATAGATATAATCAAAAATGTGTGCAAATCGATGAATTTAAACAATGTTAAATGAAATCCATTTTTAAATATGAAACTCATGTACTCTTAATTATACAATGTTATTGCCTATTGGTGTAAAATTCCGTACAATATAAACAGAAATGTATAAACCATGTATATGGATGTTTGAGGAGGATACTATGTTTAAGTTCAAAAAATTGACAGCCATCGCCCTCGTAGCGGTAGCAGCAATGGGTTTATTGGCTGGTTGTGGCAACGACAAACCTAAAATGACACAACAAGAAGGCGTATTGCGTGTAGGTTCTGAAACTACATTCCCACCGTTCGAATTCACTGAAGGCGACAAATATGTTGGTTTCGACGTTGATTTGTCCGAAGCAATTTCTAAAAAAATCGGCCTAAAAATGGAATTCAAATCCATGGGCTTCGACGCTTTGATTCCAGCTGTTCAATCTGGCGATATCGACATGATTGCTGCAGGTATCAACGCAACTCCTGAACGCGAAAAAGTATTGGACTTCTCCGACGTGTACTTCGATCAAGGCGGTTTCATTACAGTTGTTCGTAAAGACAACACAACAATCCACAACATGGACGAGTTAGCAGGCAAAACGGTAGGTGTTCAAATCGGCACAATCCCTGTTGAAATGGCTCAAAAAATTCCTAACACAACAGTAAAACAAATTGATTCCAACGCTAATATCTTTATGGAATTGAAAGCTGGTACAATCGATGGCGCTATCATCGATAACGCAGTGGCTATGTACTACCTAAAACAAGGTGCTGATCAAGATCTTAAACTCGTAGGCGAACCTACTAAATCCCCAGGCACAGTTCTTGGCGTGAAAAAAGGCAACAAAGCTTTACAAGAAGCTGTTAATAAAGCTCTTAAAGAACTTAAAGAAGACGGTACTTACCAAAAAATCTACGACAAATGGTTTGGTAATTACAACCAAAAATAATATCTATCCTTATGCTTTAGGGTAAATACAATCCCCTCTGAAAGATTTCAGACATCACATAAAATTTGTGACAACAGATCTTCTTCAGAGGGGATTTTTGTGCTTAAATACAACACATACTAAAGCTTCCATATTAAATTGTATTACATACGGGCATATTAGAAATAAGCTAGTATATTGTGAGAACAGTTAAACAATATCAATATACTATCAATAGAAGACATACAGTTATACTAGCATTGCCTCTTTTACGGTACCTAGCGTTCGTTATATAATAAATATGTATTCTATAGTATAAAAGGAGGCCTAATGGTACAGTACTTTACGGAACGCCTGCAAAAGGTCTTCCACATGATTTTTACATCCTATAATCAAAAAATGGCTCAAGAAGGCTTACGTCAATTGGAGCTCATCGTCAATAATCAGCAAAATCCTAGTCAGCTAAAAGATAGAGCCTTACGAAACGACAAGACAAGCCGTCTTGAAAGTGATATAGACACTAAAGAGGATGCTCTCAAGATAGCCAATGATCCAGAGGCGCGAGAGCTAGGTGACGCCTATGCCCTCTTGGCACGCGTCTATGCAGGCCCTCGTTTTACCTGGGAAGAGTTTAACTTCCCAGAGGATAATATGCGCACCTATCAATGCTTACACGATAGCATTCGTCGCTGTAGCCCTATCGGTACATTACAAGCTTTGCGCATCAAAGGTTCCATCACCCCTACCGTGGAAAAGGATATGCAAATTTCCTTCGACGATGCCTTTCGCATTGTCTATGATTACGCAAACCAAGGCGATGCCTATTGCCAATATGTTATAGGCAATGTCTTTTTCTGGCGTGATGACAATCGCATCAGCTCCGCTGAGACTATGCTAACACCTCCGCCTATGAGTTGGACTAAACGCATTCAAAGAAGCCTTACAGCAAACTCTGTGCAGGATCGTATTGCCGCCTTACAAGGCACTGTGCCAGACGAAACATTGCAAGAAAATGCATCTAATCTGGCTAAGGAATGGTTTAATAAGGCTCTCGACAACGGTCTTGCCATGTTCCAAGGAAACTTGCGCAATATCTATATCGACGAAGCTGACTTTTCCAATGCGCGCCGCGTCGCCAAGACTGCGGCCGAACTTGGCAACCCTGCCATGATGCTATATACAGGCCTCGACTGCCACGAAAGCGGTAAATTCGAGGAGGCTTTCACGTGGTTCACTAAAGGTGCCGCCTTAGGTCAATCTGAAAGCATCGCAGAATTAGCGGATTATTACTATCATTTCTATGATGCCAAAAATTTACGTTGTACTATCCCCTATAATCCGGTAAAAGCCATAGGTCTCTACCGCCGTGCGGCAACGAAAGAGTTTAGTGATGCGGGCTACACCGCCTTACAGGCGGCCTTTGGCTATATCTTTCACATAGGCCACCTGCCTCTCGACTGGGGACTCATTGCAGATTTAACACATATGGCGGCTACAAAAGATCGCTTCATATTCGCCTTGCCCTATATCGGATACATGCGAATCCACGGTTTAGGGGTGACGAAAAACATACGCTTTGGTGTGCAATCATTACTACGTGTCTTAGACGAGGAACAACGAGCCTTTGAAGAGGAGAATCGCGTTCTTTTCTACGATATTACGCGCGCTTTAACACGTGTTGCCTTGGGCTATGCCTACGAAAAAGGCTATGTAACAGGCAAGCCAGATTTAACTCAAGCCGTATCCTATTACGAGCAATCCCATCAATATATCTTGTCTCATAAAGCCAATTTGGATCCGGAGCTAAAAGATATTCCTATCGATGACGAAGCAGAAGAACGCTTAGCAGCCTTTGAAGAGGTCGATGGTCATTGGCAATACAAAGAAGGTATTACCGAATCCACTACTACGGTGCGCCCTGCACCTACCACCTGGCCTCAAAATGCGGCCCGCTTATCTGTAACTATGGACGACTTTCTCTGGGATACGACACTGTACGACTGGCAAACCATTGAAACGGCCTTAGAGTCACAGGAAGAAATGAAGCTCAGCTTTTACAATCATTTCCTATCCGTTCCAGATATATTGCGTAATATCTTTAAGATCGATGTAAAACGGATGCTACGAAATCATTATCAAATAAGGCTACATGGTTATGATCCATCAGAAGGACACGAAATTATCTACAAGTCCATTTACGACAAAGAGAATACCATAAGCCTATTGAAAGAGCTTTACGATAATCATCAATTGCCTAGCCTCGAAGGTAATTGGACTATTGAAAAGAACGAAGAAAAGACAACCTGGCATTACGTGCTCGATGTGGATCAACAGCCGTTTTTGCTAGAGGAATACGATGATGCAAACGCTATGATTCAAGCTGCATTACAAGGATTAAAAGAGAAAAAGTACGAACAAATTAATATTCGCACCCATGACTTTGTAGGCCCATCCTATTTCATTTTTAAAGGCAATCAGTCGGCCCCATTTAGGGTGCAGCTCTATCTAAAAGAGTCCGCCCGTCATACCATCGATGACGATGGAAACCAACAAGACATGCCTGGTAAGACCTACTTATTTGAACAATATGTGGGAAACGAAGTGTCCTTAAACTATTGGATTCAAAAAACGATAAATACCTTGGAAATCCCTGAACTAGATAATTGGAAACAGTTAACAGTGCCAAAGGATTTACAAACATAAAAAAGACCATCCCCAGTGAACTGTACCCCAAAAATTGGACACAATTTTTGGAAGCGAAGTTCAACAGGATGGTCTTTTTTTATTATAATGTTTTTACAACGTCGGCACAGCGTGCACAAAGTGTAGGATGTGCACTATCTTGGCCGACTGTATCGCGATGAATCCAGCAGCGTTCGCATTTTTCGAGACCAGAGGCAACAACAACTGTTGCAACGCCTGTTTCTTCGTCTTTTACAGCCTCTGCCGGTGCAGCGCCGTTTACGATGTGCGCTTCGGATACGATAACAAGTTTAGCCAAGCCTTCTTCACCAAGGGCATTCAATGCATCGAATGCAGCACCTTCAGCATATACTGTAACGGATGCATCCAATGGATGACCGATTGTTTTATCTTGACGAGCAAGTTCCAATGCTTTTTGTACGGATGTACGCAAGTCTAACAATTGGTTCCATTTGTCAGCCAATTCTTGGTTGAAGTGTTCTGGATGACCTTGTGGCCAATCTTGAAGCATAACGGATTCACGCATGCCCTCTTCTTTTGGCATGTATTTCCAAACTTCTTCCGCTGTGAAAGAAAGTACTGGAGATACCATGGCTACCAATGTTTTCAAGATTTCATACATCGCTGTTTGAGCAGAACGACGAGCTACATTATCTTTGCTTTCAGCATACATAGTATCTTTCATTACATCAAGGTAGATGGAACTCAAGTCTACTGTACAGAAGTTATGAATTGCATGGTACAACATGTGGAATTCATAGTTTTCGTACGCATCAGTAACCTTTTGACGTACTTCTTCTAAGCGCAATAATGCCCATTTATCGAATTCGGACATGTCTGCGTAAGCCACTTTATCGGTGTTCGGATTGAAGTCATCCAAGTTACCGAGCAAGAAGCGGAATGTATTACGGATCTTACGATATACTTCGGATAATTGTTTTACGATGTCTTTGGACAAACGTACGTCTGCTTGGTAATCCGCGGAAGATACCCACAAACGCATAACGTCAGCGCCGTATACGTCGATAATGTCGCTAGGTGCTACTGTATTACCTACAGATTTAGACATTTTGCGACCTTCGCCGTCCACAACGAAGCCGTGAGTCAATACGGAGTTGTATGGTGCTTTACCAGTTGTTGCTACTGCAGTTAACAAGGAAGAGTTAAACCAACCACGATGTTGGTCAGAACCTTCAAGGTACATAGCACATGGCACATCTAAGCCGTTAACTTCAAGTACGCCAGACCAAGAGGAACCAGAGTCAAACCATACGTCCATGATATCTGTTTCTTTTTTGAACTCATCATGACCGCAATGAGGACATTTGAAACCTTCTGGTAACAATTCTTTTGCACTGTGAGCCCACCAAGCATCAGAGCCTTCTACGGCTACTTTTTCTTGTAAAGCTTTGATAGTATCATCGTTGATGATGTGCTCGCCACAGCTTTCACAATAGTAAATAGGAATTGGCACGCCCCAAATACGTTGACGAGAAATTACCCAGTCACCGCGGTCGCGCACCATGTTGAAGATGCGGTCATGGCCCCATTTAGGAATCCATTGCACTTGATTGTCGATTGCATCAAGAGCTTGTTGACGGTACCCATCTACAGAGGAGAACCATTGTTCTGTAGCACGGTAGATGACAGGATTTTTACAACGCCAGCAGTGAGCGTATTGGTGACGCAAGCTGGATTTATGAAGCAATGCATTGTTGTGCGCCAAGATTTTGATTACAGGCACTTCTGCATCGTGGATTTCTACGCCAGCCAATGGGAATTCAGTATCGCCATAACGGTTGTCGTCTACTTGTTTAGTGTAGTTACCAGTTTCATTTACAAGGGATACGATAGGAAGTTCAGTTTTTCCTTCCTTGTTATAACGCATAACGATGTTAAAGTCGTCTTCACCGTGTGCAGGAGCTGTATGTACGCAACCAGTACCTGCTTCAAGTGTTACATGGTCGCCACACAACACAGTGGATGTACGTTCTACAAATGGATGTTTAAATTCAGCCAATTCTAAGTCTGCCCCAGAGAAACGGTTTACGATTTCGTAGTCTTCGATACCAATATCTTTCATAGCTGCGTCAACAAGTTCAGTAGCCATCAAGTAGTATTCGTCGCCAGCTTTCACCCAGCCATATTCAAGCTCAGGATTAACGGAAATAGCTACGTTGGCAGGCATTGTCCAAGGAGTAGTTGTCCAAATAACAGAGTATGCTTGTTTTGGATCTACGCCAGCTGGCAATGTAACCTTTTTCTCGGATACGTAAGGGAATTTTACGTAGATGGAGAAAGATTTTTTCTCAGCATATTCGATTTCTGCCTCTGCTAATGCAGTTTCGCAGTGCGTACACCAGTATACAGTTTTAAGACCTTTATAGATGTGACCGCGTTTTGCCATTTCGCCGAAGATGCCAAGTTGTTTAACTTCGAACTCAGGACGCAATGTCAAATACGGACGGTCCCATTCGCCTAATACACCAAAACGAATGAAGTCTTGTTTTTGTGCTTCTACGCACTCCAATGCATATTCCTTACATTTATTGCGCAAGTCCAATGGAGCCATTTCATGACGGTTAAGACCAGTGTTCTTAATAACCGCATGCTCGATTGGCAAGCCGTGTGTATCCCAACCTGGGATGTAGCGAGTATAGTGACCTGTCATAGTCTTGTATTTCATGATGATGTCCTTCAACGTTTTGTTGAGGGCATGACCGATATGCAATTTACCATTTGCGTATGGAGGACCATCATGCAAAATGAAAGGTTTTGCGTCTTTACGCAATTCCAAACGTTTTTGATAAATCTTGTTATCTTCCCAGAATTGTAAGATTTCTGGTTCGCGCTTAGGCAAATTGCCGCGCATTGGGAATTCTGTTTCAGGCAAATGTAACGTCTTACCGTAATCCATGCTGTTGCTCCTTTTACATAAAAAAATCGCCCGCCCCCGAAGGGACGGACGTCATATCCGTGGTACCACCCTACTGACTCTCGTTACTTGTGAAAGCTAGCGCCACCGCATTTCTGCGATTGTCACACCATGCTAGCACATGATTGTAACACATAAGACGCAACTCATCTCTCATATTGTGAAAGCCACTTAAACATATAACGGTGTTCACCGGCAGGGTTCCTGCTTGCTCCAAAGTGATCCGCAAATCTCTAGATTTCCAAACCTTTCAGCCCATGAGTTTGGTCTCTACTAAATCCGTCTGAGACATGCCGTCTTTTTCAACGCAATATTCATATAATAGATAATTATAGGACTCAAACGGGGAAATTGTCAAATACTTCATTTCTAAATTTAACAGAACCTACATCCCCTATTAAGCAAAAGAAAAAGCCTACTTACGTAGGCTTTATTGTATATACAATTATTAGATGGCACTCATGAGAATTAATTCAAGAATAATAATTGCAATGCACACGTACATGAATTTACGATCCATGTCGTCAGTTGGAGTTTCTTTAAGACCAGTGCGAGCAGCTTCTTCAGCAGTAATTACTTCATAGCTCATTGGAGATCCATATTGGTTATCACCTTCATCACCCTTTTGAGCGAGTAGATAAATAACATAGATAATACCAAATGGAATCAAGCTAATCAAAAGCATCCAACCACTTTTACCAATGTCATGTAAACGACGTGCAGCAAGACCAATGGAAGGCAATAGAATTGCAAGATTATATACTATGGAAATAAGACCTACAACACTTGCTAGCGCAGTATCCATTACAAGAGCACTCAATACATTGAAGATACCAGCAATAACAATTGTGATACCATAGAAACGCCAATATTCACTGCGGCTTGCACGACCTTTGAAATTAGCATAATTACCCATAATCGTATGTTTAAAATTATCTACATACGAAAGATTTTTGATAGACAAATCAGTCATAATCTTCTCTCCTCTAGAAATAACAAATAAATTCTTCTTGAAAATATTATATCATTACTGTTGACGATTTTGAAAATGAATGTCTATATGTTTTGGGAATAACTTATGCTTTATATTTCATTATAGGATACATCATAAACTACATCGCACTGGTCATAAGTAGTTTATCTACCAAGAACCAGAGTACAAAGATAGCGCAGAATAGTCCTGCAGTTAGTCCCATAGATGGCGTAGTATCAATAAGACCTAATTCACGGGCCATTTGTTTTGTTACAACTACTTGACCGTTAGGGGGACCAAAGCGATTTGGTTGGCTTTCACCAGGCAGAGCCATAAGGATCAACAGGATAATGGTCCCTATTACAGGGATGAATCCAATAAATACGAGTCCCCCTGAGCGGCCTTGATCGTGTAGACGTCGCACTGAAACAGCCACGCCAGGAATAACCATAATCACGGACAAAAGGACAAGGATGACCAAACCAAAACCTACGCCTACTACGCTAGATAGTGGGCTAATATAGCTCAAAAAAGCACAAGTAAATAGAATGGCCACAAACAACAATTGATAGACTAACAAGAAATGCCAATATTCACTACGACTTGCACGACCATCAAAATCAGCATATTTATAAACCAAACATTGTTTAAAATTTTCAATCAAGCCTAGATTGTATTTATCTAACGAGATTTGTGGTCTACTAACATGCCCACACTCTGGGCAGTAACAATCTGTTTTCAACACTGCATGTCCACAATAGGGACAAGATTTCATAATAAACTCCTTCTAGCTACAAACAGAAATCAGCAAAGATTACGATGTCCTGCTGTACTTAACACATATAACAACTAAGATATTCTTTATTTATTAATATCTAAGTTTTTAAATTCATCTGAAATTCATTTTACTATAAAGTGTTATATTGTCTATAAAGGAGATGTTAAACTTTTATAAAATAAAATAATGAGATTGTTAATAAATACAGGTGATTATTACATGTATCCATTCCCATTAATTCCATACCATAATATCTCTCTAATGATATCGGCAATAATAATAGATTGGATAATAAAGATGGCAATCCCCATCGCCCAATCTTGACGACGGGATGAAGTTTCTTCTAGTCCTGTAGCCTTGCTAACCTCAGGAGTAATAGGTGTATAGCCGGTTCTTTCACCATAGGAATTCTCTCTTTCATCGCCACGACGCAATTCGTAAACGAGGAATATAAAGAAGCCTATAACAGGAATAAATGAGATTAGCTGCGTCCAACCACTCCGGCCAATATCATGCATACGCCGCGCTGTGATAGCTATATTGGGAATTATAAAGAAAAGAGATACCCCTACAGCAACATTATCAATAAGTTTTTCATAATTAGGAAAGCCCAAGGTACTACAAAGTAAAGCTAAAATCCCAAGTAATCCTTGTATCAGTGTAACACCTGCCACGAATCGCCAATATTCACTACGGCTAACACGGCCGTTAAAATTAGCATAATTTCTAATGCCTAATTTGAAGGCATCAGTATAGTTCAAATCATATATATTTATGGTTGACATAACCTAATCCTCCTCCGCGGCTTCAATAGCAACAATGCCCCAGCCTTTGCCTTCATTATGCAAACGAACTAATAGAGGCTCTAGATTATCTTCAAAGGTAACGGTAAAGCCCATATAGTTTACAACAATATCATCATCTTGGTCTTGAGAAACATAGTTAAGCTGTATCGCTTTCACCTTAGGAACCTCGTCCTTAGTCATGGCTTGCTCCCATAGTTCAAAGGTACCATATCGCTCCATAGCACGAGCGCTCAAATAACGATATGCACCACGATAATCCTTTTTATTGAGGGCTTCATAATAATTACTTACCACAGTACGCCCCTCTGTTGTAGCCGTTTCACTTTGTAAAAGACGATTTGCTTGTTTCGTTAACGAACTAGGTTCCAAATTGGCATAAGCAGTCTCTTCTACCATAAAATTATGATTAATCATTGTACTACCTGCACTAGTGGCTAGGCATCCTAATACCAATATGGCCACAATAAAGAGGCCCGATACGGAACGTTTTTCCTCTAATTCATTAGATACAGGCGATGTGCGCTTACAGAATAGATACAATAATGCAAACCAGCCTAAAAAAGGAACCAATAGCAAAATCATCAACATTGGATCATTATTAGAGTCTCGCAACCGTCTTGCCATTAGCATAATCTTCGGCAAGCATAACAGGATGGACAATACAAATAATACGCCGCCACCGATAGAGACAGCATAAAGAAATCCGTACGGTATGTAGGTTGCAAGACCTGTAATACATATAATTAAGCCATATACAAAGGATATAGCACTTATGGTGAGCCAAAAATCGGCTGTATTGGTACGTCCTTTACTGTTTGCATAGTTTTCCACTAGCTCACGATAGAGGATTTCGTATACTCTCTGTTTCATAAAACTCCTACCATAATCTTAGATAATAAACATATATAGATATACCTATTATACTATGATTTATCAACTTAGTTGATTCATTTTTTGTTCATGAAATATGCCTATACTACAGATATATTTCTTACAACTAAAATTCGTGCAATCAATTATACAGGAGATAATTATGAAAGCTAAATTAATGAAAGCAATAGCCTTAGCCAGCTTAGGCGCCTTCTTAACAGTTGGTATTGGTGCCAATGTAGCCCAAGCTAAAGATTACCACTTCAAAATCGGTGAAAATCATCGCATGGTAAAAAATGATGATGGCACAGTAGATAGCAGCGCTCATCCATGGTACAAAGTAAAAGAGAAAAAGCACAGAAAACATAGAATATCTAAACATGAAAAGCATGATAAAAATGCAACAGCAAAACGCAGTGAACAACATCAACGTTCTGAATCCTCTAATGACTAAGCCTTGCGCCTGTGCCAAAACCACCAAAAGAGAAAAAAATAAAAAAGTGAATGCTCATCATAACCAACATGCACCTGAACAACATTAAATACCAAATGAACTGCACCCCAAAAATTGTATTCAATTTCTGGGGTGCAGTTTTTCTATGTCAAAATATTCTAAAAATCTAATTCACTTACTAAAGCCGGTATTTAGATGAAGTCATTTATTATACACCAGCCTTTAGCACAGCTTGTTTCATGGATTGTACGTAATCAAACAACGCTTGGTCCGCATGTTCACCGTGTTCTGCCACGATTTTAACGATAGCAGAGCCTACGATGGCTCCATCGGATACGCGCGCCATAGCTTCTGCTTGTTCTGGCTTAGAAATACCGAAACCAACAGCTACAGGAATATCCGTATATTTGCGAATCGTTTCAACAATGGATTTAATATCCGTCTTGATTTCACTGCGCATGCCTGTAACGCCAAGGGAAGATACACAGTATACAAAGCCTTCTGCGTCTTTGGCGATCATTTCGATGCGGTTTTCAGATGTTGGCGCAATTAAGGATACCACTTCAACACCATGCTTATGAGCCACACTAGCGAGCTCGCCTTTTTCTTCAAATGGCATATCTGGCACGATAACACCAGAGATTCCCACCTCTTCACAGAGGGTAAAGAATTTTTCACGACCGAATACGTAAATAGGATTCAAATAAGTCATGAATACGAGCGGTATAGTCACCGCATCATCACCAGTACGTAAACGACGCACCATATCAAAGATATTATTGATTTTTACACCTGTAGAAAGCGCACGCGTGCTTGCTTCTTGAATAACTGGGCCTTCCGCTGTTGGGTCAGAGAAAGGAATACCAATTTCTACCATGTCCGCACCGGCTTTCACCATAATACGAATATAACGTTCTGTATTCTCAATACCGTGGTCACCAGCACTAATGAATGGGATGAATGCCTTGCCCTTTATGAAAGCGTCTTTAATTTTACTCATGAAGATCCACCCCTCTGTATTTCGCCATAGCCGCCACGTCTTTGTCGCCACGACCGGATAAACAAATAATAATAATGTCGTCCTTGCTCATAGTAGGAGCAATTTTACGTGCATGTGCCACCGCATGAGCACTTTCAATGGCTGGAATAATACCTTCCAAACGAGATAAATATTCAAAGGCATCGACTGCTTCGTCATCTGTAACAGGCACGTATTCAGCACGACCGCTATCATGCAAGTACGCATGTTCAGGGCCGATACCAGGGTAATCGAGGCCTGCAGAGATAGAGTATACTGGAGCGATTTGTCCATCTTCGTCTTGGCAGAAGTACGATTTCATGCCGTGGAAAATACCAACGGAACCCTTTGCGATTGTCGCCGCATGTTCTTCTGTATCGATGCCACGACCTGCCGCTTCACAACCGATGAGACGAACACCTTCGTCTGGAATGAAGTGATAGAACATGCCCATCGCATTAGAGCCGCCACCTACACAAGCCATAACAGCTGTTGGTAATTTTCCTTCTGCTTCGAGGATTTGCTCACGCGCTTCACGGCTGATAATGGATTGGAAATCGCGTACGATCATAGGAAATGGATGTGCACCCATGACGGATCCCAATACATAGTGCGTATCGGACATGCGGTTTGTCCATTCGCGCAATGCTTCGGAAACCGCATCTTTCAATGTACTAGTCCCCGTTGTTACAGGATGCACCTTAGCACCTAGCAATTCCATACGGTAAACGTTAAGTGCTTGACGTTCACAGTCCTCTGCACCCATGTATACTTCGCATTCCATACCCATCAACGCAGCGATAGTAGCCGTTGCCACGCCATGTTGACCTGCGCCGGTTTCAGCAATAACGCGAGTTTTACCCATTCGTTTTGCCAATAACATTTGACCGATTACATTATTCAACTTGTGAGAGCCAGTATGGTTTAAATCCTCACGTTTTAAATAGATTTTGGCACCCCCAAGGTCCTTTGTCATGCGATCTGCATAGTATAAAAGGGATGGACGACCTGTATATTTTTTATGTAAATCCTCAAGTTCATGTACGAAATCAGGATCATCTTTGTACTTGTTGTACGCCTCTTCTAATTCGATGACTGCATTCATCAATGTTTCTGGCATAAATTGGCCACCAAAGGAGCCAAAATAGCCATGTCTTTGTTCACTCATATAACTTACCTTTCTATATACCATTCCTGCTAGCACACCATATTATGGCATTGCTATTGTTCTCACAATGTTAGTGAAAGCTTTAATTTTCTCATCGTCCTTCACGCCATCTGTTTCAATACCGCTACTGATATCGATGCCGTACGGTCGAACCGTGCGAATGGCACGTGCCACATTGGTGCTATCGATACCACCAGCGAGCATAAATGGACGTTCAAACTCATCTAAGCAAGACCAGTCGAATACTTCCCCCGTACCGCCGCGCTCGTCTTTGTGATACGCATCAAACAATAGCATATCCGCACTGCTATCGATCCACGCCTCTGCATCTGCAGCATTGCGGATTTGAACAGCCTTCCAAACCTCTACATTACTACGTTCTTTTATGGATTGGATGAAAGCTTCATCTTCATCACCGTGCAATTGCACCACATCAAGATTGGCTTCTGTAGCAATGCTAACGAGATTATCTAGCGTTTCATTGACGAAAACGCCTACCGTTTTAATCTCATCATTATTAGACTGTTCAGCACCATTGTTATATCTTTTAGTATATTGCTTATGTAGTTCTTCAACTAATGTTTTAGCTTGGTCTACAGTGACTTGTCGTTTACTTGGTGCAAATACAAGGCCCATATAGTCTGGTTTTGCTTCTACTACGGCAGGGATTGTTTCTACCTTTGAAATACCACACATCTTAACCTTTGGTGTGTAGTAGGTTGGACCATAGAGATATGCTAGTTTCTCCACCTTGTTTGGAGAACGCATAAAAGTTTCACCCATTAAAGCTACGCCGATATTGTTATCGCGCAATACTTGTATATCCTCTGGCGTTTCTAAGCCGCTTTCAGATACGAAAATCACATCATCTTGCACGAGATTACGCAAGCGTACACTGTTTTGTACATCTACAGTAAAGTCTTTCAAATTGCGGTTGTTAACGCCGATAATGCGGGCACCGCAATCGATGGCCATTTGTACCTCATGCTCATCATGAGCCTCTACTAAGGAGGATAAGCCAAGAGAATCTGCTAGTTCACGGAACTTTGTCAGCATCGGCACATCAAGGCATGCACAAATCAAGAGGATTGCACTAGCGCCCCATACCTTTGCTTGGTAGATTTGGTATTCATCGATGATAAAGTCCTTGCGAAGCACGGGAATTTTTACGGTGCTTGCAATCTCTTGCAAATATTTTTTATCGCCTTTAAAGAAGTCTGGCTCCGTCAATACAGAGATAGCCGCTGCACCAGCAACCTCATATTCTTTAGCGATGTCTAAATATGGGAAGTGCTCAGCAATGATCCCCTTAGATGGAGATGCCTTTTTCACTTCACAAATGAAATTGAAATCTTGCTGACGGAGGGCCGCTTCAAAAGGAAATCCTGTATCAGCAGGTAATGCCAAAGCCGCTGTTTTCACAGCTTCAGGCGTTTCCACCTCTTTTTCTTGGGCTACTCGAACTTTAGTAGCCTCTACAATCTTATCTAAAATCAATGGTTACACCTCTTGGGTTGCTTTCACAAACTGTTCTAGTGTAGCAAGTGCCTTGCCAGAATCGATCATGTGTTTCGCCTCTTCGATGCCCTCTGCCAATGTAATGCCGTCTTTCGCAAGGTAAATCGCCATGCCCGCGTTAAGAACAACCGCAGTGCGTTTACCACCTTGTTCACCACCGAGAACGCAACGTGTAATCTCAGCATTCACCGTAGCATCACCACCTTCAAGCTCGGTTTTATCAGCATATTCGAAACCATATTCCTTAGGATCGAATTCGTAGCTTGTGAAAGTACCATTATTAATTTCGCATACGTACGTTTTATTAGTAGCCGTAATCTCATCAAGGCCGTCAAAGCCGTGTACCACAGCACCGCGTTTAACGCCAAGATTAGCCAATACACGAGCCAATGGTTCTACTAAGGATTTATCATACACGCCCATCAACTCCACAGTAGCACCGGCTGGATTTGCCAAAGGGCCAAGGATGTTAAACACAGTACGAACGCCCAACGCCTTACGTACAGGGCCCGCATATTTCATGGCTTGGTGATATACAGGCGCAAACATGAAGCACATATTCGCTTTGTTCAACACCGCCTCGTTTTGTTCACCGTTAAGCTCTAATTTAGCGCCCAACGCTTCAATTAAGTCAGCAGCACCACATTTACTAGATACACTACGGTTACCATGTTTTGCTACAGGAATACCTGCGGCGGAAATGATAAAGCCAGATGTAGTAGAAATGTTGAATGTATTAGCCTCGTCACCACCAGTACCTACGATTTCCACAACAGTACCTTCATGAGGCACGGAGCCAGCCTTCTCACGCATAACCTCAGCAAATGCTGTAACCTCATCTACAGTAGGACCTTTTGCGGCAAGGGCGCACAAAAAACCAGCCATAGGAACCTCTGGTACATCGCCGCTCATAATTTTGTTCATTGTATCTTTAGCAAGGTCGTAGGATAAGTCCTGACCGTGCGTTACTGCATATAATGCGTCTTTAATCATTTTATATCTCCTTTTGAGGATATCTATTAAATTGATACCCTATCTACCTAGTCGCTAACGATTGGGTCATGCCCTCAGCCTCCAAGTGGCCATCCCCCGCTATGCGGGGCGCCAAGTCGGCTTCGCACATAACCCAATCGTATTTATCCAGCTAAAAGCCATACCAATTTAATAGATATCCCTCAAACAAACTATTATCAAATGATCCTGCGCATTATATGGAGTAATGCACAGGTCATTTCTTTATAGGGTGGTGGGAATGGTGGTGCTTTGCACCACCTTTTCCTATATTAGGAGTTCTGATTCGCAGATTTCTTAAAAAAAATATAACTACAGTTCACAATATGTATTGTAGAGGGGCTATTAAGTAGGTACTACCAAAGTTGAGTTGGCAGGAAATAAGGTCTTAAGGAGCGACTTGGCGGCCCCACGTAGTGGGGTGGGTGGCCATCGGAGTTCCGAGAGACCTTATTTCTGCCTTACCGTACTAGTAACTAATAATAGCTCCTCGAATACAAAACAGTGGTTATTTTTCTAAGAAATTGCGAATCATTTGTTCCCCGTTTGGTGTCATGATGGATTCCGGATGGAATTGTACGCCGTAGATTGGGTAGTCTTTGTGTTCTACACTCATTACTTCGCCGTCGTCGGTAATGGATGTGACGATGAGTTCACTTGGCATGGTTTCGTCGATAATCGCCAAGGAGTGGTATCTAGCGACTTCGAATTGTTCAGGCAATCCCTTAAGGATTTTGGATGTGTGTACTTGTTTCGCTACGCTTTGTTTGCCGTGCATAACTTGTTTTGCATAGGATACGGTGCCGCCAAATACTTCGCCGATGGCTTGGTGTCCCAGGCATACGCCGAGGATTGGAAATTCCCCTTTGCATTCGCGCAATAGGTCTTCGTATACGCCCGCATCAGCTGGTCTACCAGGACCTGGTGAAAGTATTACATAGTCTGGTTTCAACGCACGGATTTCTTCAACTGTTAATTCATCGCTGCGGATGACTTTAATATCTGGATCGATAGAGCCTACTAATTGATATAAATTAAAGGAAAAGCTATCGTAATTATCTATAAGGAGTACCATTATTCTACCTCCTGTGCATCTGTAATTGCGGAAATCATGGATTGGCCTTTGATCAAGGTTTCATTAAACTCGCTTTCAGGAACGCTATCTCGAACGATACCTGCACCAGCGCGAACATAGACCTTACCGCCTTTATTCATAGCCATGCGAATACCGATACATACATCCATGTTACCGGAGAAATCTATGTAACCTACGGCGCCTCCGTATACACCACGCGGGCTTTTTTCAAGTTCGTGTAAAATTTCTATAGCACGAATCTTAGGCGCCCCAGACAACGTGCCTGCTGGCAGTGTAGCACCGATTGCATCGAGTGCATCTTTGCCGTCTTGTATGTCACCACTTACAGTAGATGTAATATGGATGACATGGGAGAAACGTTGCAACATATGTAACGCCTCTACTTTCACAGTACCAAATTTAGAGATTTTACCTAAATCGTTACGGCCAAGGTCAACAAGCATATTATGTTCAGCCAATTCTTTTTCATCATTGATAAGTTTTTCTTCAATAGCAAGGTCCTCTGCTTCATTTTTGCCACGGCGCATCGTACCTGCAATTGGGAATGTGTACATTTTACCGTCTGTCAGTTTCACCAAGGTTTCTGGAGATGCCCCTGTGAGCTCTACATCACCACCGGATAGGTAGAACATGTACGGAGATGGATTCAAAGTACGCAATACGCGGTATGCGTTTAACAAGCTCCCTTCAAACTCGGCTTCGCGGCGGTTAGATACAACACATTGGAAGATATCCCCTTCTTTGATGTAGTGCTGTGTCTTTTTAACAACGGCTTCAAACTCATCCTTTGTGAACTCAGAGGTAAACTCTGTTTTAAGAACGCCTTTTGGAACATCTGCCTCTTTGCCGTTCACTACAAGATCAGCTAATACTTTCAACTCAAGCTCAGCCTTGTTGTAATTACGTTCTAAATCATTTGTGCTGATGTTAGCGATTAAGTAGATTTTATTTTTATAGTGATCAAAAGCGATAACCTTATCAAAGAGCATAAGGTCTACATCATTTACCATCGCAGAGTCATCATCCGGCGTTGGGAAGTCCAATGTTGGCTCGATATAGCGAATGTATTCACAAGCAAAGTAGCCTACAAAGCCACCTGTAAAAGTTGGTAATTCTTCTAAACGAGGACTTTTATATTGGCTCAAAATATTGCGAATCTCTGCAGCTGGATCAGAGCACTCAAAGGTACATGTTGTACCGTCTTTGATGGTCATTGTATGGTTTTTGCAGAATAGCTCAATCTTAGGATCGTAGCCCAAGAAGGAATACCGGCCCCAATGATTACTATTATCCGCACTTTCAAGCAAATACGTATGACTGCTCACTTGTTTTAACGCTTTCAACACACTAATCGGTGTTCGTACGTCGGATAAAATTTCCATATATACAGGCACGATATCGTAGCCCGGTGCGATAGCTTTCACACGGTCAAAACCAGGAAAAATCATGAGAACCTCCATCTGGCATTTGCCAATAAAAAAACTCGCCCATGACAATATAACGTCAAGGACGAGTTTATAGTTCTATTATTACAATATGATTGTATGTGCTATAAATCGCGGTACCACCTTGTTTGAATGCAGTGCATTCCCCTTTCGCAGGATACTAACATATCCCTCACGACTAACGCTCGTGTGACGTCGCACCATACTAGGAATGACTGTGAAAGTTCATTCTGTTCCATGCGCCCTCGGTGGTCCATTTAATAAGCTGCGTACTACGGGTTCTCAGCTAATCCCGCTCTCTGTGAGTGCATTTCCTATTTTTATCTCCACCTCATCGGTTTCTTTCAGGCGAGTATAAAATTATAATCTGATTATAATGTTTCTATAGAATGAAAGTCAAGGAAAATCTGAACTTTCACCTTATCCTTACATTCGTTCATCATATAATATCCATATATAATCCAATTACTGATTTCCCTAAGCCCCTCCAATTTCAGAATATTTATATTGTATTCCTCTAAATACTAATGGTATACTGAAACTACATATGTTATCAGCTTCTACTGATTATTATGCGAAGGAGAGAGTATGAGTTTTTATTAAGAACGTGCTAAGACTAAGAAAGGAGGAATATTTTGGAAACGTGGAAACGAACGGTGTACATTTGCGCATTCTGCATATTCTTCATGTCCCTCGGGGTTAGTCAGGTAAGCCCTATTCTTCCTCTATACTTCCATGAAATGGGCTTAAGCGATACAGGATCGATAGCACAATGGTCCGGTGCCTCCATGGGCATCACCTTCCTCATTGTCTGCTTAGCAGCTCCCTTCTGGGGCCGATTAGCAGACCGTAAGGGACGTAAGATTACCCTCATACGCTCTAGTCTTGGTATGGCTATATGTAGTATATTATTGGGCTTTCAGACTACACCAGAAGGTGTGTTCCTCGTTCGTACATTGCAAGGGTTAGTAAGCGGTTTTTACCCCGCATCGGTAACACTTATCGCGTCAGAAACACCGCAAAACCATACAGGTTGGGCTCTAGGGATTATAGGATCCTTTAGCCTTGCAGGCTCACTAGCCGGTCCGCTTGTAGGAGGGTATCTCAGTGATGTAGTAGGTATTCGAAATGACTTCTTTATCATCGGGGCCCTTATGCTTATCTCTTTTGGCTTGACGGCAATGCTGGTACATGAAAACTATGTTCCAAAGCCACTTGTTGAGAAGCAAACCTTTAGAAATCTAAAAACTCACTTACCTGAGTTTTCTAGTTTAGTCGCTTTATCTGCAACCTCCTTCCTGTATGCCATTTCGGTTACCGCCATCTCCCCCATTATGACGGTTTACATTAAAGGAATGCTACCAAGCAATACGGAAAATATAGCCTTTATTTCTGGTGCTGTGTTCTCTGCCATGGGTATCGCCCAATTCTTTAGTAGCTCTCCACTCGGGAAATTAGTAGACCGTATAGGCCCTAGAAAGGTGCTCATCTACTCGATGATCTATGTAGGTCTACTCAATATACCGCAAGCCTATGTGGACTCTGTGTATGTACTTGGGTTTATCCGTTTCTTGCAAGGTTTTGGGCTAGGTGGTATGTTACCTGCGCTCAATACCTATTTAGCATCAAAAACACCTAAGGAATATACGGGACAAATATTCTCGTACAATCAGTCTTGTTTGTCTATGGGTTACTTTCTAGGCTCCTTTGGTGGTTCCATTGTAGCCGCTCAATTTGGCTTCACAACCCTTTTCTGGGCATGTAGCCTTACCTTTATCGGCGCTGCACTATGGGTTGCGTTAAAACTAAAGTAATGCCGTAATACAACGAAAATAGTGCAAATGCATTAAAGAAACTATATAAACAAATAAAAAGAGCTGTTCTCAGAACTCAGATGTGTGTGTGTACTGATTCCGAAACAGCTCTTTTATTATGTTGTTTGTAAAAGTATAGAAACTTTCACTATCTAGGGGATGATCATTCTATATGTATAGAATAACTATTGTCTCTAGTTAGGTATTATAGGATACCAAGAATTTCCCACCATGCGTAGCCCACTGTAAGGTTTACGATGAAGCACATGATAGCGAAGATACCACCGATAATCCACCAGCTTTTAACTGTGTTGTAACCAGCACCGAATACGATTGGAGCCGCTGCACCGCCGTAGTGAGTCAACGCACCACCGTAGGAGTTTGTAGCAGCTAGTAACAAGGACAACGCCATTGGGTTTACACCCGCTACTTTACCTACAGTAAGGAATACTGGAAGCATTGCAACTACATACGCACTACCAGAAGCGAACAAGTAACGAACAGCGATACTGATAGCGCCGATGATAATAAGAGCCAACATCGGGTTGTCGCCGAAGTTGAAGTGTGTCCCCATAAAGTCAGCTAACCATTCAAAGAATTTAACCTTGGACAACGCACTGGACATACCGATGATACCACCGAACCAGATCAATGTGTTCCAAGCACCTTTGGATTCAAGCATATCTTCCCATTTGATTACGCCTGTTACAAGCGCTGCTACCATGGCTACGATAGCTACTGCTGTTGCATCAAGGGAGAATTTAATGCCAAAGCCTTGCGTCAAGATGGAAGGCAACGCCCAGCCAACTAAGGCAAGAATAAAGATAGCAATAAGAGATTTCTCGCGACCAGACATAGGTCCAAGTTCTTTCAAACCTTCATCAGCAATCGCATGAGAGTCGATGTGTTGAATAGATGGTTTGTCTAAGTAGTATACCAAAGCAGGTGTAATGAGAAGCATTACAAGACCTGGTACTACGAGTGCTAATGCCCAAAGGCCCCAGTTAATATCTACACCGAGGATTTTGTTCATGTAGTCAGCAGCCAATAAGTTTGGTGCCATTGCTGTAGCGAACATCAAGCTTGTTACCTTAGTTACCATGTATGTGTTAACCATGAGGTAAGAACCAGCTTTTTTAGCGCTTTCACCAGGCTCAGAACCTAACGCTTTTGCTACAGAGTTCATGATTGGGAACACGATACCGCCACAACGTGCTGTATTGGAAGGTGTTACTGGGGAAATAATAAGATCTAATAAAGCAGTTACATAGCCAAGGCGCAATGTAGTGTGACCTAAGGATTTAATCAATAGGTACGCAATACGACGGCCAAGGCCTGTTTTTACGAACGCCACACTGAGGGAGAACGCAGAGAATACTAACCATACTGTGGTAGATGCATAGCCAGACAATACGTTTTTCGTAGCATTCAAGAAAATTGCAGAACCTGCAATAGATAATAACAAGATAATTGGTGCTGGCCAAGGTTTAACAACAAGACCAACGATAGCCATTAAATAGAAACCTAGCAGTCGCCAAGCTCCAACGCTCAAACCTTCTGGCGGTGTAATGAACCACATTGCCAGAGGAATGGCAAACATAATTGCAATTTTAAGTAGCTTATTCATTCTTACTCTCCTTTAACATAAGCTATGCCTTTCATAATCGGTCGCGCCGTTCTAGCGACGCCCGCCTTCTCCACATGCCAACCCTTATCTTTGGTTAGGCATATTTCGAAATCAAATTTCCCTGATGGATGCGCTAAAGTAACTTGATTCGTTTCTTTAGCACGTTCGCTCACTACTTCGTTCGCCACCGTACCCGTAATAAGCGCTGCTGTAGCTGTACAAATACCACCTGTAACAGCATACGCTTTATGCATTACAGCTAGTGCCTTTGTACGCGCCACGATGTCTATACTATTCCCCTTGATAGTTCGACCATCGCTTGCCACGTAGGTTTGTGGTGCGGACACCATGCATACCTTTGGAACTGCAGGACTAGCAGCCTCTTTAGATGGAGCAAGTCCCATCATTACAGCTGCAGTAGTGCGAATATCTTCAAGTGTATTGAGTAATACACCGCCATCCGTTTCTGTGAAAGCCGGTAATTCCGTGCCTTCATAACCAAGGTCTGTAGCCTTTACAAATACAGCTGGATTAGCTGCATCTACGAGACTGACTTGGATTGTGCGACCATCAGCCAATGTAATTGTGTCTTGTACATTGCCTGTTGGTAGTAGCTTACCTGTCTTAGAACCGCCAGGTTCCAAGAAATATAATGTAATACGAGCACCTGTACCAGGTACACCATCGATAGCAAAATCACCGTCAATAACAGGTTTACCATCTCGGACTGGCACGTGAGCTTCGATAACCTTATTTGTATTTGTGTTAAAGATACGAACCACTGTTTCTGGTTCTACGGCTTTCACAAAGCCTTCCATAATAGCAAATACCCCTGCACCAGCAGAAATATTGCCACAATTACCTTCGTAATCTACCACCGCATCAGCGATACCGACATAACCAAAGGCGTAGTCGATATCCGCATCATCGCGGTCAGAAGGGTTTACGATAGCTACCTTGCTCGTCAATGGATCGGCACCACCGATACCATTAATTTGACGCGCATCGGGAGAGCCATATAAATCTAAAATCATACGATCCCGAGCAGCTGGGTCAGTTGGAAGCGTATCTTTTAACAGATACGCCCCTTTACTAGTACCGCCGCGCATATAAGTAACAGGAATTTCTTTATACCCGTTCATAACTTACTCCTTTATGTTCACCACTTACGCTTTGCAATTTGCATAGTAGTTGATGAGACAACCTGCTGCGATAATATCTTTTTCTTCATCGCTGAGATGACCTAAGTGCAATGTAATTTCTGCTTTCTTCACGCCACCGCTGATAACATATGCTTTGTAATCATCGGAGTCAGAGAATAATTGGTCACGCACATTTGGCACATATACATAATCGCCTACTGCCATAGTTTTGGAGTCTTCTTCGCTAGTTACGAACGGTAACATACCCCAGTTAATAACATTGCTACGATAACGTTTTGTAGCATATTCAATAGCAATATTAGCACCGCCACCCAATACGCGTTGGCAGGATGCTGCTTGCTCACGAGCGGAGCCATCGCCAGGGCGATTAGCATATACCATGCTAGAAACGGCTGTAGACTTAGCCATATCTTCTACGGATTCTGTAAGACCAAGTGCTTGTTTTACCTCTTCATATGCAGTTACTAAATCCGCTGCGCTTTCACCTTCTTGGCGAGATTTTTCCCAATCGCGAACGGCTTTAGCACGACCTACATATTCAGGAACCTTACGGCTCAAAGCAAATTCAGACAATGCATATGGGTCAGAGCGGTAGGAAGATGTTTCGCCAGATGGAATCAACTCATCTGTAGTTGTTACAGGATCGTCGATATAAGCCGCTACTTTGAGCAATACATTTGGTGTCAATTCTTCGATAGAAGGCCATGGTTTAATGGATGGGCCATACACGAGCTCAGTATCTTTATTAGGTTCGTTAAAGCCACTATATACCTTGCTTTCATAAGGTTTATCATCATAGTGGTAAGCTGGCACCACATCATCATATTCGATATCAGTAGCCGCCGTCAATGCACCACCGTTAATAGCCGTAGCTGATACGGAACGGGAGTCAAGAAGTGCAACGGAGGAAATCTGACCATTCCCTGGTTTAGACCCTTCACGATTCGGGAAGTTACGTGTCGCATGACGACCGCTAAGGCCCGTATTATTAGGTGTATCGCCTGCGCCGAAGCAAGGGCCACAGAAGGCTGTACGCACGATAGCACCAGCGCTCATAAGGTCTACAAGGGCACCATTTTTCATAAGTTCTAAGTAAATTGGCTGGCTAGAAGGATATACGCTGAATGCGAAACGACCGGAGCCTACGCTTTTACCGCGTACGATATTTGCGGCTTGCATAATATTTTCATACAAACCGCCAGAACAACCTACGATGATACCTTGATCTAAGTGTAATTTGCCGTCGAAGTGTTTTTCAGGTAATTGCAAGGACAAGGATTTATTATCTAATTGCTCCACTGCTTGACGTTCGATTTCTGCGAGTAAATCGCGACCGCCTTCGTTAATTTCTTTAATAGTATATACATTACTTGGATGGAATGGCATAGCAATCATGCTTTCCACTTCATCAAGATTAACCTTCACAAGGCCATCATAGTAAGCCACATCGCCAGGGTTAAGCTCTTTGTACGCATCACCGCGACCATGGAGTGTTAAGAACTCTTTTGTATTGCTATCTGTTCTCCAGATTGTTGTAAGGCATGTAGTCTCTGTAGTCATTACATCGATGCCGTTACGGAAGTCCATGGACAAGTGTTCAATACCAGGGCCTACGAATTCCATTACTTTATTTTTTACAAAGCCATTTTTAAATACAGCTTTTTCAATAGCGAGAGCCACGTCTTGTGGACCTATACCGTGTTTAGGTTTACCATCAAGATAAATCGCGATAACCTCTGGACGTTGTACATCGTAGGTGCGACCGAGCAATTGTTTTACAAGCTCTGGACCGCCTTCACCAATCGCCATCGTACCAAGCGCACCATAACGAGTATGGCTATCGGATCCGAGGATCATTTTGCCACAACCTGCCATTGTTTCACGCATATATTGGTGAATAACTGCAAGATGAGGAGGTACATATACGCCGCCGAAGCGTTGTACTGCAGATAAGCCAAATACATGGTCATCTTCGTTAATTGTGCCCCCTACAGCGGCTAAACTGTTATGGCAGTTTGTCAAAATGTAAGGGATTGGGAATTTATCTAGACCACTAGCAATAGCCGTTTGAATAATACCAACATAGGTAATATCGTGAGAAGTTAAAGCATCAAATTTGATGCGTAAATCTTGATCACCTTCATGTTGTTGGTGGTCCATTAAAATACGGTACGCCATCGTTTCCTTATAGGCGCGCTCTTTATTAAAAACTTCTTGCTGATCAAGGGCTGCACTAGAATCTGCAGGAACGATATCCGTACCGTGATATAAAAATACACCATTTGAAATTAACTCAACCATGACTTGCTCCTTTATTACTTTCAGGCATGTGTAAACCTTTACAAACACTATACTTTTACCATGTGTATTGGTGAAAGTTCCATTCCTCTTACTAGCACCTGGTCTTTAATAATTTGTATATATCTAGTGCCCCTCATCTGTACCAACTCTATGGGATAGAGTACAATAATACATATGTAAAGGAGAGTTTATGGACACGAAAGATTGTACAATTTTAAAAACCTTAGCAGAGGAAAATAATATTACTTATGCGGCGCGCCGTCTATTTATGACACAACCTGCATTGAGTGAACGAATAAAAAAATTAGAAAAGGAATTTAACTGTCCCATCATCAACCGACAAGCTCGTGGCGTAGAGTTTACCTACCAAGGTCAACGTCTTGTGCGATACGCCGAAGATTTGCTCAATTCCTATACTTCGGTGCGCCAAGAGCTATTAGCTATGGGTAGTGAACCACGTGGTACATTAAACCTAGGATGCTCAAATGTATTCGCAAAGTATCACATTCCCCATATTTTATCGACCTTTAAAGAGGCCTATCCGCACATTGATATCATCATGTATACGGGACTTAGCTATAAGCTATACCATGACTTCCTTGAAGGTCGCCTACATGCTGCCATCATCCGCGGTGCTCACACCTGGACAGAGTCGAAAGAACATATTTGGTCCGAACCATTCTGCTTCTTTAACAAAACGCCTTGTGCCGTTGAGGACTTACCTCGTCTGCCCTACATTCACTATCAAACAGATCCGAATTTACAGCAAACTATAGATGATTGGTGGTATTCTCACTACTCACAACCACCGATGCGCACCATCGAGGTGAACGACATCGATACCTGCATGAAGCTCGTCAACCAAGGACTTGGTTTTACCATCCTTACCCAAAGCTGTGGCAACGATTACCCTAAACTATTTAAAGAAACCTTAAAGGATCTTGATGGTCACATCATGACTCGTGATACGTGGATGTACACCCGTAACAGCGCCCTTGAGTCCAAGCCAGTACAGGCTTTTTACTCATTTATGAAAACCTGGGCAGACACAAAGGTATAGTATATATTCCTTTAATACATATAATATATTATGAAAATGCAATAAAAACAAATTGCTCTTTTCTTTAGTATCCATAAATTTTACTTATACCTTGTACCTCAGTATATGTAAAAAACCCGTCATGACAAGAATCATGACGGGTTTTCTTTTATATAATAGCTTTTATAAAAATAATTTCTCTACTATGACACAATCACGTATCTTGAATTAGAGTAATAATAGCATAATCACAACTGTAGCAATGATACATGGTACAGCATTGCGTTTTGCCATTTCCATAGGATTGATTCCTGCAATACCAGCAACGATAATACCTGCGCCTGCTACGGGACTCATACTACGACCGATACCTGCACCGATTTGCGCCATGGAGCCAAGTTCCATAATGCCATACCCAAAGTCTGCTGCGTGTGGTGTTACAGCACCGTTAAAGGCAAGGGCGGCTGCATTACCAGAACCAGAGATAACAGCCAACAAGAATGGTCCAAAGGCCGCGCCGATTTGAGCGATTTGTTGAGAGTTCTTCATGCCATCAATAAGAGCATTAGTAAGACCGATAAGTTGCATACCAGCTGTGAAACATGCCGCAGCAGCCATAAGACCTACTACATCACACATACCATCGCCAGTACCGCGGAAGAACTTCTTCACCGCTTCTGTTACATTAGGACGAACCGCTACGATACCAATCGCTGTACCAATGAGCATAGATACAGGAACGGAAACCTCTGGAATTACTGCTACTTGTTTACTGCCTAATACAAGCAATACAAGCGGAATAATAGGAATAATAGCGTAGAAATAATTTACTTTAAACTCTTTACTGTCCTCAGTAGAATCATGTTTCATCACATACCCTGTATGCTCTTTTTTAACGATAGCTACAATATTTAGTAAGATTGCGGCTACTACGATGCCAATCATGGCTTGCATGGAGAAGCTTGCAATAACTGTCATTACATCTACACCCGCTAGCTGTGCTACTTGAGGGTTAAACATAAGGCCTGGGCTCAAGGAGCTACCCCAAGTACCTAAGAAAATAGCAGAACCTGCCATTGCGGGATGTACACCAGAGCGAATAAGCGCGGGGATTAATAGAGCACCTACCGCCGCCGCACAACCTGCCGCTGTAGGCAACGCAATGTTAATTAAGAACGTAATAATAACGGCGCCAGGGATGATGATCTTAGTCATCTTTTTAAGGCCAGCAGAGATGAAATACACCATATGCTCCGTACATTTTGTGTATTCCATAACATAACTAAAACCAAGAACAGTACAAATCGTCGGCACAAGACCTGGGTTTGTCAGTTCTTTTACAAAAGCCGTCGTACCTGCCCCTAGATTACCGCCAATAAAACACATCAGTAGGCCCGACAATAATAACACGAGCCGCGTTTCAAACTTTTTAATAATAGCGATAAAGGTCGCTACTACGATAACAATACCTGCAATAACCATAATCTCTCCAATCCATGTATTCCCTACCAATAGCAAGTATTCTCTACCATTCTATTACGGAATACACCCTTCTAACCACGTAAAACATGATATCTTAGCTAGTTAACACAAATCTAACTAAATTATATCTACATCAAATGTTCTACAGTACTCAACCTAGTTAAGTTTAGTACTTTCTAAACTAAGCTTTCTTAGCACCGTGTCTAATATCTTAGCTCCCGTAACGATGTCATCCATATCTGCAAGTTCAGCTGGATTATGACTAATACCTTCACGGCATGGGATAAAAATCATTCCTGTAGGAACTATATCAGCCCAATGCATGGCATCATGACCAGCACCGCTTGGCATGGTCATATAGTCTACGCCTACAGACTTAACAGCCTCTTCAATTTCTCGAATCATAGCCGAATTCATCACTACAGGATGATCTTGTGCAATAGGCTCAATCGTATAGGATAAGCCTCGTTTCTCTGCAATAACATCAATAAATTCTTTAATGAGGGTAACTACAGAATCTCGGGCCACCTTAGAAATACTGCGAATATCTACGCCCAGTTTAACGGCCCCAGGAATAACGTTCATCGCTCCTGGCACAACCTCTACTACACCGACTGTACCCACTACTGGAGGCTCTTCTTGCATGGATGCAATCTCCTCAATACCGAGAATGATTTTAGAAGCCCCACAGAGTGCATCATGACGCAAGTTCATTGGTGTGGCCCCACTATGATCGGCATTACCACGAATGGTTACATAGAATCGCTCTGGTGCAGCAATTCCTGTTACAATGCCGATAGGTTTAGCTTCGTGCTCTAACACTTTACCTTGTTCAATATGAATTTCTGTGAAAGACTTTACAGGTCTCTTATATTCCATATGCTCAATAACATCTAGATTTAAATTACGCGCTTTTAATGCGTCATACAGGGAAGTGCCTTGTTTATCTACTAAGCGATGTAAATCTTGCAATGTCAATTCACCGCGCATAGCTTTACTCCCCAATGTGGCTGCTCCAAAGCGGCTAGACTCTTCACACATAAAGTCTACTACTGCAATGGTATGGTCATGTTCAAAACCATCATCAGTCATACTGCGAACCGCTTCGATAGCAGATAATACACCTACAACACCATCATAATTGCCCCCATTAGGCACGCTGTCCGTATGAGAACCAACCATGACAATCGGTAAATCAGGATTCTTACCTACCTTATAGCCTATAACATTCCCGAAATCATCTATTTCAACACTCAAGCCCGCATCAGTCATACGGTCAATGATATACTGACGCCCCTTCCAATCTGCATCGGTGAAAGCAAGACGATTAATCCCCTCACCAGGTGCAGTCAACAGTGCCATAGAATCAAAGTCTTTAGCTAATCGCTCTCGTTGGATCATATAACACCTCACAATCTAATCCCCATATTACATCTAACTTATAGCCCACTATACATATTTCTATGCATCCATCTATATAGTTATGCATCTATATAGTTATGCATCTATAGTTTGGATGTATGCATCACAATATCTCAATCAATATGGCCTATTTTAAATAGTGAGTAGCAATTGTACCTAATGCAACAATGCCGTTTAACATATCTTCTTCATCGATATCGAATAATGGATTATGATGAGGTGCTTTAATAGCTGAGCCCAATACCATATAGGTTGCTCGACCACCACGATCAATAACACGATTTAAGAAATACGCACAGTCTTCACTACCGCCACCGCTATAATCGAATGGAACTTCTTTAAAGATACCTAATGGTTCAATGATAGATTGTACTTCGCGAGCTAAATCATCGCTAATACGGCCTGCAGGAGTTTCACCTTGTTTTGTAATTTCAAAGGTACAATCATGCATTTCTGCAGCACCTTTAATAATGGTCTTAGTGCGTTCAATCATATAATCATTGATCTCTGTAGTAGCACCACGAGTTTCTAATTTAAGTGTTGCTACATCAGGAGTAACATTGCGACCTGTACCACTTTCAAAAACACCTACATTCATGCGGGATGCACCCCCACTATGGCGAGCAATGGCTTGTAAGTTAATTACAGCTGTACAACCTGCAAGCATGGCATTTTGAGCCTTTTCTGGAGAACCACCTGCATGGGAAGAATAGCCATGAAATACAGCATCAAGTTTTGTAGTCGCTAAAAAGCCATGATCACTACAAGCAAAGCAATTAGATAACTGTTCATTAAATCCGATATGCATGCCGAACATCAAATCTACATCATCTACTACGCCAGCCTCTACCATCGCTTTAGCACCACGTACGCCTTCCTCTGCTGGTTGGAAGATAAGTTTAATAGTACCCTTCAAGCCATCCTTATGTGTAGCAATATATTCAGCAAGACCAAGGCCCATTGTCATATGTGTATCATGACCACACGCATGCATAGCCTTCTCATGGCGGGAACGGAAACCAGCCTTAGCAGGCATATGGTTAGATGCTTTAGATTCGATTACATCATTGGAATCCATATCTGCACGGAACGCTACTACAGGACCATCATCACTAAACTTCATAGTTGCCACAATAGCTGTTTTACCATAGCCCATCTTCTCTACTAGTTCAGGATCAGCACCTTCATCCATAGCACGAGCCATTGCTGCTTTCATAACATCCTCGCTAGGCAAGCCCATACGAGAATCTAAATCAAGCACTTCTGCACCGAGTGCCACATCATACCCTAAAGCAATTAGCTTTTCAGCTACTTTAGCGGCAGAACGATATTCGAGCCAAGCTGGCTCTGGATACATATGAAAATCACGACGTAAAGCAATAAAATCATCGCGGCGTTGTTGTACAAAATCTTTTACAGACATAGGAACCTCCTAAAAATTAATTAGTACTTATATACTAACTATATGAATAGATAAGTAAATAGTCAACCAAATAGGTCATGTATACAATATAAAGAGACTAGCTATGATATAATAATAGTAACAAAGGAGGTGCCTATGACATTAAATGTTAATAAAGAAAAACTCACCATTTTAGATGTACAATTTGATAATTATGAGGACTTTGATGCAGTTTGGTATGCCGTAGGTTCATCTATGATTGAAGACTTCACTCCTAAAACTGAATCAGTTCTAGAATTAAAAAATTATGTTACAAACAGAAGGAAGGAACTACAAATTGGCTAAGAACCAATACGAAGGTTACCAGTACATAGATTTAGATAATTTCTATACCTATGAAAATTCATTTGTATTAATAAATAAACAAAACGTTCTAGATCCTAACTTAGCAAAAAATAATGAGCATTTATATGTATCAAAACGGCTTGCAGATTTATATATGTTACCAATTCCAGTATATTCTATGACTGATATACTAAAACTCAAATTCGTGTTTCTGAAGATGATACTGTATATAATACCTATATGGACGGAACCGTAC
Organism: Veillonella parvula; assembly: GCF_018378075.1. Classification (GTDB taxonomy): domain Bacteria; phylum Bacillota; class Negativicutes; order Veillonellales; family Veillonellaceae; genus Veillonella; species Veillonella parvula_K. The sequence continues at coordinate 73,378 of NZ_JAGZYE010000003.1, forward strand.
ATGGCGACTTACAGAAACTAGAACTATTATTTGAAAAAATATTAGAAAAAATATAATATTTGATTACAAAAAACACATATACCTCATGGTATATGTGTTTTCGTTTGTTTATTTCATTTCTATTTTATTCAGTTTTTCTAGTACTTCTCGTTTAATTTGACGGTGTCGATCCCAGGCGATAATGAATACGGTTGCAATGATGCAAATCATGCCAAAAATACCGACCAGCGTAAAATGATTCCCTAGCAATACCCATCCAAAGATCGCTGCTGAGATTGGTTCTAATGATGAAAGTATAGAACCTTGTATAGCACCAATGAGTCTAACCCCTTCCATATAAGCATTAAAGGATACGACTGTACCAAGTATGATGATGGCGAATAATCCTAACCAGGTCATGCCATCCCAGAGGGCTTCTGATTCAACTTGTTGAAACATAACTAAGGATAAAATACCACAGATAAACATGGCAAAGCCCACAATAGATGTGGTGCCATATTTCTTTAATAGCTCAATAGGTTGCAATGTATATACACAGATACTAGCTGCCGATACAAGCCCCCAGAATAAAGCAAGCACATTAAAGTTCGAAACATCTAGCCCTTCTTGCATGACGATACAGAGTGTTCCCACTAAGGCTAATATAATACAGAAAAACTCTGGTACAGATGGCTTTTTAAAGTATCTCAAAAACAAATAGATGATGATCAGCGTAGGCGCAACATATTGAAGGACCGTAGCAATACCGACTCCTGAAATGGCAATGGCCTTGAAGTATGAGTACTGAGATAAAGCAATACCTAAAATACCAAATACTAATAATTTTCCTATATCCTTAGGTTCTGTAAAGATAGAGAAAATACGCTTACCATCCCTTATATAAGCAAGTCCTATCGTCAATATACCTGCTATGAGCAAACGCGCTTCTAGTAGCCACTCCACATTGATATGCTTTGCATTTTCAAGGAATTGTACAGATGTGCCTGAAAGCCCCCAAAATAGAGCACCTAAAATGGCAAGGGCCATACCTTTCCATTGTTTTTCCTCCATACAACCTCCTATCACAACTACTTTCACATTATGTACAATCATAACAAAGAGGCCTCTAAACCGCAATATCCAGCAAAGAGACCTCAAACTATGTACGTTTTTCTAGAGCAATTATAATAACAGTAGCGATGATCATGGCCATGCCAATCAGCCCTAATGCACTAAATTGGTTGTCTAACAAAGCCCATCCAAAGAAAGCCGCCGAAATCGGCTCAATAGATGACAGGATGGATCCTGGTACTGCACCTATTCTCTTAACACCTTCTAAATAAGCATTAAAGGATACAATGGTCCCCAAAAAGACAACATTGAAACAGCCAATAACAGTCCAGACATCCCACATAGCATACGAATTTGGCTGATGAAATAAAATAGCAGCAACAATACCACTGAGAAGCATACCAAATCCTACAATCGGCAAGGTTCCATATTTATATAGTAAATCTACAGGAGAAACACTATATACAGCGACCCCTACAGCAGATAGAAGTCCCCATACGAGCACTGCCAGTGGAAATCGCTCCATAGAAAAGCCATCATTCCCCATCAAACAAATCGTACCTACCAAGGCCAGTATAACGGAAATAATTTCCCCTTTAGAGGGCCTTTTACCATAACGGACAAGCATATAAATAATAATCATTGATGGCGCCAAGTATTGAAGCACCGTCGCAATACCGGCCCCTGCTAAAGCAATAGATTTAAAGTATGTATATTGGCATAAAGCCATGCCAAATACGCCAAAAATGATAAGGCCTGCTGTATCTTTTAAACTACGAAAGACATGGAAGATAGAATTACCATATTTAAACCATGCATAGATAACAGTCAATAATCCCGCTGTAATTAATCGCATGGTGACTAGCCATTCCAAGTTCATATCCCTATAGTTGCTTAAGAACTGTACTGAAGCACCTGATACGCCCCATAAAACAGCTCCTAATAGGGTTAGTAAGACACCTATAATTTCATATCGCTTCATAGGATTAGTCGCCTAAGAGATCTACATGTACTTTTACAACAACCTTGCGAATTTTAATAGGCTTATCATTAACAGCTAATAGTGGTCTATGGATATCAGATGGGAAGAATACTGTATAATACCCTTCTGGACAATGGATGTGTCCTTCATCAACAGCTTCGTTTGGGTAGAAATAGCAATCACGATCTGGATAAGACTCCACAGGCTTTACAAGGCCTTTATCTACAAAAAAGCCCATATTTTCTTCCCCATCTACCATGAATTGAATATCTACATAGTTGCGATGAGACTCAGGTTTTGTAGTTTCAAACAATTTTGTTTCTACATCGTCTACATTGGCGTACATCATGTCCCCTTCAATGGAATGACGGCCGCCTGGCAATGCTTTCAAGTCTGTATTTTTTAAGAAATCTAAAGCTCGTACGATGGCTTTAGGATAGCCCATTTTTGTATAATCTGCAGTAATGCTAGAGAAAAACATATACGATCCTTTCTCGATATATGGAAATAATACCCGATACATAAGCAATTATATTATCTTAATGTTAGCACATATATACATAAAGGACTAGCAATTCTATTATTTCCACTGCATCTATACATACCAATGATTAGTTCCCCATATTCTCCAGTATCGATTAAGCTCTATCCTAATCTATTTCAAATATAGTAAAAGCCCTCCATACGCTACATATATGGAGGGCTCGTGTAAAATACTATTCAAATTTATGACTTACGTCAATTGTTATGCTATTAAGTTGTTACGATATGCAATTATCTATTTAGTTGTAGTGATTCTAACTGTATTTGATACAGTACGTGGACATGTTCTTAACTTTATTCTTGAGTCTTACGAGCAGCGATAATTTCTTCCGCTTGCTTATGTGGAACCTCTTCATAAGTATAGAACTGACGGTTAAATACGCCTTGTCCTTGAGTGATAGAGCGCAATGCAGTTACATAGTCGGCCATTTCAGCCAATGGTACTTGTGCTTTAACAACAGAAATACCTGTTCTTTCACTTTGTTCCATGCCTAATACACGACCTCGACGGCTATTCAAATCACCCATGATGTCGCCCATGAAAGCATCTGGTGCAAACACGTTAACTTCATAGATTGGTTCTAATAGGACTGGTTTCGCCTTAGGAATTACATCCTTGATAGCCTGTGACGTAGCTACTTTAAATGCTAACTCTGAGGAGTCTACGCTATGGTAAGATCCATCCAAGAGTGTCACTTGCACGCCAATCATAGGATATCCCGCAATTAAGCCTTTATCTAGGGTTTCTTTGGCACCCTTTTCCACTGCTGGTATGTATTGTTTAGGTACAGCACCACCAAAGATTTTGTCTACGAATGCAAATTCGCTTCCATCGAATAATGGGTCCACTTGAATCTTAACGTGACCATATTGACCATGACCGCCACTTTGTTTCTTATATTTAGACTCGGTTTCAGCGGAGCCTTTAATTGTTTCGCGGTATGGAATATATGGAGTCACAAGTTTAGCTTGTACGCCATATTTACGATCCATTTTGTTGAGGATATGCTCGAGATGAACCTCGCCCATACAATCGATTTGTAGTTGACGGGCCTCAGCATTTTTCACTACTACGCAAGTAGGATCTTCTTCTGCTACTTTTAGAACAGCACCAGCTAATTTTTCCTCCTCACCTTTTTTCACAGGTTCTAATGCTACTGTGTATAGAGGTTGAGGGAAACGGATAGCGTCGTATGTCACTTTAAAGTCAGGAGCAGTTAATGTATCGCCAGTCTTAGCATTAGCCAATTTCGGTATCACTACGATATCGCCAGCTTTAGCGGCAGATACAGGGATTTGTTGCTTCCCGATAAGGGTAACCATCTTGCCCCATTTTTCTTCTACACCTTGGTTTACATCATAAAGGCGATCACCTTCTTTCAGTTCACCAGAAAAGATACGTACAAAGCTTTGTTTGCCTGCGAATGGGTCTAACAATGTTTTAAATACGAATGCAGTTAATGGTTTATCTACATGTACAACACATTGTTCGCCGGTTTCCGCATCAGTTGCGGTCATCACTTTTTTAGTTGCATCCGGCATGTAACGGATCATACGATCCAATACTTGATCTAAGCCAATACGAGATGTGGCACTGCCACACATGATTGGGCACACACGGCCACTAATCATCCCTTCACGCAAGCCTTGGCGGATTTCCTCTAAGGATAATTCTTCGCCTTCTAAATATTTTTCCAACAACTCATCGCTACCTTCAGCCGCGGCTTCTACGGTCATTTCCCGAATTTCTTGAGCCTTTTCGATAAGGTGAGCTGGTACAGCGACCTCTGTTGGTTGGCCGTCCTTATAAGTAAACGCAGTCATTTTCGCTACGTCTACAACGCCTTCAAAATCGGCACCTTCACCGATAGGAATCTGCAATGGCATAATGCCTTTGCCAAATAATTCCCGCATTCTTTCAATAGTGCCAAAGAAGTCAGCACCATCGACATCCATTTTATTGATAAATGCCATGCGAGGCATTTGTAATTCAACTGCATAATCCCATGCGCGAACTGTGTCAGTTTCTACACCAGATGTGGAGGATAGCACCATCAACATACCATCACAAGCACGCAAAGCGGCACGAACTTCGCCATGGAATTCGTTATAGCCTGGAGTGTCTATGAAGTTAACCTTATGGTCATGCCACTCACATGGCGCCATGCCCAATTGAATAGTTACATTACGTTTAATTTCTTCCGGTTCAAAGTCCATAATATGTTTATTATCTTGACCTTTACCTACGAAATCAACCGCACCAGAAGTTAACAACAAGGATTCAACAAGAGCTGTTTTACCCGCACCATCGTGGGAAACAACAGCAACGTTTCTAATTTTATCACTACTGTACTCTTTCATTGGAATCGCCTCCTTACTGGCAAATTACGGCTTTGCTAATACATTTCGACACTACAATAAAAAAATCCTCTTTTTCTGAGAAATTTTTCTCAAAAAAAGAGGACATTAAAGTAATTATATCAAGAAATTCGAATACGCATTTACTCAAATCCATTAATTAACGGCTATATTTTTCTTTTTTTTCAGCTTCAGAAAGGGAAAGACCATCAAAGTATCCTTGAACACTCTGAGTAATAAAATTTGGCATATAATCTACTTTTACCATAAACGCATTAGTATTATTTATTTGAAAAACATCCAAAATATTAGCACTAATATCATTATCAAAAGCGATTTTATAATTACACACATCTCTATAATCCATATCTATATGATACGGAGGATGAAAAAAAATACGATCTATCACTAAATTACAATCGTTATCTACCTCTATGCTATTCTCAAAATCAATTTCATAGCGAAAATATGCAGTATCGTAATAAAGTAATCGAGAATTCAATAATAAAATATCATCAATAGATATCTCTAAATATGACTCATCATCAGCTTTATATTCATTTAAAATACTTTCAATAGTACTATATTCTTCATCCCAAGGTAATATCTCTATTGAATTTGCGACTAAATAAAGATAGTATCGAATTAAAATTGTAACCTCTTGTATTCCAACAACTTGATTTTCAGGGATTAATTTTAATAAACGTTTAGTTCCTTGTTCATATAACGATAAAAAGGAAACTATAGAGGTATATTTATCCTCATGTTTTATAATAATTCGCTTAATAATTGGATGATAATCAAATGTAAAAATAGTACTATTATTTTTTAAAATATAATCTTTCCTATCCAAGAAATATTCATAAAGCTTTAGTACCATTAAAACTAATTCTACTTTATTTCTAAAGTAAAAGTTATTTATTCTACCAGCAATATTCTCTACTAATAGTTTATCACCCTTATAAATATATAACTCCTCTTTTAATAGTAATAGTTCATTATAGTTTATCCTCATAATAATTCCACTCTATCTAATATATGTAGAATATACTTCTTTAATCTTAGCCATGATTATATCTTTATTTGTTGTACCTTCAGCAATAATTCGAATTGGCCTAAGCATACTACGTAATGCAGCTCTAGTAGTTGAATCTAATTCTAGTTCATCAAAACATTCTTGAATAATCTCATCTTGAGTCTTAAGGAGAGTTGCTTGAATTCCATACAATAAATCTTTCTTAAGAATATTTTGAGGTTTCTGTATAGTAAGCTTAGCTTCATTCTCATGAAGCAGAATTGATATATCAACTAATTTTTCAATGACCTCAGCAATTTCATTTTTTTCAATCACTAAGAATGATGAAATAAAAGATCTAGTTAGTGCCATATATAAAGCATTTCTTTTTTTTACTTCAATATCAACATTTCTATCATTTATATAATATAAATCATCATTAGCAACAACAATTACAAATGGAAACTCTAATCCTTTAACATTATTTATATTTGTAATCGTAATTTCATTTTCGAGCTGAGTTCGCTTTTCTCTAGGGGCTAATAAGTACTCCCAACCAAATTGAATATTTAACTCTTTCCCCAGACATACTGCAAACTTATTCCAAATATTTTCATTGTATTTAGTAAAAATAATAGCAATATCTTTAGCTAACACATCAGGATTTTCAGTCTTAATTTGAGCTATTATAGATGTAACATTTCTAGTTATGCATTCAGTATCTAAAGATTCCTCCGGACAAACTGTAATAGGGACAATATTCTCAAACCCATCATTAATTTCAAAACGTTTTATCATTTTACGAGAAATAACAAACTGATCTAGACTATTTTTTACTTTTGTAACATTATACCCTGACAATTCCCATTCATTATCATCAAGCCATCGAACAGCTTGTGGTTCAAATAATCCAAAACCCAAAATATGTGAAAACAATAAGGTTCTAGGATCCGTACGATATACTTTACTTAAAACATAATCGGTATCAGTATAATTTATAATATTATTGTTAGAAAAAATATTTTGTAATACATCTCCTGCTATAAAAACTTGCTTAGCAGTTACCATATCGCAAAGTTGTATAAACTCAGTGTCAAAATCTTGACCTTCATCAATAAATAAATAATCAAACATTGGTTCAAAACTCTGCTTTTTTAAATATTGAATAGCATCTTTCCAAATTTCTTTTGATGATTTTAATCTAGAAAACGGTTGAAAAGGTATTTTATAATAAGAGCAAATCCGCGCATATAGCCCTGAAGTAGCGTTATTCCTACTCCCCCAGCTATGAGCAATAAACAAACGTGTATCAGTAATTTGTTCACTAACTTTCATTCTATTAAAGAAATCAACTATTCTAACCTTTAAGCTATCTGCTAAAACACGATTAAAACAAGTCACAGCAATACGTGCAGTATCGTCACTAACAAATATTTGTCGAATTTTATGTAATAAAAGCTCTGTTTTCCCAGATCCCGCCAAACCTTGAACTCGTATTATCTTTTTATTACTTTTATCCTCATAAATAAATCTAGTCTGATCTGTATCAAATAAAATGATTCTATTTTTTATAGATTCTAATGTTGACAAAGACGATTTGCTTAATAAAGATTTATCAAAATCTTTTAATTCATTAATGCTACCTATACATAACGAAGAAATTAAATCAATCTTCCTTTGCTGTGCTTTATCACTAATTGTATTAATCTGCTCTCGAGTTGGAATCTCAGATATCCTTTGTATTAACTTAGACCACTCACGTTTTCGTCCCAAAACCCCAAAGTACTGTGGATACTTTTCAGTTATTAATGAATTCAAATCATCAATTATATCTTCATAATAATCTTCAAATAAGTCTAAATCATCACCACAATCAAGTAAATAAATAGCTTTATTAGGAATGACCAAAAGAATCCCATACTCATAATAATCTCTCTCAGTATATATAGCTAATGGTTTTTGTAATAAAAATATAGTCATATCCTCACTATATTTTATTACAGCCTCATATAATTGTTGAAAGCGCGTAGTACCCTTAATACTTTCAGATATATTCATACCAATATAATTATCCATTGAAACTCACCGCCTATCTTTGAATCTTCTACATTATCTTCATGCTCACTTCTAATGTTTTTTCTATTTTTATTAAATTATATCATAAAAAAAATGCCTTTCTCGAATTTCATTCTCAAAAAGCATTTTTATATTAATATAAAAGATAATTATGTATAAATATATAAACACTGTTAATAGTTTTCAACAAACAATATATCCGTATATTAAAAAACTAATTTATTTCTATAATCCATTTTATTAAAATTCCCCCGTCCGTTTGCCGTAGTGTTTAGAGTCCCCATTTTGTTTCCAACCTACTGTATCACCGATGGACATTACTCGGCGAGTCAAGCAGTCTTTACATTGTTCTGCATTGTCGTCTACGCATGGTTTGTTATCGTATAGCAAATATTTTGCACGGTGTTCAGGTATGGTAATAATAGGCATTAGGATATTCGCCCCTGCGGCTAAACCTTTTTCGCGGCCTAGTTTATCTAGTGCTTGTAACGCCGTCGTAGCTGCAATGTTTACGTCTTTTAAGAATAAACGAGTCAATGCAATCATCTTGAGCCCCAGTTGAACACGGCGCAACTTACCTGCTTCGTCATCGATGCCCATCGCCAATGCTTCTTGACCTAGTGGCGTATCATGATGCACCACATAAGGCCCCATGCCGATCATATCGATATCCATGTCGCGATAGAACAAGATATCGTTCACAAGATCTTCCTCAGTTTGACCAGGTAGGCCAATCATAACGCCTGTGCCAACTTGGAAGCCGACGCGTCGCAAACGACGTAAGCATTCTACGCGAGTCTCAAAGGAGTGCAATTCATCACGAGGATGAATTTTATGGTATAAATCTGTATTAGTTGTTTCAATGCGCAGTAAATAACGGCTAGCACCGGCTTCACGCATGCGGCGGTACGCCTCTTCGCTTTGTTCCCCTACACACATCGTTATGCCAAGAGAACCATCACCGATGGCTTTAATGTCGCGAATTAAATCCACAACATAGTCTACAAAGGCATCATCACAGCGTTCACCAGATTGGAGTGTAATGGAACCATATTCATGGTCGTATGCCCACTGCGCCATCTTGATGATGTCTTCGCGATTCATATCAAAGCGTTCCGCCTTATCGTTTTCTCGGCGGATACCGCAGTAATTACAATTCTTAATGCATCGGTTCGAGAACTCGATGAGGCCACGATAATACGCTACAGGCTTTACGTATTTTACCTTTACTTCGTAGGCCTTTTTATATATTAACTGCAACTGTTCTTCATCAGTTACAGACATGAGAAATCGCAATTCTTCCTCGGTCAGCCATTCATCGCCGACAAGGTCTTTTGCAAGAATGTCTTGCACTTGCAAACAATCACTTCCTTTCATAACGAATCGTCATCGATTCGCTTGGTATGGTAATGGATTCAATGTCAGTGACACAGGTAAATCCATTGATTTCGCGCGGCAAGTCCCGCACATGTTTCACTTGTCGGATTAAACATTCGTGAGCCATCACACCTCGACTCATTTTGGAGGACGTACTCATCTGCTTAAACGTGTCGCCCCGTAATTCCCAAAATTCAATAGTTACCACCTTTGGATGGTTCACCATTTTTGCATATTCTTTAGATGCTAGGTTTAGGATCCAATCTTCCTTGTGAAAGTATGCATCCACTGCTTCACGCCATGTATCGTATAAATTAACGCCTACCTTATCAACCATATCGAGTCGATAGTCGCGCACACCCATATTAGGTTCAACGACACCGTACAACGCGGACATCACAACAAGATGGCTTTCACCAAAGGTTTTGGCTTCATCAGATAAGTTCGACCAGTCCAAATATTTGAAAGCAATGCCATCGTAGCTTTCACAGGCACGACCTACAGGATGGGACTCAAAATCCTGGTAAAAATCAAAGACAGCCTGTGCCTTATCAGCCTTTAGCTTTAGCGCCTTTCCAAGAGCTGCTACATCAAGAGATTGTACATGAGTTATAATCTTTTTCGTGATGTTCGGCTGAAATTGACCGTCTCGGACTGCATGATGTACTGTCTCATCGTTGCTAGCAACATCGGCAATCGTTTTTGTCTTACTAGGAGAGAGGACGATTTTCATGAGATAATTCCGCCTTAATAGATTCCTCTGTCAAATTATCGATCAATTCTGGGTTCCACAACATGAGAGGCACCGCCACTACGTGGCTTGCTTTCAATTCTTTACATAATTTAATGCATTCTTTGAGATAATTAGAATCTTCATCTACAAGGTCGCATACGATAACCACGTGACGCCCTTTAAGGTTTACACCTTCATAATCGATACTTTCAGCAGATACTGTAAGCATGCCTGTTTCCAAGCGGCCTTCGCTCATGTCGTTCAAACGAGACATCAATACATGCTCAAGCATAGTAGATACAGGTGTCACTACGCGACCTATGCCGATAAGAGCCTCAGGTTGTGCATGAACGATAACCGTTTTCTTGCGTTTATCCGTTCTGAACTCAATAAGAGCTTTTTCTAAAGCGCCAAAAAATACGAATAACTGCCAAGGATCAAAAGAGCCTGTTTGGAACATATCGATAACAGAACCATCCTCATCCATATTGAGGCGCGTCAATAACTCTTCAGCAATGTCGTTAACCACAACACTAAAATCAGATTGTATTGTCTCTTGCACTTTGATTTCCTTTGCCATTAGGGCCTCCTAGTTTTCCATATATCACACTGCTAAGGAATATCCCCAACAGATATTATATTAATTTTAATTATACTATCTTTAATTGTACCATATTTTATACCCCTCTTGGGTATTCAAAGATACGCTTTTCACATAATAGATACGTTAGTAACATGACAAAAGGACCGCCATAGCGGTCCTTTGCATTTTAATTTTGTATTCTAATGTTGTACTCTAATATTATACTCTAATATTGTACTCTAATGCTGTATTCTAATTATGATTTTATAATAAACCTTTTGGTAACTAACAAAGAATATTCTATTAGCCTACAATCAATAAGTAGATATTCATGATCGTAACGATGATACCTATGCTCCATAAGAGAATATTTGTAAATTTACGGTTTGCGTATTCTCCCATGACCTTGCGGCTACTCGTCATGTAAAGTTGCAAGAAGATGGTGATTGGTAATTGCAAGCTCAAGAACATTTGAGAGAACAATAATGCTTGGAAGGAATCTGTAATAAACACGATCAACAATAATGCTGGAACATATGTTAGTGCCAAGCCTAATCGCGTATGGAAGTCTTTCATATCGTAAGACTCGCCAAACATTCCTGCAAAGATACTTGCCCCCGCCATACCTGCCGTAGCGGATGAGGCAAAACCTGCAAATAACAATGCTATTGCAAAAATAATACCCGCTGCGGGTCCAATGAGTGGTCGCAACAACTCTTCAGCCTGTTCAAGCTCTGTTACTTCAATTCCATGAGCAAAGAAGACAGCCGCCGCCAATATAATCATGGCGGAGTTAATCATCCACCCAATCCCCATAGATAACAAAGTATCGAGGAATTCATAGCGCAACTGCCGTTTCATAATCGCTGGGTCTTGTGTATTAAACTGGCGACTTTGGATGATTTCAGAGTGTAAAAACAAGTTGTGAGGCATAATTACAGCCCCTAATATACTCAAAATAACGAGCATCGATGTATTAGGAATATTAGGATCCACCCAACCAATACCAGCCGCTGCCCAATCTACGTTGACCATATTTACCTCAACGAGGTACGCCAATGCAATGAGGGATACAAAGCCAGCAATGATTCGCTCTAATTTACGATAGGAGTTCGTAATGAGCATGACCGTACAGATAAGAGCCGTCAAAATGCTGCCTATCAAGATAGGAATACCAAAGAGCATCTTCAAGGCGATAGCGGCGCCAATAAACTCAGCCAAGGCCGTCGCTGCCGCCGCAATTCCTGCCGTGCTAAGCACAAAGCGAGATGCATAACGCGGTAAGAATTCATAAGCACATTCCGACAAGCATTGACCGCGTACAATGCCTAAATGTGCCACATTATGCTGTAATAAAATGAGCATAATCGTAGATAGTGTGACTACCCACAGCAATTCATAACCGTAACTGGCGCCAGCTGCCAAGTTGGCGGCCCAGTTTCCCGGGTCGATAAATCCAACGGTTACGATTATACCAGGTCCTATATATTTAAAGACCTCACTTACCTGCTGCTTACCGTTTTGATGGGCAGTAAACAACTGTTTCTTAAAAAAATCAATCATTATAACCCCTTACTAAGAGTTATAGAGTGAACGTCATCTCCGTCTGCATACGAGCATCTGTTTTGGACTTTTTATCCTTAGAGTCAGTGTAACGAATACGCACTTCATTATTTACCTTAACGCGAGAATCATCAATTTTGAATTTCTTCATTTTTTCTTTGATTTGTTCATCTGTTAAAGCGCGTTCTTCCGGTTTTGCTACTTCATCACCAGCCTTATCAAGAGCCTCTTGTTGATCCTTGGATACTTGGCAGGTCTTACCAGATTTTTTAGCCTTTTCAGCACGCTTTTCATCTAGTTTTTGACGGCGCTCATCAGTAGCTTTTTTATCGCGAGCAATACGGTAATCCATTACATCACGCATATTTTCTTGGTAAATACGCAATGCATATTCTCGATCATTATCGTTCATTTGCTCACGTTTTGTGACTACCTCATCGATAAGCGGCATAAGCTCATCCTTTGTGTAGCTAGCACCATCAAAAGTAAATCCGTGGGTATCTGTAATAGCACCATGTTTAATGAGTCTTTGTAATGCTGTATATGTCCAATCATTAGGCGTAATAACATCTGAGTTCACATGCTGTTGTCCTTTACTAGAACTACTAACAGTCTCTACATCAGCACTTACGCCATCCACCATAGGACGTGCACTTGGGATGGCAATACTTTCAGCATGACTAAACCCAACAGACGCAACGAGGCATAATGCGCCAATGCCTAACGCTCGACGGATACGATTCATTTGACGTATATGTTTTGTATTCATAAGAGTCTCCTTAAAATTACATTTTATACAATCTATTATATGAAACCCCTAGACATACGTCAACTCTATACCCTTACACACCTGTGTCATTCAATAGTAATAAGGCCTTGGACTCACTCGAATCCTCACAAATTAGGCCTATATAAATAATATAATAAATTAATATATTATACAAAAAGACCTCACATCGGATGATGTGAGGTCTTTACATGGCGGAGGATTAGGGATTCGAACCCTAGCGACGGTAACCCGCCCTAACGATTTAGCAAACCGTCCTCTTCAGCCTCTTGAGTAATCCTCCATGCTTTACTGAGTAATCATATCATACCCAATAAGGCATTGTCAATTGTCTTATTTCAACATGGATTCGATGAACCAGATTTGTTTTACATAGTATGCAACGTGATCTTCCATCATGCTTACGAGCAAGAAATCACCTTCTTCATCAGCTGCTGCACGAATTGCTACAGCTTGATCATTCATGTATTTAAAATCTTTAAGAAGGATATCAATTACCCTTGCTTGAGGGATGTCTTCTTGACCCAATTCTTCGATTTTAGTTAATTTTGCGTATTCTCCGGAATTTACCAATGGAAATTGACCTTGCATTTTCACATGTTCTGCTACGGCATCAAAGTATTCAAAGGCTTCATCATAAATGGATTCCAAGTATTCATGAATAGATTTGAATTGCGGACCAGTTACATTGAAGTGTAGGTTATGTAATTTTACATTCCATACGGAAAGATCTGCTAAATATTGATTTACTTGTTGTACGTTTTTCATAATAAAACTCCTTTTTCACTTAATTCTCAATTATAGTTTATTCTAAAAGCAGAACAAACACAGTTGGCTTCTACGCCATCAATTCGTTTATTTAATTCATAATCAATATTGATTATGTTTATATTCTACCAATAATGATTTTCCATGTCAATATATGAATAGATATTTTTGTATAAAAGTTTAATGAAAACATCATAACCATACTAGTTCAAACATATACCCAATGGATAGCAAACCTAAATCCAATACTTCACAGAATCATATTTCTACGAATCATAAAAAAACCTCTAACTACTAGTTAATCTAATAGTTAGAGGCTTGTATGATTCTATATTCAATATAACTCTATATTAAAAATGATTATATATTAAATACGCTTTAATATTAAATATAGTATTCTATGTAATTATCAGGGATTTTTTTCTCCTCTGCTTGTGCAGCAGTTGCATTGCGACTAGGTTTACGAACATACATATTTTCTGGATCTGTTTCAAAAATTACCATATCCTTAGGAATATCATGTTTGATAACGAGATTACAGCCAATCTTCGTGCGCGCCCCAATCGTAATGTCCCCTAAAATTTTTGTACCCGTACCGATGAGTACATCATCTTCAATCGTCGGATGTCGCTTTACCTTTTTAGAAGACATCCCACCTAGTGTTACTTGATGGAACAAGGTTACATTATCGCCTACAATAGCCGTTTCGCCAATAACAACACCCATACCATGATCGATAAAGAGGCCGCGACCAATCGTCGCACCTGGATGGATTTCAATACCCGTTACATGACGAGAATGGAGAGCCACACGACGAGCCAAGATTGGCCACCCCGCCTTATATAAACGGTGGGCAAAGAAATGCCAGAACAAAGCCGTAATATGTGGATATGTCCATATAACCATCCATACACTTGTGGCAGCTGGGTCAGAATCCATTACACGCTTAATATTATATTGAATTTTGCCCCATAAATCGCGCAAACCTTGCATCATAGTGACTCCATCTCAAATAACTCTACTTACATTCTACAGAAATATAGATATATCTAGTATACAACATATTTGGTCTATATTCCTATATATAAGGCTTTATATATAGAACCTATTCTTTTACCAATCCAAAATTCAGTATTTTTATTATCTGAAATCTATTATTTAACATATTCGTTGTTGCCAAAGTCCAAGAGGGATAAATATTTCTCTACTCCATCAGGTGCAATAACAACGATATTCGCCTTAGGTAATTCACGAGCCATGCGTTTTGCCGCTACAATGGCCGCCCCCGCGGAAAGGCCAATAGAAATACCACTTTCACGCATAAAGGTTTGCACCTCGCTAAAAGCTTCTTCGTCACTTACAGTTTGCACGCCATCCATCAATGTTTGGTCAAAGTTTTCAGGAATAAACCCAGCCCCAATCCCTTGAATTTTGTGAGGGCCGCCCTTACCTTCGGTAATAGCAGGAGATCCCGTTGGTTCTACAGCAATGGCTTTTAGATTAGGATTATGTTCTTTCAATCGTCTTGTAACGCCTGTGAAAGTACCACCCGTGCCGATACCCGCTACAAATACATCAACATTCGGCACTTGTTCTACAATTTCAGTACCCGTCGTGCGGTAATGCATATCTGGGTTTGCAGGATTTACGAATTGCCCCAAGGTGAAAGCATTTGGATACTTCTCTAAAATTTCATTGGCCCGCTCAAGAGCCCCCTTCATACCTGTTTCTTTTGGTGTTAAGATGAGCTGCGCCCCATACGCCTTAATAAGCTCACGGCGTTCTTTACTCATACTTTCAGGCATGATAATCACTGTTTTAATATGTAAAATAGCGCCTACCATAGCAAGAGCGATCCCCGTATTACCACTTGTGGCTTCTACGATGATGCTATCCTCATGGATGCGACCTTGCTCTCTTGCAGCCTGTAACATACCGAGAACGGCACGGTCTTTTACAGAACCGCCTACATTATATTTTTCAAGTTTTACATAAATATTGGTATTTGGCAATTGATATATCGGTGTTTTACCAATAAGTTCAGTTGTTTGGTTTGTTACTATACTCATCTAATTCTCCCTCTAGCGATAGATGATAAAAATCGTCCTTAGGAACATCCCAAGGACGATTTTATATTGCACCTTGTTATTCACCATACACGGGGTATAACCGTTTATGTATTCCAATTAATACAACCATACTCTAACATTTGAATCATTTCATTGTCAAGAGAATGAGAACGACTTTTAAAACCCTAAAAATACAGGAAATAACTAGCTTTATCTATTTTGTTGTAAGTGCATTAAGTACCCCATCCCATGTGATGGGTACCATTATAATGATGAGGGCCAATCCTATAAAGAAAACCGCTCCTACCAAAACTGTAAGACGAGGGATAAGATATATAGCCATGCTACTAGCTAAGTGCGATACTTTAGTTACATCATGATGTAATGCTACATGACCCCATAAGAAACCAGCAACTACATAGGTGATAATATATGGGTCGAAAATGATTAGGGTCGTCAATTCATTATCAGCATGCATAATTCGGTTAATACTCGGAGACACTAATACATTTACAAGTATAGCTAGGATTTTAAACCACACTAGGCACACGATATAAGGCCACATTGTTTTTATCGTCATTCTCAGCATATAGAGCAAACCCACCAAGCTCGCTCCAAGAAAGCCTCTTTGACTCCCCATGTACCGCTCCATCCAAGATGACTTCTGTTTACCCTCATCTACTTGGTCATAATAAAAGGATAAATCCCGTTCTCCATGAGCTAAATCAACGAGCCCTAACACTTGAAATAACACAAGCGAAAAGACTAGAATAACAACTATTTGAAAGCTTTCACTAAAGAACATGTCCATAGGATTGAAATCATGATAAACAATGTTCAAAAGATTACCATACACATCGTGAAACGCAATATATATACCATTCGTTACGAGCATATCTAACACAAATAGGAGCAACACAAACATGATATATCCGTTCCAGCGAGTCCATTTACTTTGTTCTCTTAAATGAGTGTGAGCCCCTACGATTATTGATGCAGGTTGTAAAGACAAGGTCACACCCATCATAAAACAAGTAATAAAGGATGCGACCATTGTTAAATATTCGTATGCCATATTAACGGTATGCTACGCGCTCTGGCTGCATGTCGTGGAAATGAAGGCGCTCTTTTGCCGTCTTTTCCCACTCTGTACCAGGCTTGCCGTAATTTGCGTATGGATCGATAGACAAGCCACCGCGCGGCGTAAACTTGCCCCATACCTCGATGTACTTAGGATCCATCAACTTCACAAGATCTTTCATGATAATGTTAATGCAGTCCTCGTGAAAGTCCCCATGATTGCGGAAACTAAACAGATACAACTTCAAGGACTTGGACTCAACCATTTTCTTATCTGGTACATAAGAAATGTAGATTGTGGCAAAGTCTGGTTGCCCTGTCATAGGACACAAGCTAGTGAACTCAGGACAGTTAAACTTAACGAAATAATCATTGTCAGGATGCTTGTTATCAAACGCCTCTAACACCTGTGGTGCATAATCAGTTGGGTAATCGGTCTTGTGACCTAACATCGTTACCCCTTGTAACTCTTTTTCAGATCTGCCGGATGCCATAAAGAACCTCTTTCTATAATCTCTATAACTCTATAATTAAGATATATTAAATAATTCATGTAACACTTAATTATAGCATATAAAGAATTACTTATAGCACAACATCCTCATGTAATTCATCAAAGGTAAAAGCATATTCTTCCACACGCATAATCTCTTCCCAATCATTATGTAATAAAAGAGAGAGATGGATTGTATCCTGTTCCTCCAATATATCTGCACCAACACAATAACATGGAAATGAAAAAGAGATTAATTTACTTTCCCTAGCATTCTCTATATTAATAAGCTGTAGCTGTTTTTCACCAATTGCTAACAAATATCTATTAGAGGCCATTAGTTGATAGTATTTGATAGAAACTACATCTGGAATTTCAATAACACGTGTACCATCTACAATTATTATATTTTTAGAGTCATGACAAATTAATTTATGATTTCTAAAATACGTCACTATTCCATTATATCTATTTCGATACTCATTAAATGGATATTCATTAACAGAATCAAGATCTAGCACTGTAACTTTAAAGTCAATTAAA
Organism: Veillonella parvula; assembly: GCF_018378075.1. Lineage (GTDB taxonomy): Bacteria > Bacillota > Negativicutes > Veillonellales > Veillonellaceae > Veillonella > Veillonella parvula_K. Next base: position 91,398 of record NZ_JAGZYE010000003.1, read on the forward strand.
TCCAAAGATACTACATTCTTACTCGTACCTATCATAATATAGTCTTTGCCAAAACAATGTAAGTCTGAAAAACATAAATCTTGCAAATCACTAGGAAGCTCTATTAGTTTAACCCAACTACTCTCAATATCAATTAAGCACAGAAATGCTTCTAACTTAAAAAGTATCCTATTATTGACGTAATCTATATATCTGGCTTCAGGGAAAAATAGATTTTCATCTACCTTAATTTTTTTCACTTCATTCCATGAGGAGTCCAATACAATAATCCCTTGATGGTTATTATTTATTATGCTATATGGTCCTATTCGTTCTAACATACAAATATCATTTTGGTTATATCTACTATATAAAGACTTAATAGGTTTCATAATCATTACCTTAAATCCTTTCTAAGTTTTTTGCTACGGTCTTGAGATCCCTCCCTAATCACTCCAGTTATAGGATCTGCTTCTCCTAAATGATTTCCATTTTTATCAAATACTTCTAAGTGAGCATCTACACCTTTATGAAAATATAGCTTTTAAAAAATTTTTATTGTTAGCAGGCATTCCTACTTCTCCCTTGATTCTCAATAAAGGGAATATACTTTTTCTTTACAACTTAAACGCTACAAAAAATCATAAAATTTCAATACACCTAGAACCGCTAATAAATAAAAGAATACAATCCACACTACATACATCTGTTTTTTTCTAGCCCAATCATAATAACGACTGTGTGATGACTGCCTGAATAGTGTAGCTGCAACTAAAACAGGTTGTAAAAACCAAGCCATAACAATTGGCACGGCTATGTAATCTAAGAAATAAAACATGCTAAAAAGCATGAATGGGTATGTAATAATTATCGCCCAAGAGATAAATTTAATAAAACTATAATTAGAATTAGCAATTAAAGATACTAGTAATGGTGAAAGTTTTTTTCTTAAGAGTATCTTATATATGATCCAATAGAGAACAATTGCCGAGTAAAAGATGACTACGAAAACTAATGGTAAATGAATATGCACAAATGCTAACCTCTTTTACGTCTTAAATAGTTATAAATATAGGTCCATACCACATAGCTCAAAAGGATTACAATATATAGAGTAACAAAAAAATGAAAATCGACTTCATCCTCGATCATTTCAGGATTTGTAACAATAGTAAAAGGGATAATTATAAGAAAGAAAAGTACAACGCCCCTCACAAAATAATTATAAATTTTTAAAAATAACATATGAGTATTCCTATCATTAAAACTACTCGTTTACAACACAACTAAAATTTTAATTCTAATATATCACAAAATTTATATAAGTTTATATAATAAAAATTAGAACAATCCATCATGATTGCCACATCCTTAACACCATACATCGGTTATGATAAGAGTACTAAGATAGTAAAAGAACCATACAAACGCGGTTGCTCTATTAAAGAAATCATATTGGAAGAAAAACTCATGACCGAAGACGAATTCGGTGAAGCAGTTCGCATGAAATAAAATCTCTCTCATCTTTATAACATATCTGTAACATCCTCTCATACCTCAAATGAACGGAATAAAAAAGGACGCTATAGTTCTAAATCAATCAGTATAACGACTGAAGATTAGACTATAGCGTCCTTTTTAGATTTATTGAAACAACTATATTAAGCTTTTATCATTACCTGTTATATTTCTTAGAACTTGAAGCCATTTTGGTTCTCGATTTACGTCAACATAAGTAGGTAATCGTTTATCAATTCTATCAATTAACTTTTGATAGAGCTTTTTCTCTTTATCACTTAACGATTGACTGCTATCATACACTACAACCTGTCGTTTCTTAGCTTTATCTTTATAAGAAGCAATTTCTTTTAAAAGTGAGGCTCTATCATCGACTTCAATAAGATAGTGAATACTCCCCTCATTACCATTTACAAAAATAGCACCAAAAGACGTTAAACATGCAATCTCATAATCATTATAAACTTCAACAGTCAGTATTTCTCCTGGAACATACAAATCATAATCCATATCATTAAGATACCCAGCCTCCCTACCAAGAGAAGAGTCATAATTAGAGGTAGCTAAAAAGGTTGTTGTAGAAGCAACATAGGTAATTATATATATAGCTACAATACTAATAAATATAATTACAAAATAACCCATCCTTTTCAGTAAAGATTTTAGTACTATCATTTAGTATATACCTTTCCATTAGACTTATTGAAGTAAAAATTAGAAGTTACCTCAAAAGAAAACGGAGTAATTAAACCTTGTTGTTGTAAATCATAAAAGAAATTATTGGCCCATCTAATCCACTTATCTTTTATATCACTAGCATCCTCTTTATATTCATAATTAGATCTATCGAAACCTAAAAGTTTGACATCATAATAATCACCATGCTTTATAACTTTTAATCTAGCAGCCATTCTTCCTACCGATGCCCCTAAATCAGACCAGGCGCCACCCTTTTCAGTCTTAGCAAAATTAATATCAATACGTTTTAAAACACTATTTGTATCCTTATCAAAATCCTCATCACGCAAAGAAACTAAAATATCTTTAATGCCATTTGACTGCGCAATTGTTTTTGCTAAAATACTTTTCGAGTTATACTTTTCCATACTACCATTCCCAGTTCTCATTTTTTCAAAAAAAACTGTTAACACAGGATATTTAGATTTAAGTACATTACGTTCAAAAGCCATCCCGGCTTCCTTTGCTGTGTAGTGAATTATATTCTGACGTTTATTAACATCTCTTTCTTTATTAATATCAATATCCTTTTCCTTCTCTAATCTTATTGCTTCATCCAAGGCTCTCCTATCTTCATCAACATAAATAGCTTTAACCGGTACAACATCAGTAAACACATACCCTTGTTTGACTAACTCTTTTTGTAATCTAATTTGTTCATCCTTCAATAAACTATAATGATGTTCAAAGTCAGAGATACTTTGATAGGATAAATTGCCATATGAAATAAGAAAATCCTCCCAATGAGATAAATCCCAATATGATTCTGACATTATCTCCCAAGATTTGGCTTTATCACTATCTTTTTCAGCTATACTCCTTAAATTCTCCAAAAGGAATATTACTTCACGCTCACTTAAACTTTCTCCATTCTTTTTCTTTAAATATTTTTTTGCCAAATATATTGTATCTGGATTTGTTGTTAAATATTGATTCCATTTAGTCCCATATTGTGCTTCAGCTGCACCTGTCACAGGGGAATAGCCTAAGCTACCATTTACAGCAGCACCTAATAAAGCACTTAATGTTTGAGCTACATCAGGTTTTTCTTTTGCAATTTTTTGAATCTCTCCAATTAATGCTTCATTGGTAGCTCCAGCATAAAACCCACTACCCGGTTTATTCCCTGCCATACGAGCAGATACTTCAGCGACTACACCATGGGCTATTGCTTTTGCGGCTTTACCTTCTTTAGAGATTGGATTCCAATTATGTAATTGTTCAAAGGCTTCTTTTGCAAATAACTTAGATAATTCTTGACGTTCTTCAATTTTCTTTTTATCAAAGATTTCATCAAGCTTATTCAAGCTATCTTTTGTATCTCGAGACAGTGTTTGCATATTAAAGCCAGCATCTCGTACTTCTATTGTACCATTTGAAATAGCAGATTTTGTAGTAGTAGAAGTAGATTTGCTAGAGTCTGGTAACAGATTAGGTAATGTGCCTAATGTGTTCCACACAGCATCTTTTCCTGCTTTACTAAGGTTCTTAAAATTACAAAGCCACCATCACCTGCATATATCCCCGCTTGATCAGTAACACTTGCATAATCACTTTTCATTTTACCTTTGCTTGAGCTCATAGATACATTACTTAGAGAACCCGCATTTGTAGATATACTAAACCCTTTATTAGAGCTTTCACCTACATATGTCTTTGTATCTTGTAAGCTTTCAATAGAAAGATTTCCACCTACGTCGGCTGTTACAGATTTACCAATTACCTTGGAGCCACTGATATAGGTATCCTTTCCTGATGTAATATTAACAGCATCCGTACCTACAACAGTAGTACCAGTATGTGTTGTTACCTTTGTATTACCCTTTTGTTTTGCAGCATTAGCACTTGCATCAAAACCAAGTATACCGCCACCAGCAACACTAATATTAGCCCCAACAGACTAGCCTTTACTCTTAGCATTTTCAAGCTTTTCACTTGTATTCGTTGCCGCTTGTAAAGATACATCATTAGAAGCCACTAATTTGACTGATTTACCTGAAATTGCTTCACCAACAGCTTTAATGTTCGCATGAAATAAACTCTCTTTCAGCTCTATGACTTATCTGTAACATCCACGCAGACCTCAAATGAGCGATTAAATAAAAAGACGCTATAGTTCTAAACCATTCTGTATATACTACTGAAGATTAGACTATAGCGTCCTTTTTATGTTTATATACCTTATATTAGAGTTACATATTAATCAATAAAATCCTACTATATACATTATCAAAGTATCTAATAATAGGTTAAAACATATAAATATATGTATAAAGCGACTAGAAATAACCAAGTATATACGCCTACTTTAAAATTGGACTGATATTTCTCTACTTTATCACTTTCAAACTCGTCATTCTTAAGCATGAAATACATCCCAACCAAAGAAATTCCCATGCAAACTATTGTCAGAAAAAATAATACAAATACTGGGGCAAATTCATGAAGCAAAGCTATTCCGCTTCCCATTGCAAGGCCTAAAAATGTAATAATTCTAGCTAAAGTAAGCTTACCTTTATGAGTAATAAGTTTGTATATGAGAAATATAATCCCCAATATTATAATCAAATCTCGAGACATTACTTAACTACATCCTTTTTCAAATTAGACTTAATCTTATCTTTATAATAGTCTCCCGTTGTCGCCAAAGTAACACCAACGACAAAAGAACCTGCTGGTCCACCAGCACTGCCAGCAACACCTCCACCCAATCCGAAAACTACAGGAAGTAAATCCGCGCCCCAAGCTTTAGCTAGTTCTCGACCACTGTACATTTGGTAATCATTTTGCATATCGTAAAGTAAGTAACCTATTAAAACAGGCCCTCCAACTTTCGCTACAGTTCGAGTAAATTTTGATGCGTTCTCTGCATAATGCACATATCCAACCCATGGTTGATTTCCCACCTCTGATAATACATTTTGAGCAACTGACTTTCCTAAAGCCTCCTTAGTCCAAACAAATTCTGAATTATTAGAATTTTTTAGTATTTCACTATGATTAAAAGACAAGAACTTCGGTTTATCAAACGAACCAGCTTTATACTCTTTTGTTCTTTTAATTATAATATCAATTACTTCTCTTCCATCAGATCTATAATAGTTATATATAAATCCATATGTGGGATTAACAGCACCTATTTTTTCTTTATATTGATGAATATGGTTTCTTATTAAAGAATATAATTTACACAAAATTATTGACACTACCCTCAATAACAAGGATATAGCTAATAATAAATCAAAATATATAGAAAAATATATAAAGTTATCATAAATATCCAGGAGTATAAAGCCCCTTTATATAGCTTTTGATGCTTTTGGGCTTTATCCTCATCATAATTCTCACTACTTGGCACAAAATACATTCCTATTAAAGAAATACCGAGACAAATTAGCCACCAAAATAGTAAAACAAATGGAGATATCAGTTTACTCAGCAATACTAATCCACAACCGACAATAATAGAAACCGTTGCAATAATTCTAGCTAAACTAAGCTTACCTTCATGTGTAATAAGTTTGTATACGAGAAATATAATCCCCAATATTATAATCAAATCTTGATACATTACTTATCTACATCCTTTTTTAAATTAAATTTAATTTCATCTTTAACGCAATCGCCAAGTGTTGCTCCAGTAATACCAATAACAAAAGCACCTGCAAGACCAGCAGCAAGACCTCCAACACTTATTATAGAGCCTATTTAAATACTGTAATTCATACTAATGCCATGGCGTTAGCAAAACCCATTTACTGGGAACTGTAATGGCATAATTATCATCATCATAATAACGATCATCAGAATACTTCAACTTAAATCCATAATCAGTATGTAAATAAGGGCCCTCCGAATAATATGTGCTAAATGATGAATCAAATTTGTGATAGACTAAATATTTATAGTTGAATGTTCCATTAAACAAATAGTTATATTTACAAAAAATAATTTTATCATCATCTTCACGATAGCATAATACTTTTTCAAATATAACAAGCGGTTCATCAAAAAGACTATCTTTATAAATTACGTTTCCATTATTTAAAATTTGAATCTTTAATCCTTCAAAGCATTCCGTAGCATAGCGCTCCGCAAAGATAAAAACATATATTCGTTCTACTGGATTTAAGATTAAACATATCCCGATACATAATAGTATAAAAATGATATAACGTTTTAATTTCATTATTATTTTCACTACATATTACCTCGATCCTCTTCATAGATACCCCTTAAAGTTTTTTATCTGAACCATTTAACTAAATACAAGCCCAACAGAACATATACGTTTCCTACTATCAAGCCTAAACTTCACACTATTCTCAGGATGTAAGAAATAAATTATCAGAAAATCATACTATTCTTAACTTATCAAATTTAAAATCAATTTGAACACGAGAGTTAGTCACAGTCCTCATTTCCTGCATATGAACACCAATACTATTAATCATGTTTCCTCAGAATAGCATAATTAAAGTTTTGTTGTAAAGTATAAATATATTTTACAATCAAGCCTAGGTATAAAATCGATAAATTTACTCCTTCTCCTTTATCAGTTTTATAAAATTAAAATTCATAATATAATATTCATATATCCATGTTATAGTACCAATTATGATTTATCGTGACGTTTTATACACAATGGAGGTTACCATGAAATTAAAACAACTTATTGTATCCGGTATAGCCTTAGGAGCGCTGGCTTTCACAAGCGGAGTGGTACAGCCTGCACAGGCAGCAGTCGGTATGGATACACCTGCACCGACGCAGAGTTTAAAAAGACCTGCATCAGTAACGACACAGCATTACATCAATGTAGATGGCATATTATTGGAGCCAATCGATAAAAAGCCAAATGTCATCTATGTTGACGGTCAGCCACTCGTAGCTTTACGTCAAGTATCAGAAGCATTAGGTTACAAAGTATCTTGGGATGCACCTACTAAAACAGCATTGATCGACATGAACATTGCTACATTAGCGGTACAACCGGACTCTAAACAAGTCGTGCGCAAGGGTAAACTGCAAATCATCAACCTTGATACATCCGAATCTTTACTGCCTGCAGCACGTATGGTAGACGGAATTCTATATGTAAGTCCAAATGCATTCAAACTCTTGCTAAATGATGTAACCATCAATAAAGACGAAATCTATATCGTTCCACAACAAAGTCAATTGGCCACTGATTCAAACACGCAAAAAGGCAAACGAAACGGTATCGAAACATTTTTACCGGATCAAGGAGATAAAGTAATTCCATACGAAGAAAAGGAAACCAAAGAAAAGAAACCTCTTATTACGGTAAAACGAACTAACACCAAAACAGATACCAAAGACACAGAAAATACCGAATATGTACGCTCTAACGGATTAAACAGATAATAAAATCTTTCGTATAGCTATATATAATTTAGCACCTTATAACTTAAAGAAGGCAACTCATCACCATGATAGATTGCCTTCTTTTTTGATTTTTGTTAGTTTATTATTTTTGTTACTTTATATTGTTACTTTATTATTACTTCTTACCCTTTACAGCTCAATACAGTTTATTGCTTACTGTTTTTTGACAGATTATCTATACTATCTTTTGCCGTATCCATACTCCGCTTCAGATCCTTCATGGATTCTTTTATGTCCGGCGCTGTAAGGCCAGATTTGTCGATGTCTTTTGCAGAGTCAGAAGCACGTCTACTATTTTCCCTAGCTTGTTTCATATCATCTTTAATGCGAGTCATATTTTCATCAATTTCATCAAATGACTCATCATACAGAATGAAATTACTACCCCCGTGAGAAGTAATATTAAGCGGCCCCATCGTGAGCTGTCCATCATCGATACGCAGAGCATCCGTAGTGATAGTGGTGATTTTCGTATGTACGTTCACATCGCTAAAGGATAAATGCCGCCCTTTATTGTGAAAGTTTCCCGTAATGCTTTGAATCGGAATTAGCATATAGTGCCCTTCACCAGACCAGAAGTTACCCCATACCTCCATATCTCGAGGTTGGCCTTCACTTTTAAAGTTCAAATTTGCCGATACGGGCACGAGAAACTCAGGAGCCTTGAGGGCTACACTACTATCTAAATCCTTTGCTACGCCTGTAATCGTATAGGCTCGAGTGTCCAAATTATATACACCCTTAGCCTCCAATTTACCGCTGTATACATTGGCACTAACGTTTTCAAAATTCAAAATACCATCTTGGTACGTCACATCTCCTACTACATTCTCAAAAGTAAGTGCAGGAATCCGTAAAATAGGCATCGTCACACGACCTTTAGCAAAAGGACGGTTAAAATCGCCTGTTACCTTTGTAAGCAAGGTCATGGCATCATGAATATTCTCACCAAAGCCTAGTGATGATGGATCCACCCCTTTCACATCAAATTGTAGATCCAGTTGAGGCATGCGATGCTTTAAAACATCCTTTAAATCTACACGACCTTTTAATACGAGACCATCCCCTATGGCTGTACCACCAAATTTGCCCGTTTCCATATCGATACGAATGACCCTCTTACTATCAAGATCAATTTTTGAGTTTACATTCTTTATCACATAATGGCGGTTTCTATTAAAGACCTCTAACTGACTATTTCTAAGTGTAATCTTAAGATCTAAATGTTGACCTTGCCAATTAAAGTTACGTACTTTCTTACCTAGTTCCTCTTGCCGTTCTTGTGTGGTCTTTTTAGGTGCTTTCGGACGAGGCTCTACCTCATTAATTGGTTTATTTACATCTGGAGATATGGGCGCGAAATCTAACCGATTATTATCGTCCAAATCAATGACTATAACCGCATTATCTAATTCAATGCCTTTGATAGCAGAGGACTTAAAATTACGTGTCACCACATCCCACATATTAACGCGGACCTTCCCGCTCGGTGCATTGAGCAACTCATGCCCTTCTGGGTCTTTCCAAACCAGGCCTGTAAAAGTCAAAGTCCCCCACGGTGTAGCAGATAAACTTTCAACAGTAACCGTGCCACGCATCATAGTTTGTCGAGCCATAACCTCATTAAAAATAACGCCCATTCCACGACTAGCAATGGTTGCTAGTACAAAGACTATAATCACTCCAATGGCAAGAAAGGCAGCAATGCCTTTTAGGCCTTTCTTATACAATTGTTTATATTTTGTCCAATAAGAACGTATATAATGTTTCATAGCCCTATTATAACATGTTCAAATAACAATACCCATGCGGTGTTAACTGTATCAATCATATTGACCATAAGAAACTCTTTTCCATACAAAAAGCGCCTTGCTCACAGAAAACTTTGCATGCAAGACACCATTACCTAACTATTTATAAAAAAGCAGCAAATTTATAGATTAAAAGTACACTCACAAATGTGAGTGCACTTTATATATTGCAATAATCAATCTTATGCTTTTACTTCTTTACCGTATTTTACAAGGCTTTCAGCTTCGATTTCAGCTTGTGTACGATAGTCTTGAGGAATACTAGACAAGCGGATCCAACTACGTACGGCTTCTACCAATACGATAAGAATCATGAGGAACATAGCAACACTAAATGCTACTAAAATCCATTTATCAGCAGGAATATAGCTGTAGAATACATTTTCATAGTCTGCAGCGATAGCAACGATAGCCATTAAGATACAAGGAATACCTGTTACCCATGCATAGCGTTTGCGGCCAAGTCTCATGATAACTGTAGTACCTACGGCCAATGTCATGGTACCTAATAATTGGTTAGATACGCCGAATAGAGGCCAGATAATACCGATATTACCTTGTAGAACTAGGTAGCCCCACAAGATACAAATTAAAGCGGCACAACCATACACACCAGGAGCCCAGTGTTGGTCGTTGAATTTAGGATGGAAATGACCTAATAATTCTTGAAGTAAGTAACGACCTACACGAGTACCAGCATCGATTAATGTCATGATGAACAATGCTTCAAACATGATACAGAAGTGATACCAGTAACCCATCAAGTGATCCATATTAGGCAATCTGGAGAAGATATGAGCCATACCTACTGCAAGGGATACAGCGCCACCAGGACGGTGCATCAAGTCTTCACCAACCATTGCAGACAATGCTGGTAATTCATGAACTTGAAGGCCTAATGCTTTGAAAGACTCAACTGTGGAGTTAATCGCAAAGTAATCATCTGGATGCAATGCAGTAGCAGCAATCAACGCCATCATAGCGATAAAACCTTCTGTTAACATTGCACCATAACCGATAGGTAAAATTTCTTTTTCATTAGTAAGCATTTTAGGTGTTGTACCTGTAGCAATAACAGTATGGAAGCCAGATAACGCACCACATGCGATAGTAATGAAGATGTAAGGGAATACGGAACCTTTCAATACAGGACCGCCGCCCCAGATGTAAGGAGTTACAGCTGGCATTTGAATTTCAGGCATTACAATGATAATACCAAGTGCCAATGCGCCGATTGTACCGATTTTAAGGTATGTGGACAAATAGTCACGAGGAGCAAGTAACAACCATACTGGCAATGCAGCTGCAAAGAAACCATACACAGCAAGCATAATTTCAATAGTTTGCAAGTCGTATGTGAACCAAGATGCATATTCGCTAGCCGCTACATTTGGACCGTAGATGATAGCTGCGAAGATTAAAGCTACCCCAATAATAGTCGCCTCTTGGATTTTACCAGGACGCAACCATTTCAAATAAATACCAATAAAAATAGCGATTGGAATGGTAGCAAATACGGAGAAGAATCCCCAAGGAGAGTTATGCAATGCATTAGCTACTACTACAGCCATACCAGCAAGGGTAATGATCAATAGGAATAAGGTAGCGAGCATAGCACCAAAACCAGCAAGTTTACTGATTTCTTCGCGAGCAATATCCGCAATCGATTTACCATCGTAACGAACGGAAGCAAACAAAATAACCATATCATGTACAGCACCAGCTAATACGGAACCTATAAGAATCCATAATGCACCAGGCAAATACCCAAACTGTGCTGCGATAACAGGACCTACAAGTGGCCCTGCACCAGCAATTGCTGCAAAGTGATGACCAAAGGTTACCCATTTGTTGGTTGGCACGTAATCGTGACCATCATTGTGAACCATAGCTGGCGTTGGACGATATTGATCCAATGTCAGTACCTTAGCCGCTATAAAAGCCCCATAAAAGCGGTACGCTAAAATTAGAATACACGCGGAGGCAATAACTAAGTAAATACCATTCATAACCATATAAACACCTCCAATAATCACGTGACATGGAGTATATGAATATTACTGATAAAACTTGTGTATCGTATCCATGCCACAATGGCTTCCTAAAATGTTAGTACTTACAACATTATTGTATAACTAATCAACAAGGTGTCAATTATTAATTTCTCATTTTGAAAGTTAAGTATAACTATAAAGCATAATAACGGCATTCTCTACCTATGAGATGCCGTTATTATCCTAGATATATTGGTTACTGAATGACTTATTCCTATCTGTAATGAAAGATAGCTATATTCCTATTCTCCTGCTGCTCTATAAGTTTTTGTAATAGTCCCAAATGTACGCAACAAATTTAGACCTACCACACCGCTTTTTTCAGGATGGAATTGCATTCCATATACTCTACCTCGTTCTACAACGCCAGGTACATCGATACCATAATTTGCAGTAGATGTAATATATTCAGGATCTGTATCCACATAATAGGAATGAACGAAATATGTATATTGATCATCTACATTGCTAAAAGCACTATGAGGCTGGTGTACTACATTTTTATTCCAACCCATATGAGGCACGCTAAAGCCAAGGTTGCGAGGAATTTCTTTTACCTTACCGGGAATAAGGCCTAAACCGGGCGTTGGGCCGTATTCTTCAGATTCTTCAAATAAAAGTTGCATCCCTAAACAAATACCTAATAAAGGTATATCCCGTTTTACTACTTCATAGATAACATCGACTAAACCACGCTCTTTTAGAACTGCCATCGCTGGCGCATATGCGCCTACACCTGGCAAAAGAACACCATCAGCATTTAATATAGTCGCCGAATCTGCCGTTAGCACTGTCTCAAGGCCAATGTAAGCTAAGGCTTTCTGGACATTGAAGGTATTCCCTGCATCATAATCTATAACGGCAATCATAATAAACTCCATTCTATAGGGTAAAACACGATAAGATAAAATAAAACGTATAATAAATTGTACGTTATTCTGTACAAATTAATTCATGAAGTCTCTTAATATCTTACGCATAACATCCCCATCTTGAGACATGGGAATTGTAAGACGCAACCACCCTTCACGTTGACCTCGGCGCACTTGGTAACCTGATTTGAGCCAAGCATCTGCAAGACCTTCCGCATCAGACGCTGCAAAGAAAATAAAATTAGCTTCGCTTTTATAGTAGTGAATACCTAGCTCATCAAAGAGGCTTTCCCATTTTGCCCGTTCCTCTGCATTTTGAGAGACCGTTCTCGCCACGAATTCTTGATCACCAAAAGCGGCTTCTGCCGCCACTTGAGATAAGGTATTCAAATTGTACGGTAATCGAATGGTTTGCATATAATTTGCCAATTCTAAAGGTGTCATCATGTAGCCTACACGGTAGTTGGCAAGGCCATAGGCCTTCGAGAAGGTACGCATAATTGCCACATTAGGAAATTCATCCAATAGCGCACGTGATGTAGGAACTGCTACGGAGGTAACAAAATCGATATACGCCTCGTCTATGATGACCAAGGTTTCCTTTGGTACAGCTGCTACAAATTTGCGAATATCTTCAACAGACTCATAGGTGCCTGTTGGGTTATTAGGATTACAAATCCACACGAGGCATGTCGATTCATCTACAGCTTTCACGAGAGCAGAAAAATCATACTGTCCCGTTTCAAAATTAGCTGGCACCTCGCGGATTTCAGCACCTTCCACGAGGCCATTCAAAGCATATTCCGAGAAGGCTGGCACGCTTACTACGATGGAGTCACCAGCGGTAATCAATGTTTTATTGACCATGGCGATGACCTCATCGAGACCTACGCCGATGACGAGTTGCTCAGGTTGTACTTGCCAGTAGTCAGCGAGTTTCATACGCAAATTGGAGGCGTTGCCATCCGGATAGTAGTTGGCATCATTATGGGTTACATAGCTAAGGATAGCCTCCCGTACCAATGGCGATGTACCGTAAGGATTTTCATTCGCCGACAAGCGCACCAATCGCTCTACACCAAGGCGCTCTTTCACCGCTTCAGCCGGCTCCTCAGGTATATAAGGTTTCAATGTGCGAATTATCTCTTTCATAGGCTATCCTTTCTATCTATTCCTTAACGCATATAACTCATATAACACTTAAAAAACACATATAAACTCCACCAGAGCTCATATGTCCGAGCTCATAACAGGATATACATTATAAGTTTGTAATTTCTGGGCGATCCGTAGTCTTGCTAACAACCCCTTCGCGGCTCGCTAGCTCAGCTTCAATGGCTTCGTATGGGATATTTTTCTCCGCTAATAACACGAGCAAGTGATATAACACGTCTGCTGTTTCGTAAATCAGCTCCTGTGGATCTTCATTTTTTGCGGCGATTACTACCTCTGTAGCCTCTTCACCAACTTTTTTCAAGATTTTATCGAGCCCTTTGTCGAATAAATAATTCGTATAAGAACCTTCCTTTGGCTGTGCCTTACGGTTTTTAATAATTTCGTATAATTCGTTCAGTGTTTGCTGTGCCATGTTTAACTCCGTTCTACTTCATTAAAGAAACAGCTTGTACGCCCAGTATGACAGGCAGGACCTTCAGGCTTAACTTGAATGAGCAAGGTATCGCCATCACAATCTAGGGCCATGCTCACCACGTGCTGCACATTACCGCTAGTGCCACCCTTATGCCATAGTTCTTGACGAGATCGAGACCAAAACCACGTTTCCCTTGTTTCCAGTGTCTTGTGAAAGCTTTCTTCGTTCATCCACGCCACCATGAGGACGTCCTTTGTCTCCGCATCCTGCACAACCGTCGGCAACAAGCCATTTCCTTTTTCAAAATCCGGTTTCATATTCTATCCTTTATTAAAAGTAATCAATAATCTGTTATCCTATATTAGCTTGTGTCTCTATCTATTGCTATTTCTATTTTCTGTTTATCTATAAATAAACTATTTAACTAACTCTGAACATATAGACTAGTAAAGAACTTACGAGAGATAATAATTTTTTAAATCTGTTTTAGCGTACTGTAATTCCGTGAGCTCGTAGTTCTTGTTTGAGTTCAGGAATTTTAACTTCTCCGAAGTGGAATATAGATGCCGCCAGTGCACCGGTAACGCTGGTTTGCTTAAAGAGATCTATAAAATCCTCAACCTTACCTGCCCCTCCAGAGGCGATGATAGGTACATTTACGACGGACTCTAGAGCCTTATATAGTTCAATATCAAAGCCGGATTTCGTGCCATCTTTGTCCATACTTGTCACTAGCAACTCTCCTGCTCCACGAGCTACGGCCTCTTTAGCCCAGTCGAGAGCTTTCCATTCTGTACGGTTGCGCCCACCATGAGTGTAAGCATACCATTCACCAGTTTTTTCATCGGTTTTCACGTCGATGGCTACCACCATACATTGATTGCCAAACTTTTGAGCCCCTTCTGTGATGAGCTCAGGGTTAACGAGAGCCGCGGAGTTCAAAGATACCTTGTCGGCACCAGCTTTTAACAAAGCCGTCATATCATCAACGCTCTTGATACCACCCCCCACGGTGAGTGGCATAAATACTTGTGTGGAGATTTCTTGAACCACATCGCGCATAGTAGTCCGCGCATCAACGGTGGCCGTAATGTCTAAAAATACGAGCTCATCAGCTTGTTGCTGCTCATAGGAGGCCGCAATGTCTACGGGACTGCCTACGTCTACGAGATTAACAAAGTTAACCCCTTTTTTTACGCGCCCATCATCTACATCTAGGCAAGGAATAATCCGTTTCGCTAACATAAAGCTCCTTTCCATCGAGTGTCACTCAATATATTCCATTGGTTGCGATCAATAATTAATTTGAGAGCATCACAATCATTTCTATTATTTCTGCTGATTGTACTCGGCGATTTCCTCTAGTGTAATCGAGCCCTCATACAGAGCCTTACCAACGATGCTATCCATAACGCCTTTTTGTTCAAGGGATTTAATATCTGCCAAATTACGAACACCCCCAGAGGCAACGATGCGTGCTGTAGAGAATTCTTTTTGCAAATTTCCAAGTAACTCTTCATTGGCACCCTGCATCGTACCGTCTCGGTCTACATCGGTAACGATAAAATACTTTGCCCCACCTTCAACCATGGCACCAATTAAATCGGTCATCGGCACGTCGGATTGGTCGAGCCAACCTTCAGCGGCGACCTTGCCATTTTTCCCATCTACACCGATAACGATGCGCTCCGCACCGTATTCAGCGATAACCTGCTTTGTAAGCTCCGGATTTTTAAGCGCTACAGATCCTAAGATAACCCGATCTACGCCCAAGCCTAAATAGATATCAACGGCCTCTTTATCACGGATGCCGCCTCCAATTTCCAGAATACCTGTAAAAGCTACACGCACTGCTTTTACAATATCTACATTTACAGGCTTGCCCGCCTTGGCTCCGTCTAAATCGACAAGGTGTAAGGCCCCCACTTTAGCTGCTTCATATTGTTTCGCTTGGTCTACTGGATCAGGATTGATGACCGTTTCCTGTGCAAAATCGCCTTTATAAAGACGAACACTGCGCCCATCTTGTAAATCTATAGCTGGAAAAATCATAGGTTCTCCTTTATTAAATGACTGTATTAAATAACGCCCTTTGTAGAATTTACGCCTTGGATATCTGGGTTGATAGTAACTGCTTTGCGCAACGCACGGCCCGTTGCCTTAAACATGCTTTCAATAATGTGGTGTGTATTGCGACCATATAAATTGCGCACATGTAAGTTCATAGCAGCGCTCATCGCAAGAGCTTGGAAGAAATCCTCCACCAACTCTGTTTCAAAGTTGCCACCTAGAATCGGCGTACTCCATTCCCCTTGGAAAACGAGGTATGGACGACCGCTCAAATCGATTACAACTTGCGTCAATGCTTCATCCATAGGAACCCAAGCATCGCCATAGCGCTCGATACCAGCCTTATCGCCAAGAGCTTTCACCAAGGCCTGACCTAATGCAAGTCCAACGTCCTCAACCGTATGATGAGCATCCACATATGTATCGCCCTTTGCCTCTACCATAAGTTCAAAACGGCCGTGCTTCGCCAATAGCGTCAACATGTGGTCAAAAAAGCCAATCCCTGTGGATATGGAGCTTGTTTGTGCCCCATCAAGGGTAATTTCTACTGTAATATCTGTTTCTTGAGTGGTGCGTTGCACCGTACCTGTGCGTATCATAACGACCTCTATACTTCAAATCTATTTTTATAATCTATATTTCTAATCTATGTTTTCACTGTATATTTTAAATACACATATAAATATAGATACCAAATTTATTTTCTAATATTTTTTATAAGCTATTTTTCAAATCGTACTTCGATGGCACGAGCATGCGCTTCGAGACCTTCCGTACGAGCCAATGTAGTAATGTGTTTTGCCACTTCTTCTAAACGTTCTTTTGTAAATTGTGTGAAAGATGTACGTTTCACAAAGTCATATACGCCTAACGGAGATGAGAATCGCGCCGTACCACTAGTAGGCAATACGTGGTTCGTACCACCTACATAATCGCCCAATGGTTCAGACGCATAAGCGCCGAGGAATACGGAGCCTGCATTTTGAACGAGGCTCATGTAATTCATTGGATCTGGCAATTGGATTTCCAAATGCTCTGGCGCCACTTCGTTCATCACCGTGAACATGTCTTCAATGCTGTCCATAATAGCAATGTAACTGTTGTTTTCAATAGCTGGACGAGCGATACTTTCACGAGGTAACAGTTTAAGTTGACGTTCCACCTCATCGGATACGGCATTTGCTAAACTTTCACTAGTAGTCACCATAATAGCGCGCGCACGAGGATCATGTTCAGCTTGAGATAAGAGATCTGCTGCGAGGTGAACTGGATTTGCGCTGTCATCGGCGATAACACCGATTTCACTTGGACCCGCAATCATGTCGATATCGACTTGGCCAAATACTTGACGTTTCGCCGTTGCCACGTAAATATTGCCAGGGCCTACGATTTTATCTACCTTTGGAATCGTTTCCGTACCATAAGCAAGGGCCGCCACACCTTGGGCACCGCCCACTTGATATACCGCATCAACGCCGGCAAGCTTTGCAGCACCTAATACGGCAGGATTAATGCCATCCTTTTGAGGGGGCGTAACCATAACGATTTCTCTCACCCCTGCGATTTTTGCAGGCAAAGCAGTCATGATAATGGTCGAAGGGTACGCGGCTGTACCTCCAGGGACGTAGAGACCAACGCGAGCCAAGGGAATCACCTTTTGACCGCGGATGATACCCGGTGTATCCATGTCCACAAAGCCCTGCTCGATTTCACGGCTGTGGAATTCTGTAATGTTTGCCTTTGCCTTTAATAATGCGGCTTTCAAATCATCAGATAAAGACTCATAAGCTGCGTTGATTTCCTCTTGAGGCACCTTGAAATCTTCAATGGAAACGCCGTCAAATTTTTCAGAATACGCTTTGAGCGCCGCATCACCGTTAGTGCGGACATCAGCAATGATATCGTACACCCGACGTTCAATCTCCATATCTGTGGTTTGTTGTGTATAATTCCGTACGATGGCAAGCATCGCCTCTAATGATTCCTTATATATTTTCATCTGTCGTCCTTCTTCCTACTTGAGCTATCCGTATTGCTAGTTAAATATATGATTCACTCTACATCTTACTTATTAATTGCTTCTGAAAGCTGATCTATGAGATTAAAAATGGTATTTCGCTTTTGTTTTAATGCTAGCGGATTTGCTACTAAGCGTGTAGATATCGGCTGCAACCAATCAAAGATTTCTAGATTATTTTCACGTAAAGTGGTACCCGTTTCCGTAATATCTACGATAGCATCTGCTAGTCCTACAAGTGGGGCCAGCTCAACAGAGCCTTCAATCTTGATGATTTCCACATCTTGAGCTCCAAAGTACTGTTTTGTAATGGTTGGATATTTTGTACCAATTCGTTGACGGCGACCTTCTTTAGGATCGTAGCCCGCTAAGGACGCCAAGATGAATTGGCATTTACCCGTTTGTAAATCTAGCATTTCATAGCTTGTATCGTCTTGTTCATCGAGCACATCGCTACCAACGATACCAAGATCAACAACACCATTTTTCAAATACGTCGTTACATCTGGCCCCTTTGCAAGGATGATCTCCATAGAATCGCCTAAAGAGATGATGAGCTTACGCGCCTTATTATGTAATGGCTCGCAATCAATGCCACCTGCTTCTAGGAGTGGAATAAAATCCTTTTCTACGCGCCCCTTCGTAAGAGCGATACGCAATGTATCGTTATCTTGAGCTTTGCTTTCACCCTGCAAGGTAACATCAGTCAAGACGTCGATATTGAAAGCCATCCCTACAGCCGGCATCGGCGTACCATCAAAGCTAGATAGCAAGCCATCATAACGACCGCCGCTAACAATATATTGAGACACGCCATCCACATAGCCTCTAAACGTAAGGCCTGTGTAATAGGATTGAAGCGGTTCCGTAGATACATCGATGCGAACCTGTTGCCCCGTTGCTTCCACTTGATTTGCCATATCTACGAGATTATCTAAAATACGCTGCGCCGCTGCAGGCAAGATAATTTGGTTTAGCTCATCCTTTATATCTTGAACCGTACCAAATAAACGAGGCCATACAGTTAAGAATGGATATAACGCACTATTTTTAAAATCAGAAATCAACTCGTTATATCGTGGCAAGTATTTAGTGAATAACGCCTCTAAGAGCTCCGCTTTTTCATCATCGCTGAGTCCAAGAGCATCGGTAATAGCACGAGAGAACCGAGCATCCCCAATTTCGAGCAACAAATGATTACCCAACTGAGCTTCGTTCACCTCTTTAATAATCTTGAAGCACTCTTGCTCAGCCTCAAGCCCTTCGTAGCCTACCATCTCGATGCCACCTTGCGTCACTTGGTTCACATCGCCGCGGTGCTTTTTATTTTTCATAAACACATCGCCCAAGTAGTAGAACGTGCGAGGCAATTCAATATTGGTAGTCGCCAAAAAACGACCGATTGGCATCGTCAAATCAGGACGAATTACGACGGACTCATCAGAACTATCCATGAACTCGTACATATGCTGACCGCGCCCCATTGCATAGCCATTAAATACATCCTTGTACTCCACAAGCGGTGTAGAGATCTTTGTGTATTGGCGGCTACGACATAGACCGAGCACATATTGACTCACATCATCCTTGCGCTCTGCTACGATCCCTATATCATCACGGAACCCCGTAGGTAATTGCTGCTGTACCATCGTAAACATCCTTTCTATCATTTCGTCTTATTAGTTCTCTTGTCTATGAAAGCATCATATAACTAGTTTTAAATGCGTTATATAAATCTTCTATTTACTATGAGAAAAATTCTACCTATATCGATACTTTTCTATTTTATCGCTTTATCTAGATAAAGTATGAAACTATAATATAACGGTTCTATAGAATTGTCAATAGAACCGTTAATATTTCATGTATTTACTATAATAATGATTTTATACTAGCCCCAAACATTTTCTATATCTGCCACACTATGTGCATCAGATCCCAATACAAATGGCACACCGATGATAGCCGCCATGCCTTGAATGAAGCGACTTGGGTACATTTCACGGCAGTCAGGTTTGAAGAAGCCGCTCATGTTGTAGTCTAGCTCGCAACCTTGGACGCGCATAATATGCAAAATATCGCTCACCACCTGCGCATTGCGACGATCTAAATGACGTTCAAAGCCAAAGTGATGTTGGTATTTCTTGATTAAATCAAAGTGGCCTATACGTTTAGGTGTATATTCACCGAGGTCAGCACGCACGGCTTGGCGCACGGTGGAGTAATATTTGTAATATAACTCATATTGTTTTTCGATCCACGGCCCAAAACCTTTTTCGAATTCTTCAGGACTGTAGTCTAAGCAGTAAAAGGCATTATTAACGCCTTCCATAAAGTGAACGGATAAAATATTATCATCCGTCAACGGACCATAACGATCCAAGAACTCTTGAATATCTGATTCAAAGCCTGGAATATAATCGACTTCAAAACCGAGAGAAATATCGATATGTGTGCCATACGCACGTTGTAATTGACGGCCTAGCTCTAAGTAGGTATCAACTTCATTTAATTTCAAAGACGCTGTGTCATAGGCCTTTTTATCGCCACCGTATTCTACAGCAAAAGCTGTTGGCAATGGTGCATGTTCTGTAAGGCATACCTTTTCAATACGCAACTCGATAGCCTTTTCTATCATCATCGCAGTTCGGTCCCCACTACCATGTGGACACAACTCCGTATGCACATGACCGTCCACGAGACGGCTACGATACTTACTATATCCAACGAACTGCCGTTCATCTTTCATGTTCATTCAATCACCCCTATTCGCCCTAACCCCTGGCGAATCCTTATCTATAATCTATACATCATTGGTATAACGTATTAATTTATATATTTTACTATACTAATTATTATACCAATAATGCGTATGTTTCGGTATCCTGATATTTACCATGTTTGAATCCAACTTGAGGCGTTAGACCACAATAGGTAAAGCCAAATCGCGCGTGTAACTTGGTGCTGCCTTCATTGCCAGCCGTAATAACGGATACCACATTGTGCAATAACGGATCATTTTTTGCTATTTCTAAAATATGAGCCATCAGTTGTGTAGCAACCCCTCTACCGCGATAATCTTGATGGATATAGATAGATAATTCGACGGTACTTTTATAGGCCTCTTTAGGTCGATATGGTGAAAGCGATGCATAGCCTGCTACAATCCCATCAATGGTACCTACCACAATAGGATGGTGCTCATCGCTATGAGCCTCATACCACTCCTGCCACTCTGACAACGTGCGAGGTTCAAGATCAAGCGTGGCTACGCCGTTTACAACCTCATAATTATAAATATCTAAACAAGAGGCTATATCATTCCTTGTAATTGGTCGTATTACTAATTCACTCATAAGTATTCCTCAAAACTGTAGGTATCCTAAAAAATATTATTTCTATTTAACATAATATATAAAAATAGCCCACATACGCAAGAAAAAGGACGAGCTACAACTCGTCCTTTTAATTATATTATTTGATCAGTAAAAAACTAAGCTGCAATAACAAATAAAATAATCGTTACTACCACAAGGCCTGCAATCACAGTATAATCGATTCTTTTCAATCCTACGGATGCAGCAAAGCTGTGTGTGGGGCCACCAAAACCACGTAGCTCCAAGGACAACGCCATTGTTTCGGAGCGTCCCAAGGATTTTAACAGCAATGGTTGAATAACAGATGCATAGGATTTGATGCGCTTAATGAAGTTGCCTTCTAGAGATAAGCCACGGCAAGCTTGCGCCTCTTGTACAGCATGGCTTTCAGCAATGAAGTCAGGCACAAAGCGAAGTGCGGCAGTGAACATAAATGCATATTCGTAAGGAATTTTACATTGTGTTACGAGCGCGGCCGTAAGATCTTGTAATTTTGTAGTTGCCAACAGACCTATAAAGACAAGTGTCATAGCCAACATTCGCAAGCCGGATACGATGGCAGATGTTATATCGCCACTGCCAAGGAATTGGATGAGGCCAAGGAATACAGCAAAGCTAGTTAATGCCAGCACTGCTTTGTGTTGTTTGAACAACAAACCTGCCACAAACAATCCACCAAGCTCTACTACGACTAATGCCAATAGAGATACCCAGTCGCGCAACAGGATGGCCCACACGGATACAGCGAGGGTCATCAAGATTTTTGTTAACGGTACTAAACGTTCCATATGCCCCTCCTATTTTCCGCTCAACTGAGCCACTAACTTGGATTTCAACTCATCCATAGATTTGCAATAACCTAAGGCTGGTACCGCTAATGAAAGTTCTACACTTGGCGGTTTTGTAAGGCCTAGGTCTTGCAATTCATCCGTAGATTTTTTGAATAATTCTTCTGGACTACCGTCAAAGGCAACGGTTTGGTTACCCATGATGATAGCACGGCTACATTCGCTAGCCATGATTTCCATATCATGTGTAATAAGAAGGATTGTGATACCTTCTGAATTAAGCTGACGCAATAATGCTAATAACTCTTTAGTTTCCTTACCATCTTGACCACTGGTTGGTTCGTCAAGGATGAGGATTTTAGACTGCATAGCCAGCGCAGAAGCAATGGCAACACGCTGCTTTTCACCGCGGCGCAATGTTGGAGGATAGGCTTCACGCAAATGGCCGATGCCTGTACGCTCCAATACTTCATCAACGATACGCTTCACTTCGGCTTTACTGCGTCCCAAGGACTCAGGTCCGAAGGCAACCTCTGTGGCTACGGTAGGTCTGAACATTTGGCGATCTGGCTGTTGGAATACGTAGCCGATAAATTGCCCCCGTTTAGACGGTGGCATGGACGTAATGTCTCTGCCGTTATAATACATGTGGCCTTCCCTAGCCTTTTCGAGGCCTACGAGCAAACGCGTAATAGTCGTTTTGCCGCAACCATTACGGCCACCAATAGCGATATATTCGCCTCCTTCGATGGTGAAAGTCACGTTTCGGAAAATATCTACGGATGGCACATAGCCAAAGCGGATCTTTTCAACCTTAAGCATGAGCGCCACCGTCCTTTCCTAGTACATCATCAACACGTTGAACTGGTTGTCTATTTTCTACTATATTAGATTGATCAGCAAGATTATCTACTGTATTTCTTTGATTAACTGGAGAATTGCTTTTACCATGCACCTCGGTTTGAATAGCATGAGCCATTTCAATTTGGTGCAAGCCCTTGATAGCAGACTCGATGCTGAGCCAAGGTTCATCACTGTGGAAGCCGGCTTGTTCTAATTCCATATAGGTTGTAAATACAGATGGCAATGCATCGACATGAATATTGTGCTCGTACATGTAACGAAGCGTAGTAGATACATCGTCATCACAGGCGATAGAACCATTTACCATGAGGGCCATGCGGTTTGCATACGGCAATACAGCATGCAAGTCATGGTCGATAACAACAACGGTAATGCCGTGTTTTTGGTTCAAATCACCTACAAGGCGATATAATTCAGCGGTCCCATCTGGATCGAGAGAGCTAGTCGGTTCATCAAGAACAAGTACAGTTGGGTTCGTAGCCAATACAGAAGCGATAGCTAAACGTTGGCGTTGACCACCAGATAAACTTGTAATCTTGCGGTCTTCTAAGCCTACGAGGCCAACTTGCTTAAACACTTCTTCAGAGCGAGCTTTAATAGTTTCGCGGTCATAACCGCGGTTTTCCATAGCAAAGGCCACTTCTTCACGAACTGTCATCGTTACGAGCTGTGTATCGTAGTCGGCCAGAACTACACCGATATGGTTCGCTAGTTCTGGGATTTCCATTTGCGTAGTCGCATGACCATCAACGAAGACCATGCCTTCTAGACGTCCACCATAGAATTTAGGCACCGCCCCTACCATCGCCATGCAAAGGGTACTTTTACCACAACCAGCAGGACCTGTAACAACGAGGAAATCACCTTCATTTACATCGAGATTGATATTTTCAAGGGATGGTGTAGTCGCCTTAGGATGATAGTAATTTACGTGCTCAATGGATATTTTAGCTTGGCGCTCAGGCAAAATAGTCAAGCGACTATGATCAGATGTCAATTGATCTGCATTTGGCAACATGCCACGTTTAGAGAATAAACGTTGTGCCGGAATATACAAGATTGGTGTAATGGCACCATTCAAGGCCCCTACAATGAGTACCAATGGCCACATGCCGTACATGTACACATTATTTGGCAACCCAAGCACTTGCCACAAAATAGTAACAAAGATACCCCCAGATACAACAGTTGCTAAAAAGCCAGACACGACAGGCGTTAAATCAAAACCACCAATTTTACGGAACTTCACAGACAACATAGCGCGCGTTACGAGAGCCGCCGTCAAAGCACCACCTGGCTCAGACAACAAGTTGCCGTAAGGGAACGCTGACTTAGACGTCAATACATTGATGAGGGCCGCCACGAGGCCAATCCCCAAGGTTTGACTCAAACTTGGACGAGTCAATAAAATAGCTACGCAGTACGTAGCAATCGTCCAGTTCGGCGTTACCCCAGCCACACTAGGGCTCACCAAATGCAAAATCGTGCCCAATGCGAGCATCAATGTGCTAACAGTAACCCATCTAAACTGGCCACCCTGCACATGCGTGTACACAAGATCCTGAATCCGTTCCATAATAGCCTCATTTCTATAAAAATATATATGGATTTATTTTATCATTCTTCGAGAATTTGTGAAAGCCTAGAGGCTATCAAGGGACGTCAAGTAAAGCCCATAAAAAAAGCACCATCTATTAATGATAGTGCTTTTAAGAACTAATGTACTTCATCTAATAATATTCTAAGATAATTACGTCTACTGTTTAATATTCTATCAATATAGATAGTCCGATCTAAATAACGGTAAAAACTTAAATAATTATGACAAAGTAAATATCTGTATTCAATTTTACTTCCTAGATTAATCAATAATCGCTGCCCCATTTCTGGAAATATACTCAACGAATCATTCGCAGTTACTATATCCAAAACGGTTTTCTTAGCTAACTCAATATCACCGGTTTCTTCTTCTATAAAAGATTTTATTTCTAGCAAATCTTCTCGTGCTTTTGGTGCATAGCTAATTTGATTATTCATAATTAAATCCCCAATTCAGTCTTTAGTTGCTCTGATGAAATCCAGCCTTGTTCTTCACCAGATTTACGACCTGTCTCTAAAGCGCCCATAAGTTTTATCGTAGCCATTAGACGTTCATAATCTTGAATATCCATAATTGCATATCGGCCTCTACCATTTTTAGTTAAGAATACGGGACTATCTATAGTAACATCACGTAAAACTTCAGAATAGTTTCGTAAATCTGAAATAGGTTTTATATTCGGCATACTATCACCTCCAGAGTACTTTAGTGATATACTACTCATTTTTCTAATATCTTATTACTATTGTAGTTAAATTATCGCGTAAATTCAACATTAAATTTTACAGTACCCTTTAAAATTACTATCAACATCTATGATACTTATATCTTCCTTTTCTTGTTATATACATATGATATAATGCGCATAGATACTTATTTACGAATAAAAAAGGAAATATCATGGCACAGGCATTAATCGTAATCGATATTCAAGAAGGCTTAGTTAAGGAAAACCCTTACAATGCGAAAAACTTTATCTCAAATACAAAAGCAATCATTCAACATTTTAGAGATCAAAATATAGAAGTCATTTTTATCAGGCATTCTGAAGATGAAGGCTTATTAGCAACGGGTAGTGATAATTGGCAAGTCTATCACGAATTAAAACCGCAAGAAAACGAAAAGATTTGGCGGAATCAATTTGCACAGCTAAAAACAACAAATGAAATGTTAAGCATCAATTAAATTACGAAAATAATACAAAGATTTTTATAATTTTTTCTCACGTATTTGTCATATATGTATGTTAAAATTTCATTAAATATTTATGCCCGAACATAGGAGGTCTTTTTTATGTATAAGTATATTACGATTTTAGGAGCTGCGGGCCAAATAGCTCAAAAGTTGACTGCTACACTATTAACATATACAGATATGCACATTACATTATATGGTCGTCAGTTGAAAACACGTATACCTCCAGAGATTATCGACCATGAACGCGTTACAGTGATTGAAGGTTCGTTCCAAAATCCTGGAAAATTAGAACAAGCTGTAACAAATGCGGAGATTGTATTTGTAGGTGCTATGGAGTCTGGCAGTGATATGGCGTCCATCGTGAAAGCGTTGAGCCGCAAAAATATACGCCGTGTTATCGGTGTGTCCATGGCTGGGCTTTCTGGTGAATTCCCTGTAGCACTTGAAAAATGGACCTTCGACAACTTACCGATTAGCTATGTTCAAGGTGAGCGCCAAGCACGCAACGTATTGCGCGAATCCAATTTAAATTACACCATCTTGCGCCTCACATGGCTCTACAATGATCCAGAGAAAACCGATTACGAACTCATCCCTGAAGGGGCTCAATTCAACGATGCCCAAGTTTCACGCGAAGCAGTGGTAAAAGCTATCTTTGATATCTTACACGCTACGGATGAAACGCCTTTCCACCGCACAAGCATCGGTGTAGGTGAACCAGGTACACACTATGACAAACCAAGCTTTCACTAATATATAGTTATATTAACAATAAAGGTCTGATAGATTATGAAAATAGATAAAAGCTACAGTAATACAATAAATATTGACGATAATGCAACTAATATTTTACAAGCTAAGGTAGATATATTATCTGCTCTTGTACAAGGCCAAAATGACATCATTCAAGGTCGTATTCTATCTTTAGAGAAATCTTTTGATAGTATAGATAAAATGTTAGATAAAATATAAATAGTATAATATATTAATTCTTTAATAATAAGGTATATCCAAGATCTAAAGAGTACATTTTTACTCATGTAACATAGATTTTGGGTATACCTTTTTTATTCCTACATTTTATAGATATTTATATAGATAAACTCACGTATTTACGCTATACTAATAAATGATTAATATACACTTATAGGTATGTGAAAGCAAATGCCTCTTAGATTATCAGTTATATTTATATATACATTTCGTTGTATAAAATACGCAAGATTCTATGTATAAAAATAAATGATAGTTATTTTTAGTCCCAGTTAGGGCAGAGGCTTATTAAGGAGTTATTATGAATCGCATTGTTGTTATTGGCAGTTGCAACATGGATATTGTAGTCCTCGCGGATAAACGCCCTACTGCGGGCGAAACAATTATGGGCAACGAATTACACATCGCGCACGGTGGCAAGGGTGCAAACCAAGCGGTGGCTGCGGCTCGTCTAGGTGCAGAGGTCACGATGGTCGGCTGTATCGGTGAAGATGCATACGGCCAAATGATTTTAGATAATTTAAAAGAAAATTTCATCAATACAGATTACATCGTTACGGTACCGAATACTACAACCGGTACAGCACACATTACATTAGCTGAAGGCGATAATAGCATCATCGTGATTGCAGGTGCTAATGCTAAGGTAGACCAGTCCGTAGTAGATAACGCTTGGTCTGCTATCGAGCAAGCCGATCTCGTAATGGTGCAAAACGAGATTCCTATTCCAACTATTGAATACATCGTTCGTCGTTGTCACAAGGCGAATGTGAAAGTCCTCTTAAATCCTGCTCCTGCAGCCAACCTCGATTCGGAATGGTTAAAATTAGCAACCTATATTACGCCAAACGAACATGAGCTATCTGCGCTCTACCCTAACCAATCTACAGAGGAGACATTACTAGTTAACGAAAACAAAATCATCGTTACCCTTGGTAGCAAGGGCGTAAGATATGTGGACAACGGTGAAATCCACATCGTACCTGGCTTCAAGGTTGAGCCCGTAGATACAACAGGCGCTGGCGATACTTTTAACGGCGCCTTTGCAACGGCTATTGTTAATGGCAAAAGCTTAGCCGACGCTCTACACTACGGCAATGCAGCAGCGGCCCTCTCCATCCAACGCTTGGGAGCTCAAGGAGGCATGCCAACAAAGGACGAGGTCGCCGCATTCCTAGCAGAACACATATAGATTGAAAAGGAGATTACCATGCAACGACACGGCATTTTAAATAGCCATATCGCTAAGGTATTGGCAGATCTTGGTCACACAGATACAATTTGTATCTCTGATTGTGGCTTACCGGTACCTGAAGGGGTTCAAAAAATCGACTTAGCCTTAGATTTTGGTGTACCTAGCTTTGAGCAAGTAGTATCCATCATCGCTAAGCATATGAAAGCCGAAGCGATTCATGTGGCTACAGAAATTAAAGAAAACAATCCTAAGGCTTATGCCTTCTTGGAGTTCACCTTCCCATCCGATCAATACGAATGGATTGAAACGAGCCATGAAGCTTTCAAAGAAGCCACAAAACAATGCAAGTGCATCATTCGAACTGGTGAAGCATCTCCGTATGCAAACATTATCTTGCGTGCCGATTGTATTTTCAGCGATCGTCCATAGAATAATAGATTAGAGATACTTTTACCAATCATATAGGAGTAGTTATGGAAATTGTTATGTCAGGCATTGCGAAGGCATTTGGTACGAACCAGGTACTGCGCGATGTGAGTATTACCCTCAAGGAGGGCGAGGTTCACGCCTTGATGGGCGAAAACGGAGCTGGCAAGTCCACCCTCATGAACATCCTCACTGGTATTCATAAGGCGGATGCCGGTACGATCACCATCGACGGTGTAGAGCGCACCTTCTCGAACCCAAGAGAGGCCGAGCTGAACGGTGTTGCCTTTATTCACCAAGAGCTCAACATTTGGCCTAATCTAACATTGTTAGAAAATCTGTATTTAATGAGACCAAAGCGCAATAAATTCGGTATGCTCGATAAAAAGGCGATGCTCGCCGAGGCAGAAAACACCTGCCGCGAGTTGGGCATCGAATTACCGCTCACAACGGAAGCAGGTCTTTGCTCTGTCGGTCACCAACAGATGACAGAAATCCTTCGTATCTTGATGTTAGATGCCAAGGTTGTCATCATGGATGAACCGACAGCAGCCCTTACAGAGCGTGAAACGGCAACATTGTTCAAAATGATGCGTAAAATGAAAGCCCGCGGCGTTGCTATCGTATATATCTCTCACCGTATGGAAGAGGTATTTAGCGAATGTGACACTATAACGGTTATGCGTGATGGTCACACAATCATTACAAAACCAACTGCTGAAATTTCTGTAGACGAAGTGGTACGCCACATGGTAGGTCGTTCTATCGACGAGTTCTACCCTGCTCGCACGACAACACCGGGCGACGTGGTTATGAGCGTGGACAACCTCAAACCTGAAGGTTTTGACAACGACATTTCCTTCTCCTTACGCAAAGGGGAAATTCTCGGCGTAGCAGGCCTTATGGGTGCTGGCCGTACAGAAATTATGCGTGCCATTTTCGGTGTAGATAAACACAAAGGCGGTACTGTAACAGTTAACGGCTCCGTTCTAAACTGTAAAAAACCAGAAGATGCCATCAAAGCCGGCATTGCTTTCATCACAGAAAATAGAAAGAGCGAAGGCTTGATCCTCGATTTCTCCATCGGTTCCAATATTACATTGCCGAATCTTGGTGACATTTGCCCATCTCATGTACTAGATAAGGGCAAGCTCAATTCCTTTGCTGACGAATTGTCTAAAAAACTGGGCGTTAAAACACAATCTATTCACGAACCGGCATCGTCTCTATCCGGTGGTAACCAACAAAAGGTGGTTATCGCGAAATGGGTTGGTAAAAAGCCATCCATTATCATCATGGACGAACCGACACGCGGTATCGATATCGGCGCGAAACGTGATATTTATGATTTAATGAACGAATTAACGAACGATGGTGTGTCCATTATCATGGTGTCCTCTGAGTTACCTGAAGTGCTGGGCATGAGCGACCGCGTTATGGTCATTCATGAAGGCCGTGTAGCAGGCATCTTGGACCGCAGCGATGCAACACCAGAATCAATTATGACATTAGCCACAGGAGGACAATAATGGACAGCAAAGCTCTGCAATATGTAAAAAAATTAGGCCCCCTCATCGGCCTCATCCTATTATTTGTAATTATCTCTGTCATGAACGACAGTTTCCTTGAATTTTCTAACTTGCGTAACTTGTTACGCCAAGTATCCATCAATGCAATCATCGCCTTTGGTATGACTTTCGTCATCTTAACTGGCGGTATCGACTTATCCGTTGGTTCCATCCTTGCCCTCTCTAGTGCAGTGATGGCAAACCTCATCGTAACTGGTACTGACCCTGTATTGGCTATCGTATTAGCCGCAGGTGCAGGCCTTGTATTGGGCGGTATTAACGGTCTCGTTATTACTTATGGTCGCGTAGCTCCATTTATTGCTACCTTGGCGACCATGACCATCTACCGTGGTGCGACATTGGTATTCACCGATGGTAACCCAATCTCTGGCCTTACGCAAGATCCTCTATTCCACGGCTTTGGCCAAGGGGATATTGCAGGCCTTCCAGTTCCAGCTATCACAATGTTCCTGGCTTTCATAATCCTCTGGTTCGTATTGAGCCGCACATCCTTAGGCCGTAAAACATACGCCGTAGGTGGTAGTGAAAAGGTTAGTTACATTGCTGGTATCAAAATTGACCGCGTTAAAATCTTCGTGTATGCCTTAACTGGTATGCTCTGTGGTATCGCTGGTGCAATCATCACATCTCGTCTTAACTCTGCACAGCCTACAGCAGGTGCAGGCTACGAACTTGACGCTATCGCAGCGGTAGTTCTTGGCGGCACAAGCCTTGCTGGTGGTCGTGGTCATATCGTTGGCACATTAATTGGTGCCCTAATTATCGGTACCCTCAACAACGGGTTAAATATTCTCGACGTTTCCAGTTTCTATCAACAAGTTGTAAAAGGTATTGTCATTTTATTGGCGGTTCTTGCAGACCGCAAGAAAGCCTAGGAGGTTTCTATGAAAAAACTATTGTTACTGTTGGCGATGGCTATCATGGTTATCGGTCTTGTAGCAGGCTGTGGTAAAAGCGCTGATAACGGCGGCGACAAAAAATCCAGCACAATCGGCTTCTCTGTTTCCACATTGAACAACCCATTCTTCGTAACTATGAAAGAAGGAGTTGAGGCTCAAGCTAAAGCGCTTGGTCTTAAAGTTAAAATCGTTGATGCTCAAAACGACCCAGCTAAACAAGCAAATGATATTTCCGACTTGCTTGAAAGCGGCGTTTCCGTATTGATCATCAACCCTGTAGACTCTGCAGCTATCTCTACTTCCGTAGAAGCAGCAAATGCTAAAAACATTCCTGTAATCACTGTTGACCGCTCTGCTGACAAAGGCAAAGTAGTAGCTCATATCGCTTCCGATAACGTAAAAGGCGGAGAAATGGCAGCTCAACTTATCGCTGATAAAGTAGGCAAAGCTGCAAAAGTAGCTGAAATCGAAGGTATCCCTGGTGCTTCCGCAACTCGTGAACGCGGCCAAGGTTTCCATAACGTAGCTGACAAAGACTTAACCGTAGTAGCAAAACAAAGCGCTGACTTCGACCGCACAAAAGGTTTAAACGTAGCAACAAATATCTTGCAAGCTAACCCAGACGTACAAGCTATCTTCGCTCATAACGACGAAATGGCATTGGGCGCTATCCAAGCAGCTAAATCCGCAGGCAAAACAATCTTCATCGTAGGCTTTGACGGTACTGCTGATGCAGACAAAGCTGTTAAAGACGGCACATTGGCTGCAACAATTGCTCAACAACCAGACCAAATGGGTAAAATCGCTATCGATACAGCTCAAAAAGTTATCAAAGGCGAAACTGTAGAAGCTAAAATTCCTGTAGATCTTAAAGTTGTTACAAAATAATCGTAAATAGAAACTGGGTACAGAAAAAGAGTCGCATCCTTTGATGCGACTCTTTTTATTTCAGCTCTTTCTCTAAAAATACTTTAAAAAACTCAATAAACTTTGGCAAATACGTTTGATCTAAACTTTCAATAATCATATGACATTTATAATTATAAATGGTACAGATGTTAATCTCCATCGTTAGAGCACCCTTTTGATCTAACGAGAATGTAAGCGTATCCCCTTCTCCCGTCAGAATATATGTAAAGGTTGCTTTGCCTTTACAGTTTTCATACAAGGCAACTAATTCTTTATAACCAACGCGAATTCCAGACCAATCACTAGGGTCAATATATCCAGAACAGATATTATAGCCCTGTTTAATATATATGCCAAACACACCAAATTGAGATAACTCTGTATCCATATCAAAGGCAATTATTAAATTTGGTTCATTTACGATTTCATACATTCTATGTCACACTCCACAAACAACAATTTTTATTTATTATAACACTGTGTTTGTGAATAAAATAGAAATTATAAGTTTTTCCGGAAATTAGACAGAACCAATCCATCCATATCCTTGTACTGCCATATCCATAAAATGGTTCATAAGTAAAGACACCTTAGAGTCAAAAGATACTTTATCATAACTTTCAGGCAAATCATCATTTAAGGATAGTTCCACCTCATATTTTAGCTTAGCAATTGGCTGTTCATCCTTATACCAATCTACTACAAGAAGATTATTACGATTATCGACTAGCTTCTTATAAAGATTCTTGGCAGAGAGTTTTACTTTTTGCTCTTCATCCTTTGTCACCTTTTTTCCAGCAATAAGCAAATCAAAGATTTCTAATTCTTCTTCTGTAAGGCCTTCTGTATTTGCACGATTATCTTCCTGACGAAGTTCTTCAAGAAGTTTTACAAGCTGCTCATAGTAATCCTCATTTTCAGTGCCACCTGCATTATAGGAGTCAATAATTCGCTTAAAACGTTCGGAGAATTTAGTTCTCGTGCAGTTTCTATTAAGCATCTGTTCGAGTGCTTGCTCAATGTATTCCTTCAAATCATTAATCTCAATAGCTTTATACTGAGCAACCTTGATTTCTTTTCTCAATTGCTCAACATCAACCTTAGAAAGATCAATAGCCTTTGTGCCTTTTATCATGTACTGTGCAGGTTTTTCACGTACATAGTTAACGAACTCTTGACTTGCTGTAACACTGCCATCCAGAATCTGATTCATTTTTTGTCTAGCACGAGCAACCTTTTCATCGTTAACAGTGTTATATAAAAGACCATGCAAATACACAAGCGGTGCGAATTTATCATTATTCCAGTTCTTTTCAAAGATTTCCGGCTTGGATGCTTCGTAGAGATTTGTCAAAGTATTAAGGATAACTTTAAACTTCTCTTTGTCATCATCTTTTGCAACGATATTGTCATAAGCACTTCTTAATGCATCTAATTGATCCAGTGTATTAGAATCAGCAATTATCTTTTCTAAATCAATATCAAGAGACAACAAGAAAGAATCTGCTTCATCAATTGTACCGTCAATGTAGCTGATTAATTGATCAATATCTTTTGCAGGGAATTCTGTTCCATCATCACCAGTGGCATATTCTGTTAATGCCTTCTTCATGTATTTAAAAACATTAACATAATCTACAATGATTCCGGCAGGTTTTCCCCGATACACTCTATTAGCACGAGCAATTGCCTGCATCAGCGTGTGGCCTTTCATTGGCTTATCAAGATAAAGTGTAGATAAGTTTTTTACATCAAATCCTGTCAGCCACATGGCACAAACGAACACAAGTTGTAGTGAGTCATCAGGATCTTTGAATCTATCCTCAATATCTCTACCGTCCGGTGTGATTTCTTTCATCTTTGCACGATGTTTTGTAATATCTAATCCTTGCTTAGCAAACTTCGTTTCTTCATCATTTTCCTCTGAAATGATAACGGCCTTTTCAACCTTATTCATATAAGCAAGAATACGTGTAAGCTGATCACATTTTTCCTTAGTGTCAGCTGTATTTCGCTCTTTCATGATGTTCTGCTTTTCTATAGCCCAATAATGCTGAACCTTGTCATACATTTTGACAGCAGTATACTTATCAACAGATACAACCATACCTTTTCCAAGGAATCCACGTCTTGGGAAGTGGTAAGCAATATCCTGTGCCACTTTATCTAAGCGGTCATCTCGCTTGATAACTTCAAGGATACGTGATGATGCATTCTCTAAGAGGCGAGTTTCATCCTCGTTAAGATTTTCCTCTTCGATAATATCCACGACATCATCATCAAGGAAATCATTCTCTAGCCCTACTTCCGGAACTCGTCTAGAATAGAACAATGGTACAGTAGAGCCATCTTCGACAGATTGTGCAAAGTTATACTCTGAAACATACTCACCAAACCATTGATTGGTAAGGCGTTTAGATCCAAGAAGAGGTGTCCCTGTAAATGCGACAAAATTTGCGTTAGGAAGTGCAGTTCTCATGTTCTCTGCTAAATCCTTATACTGTGCTCTATGTGCTTCATCAACAAGAACAATAATATCGTCACGAGTAGAAAGCACTGGATATTTCTTTGTCTTATCATACCTGAACTTATGTATCAGCGTGAAGATAAAAGCCTTATTGGTAGTCAAGAAATCTCTTAACTGCTTGCTGTCCTTTGGCTGGCATTCTTCTTTAGAGCCAATAACCTCTGTACGCACAAAGTTCTTATGAATCTGTGTATCCAAATCTTCACGGTCTGTGATAATGAGGAACGAAAAGTTACCTTGAATCTTACGCTTCACTTTACGTGCAAACATAACCATAGAATAGGATTTACCTGAACCCTGTGTATGCCAAAAAACACCAAGTTTACCGTTAAGCTCTTTTCTGTTCTCCACTGATTCCATTAGATTATTTACACCTAAGTACTGGTGGTTCTTAGCGATAATCTTTATTCTCTGGTTTTCAAAGAGAATGAAGTTTTCAATATAGTCAATCAATCTATCTTTGTTGAGAAGACCATCTACAAAATATCTGACAGAGCTATCCTTAACATTATCCGCAGCAAGAATGGTTTCTCTATCCAGTTTTTCTTTTTCGCTATCAATTTTAAGCCATTCAAAGAAATAGTCATAAGTTGCATTAAATGCACCAAGCTTCGTCTCCAAACCATTTGAAAGCACACAAATCTGATTAAATGCAAAGATATTAGGAATGTCCCGCATATAATCTTTGAGATTCTTGTTGTAGGCTTCTTCAACCTTAACAATGCTATTTTTCAGTTCAATAAACACAAGGGGCATACCATTGACAAAGATAAGAATATCCGGTCTTCTGTAGTAGACCTTTCCCTGAATCCACATCTGAGATACTGCTGTAAAAGTATTATTCTCCGGATGTTCAAAGTCTATCAATTTTACAAAATCGAAATCTTCCTTACCGTTTCTACGAACTGTGATTTTTATATTATTACGGATTTGTCTATATAATTTGTAGTTCGTATCTACAATGTCCGTTCCTGTAAAATCTTGCTTTAACGTCTTTGCGATCTCTTTAATTTTATTTTCTTCGATAGTGGGATTGATACGCTTCAGAGAGGTCAGCATCACATCAGGAAGGATACATTCCTTCTTAGAGTTTCTGCCTGTACCATCAGGCAATACATCTCGTTTATCCGGTGAAGCATCACAGATGAGGATATCATATTTAAACGGTTCAGCTTTTAATTTTGAAAGTATAGCCTGTTCTATATCGTCTTCAGATATAAAATTACGCATATGAACACCTCCTTAAACTTCAAGTTTTCCACTCATCAAGCGTGGTAATAGCGCGTCTCTTTGTTTGATAAGTTTATCATTTTGCATCATCAATGCTCGGATTGTTTGATATAAGGGTTCTTTTTGCTTATCAAATTCTTTTATTAACTCAGCTGGCGGAATAACTATTTTTACTTTTTTTATTAAATCCTGACTTAGATTCTGTTGTGCAGCTCCAAATCCAATGAGCAACAAATAATCACGAATCGAATAAAGATAATGAAACAAATAGTGCCTAGAGTTAATTTCATTTTTATCGTTAAAGACACAGCAAGCCTGATTGCAAGTCATTTCAGAATCCAAATATGCTAACATTCCAATGTTTACTCCGTACATTGCCATAACAACCGAACCTTGTGGTAACAACTTTGCGGATGACCCTTTTACTCCTGCTTCTGTTATACATTCGTCAGTATGAATTATTATTCCGTCTTTTATTTCTCCAGTCTTCACCCAAGGAATAGTTCCCTCTGTATAATATTCCTCGTGTGTTCTACTTGGAGTTCCACCGGAGCAGGTATTATAATGAAGACCAATTTTTTCTCTTACCCAACCTCTAGGCATTCCATCTTCAAACTCCGTATCCTCATATCCCGGAAAGCGAAATCTTATAAACCATTCCTTGTAAAGACTTTCAGCCATTCGCTCTAAGAGGTGGATACGTTTGTTATTGTTTTCGATAAGATTGTCGTAAGCTGAAAGAATATCAGCTATTCTTTTCTGCTGTTCATCGGTGGGAAGTGCTATTTGCAAATTACC
This sequence comes from Veillonella parvula, assembly GCF_018378075.1. GTDB lineage: Bacteria > Bacillota > Negativicutes > Veillonellales > Veillonellaceae > Veillonella > Veillonella parvula_K. Next base: position 127,849 of record NZ_JAGZYE010000003.1, read on the forward strand.
AATTTGCTTAAGGTTAATATTGGGTTGTGCTGCTTGAGCACTCATACAATTCACATAGGCATTGAAACTTTTTTGAACCATAAAGTAATATAGATAGTCAATATTTACACCTTTGTTAAATCGAATAAGTGCTACTGCTTGATTAATATTAGCTGGAACATCTTCATCTTTTACAATTGCAAGTTTGCCAAGGTAAATTCCTGCCATCGAAAATAAAATATCATCCGCCTCAATTTGAGATCTTTTGAGTTTATTATGTGTGCTCTCTGAAATGAACATCATTCCACTAGACTTATCCAAATACTTAGCCTTTCCTAACATTTCAGAGCGAAAATAATTTATTCCTTCATCTGTAAAGCTGGCACCTATATTAGATGGTGTTGTTCCCTTTGTTATTTTCGTCGTTATATCCTTAAGTTTTACATATTCCATATCACTCACCCAACAATTCTTTCAGATTATTTGCGATGAGTTCTTCCAAGGATTTTGCCTCGACACTTAATGTAGTGAACTCAGAATTTAAAGAATACATTTCTTCTTTGAATTCTTCATATGTTAAACCATCATCTTCAATAACTACTCCGACATAACGTCCTGCATTAAGAGAGTAGTCTTGGTCAATAATTCCATCCTCTCCATCCATCGGTGCAGCTTTGCAAAGGCCGATAACATCAGTATACACACCATCAGGGAATCTTTCAGTTAACCAGTCAATTTGTGACTGCCAATATGCTTTTGTAAGAACTTCCTTATCATCAGAAGATTCTAGAGCATTGGTAAGTTCTGCTTTATACTCATCAATCAAGTCAACAAGAGCTTGTGTATCTTCTTGATAAAGCTTGGTAATAACACCTAAGTTCTTAATCTGCTCATTAGAAAATTTTCTGTGGGCACGGTCAATCTGTGTAAATACATTTCTTGCATCAATAAATAAGATTTCATTTTTCTTATCACTGTTTGGCTTCTGCTTATCAAAAAACCACAGAGTCGCAGGAAGGGTAACTGATGAGAACATATTAGAAGGAAGGGTTACCATCTGTGAGATGATACCTTCTTCAATCATTTTCTTTCTGATTTCATATTCTGAACCAGATGCATCAGATGCAGAATTAGCCATGACAAGTGCCGCCTTACCATTCTCATTTAACGCAGTAGCAAAGTAGCCAATCCACAAATAGTTGGCATTTGGTACAGTTTCTTTCTTGTCAGATTTTTTCTTTGTTGATTTGCTTTTGTTTCTTGGTACTCCATATGTATTGAAACGTGCATCGTCAGAAACCTTCTCAACCACAACCTCATCGACGTTAAAGGGTGGATTCGCCATTACATAATCAAATTGTCCGAATGCATTATATGGATCAGAATAAAATGAGTTAGCTTGTATAATATCACCTCGGATATTATTAAGGAGCAAATTCATCTTTGCTAGTTTTACTGTATCAGGTTCCTTTTCAACACCATAGCAACGGAATTTCATTTGCTCACTCTCGCTGGCATTGTGATTATGCATGTATCTTGCGGCCTGTACGAACATACCACCAGAACCACAAGCCGGATCTAAGAACTTCTTTTCACCGGGCTGAGGATTTAATACTTCAACCATATATTTTACAACAGTTGCAGGTGTGTAGAATGTTCCTCCATCCTTACCTTCTGCAAGTGCAAAGTTACCTAAGAAATATTCATAGATTTCACCAAAGATATCGACTGTACTATTTTCTGGAATATCTTTGAAAATACGTACGATATTAGAAAGAAGTTCTGGCTCTTCTTCTGGTACAAGCTGAGCATATACTTCTTTTGGTAGGACACCATCCATTTTAGGGTTTTCAGTCTCAATTGCTTCCATAGCTTTCTTTACAAGAGTAGCTTTACTAGCATCATCTGGTGCATCATTGATAAAATCATAATAAGCACATTCAGGAAGATAGAATCCGCACTTCTCGATAGAGATTTCTTTGATGGACTTTTCCATACGTCCGCCTTTAAGACGATTATACTCTTCCTCAATATTTTCCTTATGTTGTTTGTATAAAATATCTGCATATCTAAGGAAGATAAGTCCAAGAATAGGCTGACCATATTTATTCGCAGCTAAATGAGCACTAGCTCGAAGCACATCAGCAGAGTGCCATAGCGTATCTTTTAACTGTTTTAATTCTTTATCTGTCATAACAATAGTGCTCCTTTATTTTTCTATTTTATAGTCAAACCAAGACTCTTCTAGTACTTCATAAGGAATGTTATTATCTACGCAAAATGTATTGATACTTTTCATCGCTTTTAGGTTTGGCTCTGAACGTCCAGATTCCCAACGATTCACAGTAGAAAAAGCCACACCTATTACATTTGCAAATTCCTGCTGTGTTAAAAATGAACGTTGTCTAATTCTTTTTATTTCTTTAGGAAAATCCATATATATGCATCTCCTTTTCATCCATTAATATAGCATTATTATAGCAAACAAATATATATTTTTTTAATATCTATCCACTAGGCATTCTAATCTATCGGTATTTATCGGTATTTACCAATATCAAAATTAGATAATATGATAACCATATATGAATAACTCCAAAGTAATCTTGAAATTAATACTGTGATAGTAATATCTTATAGAACAACAAAGAGCCGCACCAATTAGGTGCGACTCTTTTAGTTAGAATATCAAATTAATACTAATTTTCTTATCTTTATAACGTTTTCTTAAAGAATATAGTGGTATGTACTTTCCCGGGCAGTTGTACTCGCTTATATTCTTTAAAGCCAAAGCTTTCGTACATTTTCGCCAGCCACGGGTGTTCTGCGGCAGTACCGAGGGTTACAGCCGGTGTCTTATATACATTACGCAATAAGTCTTCTGCTTCGGCGAGAACTTCTCGAGCATAGCCCTTCCCCTTGTGTTCAGGGGCCGTTACAAAGTGTGCAATGTGCGGATATACATCAGGTGTAGCCTTTGGAATCCAAGGCATGCGGAATGAAATAGAACACACCAAGGAGCCATCTACGTAGAGGCCGTATACAGGATATTTTAAGATCCACGCGCGAGACTCTTCTTGGCTAAAGTTGATAGCATCAAAAGATATAGGGTAGTTCTTATTCTCCGCATATCCTGCAATTAACACCTCGTGATATTCAGCCGCATCATCTACGGTTAATTGTCTAAATTCTTTCATATGTACCTCGTTTAAAGCGACCTAATTCTAAAAATATTAGGTCGCCATGAATTTCTATATTACTATGATAGCACGTATTTATAGAGCAGTATTTTTATAGAGCAGTACTATTTATAAAGCTGCGCTATCTAGAGGCAATTCGCTATCGAGTGTAAGGTAACGGCTCAAAAATTTACGTGTTCGTTCTTCTTTTGGATGTTCAAGGACAATCTTAGGATCCCCTTGTTCTACGATGACGCCACCTTCCATGAATACGACTTGGTCTGCCACTTCTTTAGCAAAACCAATTTCATGGGTTACGATGATCATGGTTACTTCTAACTCTTTAGCAATCTTACGGATAACAGCCAATACTTCCCCTACGAGTTCTGGATCGAGGGCAGATGTAGGTTCGTCAAAGAGGATAACCTCTGGGTCCATCGCAAGGGCGCGAGCGATGCCAATACGTTGTTGTTGGCCCCCAGATAATTGTACAGGATAGTAATCATCATACCCTTCCATGCCTACTTCCTTAAGGAATCGTTGAGCAATGTCACGAGCCTCAGATTTTTTCATTTTCTTAACTGTTACGAGGCCTTCCATGATGTTTTCAATAACTGTTTTATTAGAGAACAAGTTATAGGACTGGAATACCATGGATGTATTGCGACGTATGTTTAGGATTTCTTTGTTAGACGCTTTATGTAAGTCTACAGAAATATCATTTAACTGCATTGTTCCTGCATCGGCCTTTTCAAGGAAGTTAAGCGTTCTAAGGAACGTCGTCTTACCACTACCGGATGGGCCAAGGATAACCGTTACAGACCCCGTTGGTACATGTAAGTCGATGCCCTTTAAAATTTCACTGTTCCCGAAAGATTTGTGAACTTGTTTAATATCTATCATAATGCATTACCTCGTTTATACTTGCTTGCATAGATTTCTAAACGATGGAAGATGAATTCAAAGACAATCCCCATCACCCAGAATAGTCCGGCCACTACAATGTAGGCCTCAAAATACTGCGAATTTTCCTCTGTATATAACTTTGCAGCGCCAAACAATTCAATAACCGTGATGACGAATACGATACTAGTACTCTTCATGGTGTTAAGGAATTGGTTCGTAAATAGTGGCAACGCAAAGACTGTCGCTTGCGGCAATACGATGCGACGGAACGCTTGGAACCAAGTCATACCGATGGCTTGAGCCGCTTCCATTTGACCTTTCGGTACAGATTGCAAGGCAGCCCGGAAGATTTCACTCAAATACGCCCCTGTATGCAAGGTTAAGCCTACAACGGCTACGAATGTAGCTGGCACCTTTTCAAAAGGTACATGCACCCCTGTTTGATCCTCTACGGCGAGGAATAGAATTGGCAAGCCATAGTATACGAGGTATAAGAGAACCATGTTCGGAATACTACGGCACAACAATACGTACAAGTAGCTGAGCTGACTGAGCACGGGTACTTTATTTTGTTGTAGCACGCAACTTAATAACCCTAGGATTGTACCCAAACCAACGCTGAGGAAAGTAATCATGAGGGTTACTTTCACATAAGGAATGACAGCAAAGAAGGTGCCATAAATATAGGTTGAATCGATTATATGTCCCATACGCCCCTACTCCTCACTGATCAAAATGCGTTGCGTTTCCTTGCCCGCAACGGTAAAACGTTTTTCAAGCAATCGGCCCAAGAGGGACACGATGATAATTAGAATGCCATAAATGATGGCCGCATCGACGAATAACTCAAGATAGCGCTGACTATTGCCGCCCATAAGATCCGCCTTACGCATCATATCCACAACGCCGACGTTAAAGATGAGCGCCGTTCCTTTCAACATGCCGATAACGAGGTTCGTCAACGGTGGAATACTCATGGTGAAAGCCTGCGGCAAGATGATGCGCACATAACTTTGGAACTCGGTCATACCAAGACTTTTAGCGGCTTCTTTCTCACCAGGAGAGACCGCATCGATACTGGAGCGCATGATTTCAGCGCTGTAAGCTGCAATATGTAAGGTAAACACGGCATACACAAATACGAGGCCTGGCACATTTTTCATGTTAAGCCCCATGTGGGACATGATTTCTGGTACCCCAAAGTAAATGAGGAAGAGCTGTACCAAGAACGGCGTACCGCGCATAAAGGAGATAAATACAATAAATAATTGGTTTAATACTGGTACCTTCTTGAGGCGAATGATGGCTATGATAGAGCCCAAAATAACACCTAAGATGGCAGAAATAACGGTGATGAGTACCGTTACATGTACATAATTCAAGAGCTGTGGAAATGCTTGAATCATGTAGGACACATCAAAATACTTGCCCACAGTAGCACCTCGCTTCTAGACATAATAGAATAAGGCCGCCAAGGCGGCCTATTCGTTATTTTTGTGTTGGATCGAATGTGTAATCCCCACCAAGATATTGTTCAGAAAGTTTTTTCAACGTACCATCTGCACGCATTTCTTTCATAGTTTTATCGATTTTTTCGTTTACTTGTTTCATGTCATCTGTACGTTTAGACAAGAAATAAGTTGGTACTACGGCCAATACATCACCTACAGCTTTGAGTGGCAAGCCACGGTCTTTAATAGCAGAGTTAATTACGTATTCATACTCACCTGCTGCATCAGCACGGCCTGTAGCAACGAGGTTTAATGTTTCTGCACCTGCTTTATCTGTATAGATAACTTCGATTTGAGGATTTGCTGTTTCGTTGAATTGTTTTACTAACTCGTTGAACTCAGAGGATGTAGTAACGGCGATTTTCTTGCCTTTCAAATCATCCAATTTAGAGATGTCGTTGCGATCGTTTTTAACTACTAATTTACGTGTAGAGTAGTTGTTAACCTCATTTGTGTAGTAGTATTTTGCTTCACGTGTCGGGTTGCGACGCATTTGGTTTGCAATCATGTCCACTTGGCCTGCATCCATCGCTACAAAGGCAGCATCAACGGCCATTGGTTTGAAGTTGAAATGAAGGTCAGGATTACGACGTTCAATTTCTTTCAACAATTCTACGTCAAAACCAGTAAGGTTGCCGTTATCATCTGTGTAGGAATACGGGCGAACTGTACCGCGTGTAGCTACGTTAATCACTTTAGCATCTGGATTTACTTTCGCTTCCTTAGATGTGTCGTCGCCACAACCAGCTACAACGAGCACGCCTAGTGCCAATGCGCCGATGGCGAATAATTTCGTTAATTTCTTTGTATTAAACATGTAAAACTCCTTCTTTTCGCAATGTTTGCAGGAATGACTCTACCTTATCTGTATTGGTAAAAGCCACAATAACTCTATCTATTTGGTCAGCCTCCAAGGTGAGGCCTAATTTAATGCGTATATCCTCCATAGTAAGAGGATTCTTCGGCGATCCTTTAGGATTATTCACCGTTTCTGTGAAAGTATCTCCATTTTTCAAGGTAACGGTTACTTTCGTAATCCGCTCTGTTTGAGATACCTTCGGCAAGTCATAGACACGCTCTATGCGCGACATACAGTCTCGCACTGATTGGTCTATGGCATCTATCTTAAACAACTCGTCCTGTACCTCCCCATAAGCGAGGACTTGGTACACGACATACTCAATAGAAAACTGCCCTTCTCGACCTGTTTTTGGCAATGTGTAACGCAATGCCGCATCAGCACCAGGTGGAAAATGAACAGTCACTCGATTTATCTCATCCCACAAGAACGAATCAGATGTATATAGTCTATGTGCCACGATTTCTGCTGCTTCAGCGCCACAAATGGCTGCCGAGCAATAAGGGTGGACTTTCATCCACAAACCAGGATCAATGAGTTGTCCTGGTGCTAGCCAACGGCTAGCGATGTCATTTGATGTAACGGTAATATTACCGATAGTTTTAAACCAACCCCGTTCGGGGTCAAATGGTTTTGTACTTGTTCGCAGTGATGTATGTTGTAACAGTTCGTAAGCCCATACGCCATTGCGTGCCGCCAGTCCCGCATGGAGCGGCTTACCATCTGTGCCACTTTGAAAGAACATGCCCGCCGATTGAGTAGCAGCCAAAGACAGGAGCTGAGCCAAGCTTTCACCATGAAGGCCTCGCAAAGCGCCTATAGCGGCCGCCGCCCCAATAACACCAACGGTCCCCGTAGAATGCCATCCTTGGGTCCGATGGGCAGGATTGATAAGGGAACCAATAATCCCTTCTAACTCGGCACCGATGATATAGGCCCGAAAGAATTCGTGCCATGTATCCGTCGGCTCGAGCACTGCCAGTAAAGCAGAGTATAAAACAGTACTGAAATGACCTGCTAGATTTGCCTGGGCGTCATCAGAATCTAAATAATGGGAGGCAAAGCCATAATATAAGGCCTTATCAACCTTAGATACATTCTCTATTGCTAAGCCAGTATTGCCCGCTGATATAACCTTGCCACTGAAAACAGAGGAGTTCATATGACGGCCAACATCCAATCCTATAGATGACTTAGCTCCTATGAACCGAGCCAAGTCTCGAACGGCTTGTTTGTTCTCTGCTGGTGCTAAGGATGCTAGATAATCTAGGAAGGCAATGCGAGCCACTGACAGGAGGTCCTCACGGTTCGTCACATCCGTTTGTTCTATGTAGTTCACAATCGTCTGTGTTACGGAATCCATGGAGCCTTCCTTTCAGTTATCTATAATTAAATATATTGATCGATTCGTCAGTAATGTATCAGATTTCATAGTAAAAGATGTACTAAATACGGCTCATCCAACATATGAATTTACCGTCTATTTTATTTACCAAATTTTTCAGCCCGGTCATTTGGTTCTAACCAAATGGAATCGTCTGGTCCTTTTGGAACGAGGCGTGGTAGATCCTCAAATGGCGTATGATCTACATAGTAGAAGCGTTTGCGCATGGAGTCGAAGTCCGTTGTGCCACCGAAGGCTGGATTGGAGTACAAGTCCTTCGCATAGTTCCAAAGATTGGGATAGTCTACGAGGCGTTTCTTATTCACCAAGTATTTTTGGTAGAATACAAGGTCAAAACGAGCCAATGTAGGGAAGATACGAATATCTGAGTCTGTAATGGTATCCCCCATCAAGTAACGTTGCTTGCTAAGGCGTTCTTCAAGCCAGTCTAAGCGAGCAAAGATACGGTCGTAGTAGTACTCGTAGTCTTTTTGATTTGTTACGAGGGCTGCTAGGTTTACAGCCAAGTTGAAGTCAGCGTAGATGATTACATTCAATGCGTCTATGTCGGCACGCAATTCCTCAGGATAAATATCTGGCGCATCAGGGGACACAAAATCTTTAAAACCTAATGCTAATTCTGTAGTCAACGCATGGTAGTCATTATTTACAACAGCACCTGTTGTAACATCTACGATAGCTGGTACTGTGGAGCGTGCATCGTAGTTAGGGTCGCCTTTGCGGTACGCTTCACCTAAGGAGTGAATACCCAATACAGGGTCCTTTTCATCCTTATCAAGGGTAAAGAACCAGTCTGCAATTACACCTGCAGGACGCAATGGATCAACCGTGCCTTTTGAAATCACTTTATCTAAGCCAAGTAAATCGATGGCAATTGCAATGCGATGGGCCCAAGGACAATGCTTAGACCATACAAGACGATAACGGTCTTTCTCTACAGGTAGAAACCCTGGTTCACTGCCAAAAGGTGTTGTGAATTGAGGTTCTTCGCTATCAGAATATTTTTGACGACGGTTAAAATTCGATGCATCTTTACCTTCATACTCCTTCTGCTCCCCTTGAGAACGAGGGTTACTAGATTGAAACTCAGAAAAATCGATAGGACAAGGATTCATAGCGCGTTGAAACTCAACTTCTTTTCGAGCCGCCGCAATGGTAGGATCCTTGATTTTACTTACATCTACGTGTTCACTCATTCTATACTCCTTATAAAGGTCATCTCCATTAGCTTTATTCCACTTTTCATGGTGAAAGCTTCTGTGATATTCCTCAATTATTCCTACTAACTTAATATGAATATAAGCCTATATTATATTATTTAAAAACCTATGTCAATAGTGGGTATTTAAAATTTATAATATCTATTACAAACAAAAATCTCGAGTTATATCGTTTCTAGATATAACTCGAGCTTTATTTAAATTATGTGTATTAAACAAACACTAGTATTGGTAATATTTTTATTCGTGAGGTGTTGTATAGTTAATATCTTGTGCCTTGTAACTTTCACCATGAGCTAATACATGAACGATGGTTTCCAATGTGGCACGTACAGTTTCAACAGCCATGCTTGGTTGATTTGGTTTATCCACCACTTGGGATGGCAAGTATGGGATGTGCATAAAGCCCGCCTTAATATTGCCCTTTTGCGCGGCATAGTGACATACACCATACATCAAGTGGTTGCATACGAAGGTTCCCGCTGTATTGGAGACCTTAGCAGGAATACCGTTTTGATGTAACGCATTGACGATATTTTTTATGGGCAATGTCGCAAAATAGGCACTAGGGCCATCGGCTACAACAGGCTCATCTTCCGGTTGGTTGCCCCCATTATCTGGGATGCGAAAATCGTCGCAGTTAATAGCAACGCGTTCCACTGTAATATCAGGACGACCACCTGCTTGACCTACACACAGGATAAAATCTGGTTGGCACTGTTCAGCTGCTGCTTTTACAGTATCAACAGATTTATAACGAATGGTAGGAACCATTTGTGTCACTACCTTGTAATCACCATCGGTATAACCATCCATTGTTTTGACCGCTTCCCAAGCCGGATTAATAGGTTCACCGCCAAATGGATCAAAACCGGTAATTAAAATTGTTTTCATCACACTACCTCATAACGATATCTTATGGTTCATTAGAATAATCAAGCATGATACATAACCTTACAAGATATATCATATAGTTTCATAAGCATATCGTACTTTCACAAAAGGGTTAAATAAAGTAATACATTAATAGAATATTCAATACGAGCATGATTAATGCAATTGGAAGTTGTGCTTTAATAACGCCGTATTGGTCGCGCATTTCAAGGAGCGCTACCGGTACGATGTTAAAGTTGGCAGCCATAGGTGTCATCAAAGTACCGCAATAGCCTGCAAGCATTGCTATAGCACCGACAGCTGCTGGGTTCGCACCATGAGCTACAACGAGCATTGGGATACCGATGGCACTTGTAATCATCGCAAATGCGGCAAATGCGTTACCCATGATCATTGTGAAGATAACCATACCGATGCAGTAAGCCACAACAACGAGGAATACATTATCTGCTGGTACTACACTTGCGACTGCACTGGAGATAAGTTTACCAACGCCAGCCAAATTAAATAGATACCCAAGAGCCGCTAATAACTGGGACAAAATAGCAGTCCAACTGATAGCATCGATAAGTCGACGGCCTTCATGGAAACCTTGGTTAAGTTCGCCCTTTGTAATAAAAAGAGCAGCACACATAGCTATGATTGCGGCAATACCTAGACCAACAAGAGCGCCTAACTTAGTAAAGAAACCAATGAAGAATGTAATAATACCAACAAGTAACGCTGGTACGAAGATAACATTACCAATGCGAACCGCTTCGCCTTTTTTAAATTCAATAGGAGATTCAAAGTAATGGCCTTTGCCGAGTTGTTTTACTAATACAATAGCCGCCATAGCAATGACAAGCCAACCATTAATTTCCTTGGAGAGATAAGAACCAAAGATAAAGGATACGCTATATAAGAGCCAAAATAAGCCTGTACCAATGCGATATTTATGTTCTTTATCTAGAAATGATTGAATAGCAAAGATAAATAGAATAATCCCTACGAGAAGATATACATAATCTAAGGGCTGCATTTTATAGAATATTTCTAACATATTATTCAGCCTCCTTCTTCAATTCTTCTGGTGTAACAAGAATATTTAACTCATTAGGTACTAATTTACCAGCTTTCATATCCGCTTCGTCACGAGCTACAGAGGCTTGAATTGTTTTATCAAAGATAATAAAGCGAATAAAGTTAACGATATAGGCACAAACAGCAGTTGGCAATCCGTACAATACCATATCTGTTAACTCTACAGAATAACCTAATTGTTCCATAACGCCTTTGATGAGTAATAACCCACCAGCAGCAAGGAATAAGTTTTGACCGAAGAAGTTACCTATATTATCTGCAGAAGCAGCCACACCGCGCACCTTATCAAGCGTACGTTGAGATACTGGACGGCCTTGAGCTACCGCAGCTTCACTCATAGGAGCAATCAATGGACGAACCATAGCAACCATACCGGACATGTTAATGCCAAAGGCTACAGTTACTTGACGCACAAATAAGTAAATCATAAAGATACGACCTGCCGTAGCAGCGTTGATCTTGCCAATCAAAATTTCTGCCCGTTCACGCAAGCCGTGACGTTCCATAAGACCGATAACAGGTAAAATCAAAATAAATAATGACATATAACGATTTTTAACAAAGGCCTCTCCAATAGCACCAACGATATCGTTAATACTGAGACCACCTGCCAGGCCCGTTACAAAGCCTGCGGCTACAACAACTAACAAGGCATTAAAGCGCAGCATCAGACCGATGACCATCACTAAAATACCAGACAAAATCAACATATGGACACATCCTTTCTACAAATCATCCATAACACATATAACCATAAAGATACGTTATATGTATATATTATATACTGAATAGTCATAATCTTACACAAAAAAATACCTTGTATCTAAATTTAGTGAATGTCCCTGATCTGCGATCAGAGCATAAAACACTCAAATAGAGTACAAGGTAATTTACGTAATTAATATAACGCTTTCTTAATTAATTTAATTCTTTCTTGAATAATATAGTTGTATGCTGTTTTCCTCTAAAATGAACCTTATCATACGCCGTAAACCCAAAGGATTCATACATTTTAGGCAACCACGGATGCTCCTTAGCCGTTCCTAATGTAACAATATGTGTTTTAAACTGTTCTTTTAAAAGCTCCTCTGCATAGCCCAAGACTTCCCGTGCATATCCTTTGCCTTTGAAAGCTGGTGCCGTTACAAAATGAGCAATATGCGGATATTTATCCGGCGTTGAGTATTTCACCCACGGCATACAAAACGTAATAGAACTAACTAATTGCCCATCAATATACAAGCCGTATACAGGATAATTTTCAATCCACTCCTTAGATTCCTCTTCCGTAAAATCAATAGCGTCGAAGCTAATAGGATAGTCTTTTATAGCTGCATAACCGTCGATTAATACCTTATGATATTCTGCTGTGTCTGCTACTGTTAATTGTCTAAATTCTTTCATGGTCTTTCCCTCATATCTATATTTTATTCACAAACTACGTATATTAATTCACTTTGTGAAAGTAATTATACACCTATATGTATTTATTTGCAATATATTTACATAAACATTATATGAAATCATAATATCTATAAAGGAAATCTTATATGCAATAATGTAATATATAGACCAACCCTCAACCATACTAAGTATCAAATAAATAAAAGGTCCAAATTCTCAACCGAAAGAGTGTTTGTATAAAAATAAGCAGAATACAATTTAAATTTCAGTCAATGATTTCATTCCGTCTAACCATAATTGACGAATTCCTATAAAATAAGCACAATACCACAAAAAAATTTAGACAAAAAAACAGGATGTATCAAAGATACATCCTGTTTTGAACTTTTACAAACGCTAGAAAAGTTAATTCTATTGATTATTGTATATACGGGAACCGTATACGTCACGTTCGTTTTTAGGTTCGTTGTTAACGCGAACACGTTCAGTTTTATGACGATCGTTATCATCACCAGAAATACGGTCAACACGGAAGTGGTTAAGACGAATATTTTGTAATTCAGGACCGAATTCATTCAATGCACGTTTCATGTTTTCGTCAATAGGAGCACCATTTTGAAGTGCACGGTACAACATTGTAGCGAATTCGTAACGAGTCATCTTAACATCGCCTTTGAATGTGCCATCAGGGTAGCCAACAAGGATACCATTACCAGCCAATTGGCTAATATATTGGTAAGCCCAGTGGTTACGAGGAACGTCTGGGAATTCAGCAGTTTTGCTTGGATCAATTGCATGTGGAGTCAAGATTTGTAACAAGTTATTATATTTGTTTTCCATATCTTGAAGACGTGCGTTCAATTCAGCAATTTCACGACCCATAGCTACGCGGGAACGGGATTCAGGGGAACGTTTACCAAGGCGAATAGATACACCTGCGTTCAATTGAGTTTCACCAGTACCTACAGTGCCACCAACGGAGAACATTGTATCTTCGTTAGGACGGTAGAATGCGCCCAATGCAGCGGAGTTAGCATTATGGTAGTGACCATAGCCAGCAGCAATTGTCCATTTGTCATCTGGGTTGAAGTCCAATGGATGCAATGCAGCCAATGCAGCGGAACCTGCACCTACTTTGTTAACCCGTCTTTCAACAGTACCAACACGATTAGTCAAGATTTTGATATTGTTATTAATTTGACCAGGTGTGGAATTGTTGATTTGTGTTTGTAAATCATTGGCTACGGAATATAATTGGCTACCGTTTACAGCATCTGTAGAAGTAGCGGAGATTTCCCCAGCCGCAACATTTTTAACTTGACGTTCAGCACCAGCTTTACCTACGGACACGGAACCATTAGCTGCGGAACCTACGCCAGCAAAGCCACCGAATGTATGACCAGCAATTGTCGCACTACTTTGTGCTGTAGCTTCACTTGTAGTGGAACCTGCACCTAAAGCGATAGAGTTCAAATGGGTTGCATTTGCATGATCACCAATTGCCATAGCATAATCTGCTGTAGCCTTTGCATCGGAACCAAACGCATTAGAACGCACGTTAGTTGCCTGTGCACCAGCACCAAACGCTTGAGCGTGGTCACCAGATGCAAGGGCAGAGGAACCCATAGCAACAGAATGATTATTAGTTGCTTGTGCGCTAGAACCAATCGCATTAGATTTATAGCCAGATGCTAACGCTTCATAGCCAATAGCTTGTGAGCGAACTTCGGAAGCCTTTGCACGTGTACCAATAGCAGTAGACCATGTACGTTGTGCTTCAGCAGAATGACCAATAGCAATAGATTCATTCATCAACGCTTTGGAAGAATTACCCATTGCTAATGCAGAGGTACCTGCTGCAGTATTATTAACACCAATAGCGACAGAATTACTTTTCCAGTCACCAGTTTTCTTTGTAGCATCATCTGGCTCATTTTCATAATCACGATCACGGAAGTTTGCATCAGATTCTTTTACAGTATTACCGCTACCATACGCAACTGCATTATTAGCACCTGTAACAACATTAGTGTTGTCCATTACAACAGAAGCAGCGTCTACCGGATTAACATTCGCACCAACAGCAGTGACAGCAGCTAATACAGCAAACGCTAATTTTTTGGAATGTTTCATTTCTCTCATCTTACACCCTCACTAAATTAAAAAATCATCCAAATTACAATACAATTTTTCATTCTCTCTATGTTCCGTCTCTCACCTCGGACTGAACAGGTGATATTCTAAATTAGCATAAAGAAATACCCCTATATCAGTTTAAGAAAAATTTATATTGTCGATTACTCGCATAGAATATCAAAGTTTTACGATATACACAACCCTTTTTTCTAACACAAATCAAATTAACAAGTTTCTATACCTATCAAAATCCGCTTTATTCCTAGCTTTATAGGGAAATAAATTTTACTCATTATTTTCCCTTATGAGTTAAATTTTTCGCAACTTTGTAAACTTTTCTCATGTAACAAACTGTATAACTTATAAATAAATAACCACCTTATAAGTACGCAAAATATACCTTTTACCCTTATTATATCCCATTCACGCTTAATTCATGAATTATATGTGAATTAAACTATTTTGTATATTTAATCAGTAACTTTTCATTTTATTATAATTTTATATTTCTATAGTATCAGCATCTATCAATGCAAATCGGTGCCCCAAAAAACGCTAACGAGAATGTTATGAGAATAAACATGACAAATACAATTTATATTGACTAATATTTTATGTATATGTTTAAAAAAAGAAGGCCCCTATTCTTCATGAAAATACCCCTTTTACTGATTATCCAGTAAAGGGGGTACATATCAAAAATAGGGGTTTTATAACAAGAATCTTTCTTTATTATATGTAATTATGCTAATAAGGCGCTTACAAGTGCTTCTGCTTTATTAAAATCGGATTCTTCTGGGTTCCAGTTGCATTTGATTTCAGGTTCTACTACAGAGAATCCATATTTAGTCAACTCTTCACGGAGTACCTTTGTAGATTCACCAGACCAACCATAGGTACCGAATACAGCGGCTTTTTTATTTTTAAATTTCAACTCACGCAAGAAATCGAGCCAACCAGCTACGGAAGATAATACGCTATTACCTACTGTTGGAGACCCTACAGCAATAGCTTTAGACTTAAAGACTTCTGTCATGATGTCATTTTTATTGGTTTTACTAATATTGAAAATCTTAACACGTGTATCAGGGGATTGTTTCGCAATTTCTTCAGCAATCTTATGTGCCAACTTCTTGGTGCCGTCCCACATAGTGTCGTATACTATTGTGATTTGATTCTCTTGATATGCTTGCGACCATTCATAGTATTTTTCTACGATTTGCATTGGATTTTCACGCCAAATCGCTCCATGACTCGTAGCGATGATATCGATTGGCAAATTAAGCTTTTGAATTTCTTCAACTTTAGCTTTTACCAATGGAGAGAACGGATTCAAGATATTCGCGTAATACTTCATCGCCTCTTCCCATAGACGGCATTGATCGGCCTTATCTGCCCATAATTCCTCTACGGCAAAATGTTGACCAAATGCATCGTTAGAGAACAAGATATTATCCCCTGTCATATAAGTCGCCATGGAATCAGGCCAGTGGAGCATGCGCATTTCTACGAACACCAAGGATTTTCCGTTTCCAATATCTACGGAATCCCCTGTTTTAACGGTTTTAAAGTTCCATTCAGAGTGATGATATTGACCAACCAAGGACTTAACAGCATTTTCTGTACAATAAATAGGCGTATTAGGGATTTTTTCCATCAATGCAGGCAAGGAACCGCTGTGATCTACTTCGCCGTGGTTACATACGATAAAATCAATCGTATTCAAATCAATTTCAGATTCCAAGTTATCGATGAACTCAGAGGAATGAGGTTTCCATACAGTATCGATGAGGACCGTCTTCTCCTCTTCAATCAAATAGGCATTTTGGCTAGACCCATTATTAATGGTGTAATCAGAACCGTGAAACTCTTGCAATTCCCAGTCGATTTTACCAACCCATGATACGTTGTTTTTAATGTGCTTTCTCATAATAACCTCCATGTTCTGTGAAAGTAAATATACTCACCTCATATCTTTTAATGAGTCTATAAAGGCCCACAGATGAGAGGCGCAACTTTCACCGGTATTACCCAATATATGGCCCCATGTTGTATCAATAGATACAACACAAATCGGTCATTAACTATGGTTCTATTATACGGACATCACATAATGAAGTCTGTACCTGTAGGTACAGATTTGAGAATTATTATAAAAATCACTCATAGGTAATCACATGCCGTACATTAGTACACATCGATTTCCCATGAGTGGTTACGAGTATATGTAATTATATGATTATTTATTACCCGATTTAGATAGTCCAGGGATAGCTTTATAGATATATAATGCAATATATCCATCAACCAAACTATGAACGATGGTGCCGCCGCCTACAAGAACAAATACAACGTAGATGAGATCAATGTTCGGCATCGTAGTTGTAGTATAGAACAATAGGCATGCTAGTACCTCACCAATAGCGTGAACGATAGCACAAGCAAGGTTAAACGCAACAAAGGATAGAGCCCCTGTTAATACTCCTGGATGATGTTTAATATAGTAAGCCCCCATCAAGGCAAAGATGATATGAGATGCAGCACGCATAACGATAACAATTGGGAAGCCTGCTACAAAGAAGCCGAGTGTAGAACCTATGACAACACAAGCCGCCATCTTTCTAGATAAGAACATAGCCAGGAATATAGGAACGTGACTCGCCAATGTATACGATGCCGGTGGAATCACAACTTTCAAAGGCATCACAATAGGAATCATAATGGCTAATGCCATCAATAAAGCAGTAATGGTTAAATTTCGATACATCGAAGAATTCATAAAGGCCTCCTTAAAGAATATCTTGCCATACATCTACCAATATAGCACTCTAATATATGAAGAGCAACTACACATACCGCTAGGCGTCCCACAAAAAAGAGAGGGCCTTACAACCCTCTCTTATTTAATTAGACAAATATATTATAATATCTGTATTTTAACACTTATGGTACGATTTTGAAAATGACGTAACTCACGTTAATAACTTTGAGGAATCTTAATTCATTGCTTTTATAAACGTTCGATTACGGCTTGTGCCATTTCTGTGGTACCAACTCGTTTTAAGCCTTCGCGGTAGATATCTCCTGTACGGTAACCATCAACGAGCACTTGTTCTACAGCTTTTTCAATAGCGTCAGCCACTTGAGGTAAATCAAGGGAGTGACGGCACATCATCGCAGCGGACAAGATTGTACCCAACGGATTCGCCAAGTTTTTGCCCATGATGTCCGGTGCGGATCCGTGGATTGGCTCGTACAATGCAGTACCTGTACCCATAGATGCAGATGGTAAAAGCCCGATGGAACCAGAGATAACAGCACCTTCGTCGGACAAGATATCGCCAAATAAGTTCGTTGTAACGATAACGTCAAACTGTGCAGGATTTACAACGAGTTGCATTGCTGTATTATCTACATAAAGGTAATCTGTTGCGATATCCGGATTAGCAGCGGCTTTCTCTTGAGCGATTTTACGCCATAAACGAGAAGAAGCCAATACATTTGCTTTATCTACGGATACAACCTTTTTGTTACGTTTACGAGCTGTTTCCATAGCGATGTCCATGATGCGCTCTACTTCATAACGGCTGTACGTTTCTTTATCCCAAGCGAACTCGTTAGCACCTTCACCTTGTGCCTCTTCCCGTTCACCGAAGTAAATACCGCCAGTTAACTCACGAACGATAACGAAATCTACATCTTGCACGAGTTCCTTTTTAAGTGGAGAATACTCTTGCAAGGATGGATAGATTTTTACAGGACGCAAATTACAGAACAAACCAAGCTCCTTACGAAGACCTAGAATTGCTTTCTCAGGACGGATAGAAGGATCGACATTATCCCATTTAGGACCGCCTACAGCACCGAGCAATACAGCATCAGCCGCTTTACAAGCCTCAATCGTATCCTCAGTCAAAGGCACACCATACGCATCGATAGACGCACCGCCCGCTTTCTTATCAATCCAATTAACCTTTACACCGGCTTTCTCAAAAGCCACACCACACACAGCCTTCGCTGCCGCAATAATCTCAGTACCGATACCATCACCAGGAATCAATACGATACACTTTTCGCTCATCTTACCTCTCCATATAGTAAAAGATTGTAAACCTCATGCTCTTCCCCCAGTGTCCTTTGCGAAGAAATCGCAATAGAACTTAATGGGACAAGAGCTGGCATATGCCTTGAGACCGACTTAGCTCGCTCCTCATTCCCCCTCTGCCACAAATCCATTCAAATATTGTTAGCTAGAGGAATTTTAAGTTTTGCTACACAAAAGTAGAATGATTGGAAACGAAACACGTGTCGAAACCGACTTAGCTCGCTTTGGAGGCTTGAGATACGTGTTTCGTTTCATCCTGCTACTTACGGTTTTTAGCAAAACTTACAAGACCACCGGCTGCCGCAATATCTTGAATGAATTGTGGCAACTCAGTCCCTTGGTATTGTTCGTTTTTCGTCAAGTTGTACACGATACCTTTAGACAAGTCTACGCCTATAGCATCGCCTGCATCGATACGATCAACTTGTTCACCGATTTCCACAACTGGTAAACCGATGTTGATAGCATTACGGAAGAAGATACGTGCAAAGGAGTGTGCTATGATAACAGGCACGCCTTTGGCTTTAATAACGCCTGGTGCGTGTTCACGGGAGGAACCACAGCCAAAGTTTTTACCAGCTACCATGATTTCGCCAGCTTTCACATTGGGAGCGAAAGTAGTATCAATATCTTCCATCGCATGTTCCGCCAATTCGTTCCAATCGGCAATCGCCAAGTAACGAGCCGGAATGATTACGTCTGTATCTACATCGTCGCCGTAGCGCCAGATTTTCTTGCTTTCAAAATCCATATTAAACCTCCTCAGGGCCTGCAATGCGGCCTAATACAGCACTTGCTGCTGCCACGTATGGGCTTGCCAAGTATACCTCAGAATCAACGTGACCCATACGACCACGGAAGTTACGGTTTGTCGTGGAAACGGTGCGTTCCCCTTCGGCCATGATGCCCATGTAACCACCTAGGCAAGGACCACATGTTGGCGTAGACACTGCGCAGTCAGCTTGAATGAAGATATCTAAAAGGCCCTCTTTCATAGCTTGGTCGTACACATCTTGGGAACCAGGGATTACGATACAACGAACGAATGGAGCCACCTTGCGACCTTTGAAGATCTCTGCAGCTGCTACCAAGTCTTCATAACGGCCATTTGTACAAGAACCGATGATAACTTGATCGATTTTAATATCCTTGTCGATTTCGTTGATGTAATGCGTATTGGATGGCAAATGAGGGAATGCTACAACTGGCTGCAATTTGGACAAATCGATTGTAATAGTTTGGGCATATACCGCATCAGCATCTGGAACGATTGGCTCAACAGGGCGATTTACGCGCCCTTTAATGTATTCTTCAGTAATTGCATCGTAAGGGAATACGCCACATTTACCGCCCGCTTCGATAGCCATATTACAAATTGTAAGACGGTCAGCCATAGTCATATGCTGTACGCCATCGCCGGCGAATTCAAGAGCCATGTAACGAGCGCCGTCTACACCGATTTGACCGATTAAATCGAGGATTACGTCCTTACCAGTTACCCATTTATTAGGTTTGCCGATAAGTTCAACCTTGATTGTTTCAGGCACTTTGAACCAAGTTTTACCTTCTGCCATAGCAACGCCCGCATCAGTGGAGCCTACGCCTGTGGAGAATGCATTCACCGCACCATAGGTACAAGTGTGGGAGTCAGCGCCAATCATCATTTCGCCAGGACCGATAAGACCTTTTTCTGGCAAAATAACGTGCTCGATACCCATTCTACCTACTTCAAAGTAGTTCGTAATGCCATGTTCGCGTACGAAATCGCGCATTACTTTTGCTTGTGTAGCGGATTGAATATCTTTATTTGGTGTAAAGTGGTCAGGCACCAAGTAGATTTTATGACGATCAAATACAGGTTTGCCGATTTTTAAGAACTCTTTGCGAGCCGGTGGGAATGTGATGTCGTTCATCAATACCGCATCCAAATGACACTCGATGATTTGGCCTGGCTTTACAACATCAAGACCCGCATGACGAGCCATATTCTTTTCAGTAATGGTCATACCCATATTATTCTTCCTCCTGTTGTTCTAGCTCCATAGCTAGGAATACTGAGTTTACTGCATTAATATATGCATTTACACTTGATTTAACAATATCGGTGCTGATACCACGACCATGGTACAAACGACCGTTATATTCTACCTTGAGAGTTGCTTCCCCAAGGGCATCTTTACCAGCTGTTATAGCGCGGATTTGGTAATCTTTCAAACTGATTGGCAAGCCAACCACACGTTCAACCGCTTTAAGGGATGCGTCTACTGGGCCATCACCAACGGCTGCATCGGCTTTTTCACCTTCTGGAGTCATGAGACGAACATCAGCATAGGCATAGCCTTTTTCGCCCAATTTGTAGTATTGAGCCACGAGTTCAAATGCTTTTTTGTGGTGAAGATTATCTACTACAAGGGCTACGATATCATCATCGTATACTTGTTTTTTGCGGTCCGCCAATTCTTTGAATTTACCGAAGAGGTCGTTGATTTTCTCTTCTGTGAAAGATTGGAAACCAAGTTTTGCCAAATGATCAGCAAAGGCATGACGGCCAGAGTGTTTGCCTAATACGAGGTCTGTTTTTTCAGCCCCTACGGACTCAGGAGTCATAATTTCGTAAGTTTCAGGGTTGCTCATCATACCATGTTGGTGAATACCAGACTCATGAGCAAATGCATTGGAACCAACGATTGCTTTATTTGGAGGCACCGCTACGCCTGTCAAACGGCTTACCAATTTGGACAATTTAGTGAATTGTTTTGTATCGATGTTCACTTGAAGGTCGCCGAAGTATTCATGGCGAGTTTTAAGCGCCATTACTACTTCTTCGATACCTACGTTACCAGCGCGTTCACCAAGACCATTTACTGTACATTCAACTTGACGAGCACCTGCTTCGATAGCTGCCAAGGAGTTTGCATTAGCAAGACCTAAGTCGTCATGACAGTGAACTGAGATGATTGCTTTTTCGATACCAGGTGTATGTTCTTTGATGTAACGAATTTTGTTAGCGAATTCGTTAGGGATCATATAACCTACTGTATCTGGTACGTTAAGAATAGTAGCGCCACCAGCGATAGCTACGCCAAACACTTCGCACAAGAAGTCTAAATCAGAACGAGCTGCATCTTCACCGGAGAACTCGATTTCGTCGAATTTGCCTTTTGCAAATTCCAAAATAGATTTAACGCGGTCCAATACCTCTTGGCGAGTCATTTTCAATTTATATTTCATATGGATTTCGGATGTAGCGATAAACACATGCAAACGGCTGCGTTCTGCATCTTTCAATGCATCAACTGCCTTTTGAACGTCCTTTTCATTAGCGCGTGCCAACGCACAAATTGTTGCACCTTTCACTTCACGTGCAATCGTTTGTACTGCTTCAAAATCCCCAGGGGATGCTGCTGGGAAGCCAGCCTCGATTACGTCGATGCCGAGGCGTGCAAGGCCTTTCGCAATTTCAACTTTTTCTGGTGTTTGCAATGCTACGCCAGGTGTTTGTTCCCCATCACGAAGGGTTGTATCGAAGAAATATACGCGATTTTGATCCATAATCTTCACCTTTTCTGTACTAATAAAACATAACGCTGTATTATATCTATCTATTGTGAAAGTTTAGTAAAATCGCCGATTCCAACGCTATTTCGGCTGAAGCCAACGTAGATACATCAAATCAGTAATTTTACTAGACTTTTACAATAAAAAAAGCCCCTCAGAACAACTGTCGTTGCTCAAAGGGGCGTTATATTCATAACACGGTACCACCCTAATTGGGACTCGTTTCGGGTATAATGGAACCACCGTCAATGACTACTGCTGTATTCGCCATCAAAGCTCACGGGAGAGTGTCAGCGTACAACCTCTATTGCCTCGCACCAGCCGGCAACTCTCTGAAAGCAGGATTTGTAAACCTTTATACCCGTTCATCGCTTGATTTAAGATATAAAAGTATTATACGGCATTCTATAGAACTGTGTCAACAGGATGGACATGTGAGTTTTGTGAAAGCACAGTTTTATCGTTACAATTTGACATTCCCCATGATTTCACGCATACTGAAAATAGGCAGTACCAATGATTGGAGGAATTATTATGAGTGGTTCAAGCAAATTCTTCTTTATTGTATCGGGTATTGTAAGCATTATCCTGGGGATATTCTTACTATTAAACCCCGTTATTAATCTCATGGCTTTTGCCTGGCTTTTTTCTATTATCTTTTTCGTCAATGCGGTCAGCTCCATTATAAATTATTTTATGTTACCGGCTGAATTACGTAGCGGCTGGTATCTCATCAGCGGCATTATCAATGCTCTATTCGGTATCTTTCTCGTATGCGGCGGATTTGCATTCCTACCGTTAGTATTCCCGATCACAATCGGCATCTGGATGGTATTTGAAGCCATCTTTATTTTCATTAAATCAAGAAAGTCCGACAGCATGGTATCACTCATGGGACGTAATGCAAAATGGCTTGCACTAATTCTTTTACTATTAGGCCTATTACTTATATTCGAGCCGATCGCTTTTGGTGAAGCATTTATCTATTGCATCGCTTTCGGCTTCTTATTTGACGGGATTTATTCCATCGGTGAGGCTTTCAGAAAATAAAATAACAATACACTGTTAGATTGACCATGTACTGCCAAAGCAGCTGTCATAAATTACGATGTCTATTTCGTATTTGTGACAGCTATTTTATTTGAAAATATCTATCCAAAAGCATACCTCTAGGCAATCAATCTTAAAAGCGTATCCACTCTAAATTCACAAAATTTTTTAGAATTCGTTTATCCACTTTTACAACTTGATTAGTAAGCTCTATTCGATTATTAACAAATGAAATATCTGTATACCATCCCTTTAAACTAGCATACACTTCATTCTCTAAATCAATAATGATGGATTCTATGGGATTCCATGTTTTGCATCTTACAGACTCTACCATAACCATACTACCTATGAAAGTAACATCTCTACCATAAATCCAAAATGGCAATACTTTGCCCTTTATAGAAATAGAATATATAGCATCTCCATGAGGCGGTTCTGTTTCATATTGCGCTTTTATATTGTACTTTTCCATTATCTCATTGCTAGCATTTTCTATATATGGCAACGTTGAAATCTTATAATTATCTGCGTTCATATAAGCTCCGTTATTTTTAATATGAAGCACACCAAAGAGGACTGTATATCGCTATTTGTGTAAAGAGTATTTTGCTATACTTATTACGAAGAGAGTCTGTTGACGTGAGTTAGGTTCATCTCCGCGAGGAGGTGATACTATGACAAATCATGAAGTTACCTATGTAATTATCATAGTTCTGTTATCAGTAGTCACTATCATTGCACTAGTTAAGTAGTACAACGATAAACGCCTAACGTATAGAGGAGTGCAGTCCTCTAACACGTTAGGCGTCATCATAATTTTGTTCAGTTTTAGATGAGCCTAACGCCCTAATCACGTTAATGGGCTCTCTTTATATGTATATTATAAGCTAATCAGGCTTAAAAAGATAGTACAGCAATAAACTTAATTAGTACCTACACTGTTAATCATTTCTCTAGCACGCTCAACAGAAACTGGCTCATTAAATAAGAACACATGATTTTGTCCTTCATGTTCCCAAGATGCTAAGTAAACAGCGTCATCTACCATTCGATAGGTTATCGTCATCCCATTTATAATCTCTGTTTTCTGAGGTACATAATCCTTATAGTCACCTGCGATATTACCTGATACGGTAGATACTCGGTATTTAATATACTGCGGCATATCATCTACACGGTCAAAATATGTTCCTTTTAAAAGCTCATGATAGGCATACACAACTTGTAATACATCGTGATCCACAATAGATACATGTACGGGACGTAATCCCTCTAAACCACTTGGCAACTGCGGTTTAAAGTTCAAATGTTGCTTAGCCTCATATAGGGTATCAAACACCTCTAGAGATTGACCTTTACGAGTGCTTCTATAATCCTCATCAGTTATAGTACAACTACCAAGTCCATTGGGACATGGGAACTCATTTCGATCACCATAAGGCTGATCATAAATAGAATTACCATTAAGACGGAATCTCATCAACTCATCTGCGGACACAACATTGATGGAACCTATAAAAGCTAGCGTAGCTAACATACATACAACCTTTTTCATGATACAATCCCCTGCAAACAAACTATATATAGTAAGTTAATTATATCACCTAAAAAGCTAATATTTTTTATATTCATAAGTATTTTTCGTCCAGGAAAAGATATATATTATGCTTGCAATTCGCAGTTATAAGATTGCAATTATATAGCATGTGCATTACAATAGAAGTAACAGGAGGTGATACTATGGCAAAAACAGCCTCTATCAGTTTGCGTATCGAGCCAGCTGTAAAAGCACAATTAGAAGCACTATATGCTAGCTTTGGCATATCCGTAACTGATGCGATTAATATTTTTCTCCACACATCACTAATGGAAGGCGGATTTCCATTTCAACCTAAACAACCTCGTTATAATGCAGAAACAGAAGCTGCTATTCAAGAAACGAAAGATATATTGGCAGGAAAAGTAAAAGCAAAATCATATGCTAATGTAAAAGAAATGATTGAGGATTTAGGATTGGAGTAATCAGTTATGTTGAGATTAGTGCTTAGCAGTAAGTTCAAAAAGGACCTAAAGCGCTCAAAAAAACGCGGTAAAGATCTCAATAAACTCTATTCAATCATCAATAAATTACAGAATCAAACGCTATTAGATCCTGGTTATAAAGATCATCCATTAACAGGAAACTACGAAGGCTTTAGAGAGTTACATATCGAGCCAGATTGGCTTCTAATTTATGCAATTAAAGATGACATATTAGTATTATCTTTAACTCGCACGGGTAGCCACTCAGATTTATTCTAACTAAGCTTAAGAGGAATGTGAAAGCATTCCTCTTTTCTATTCCCCAAAAAATTTATACCAGTTATTATCATAAATCTATCCTATTTGATAGTATCTATCGCAAATCATTCTACTATTCAAAATTATTGTAAGTGCTATAATGAACTTATAAAAATGAACAGGTGTTCCTATGATAGTAAGTGCATCTTTCGAAACTCATATTTACTAGTTATATTAAGGAGATTATCATGACACATACACAATTAACACAACTCGTACAAGCTTTATTAGATGCACCTACAAGCAATGAAACAGTAAAGGAATTCGCTCAATCTTGGATTAATGCAGAAGGTACACCTAAACAAGAAGAACTCACGAAACAACTCGTATCTGTAGCAGAACAAAATATTGCACTTATCGACGAAACAATTGGCTTTGCTGGCTCTGAACTCGCTACACAAATCCTTGGCGCAGAAAGCGCAGCTAACCTATTACAACACGCTAAAGACATCAAAGCTGAAGGCGCCAAATTCTGTGACTGTGATGCATGCGTAGCTGCTAAAAACATAATTGATTTGAAAGCGGAAATTGAATAATATAAATGAATAGAAAGAGGCTCCTTAAAAGGAGCCTCTTTCTATATGTTAACTTATTTATACCCTTATATAATCACCTTGAGCTTCACCATTTTCATAAATTTTAGCTTTATCGTCTAATCTACTTTGCTCAATAATTAAACTCAATCCGTATTTATATTTAAATTCATTATCCTGGTTTGTCAAATATGCTAGCTTATCCTCATCTTTTATCACATCATCACGGTTCCACCAAGGCTTTATCTTTATAACAACAAAATTTTTCTCATTATTGCCACGTTTATGAATAATAATATCTGGTCTAATACGACTCTCCCCCATACTTTTTTTATCAGCTACATTTCGATTATATTCACAATCTACATGATATTCAGTAACAAACAACTCCAAATAATGACTAAGTTTATGTGAAATAGATAGTTCACTAACATGTTCATCATTCTTCACCGGTTCATCAGCCTCATAATTTATTAAATACTGATCATTATTATGCAACATATCTAATGACTCCCTCAACACCGCTAAGAACTCATCTATCAGCTCCATCATATATTCTCCTAACAATATAATCTCTCCAACAACAATTTAACTTATATTATTTATTATTCTCCCCTTTTATATAAACTCCTCTATCAATACAACTAATTTATTGATACCAACAATTTTATCTTAATCTACTTAAATAAAAAGACCCTTTATTGTGATATGTCCCCCTTTACTGGACAACCAGTAAGGGGGGGACATATCAAAGCATAGGGGCTTTTTTTCTACTCACTCGCTTCCACAAGTGATTTTGTATATGGGTGTACCGCTTCTTTAAGTCGTTTTGATTCGATAGTTTCTACGATTTGCCCATCTTTCATAACGATGATTCGATCTGTTACGGCTTGTAACAGGCCAATATCATGGCTGACGAATACGTAGCCGAAGGGTTGTTCCGAATGGAGTTTTTGTAATAGGTCTAACACTAGTTTTTGATTCACCGCATCAAGGGCTGATGTAGGTTCGTCAAAGAGTACTAGCTTGGGGTTCATCAACATGATCCGTGCCAATACGACACGTTGTAACTGACCACCGCTGACTTCGTGAGGGTATTTATACACCGTATTTTCTGGCAAGTCTACTCGTTGCATCCATTTACGGATATCGTCCTTTGCTGACGCCACATCCATAAGCCCATAGTTGATATATGGCTCTAAGAGAAATGCTTCTAAGTTCATCCTTGGAGGAATAACCGCCAAGGGATTTTGGAACATCATCTGCATAGAGCGATATATTTCTGTATGATTTTGAATGGAATGGATTTCCTCACCAAAGAGTCGCAAGGTGCCAGATGTAGGTTTTTCTAACATAGCAATCAGCCTAAGCAGCGTACTTTTACCGGAACCACTGCCACCAGCAATACCTACGCGTTCATTGGGAGCCACGGAAAAGGATACGTTATCAACGGCGTGGATCGTATGATTGTGGTTCGTATATTGTTTACATATATTCTCGAGTTGAATCATACTACACCACTTTCATTACGGAATCTAACAAAATACGAGTATACTCATCCTTCGGATGGGCCATAACCTCTGTGGTGGATCCCACTTCAACGAGTTGCCCCTTATTCATAACACCGATGCTATTGGCAATGCGCGCCGCCGCCTTGATATTATGGGTTACAATAATCACCGTTGCCCCAAGAGCCTGTGTTACTTCTTTCATAAGGTCCAATACAGAGGCTTGCACGAGCATATCTAAGGCGCTAGTCGGTTCGTCGGCAAATACGATACTCGGCTTCAAGATGAGGCTCAAGGCTATTGCTAACCGTTGTTGCATACCACCGCTCAATTGAAACGGATAGGACTGCAAGATACGCTCTCCGTCAGTTAAGTGAACAAGATTAAGCATATCTATAACACGGCTTACATCATAGCTTTCACCATGAGCACGGAATAAATCTTTGAAGTGATTTTCTACGGTGCGATTTGGATTTAGATAGGCGCTGGGATTTTGAAAGATCATAGAAATCTTCGCGCCCCGCAATTGTCGCCAATCACCATCACTCAATGTAGAAACATCGGTGCCATTTAGCAAAATTTGGCCGCTAATGCTAGCTTGTTTTAACATGCCAAAGGTGGCACGAACTAACGTAGATTTACCAGAGCCGCTTTCACCAACGATGGCAAAGACCTCACCATTTGGCACGGAGAAGGATACATCGCGTACCGCTTGCTCCGCACCATATGAAATTGTAACCTTATCAAATACGATACAATCAGATTTATTCAATAGTAGAATCCTTTGTTAATAAGTAGTAATCGATTGGATGTACCGGTACATTTTTAACTTTTGTAGTAAATACAACTGTTGCACTTGGATACAACAAATAGATATCTGCTACGTCATCAACTAAGATTTGTTGCGCTTGTTTTGCAATATTAGAGCGTTCGTTTTGATCAAATGTTACTGATAATTGGTCGATTAACGCATCTACTTGAGGGTTAGAGTAGCCACCAACGTTTGCTTTCGCACCAGTTTTGTAGAACAAGCTGAGGAACCAGTAAGGATCGTTTGTAGACATAGTAACTACATTGCGTTCTACCAAATCGAAACCATCTGTACCAAGTGTATCTACTTCATCAGGGCTTTGTAATTTCTTAAGAGTTACAGCAATACCTGCTTTTTTCAATTCTTGTTGAATTTCTTCGTATAAGCTTGTGTCTTTACCCCAAATAGCAATAGTAATCGCTAATTCTTTGCCATCTTTTGCATACATGCCGTTTGCATTCTTAGCGTAACCAGCTTGAGTCAAGATTTGGTCAGCTTTTGCTACATCTGTCATCGGTTTATTAGCAATTGCATCATAGCCTAAGTTGGCAGATGGCGGGAATGGTGCCGCCCCTGGTGTAGAGCCATTGCCAATGATTTTAGCCATGGAATCATAATTAATGATATGAGCAATAGCGGAACGCACAGCTTTATCATGTAATGGAGATGCTTCTGTGTGGTTTGCTTTTAACATAAATACACGAACGCCAGCAACGTCTTGAATATTGAAGCCATCTTTGAACAAGCTGCGGTTAGCAGAGTCCACTTTTTGAATTACGTCTACGTCTTTAGATTGCAACGCCATAGCGCGTTTGTTATTGTCTTCGATGTCTTTTACAGTTACAGAATCAAGACCTGGTTTGCCGCCCCAGTAATCTGCGAAGGCTGCGAGTTCAATTGTTTCACCTTTTTTGAAAGAAGTGATTTTATAAGGACCTGTAAGAACCGGTTTAGATGCTACATCTTTAAGATCTGCAGTGTCCATGATAACAAAAGCAGGTTCAGTCAAGCTAGATAACAAAGAACCATTAGGTTCTGTTGTTTTAATAATCAAGTTTTGACCATCTACTGCGATGGATTCAATCTTAACAGCTTTTGCAGAACGAGCACTTTGTTTCATTGTGTACTCGATGGACTCTTTTACCTTTTGAGGCGTCATCGGAGTACCATTGTGGAATTTAACGTTTTCACGGATGTGGAATTTCCATGTTGTAGGGTCTACATTTTCCCAAGAATCTGCCAATTGTGGAGTAAATTTCATATCTGGTGTTACTGTTGCCAATGTTTCACCAGCGCCGATACGAGTCAATGTCCACGCATCCCATTCGTGAGTTGGGTCTAATGTTTCACCAAACCAATACAAACCAACATTCATATGCTTCCCTTGTTTGCCGTCTTTAGCAGTATCATTGCCACAGCCGACCAAGAGAGCTACCATACATAGCATGGACAAACATGCTAACAACCAACGTTTCATAATATCTCCTTTAAAATACATCGCCTCGTCGAGGCTTTCACCATAAAAAATCTATATACAGCACAGTTAACGAGATACATCGAGGGCATCGCGCAACGCATCACCAATATAGTTAAATAAAACAACGGTAATAAAAATGGCAAGCCCCGGGTAAATTAATAGCCACGGTGCCGTTTGTAGAAAATCTCGGGAGCTCAACAAGATAGCGCCCCACTCCGGATCCGGCGGTTGCACACCGATGCCAATGAGCGAGAAACTGGCTACCAAAATGATGGCATCCCCTAGATGTTGAATAATAACAATCACCAACGGTGGCAATACATTCGGCAGAATATAGCGCCACAGAATTCGTAGATTTGAAGCACCTGACATGCGAGCAAAGGTAATATACTCCGCGTGGCGTTCAATCTGTACGAGGCCTCTAGTGATACGGGCATATTCCGCCCATTTCGTAATGCACAAGGAAATGATTACATTCGTAATGCTAGGGCCCATGATACCGATGAAAGCAATGGCGATAACCATATTCGGGAAGCCAAGTACTAAATCGATTAAACGAGATAACCAACGGTCAACGCGAGGTGTAGAGAACCCTGCTAATCCACCAATAGCGATACCGATGGCCCCACTAATGCCAATGATGGTGAAAGCAATCCCTAAAGAAGCTTTACCACCGTACAGAATACGAGACCACACATCACGACCGAGTTGGTCAGTACCTAATAGATGGGTACTACTAATATCTTGTAAGCGGTCCGCGATACTCGTTGTTTCAGGATCAAAGGGTGCTATATAGGGAGCGCATAAGAAAAATACGATCCACAGAGCTGCTAATACCAACATAGCGTATAAAGTATAGGGCTTTTGTCTATTCATAGGAGCCTCCTTTTATGGCGGCTCTTCGCTTCGGATTCAGCCAAACACTCAATACATCAATGATGATATTTATCACGATGAACACCATAGTAATCCAGATGATATAACCTTGCATCAACACATAATCGCGAGCCATAATACCTTGTACCATCATGTAACCAATACCTTTTATGGAGAATACCGTTTCAATAACGGCAGAGCCACCTAGCATAGCGCCCATAGTTACCCCCATCATAGGCAACAACATAAGTCCCACATGAGGGAATATGTAACGGGTGTAGACCATCCATTCTGGCAATCCTAATGCTCGCGCCCCCTGTACAAAGGGCTGTCGCGACACTTCTAAAATAGCATTGCGCAATCGACGAATGTAGAGACCACATATCCATAAAGCAAGGGTTACCGCGGGCAATACATAGGCAGAAAAGCCATTGGTATTCGTTACCGACACTAGCTGTAATTTAACACCGAATAAGTACAGTAATAATAAACCGACCCAGAACCCAGGGATTGCTAATGCTAGGAATGTAACGAGACGAACCCCATGATCAATCCATGAGTCTTGATACTTTGCAGATAACATACCGAGTGGTATGGTCACCACGATTCCCATAACAAGAGCTAAGGATACGAGCCCTAAGGTATTAGGCAAGGCGCCTCCAAGAATGGTCACCACTGGTAAAGCATACAGAATAGACTCACCAAAGTCCCCTTGTACAATTTGACCTAACCAACGTAAGTATTGCTGCCACCAAGGATCATTGAGCCCTAACTGCTCTCGTATCTGCGCAACCACAACTGGATCAGGTGTAGCCCCTACAAGATTAAACTTCATCGACACGGGGTCGATAGGAGATAATTTTATCAATACAAATGTACCGATAGTAACCACCAATAAAATACCTACAATACTCGCTAAACGCTGTAGTATTAATCGATACAACACATCACCTGCCTTCTTTATCACAAAATAGCTATATTTATATTCTATCAATGTAATACTTAGATAGATATACCTATATGGGTATTTAGAATCATTATCATTATGAAAGTTTTGCATAGCAACAAAAACGGCCCCTCATATGAGGAGCCGTTCCATATAAAACCCTTACAGTGTCCATGCGAGTGCTTCACCACAGCTCGCATGCCTATTCCATTAGGCCTGGACTTTTATATTATTTTGTATGTTGTTTTGGGGCTACCGTATTAGCAACGATTGCTTTAGCCATGTCACGAGTTACAGGGCGTTCGAAGTACATCCCATGAGTTTGTCCGTCTTTTGTCCAACCTATGAGATATACCATTTTATTGCCACCTTTGAAAACAACCTTTGTGCCGTTTACTTTTTCATTAGCTGTTACACGAAAATCGTTATAATCGCCGCTGATATCTTCTTTTATTTCATTGGCTATGCGATGGACGATGCGTTTGCCTGTAGCTTGATTACGAGTAGCATCTTCACCAGCTTGGTAAACATAAACCACTTGCAATACATCCTTATCAATAGTACTTACAGATTCAATATTGTAACCTACAGGTAATACCTTAGGCATTTGAGGTGTAATGTTCATATATCTAGCCGCTTCATCTACAGTAGAAAACTCATGAAACGGACTTGGCATACCAACCATTGGCGCTTCTTGTTGAGCTACCACAGATTTAGGTTGATCTGATTTTACATCAAGAGTACCTTGAGCACCAGCAACAGTATAAGAACCTACACATGCACAAGCAACTGCCATCAATACAAATTTCTTCAACATTAATATAATCTCCGCTCTCTTACAAATACATCTCTACAAACACAACAAATGTATTAAGAATATTATAATATAAAAAATACATTTTACAAAATATTCTTTATCAAAACTTATTTTATAATTATATCCTAAATGATAGGGAATTTCAAGTAATTATTTCCTATGTAAAGCGATGAGTTCTATATCAACTTTCACATTAAATCATAGGATGTTTTATTTCTTATGTACCATAAATCCAGCTGCTTGTTGATTTGCCATGATTGTGACATCAGAAATTTGCAAGCGTTTAGGTTGGTTTGTTACGTATAGCACAACGTCCGCCACATCCTCAGGTTGGATTGCATCGATGCCGGCATAAACGGCTTTAGCTTTTTCCGTATCACCGTGAAAGCGCACTTCACTAAATGGAGTCTCTACGATGCCCGGTTGAATGGTTGTGACCTTAATATCTGTAGCAATCGTATCCATCCGAATACCATCGCTTAACATCTTAACGGCCGCCTTTGTAGCGCAGTAAACAGCGCCACCAGGATATGCGTATATACCAGCAGTAGAGCCCATATTCACAATATGGCCTGCGTTTTTATCAATCATATAAGGTAGTACAGCCTTTGTTACATATAAAAGGCCTTTCACATTCGTATCGATCATAGTCACCGCATCATCGACAGCACTATCTTGAAAAGGATCCAAACCTTGCGCAAGACCTGCGTTATTTACGAGGACATCAACACCACCAAACGCTTCAATTGCTGCTGGAACCTTGCTTTCAACATCCTCACGACTACGCACATCAAGTAGTAAAGTCTCAACGCGCACGCCATATTCCTTAGATAAACGAGCCTGTACCTCAGCCAACACCTCAGCGCGACGGCCAGATATCAAAACATTATCGCCATACTTGGCATACACCTCGGCAATACAAAGACCAATACCAGACGTTGCACCAGTAACAAAAACATTACGAGCCATAAGAACCTCCTTATCAATCCGAACTATATCTATAGCCTAATTATACCACTTTAATATGTAATGGACTCTAGGCCGCTACGCATGCCACGCTCTCCCACTCCCCAAAATGACATATTGACGCATTTGAAGGCAAAACGCATAGAAATGAAAAAGGATTACCGTTCTGGAAGCGACTTAGGTCACTATGGAGTCTTTCGGAACGGTAATCCTTTGTAATCAGTTATATAGTTTTATTTCAAATGCGCCAACATATCATTTAACACTTCCATGCAATCCCCCACTATCCCATAGTTAGCGTGTTGGAAGATTTCTGCATTTGGATCGTTATTGATAGCTACAATTGTGTCAGCACCAGAGATACCGCTCACGTGTTGAATAGCACCGGAGATACCGAATGCCAAGTATAATTTAGGGCTTACAGTTTTACCTGTTTGGCCTACTTGGTATGGTAATTCGATCCAGCCCTTTTCTACAAGGGGACGTGTAGCACCTACTACGCCGCCAATAGCTTCAGCCAGTTCGTAGAGCTTATCAAAGTTCTCCTTGGATCCCACGCCGCGACCGCCGGCTACGATGATATCCGCTTCTTGGATGTTGTAACCATCTTTGCTGAACGGAATGAAGTCAAGACGCTTCATGCGAATATCTTCAGATTTAAGATCGAATTGTTCAATTTGAATACGGCCCCAGCTATCTGCAATACGTTCTGGCTTCTTAAATACATTAGGACGGACAGAACCCATTTGCGGACGATGATTTGGAGAGATAATTTCAGCTAAAATATTGCCACCCAAGGCAGGACGCGTCCATTCTACAAGGCTTTCTGTAGTATCTACAGTCAAAATGGTACAGTCAGCTACTACGCCGTTTTGCATGCGACCAGACATACGAGGTGCAAGGTCTCGACCATTGTTCGTAGCGCCAATCAAAAGAATATTAGGCTTATGATCTTCAAAGAAATCTGTCAAAACCTTTGTATAGCCGTCTGTTGTATAGTATTTCAAAAGAGGGCTTTCAAAAACGTGAACAATATCCGCACCATGTGCCACAAGTTCCTCCGCCTCGGATTGAACATTCTCACCAAGAAGCATAACTTGAACGAGTTGCCCCAATTCCTTAGCGATTCGACGAGCTTGACCGATAAGTTCGTATGTAACCGGATGCACTACGTCATCGATGGTATCGGCTACGACAAAGACATCTCTATATTCATCAAAATTTGTCACTCCCATTATCGATCACCTCCTTTGGAACCTTTTTCACCTTTAACGGCCGCTAAAGCCTTAAACTCACTAGAGGATACACTTTCAACAGTGGCAGCTCGCTGCACAGGATCTTTTACATCCACGCCCTCATCGTTGTTATCTACAGGCTCATCCACGGGTTCTTCGCTCGGTACCAACAGATGAGAGAACTTTTCTGGCTTGATATTATAGGCCAATTCAAGAACCTTTTTAGCCCCTTCTTCCACGGATGAAAGCATTTCTACCTTGCCCCGAAGCGGTGGTTGATATACCTTACGAACGCGCGTAGGAGAGCCATTGAGACCAATACGGCTTTCATCAATATTAGGCATATCACGCAATGTAATATGGGAAATTTCATAACGTTTCGCGTAAATAGAGCTCCAAAGCCCTGGTTGACGAGGCTCATTGAGTTCAGCCGTAGCTGTTACCAATAATGGTAATGGAGCCTCAATCACTTCATAACCATTTTCATGCTCTCGTTTCACAATCGCCTTTTGAGCCGCCTGATCTACGGTCAACTCACAAGCATACGTAGCTTGCGCCATGCCTAGTTCCTCCGCAATTTGAGGACCTACTTGCGCCGTATCCCCATCGATAGCCTGCTTGCCGCAGAAAATCATTTGGAACTCGCGATTCATGGTACGTTGAATATGACGAATGGCAGAGGCAATCGTATAGCTTGTAGCCAATGTATCAGCACCGCCGAAAGCACGGTCTGTAATAAGCACCGCATCATCTGCACCGAGGGATAAACACTCGCGAAGTGCCGCCTCAGCTTGAGGAGGCCCCATAGTGACAACGGTTACACGACTACCTTCATATTGGTCTTTTACCGCAAGAGCTGCCTCTAACGCATGCATATCGTAAGGGTTTACAATACTAGGCAGACCTGTGCGGATGAGATTATTCGTTTCCGGATCCAGCTTAATCTCAGATGTATCTGGAACCTGTTTGATACATACTAATAACTCCATACACTCACCCCTGTCTAAATTCTACGCCCTTAGCGTTACGCGGATATTTCCAAGTTTTTACGATTGTTTCGCCACAAAGAACACGGCAGGTGCCGCACTCAAGACACCCAGCGAAATCAAAGGCTAAATCACCATTTTCTTGTAATGTATATAGACCGGCAGGACAGCCGTTTACGAGTTTCATTTTCTCTTCCAAGCTAAAGCCAGCGCCATCCACAATAATATGAGGAGACGTTTCATCTACATAGTATTTATTGGCGCCCAAGCGCTCTTCTAGTTTCATAGGGAACGCACCCCTTTCCAAGCATCACGAATCAAGGTAACTAAACCAACGTCACTTACACTACCCATCAATTTCTTCATCATTGGTACTGCACCATCACCATTTACAGTGAATACATCGCGCATCACATGATTCACAAGAGCTGGATACTCTTTGAATATGCGAGGATTTGATGCGAGGAAGGCAGGCATATTTTTATAAAGCTTCATGTCCTTATATAACCAAGAATTCTTGATTTGACGTTCATACAATTTAGCAACGCGCTCCATGTTTTCATCGCGCAATGCTACGTTAACCGCATCGGCTGCACACATGCCAGATTCGATGGCAAGGTCCATCCCACGAATGGTATACCCCAAGTTCATACACATACGCGCCGCATCACCAACGATAACATACCCATTACCGCCCAATGTAGGCAGAGCTTTAAAGCCGCCTTCTGGCACGAGATGCGCACTATGCTCCTTCAATTGACCATTTTTCAATAATGGTGCAATTCTTGGATGGCTTGTGAAAGCTAGTAGCATTTCATCTACCGATTTATTTGCTTTACCGATATCTTCAAGGCCTACAACCATACCTACGGAAAGGCTGTCTTTATTCGTATAAATAAAGCCACCGCCCAATAAGCCATCGGTCATATCGCCCAAAGTAAGCCACGCCATCCCCTCATCGCCAGATAGCATGAGACGATTTTCAAGATCCTCTTTTTTGAGTTTATATACTTCTTTCACCCCTACAGCCATTGTTTTTGGATCTGTAGGACCTGTAAGACCAGCTTCTTCCAATAATAATGTGTTAGAACCTTCTGCGATGATAACTAGTTTTGCATATACTTCGTCATCGTGACAGCGAACCCCTATTACACGGCGACGTTTTCCTTCACCTTCGGTAATAAGCTCAGTTACCTGTACATTAGACACGAGGAGAGCCCCTTTTTTCTCCGCCTCTTCTGCTAACCATTTATCAAATTTAGCACGCAATACTACGTAGGATTCTTCATTAGGTTCACCATCTTGGTAACTATACTCGATAGTGGTCATTTCATTGCCTGTACCAATAGAAATACGCTCTTTTGTCACCTTTCGTTCCAACGGCGCACGGTCTCTAAAGTCCGGAACAAGACGTTCCAAAGAATGTGTATAAATGCGTCCCCCCATCATGTTTTTAGCGCCTGGTGCGGTACCGCGTTCGATGAGTAAAACTTTTACCCTCTGCTCCGCAAGGCGTAATGCCGCCGCAGAACCTGCTGGCCCTGCGCCAACAACGATAACATCAAATGTTTCATTGCGATCAATTGCCATATACTCAGCTCCTTTAAATGAAAGCTTAGACTTACATAAGTTCATATAGTATATATATTTCTCTATTTAGAACCAAAATACCTTTAAAAATTATCACAGAAAGATGAATATATTCTATATTTTTCAGAAATATATTATAAAAGTCTATACATGTTGTATATATACTCATTATATATTAATACTAATGTATACTTTCTGTTCTAGATGAGTGCAATAAAATTCATCAATTCGTGAATTTTATAAGTAAGTCTAGCTTTCACGGTAAAAGTAGCGTATGATAAAGGTAGCAAAAACCCTATACGGAGCAAGACGCGTATAATACGACCGCATAATGCAAGTCCACGGTCAAGGTTGGGAACTCGTTATTTTTTAATTAAGAGGAGGCCCTATGGACCCGTTAAAAATCTTGAAAGCATTATCAAATCCGCATCGGTTAGATATTATATTGTGGCTAAAACGCCCAGAGAAAGAATTCGGTGTACAAGTACACTCTAACACTCTTATCGATTTCCCTCATAGTGTGAGCGTTAAGAGTATCCAAAAGCGCTGCGGTGTATCGCAATCTTCTATTTCTACATTTATGAGCATCTTAGAGAATGCTGAACTTGTGGAATCGCGCAAAATCGACCAATATACCTATTTTCGTCGCAACGAAGAGGTTATTCACGAATTTGGCGAATGGTACAACAAAGAAGTATCCATACAGTCTGACGAAATTGACAAATTATTAGAAACGGTTATCTTAGAAGACACATCATATCCATCAATTGATGAAAGCTCCATACCTAGCGAGCAACTGGCAGTCGAAATACGTACTAAGGGACCGCAGCATGATGAAGAAAGTAAATAAAAGCCCTTCCCTACTTACCATATCTAGGGAAAAACGAAAAGAGCTATAATATTCAAAATTATAGCTCTTTTTTATGTGATACTATACCACTTATAGTATATATACAACTCATAACGTAAAAAGAGTGCCTTCCCATTTGGGAGGGCACTCTTTACTTTTATACATTTCGTTGTGCTTCGTAAGCTCTGAATAGTTTAGATAATAATTCAGGAGCCAAACGCAATAAATCTGGGTTTTCACAGAAAGACACACGCAATTGTGTTTTACCAGGGTTGTTATCGCCATTTTTACCGCTATAGAAACCATTGAGCGGTGCCATGAGAAGTGTATATTCCTTGCCGTCATCAAGGCTTACTGCACCGTGTTCGGCACACCAAGAAGCAAATTCTACACCATCAAAGCCAGGTTTTGCAACCTTTCTCACGTCGATTACAAAGTAAATAGACGCTTCAGGGCGAGACACGATAAAGTCCGGTTCTGCCTCTTTAAAACCTTTGTGGAGTTCAAAGATCATTTGACGATAGTAGTCGCGTTGTTGCTCATACCAGTTGTGCAATTGCGCATAGGACTCATGTTTCAAAGCACCAAAAATATATTGGCCCAATGTATTAGCGCTGAGGTTTGCCGTATATTCCGCAACAGATTTTTCATAACATAATTTATTATCCGTAATGATAGCTCCAATGCGAAGTCCACAAGCATTCCAAACCTTACTTGCCGTTTCAAGACTGATACGACGGCCTTCAATGCCAGGCACATCTTTATCGGTTAAGGCCCAAATGCTAGATGTTTCTTTCCCTTTTTCATAAGCTAATTCACGGTACGCTTCGTCAGAGATGATCCATAAATTATGTTTAACGCACAATTTAGTATATTCAATAAGCGTTTCTTTGCTAAATAATTGACCTGTAGGATTATCATAAGGAATGATAAGCAACGCCCCAGGTTTTGTCTCGATAATACGTTGTTCGACAGTCTCTACAGAGGGCAATTCGAACTCACCATTTTCATTGAGCTCCCGTTCTACAGTAACCGTTTTACGACCAATGCGAAGACCTACTGCATCATAGTTTGTATAAGAAGGATTGAACATCAAAAGAGGACGTTCTTCTTCGCCAGCACCACCACATACGCCGAGCATGATGATTTCCATCGCCATGGATGCACCGTCTGTTACAAGTACATCAAGCCCTGTTGTATCAAAGCCTTGGCTGCGCAAAATGTGGAGAAACGCTTCTCGACACTCATCAGTGCCCGTAGTTGGTACATATGGCACAATCCCATTATGGAACGGGCTATTAACACCGCCCAAATCAAACAACCTACGCTGCATGGCGGGATGCATAGGACGCATTACATTGCCAATAGAACCATTCACCAAGATAGGCGGGTTCTTACGTTCCAAGAATTTAATTTGTCCTAGGCGAATGCCAGACGGCTTCCGAGCCATCATATACGGCGATAATTCTGGTTGTTTCATTTCGATCCAACTCCTCTAAAAATCAACCTTCTCCATTGGAAGGTTTTGATAACTGTGAAAGTAACAAAACACTTACTATACAAGCAAATATACAAGTACATCACAAAACATAAACTATGAATACCTATAGATAGATACATAATATTATAGAGCTTTTACTATAGAAAATCTATAGTTTTATAATATATACTTATTTACCTATGCTTAATTTATTGGTTATTGAAAATAACTCTCATGGTACTTAGTGCGGTCTCAATATACCATCAAAAACTATAATAAAAATGAAAGAGCCCCACGAGAGGCTCTTTCACCATGATATAGATTACTTTTTGAAGCTATACAAATAACTACGACGTAATTGTCAATTATTAGTATAACTTTATAATCGAACCATTGCAGTAGTTATATCTATTAGATAGTCACTTCTACACCTAGACGGAAGTTGCGACCTTGACCTGGCCACCAGTCACCAGGGTTGCCCCAACGAACGTTAGATTGTTCCGCATAGTATGTATCAAAGATATTATTAACACGACCAAATACAGTAACATTTTCACGTACGCGATAGTTCGCACTAATATCAGCAAGCCAATACGTTGTGCGAGGGAAAATATTATCAGCAGGGCCTGGACGGTCGATGACACCACGAATATCTAAATGGGCATCCCATTTCGCATTGTTGTAATCGAGACCTGCATTAACAGCATGTTTAGGCACATAACCATCACGATTAGCTTTGCGTGTAGGTGTTGCATCGATATGAGTATATGTATAGCCAAGTCGTGCAGACAAATGATTGTTGATTTGTTTGCGCACTTCTGCATTCACGCCACGGGCTTTTTCTGTATCAAAATTGCGATATTGACCTGTGAATGTTGCAGGATCCGTCATAACCCAACCGATCTTATCCTTTGTACTACGGCTAAAGAAGCTGAGATTACCATTCCAAGTTTTACCGAATTTATGGTGTACACCTAAATCAAATTCATGACCTGTTTCAGGTTTCAAGTTGCGGTTACCGTTATAGCCATCGAACAATTGGTATGGTGTAGGTGCCAAGAAGTACTCTTTATACGCAGCATACACATTTGTCTTCTCATTTACATCATAGCCGAGGCTGATGGATGGAGATGTATGAGTACCGAAAGAAGAATGGTGGTCAACGCGGATACCAGGCGTTACAGTCCACTTAGGAGCAAATTTCCATTCATCTTGAATAAAGTAAGATGCGTTCGTAAGCTTCACGCCGCCCATGTTAACCACTTTATCTTGACGCCAGTCAAAGCCGACTACTACAATATGGTCTTTTGCTTTATACGTAACTTGATCACCAATACCACGAGTCTTCACATCCGTTAAGTACCCATCATATGTTGTTTTATAATGATTGTTCATCAAGTATAATTGATGGCTCCAACGATTGCTGATTTTATTGTTCCAAATCGCGCGTAAGGAGTCATTTGCTTCATTACCATAACGAATGTGATTAAGGGCACCCAAATGGTCGGAGTACATTACATCACCACGATATGTGTCGTAAGCTATTTTTACATCGTTCTTATCATTGATTGTATTGCCCACCATGAAGGATGCAGTATGGCTGTTGCCATGTTGAGGAATGCGCACGCCATGACCATCTTTGTAGGACCCAATGATATCTTTTTGTACGCCTACACGCCAGTACCAATCTTTTTTGCTACCTTCGTTTGTAATAGCGTATTGCTCTAAATCATTACTGCCACCCATTACGCGAAGTTTAGTTTGTACACCTTGCTCAGGTTTTGCAGTGATTACGTTTACTACACCACCGATGGCACCGGAACCATACAATGTAGAGCCTGCACCACGTTGAACTTCAATGCGATCAATGCTAGACATATCTTTCAAAATAGTCATCGGCGGGTTTACACCAGCTGCGCCCATATTAATGCCGTCTACCAAGTATAATACTTGGTCGGAACCATTGATGCGGAACGCATTGGAGTTCGTGTAACCTACGCCACCACCGTACGTATTAATATCTACGCCCGGTACGATGTTCAAGGCTTCGTTCATATTCGTAGCATGGCGCTCACGAATATCATCACCTGTTACTACGCCTACACTAGCTGGCACTTCTGAAAGCTGTTGTTCACTACGAGTTGCGGTAACAACAATGGTATGCGATTCTTTCGCATCCCCACCCTCAACAGCTAATACATTTGGTGCACTCAAAGTGCTACCAAATACGAGGGCTAACCCTACGTACATAGATAATCGTTGCATTCTTGATACTTTCATAAAAACCTCCACTCACATTAACCTACATACCATATATATATTGTGCCATAGAAACCATTGCCCGTGTCATAAATTGAGAATAACTCATGACCTGCGAGGAATCTACAAGGAACACACGACGATTAGCAATGGCCTTAACACCTTGCAAAGCAGGGTCAGAATAGAGCTGTTCTGCCGTTGCCGGCGTAGTACCATCCGAAGTATAGGCCACCGACGGGATGATAATAATGTCCGGATTTGCTTTAATTAAATCCTCTCTCGTTCCATTATCAAAAGGTCCTAAGCCTAATTGAGCAGCTGCATTGGTAACCTTCAGATATTTAGTCATATCATCAAAGGTTGACCCCTTGCCGCCGGTTAAACCAAATTGCGTATAAAATGC
This sequence comes from Veillonella parvula, assembly GCF_018378075.1. Lineage (GTDB taxonomy): Bacteria > Bacillota > Negativicutes > Veillonellales > Veillonellaceae > Veillonella > Veillonella parvula_K. The sequence continues at coordinate 170,218 of NZ_JAGZYE010000003.1, forward strand.
CACTACAGGGCGTTCACCGGTATGTTTATTTGCTAGTTCTTCTATAGTTTTCAGATCTGCATCCATACTAGCAATCATCTTTTCATCCGATGCATGTAAAAGACCTGCAATTTCATGAATAACAGCCTTTGCTTCTTCTACCGTAGTAGGCGTCTTATAGACGTAAACAGGAATTTGCATATTTCGCATTTCCCCAATCGCATCTGGAGACATCCAGTTTGGAACTAACACTAGATCAGGTTGTACAGAGAGCATGGATTCAGCAGTTGCTTTCACATGTTTCTCAACCTTGGCAGACTCATCAGGCACATTATTAGGCACCGTGCCAACAGCTGCCACTCGGCTCGGATCAACCAAAGATAACACAATATCCTCTGTGCTCGCAGCGATGGGAACGATGCGCTTCGGCTCGTTAGGCACCGTAACGGTTACACCTGCGCCATCCGTAACTTGATGTGTGGTGCCCGTAGTCCCTGTTTGCGTAGGACCACAGCCGACCACCAGAAGTACCATCATTAATATGGTACATATAATAGATATTCTTTGTTTCATATTAACGACCTTCTATAACACCTTCCATGGAAATATATAGGGACTGCAATTCCTCCAGCATATCTGGAGCTGCATCCCAATAGCCACGTTGAGCAGCTTCTAACAAAATTTCTGCAATCCGCTGTAAGGCCCAAGGGTTTACATTGCGCATCCAGTCTTGCACCACTTTGTCTAAAGCATATTTGTTAGCATACCCCTCATAAACCCAGTCAGGCACCACATCACTGGTAACATCCCAGCCAAAACTATGAGAAACCACATTAGACATATCCGATGCCCCTTTGTAGCCATGGTTCATCATAGCCTGAATGAATTTCGGATTCTGCGTTTCTCCTTGTACAACGCGGCGAAACTCATCTGATAAGGACCGCATCACGACGCGGCTGCGATCTGTACTATCCCCCACATAGGCACGAGGGGCACTACCTTTTGCATTTCGCACTGCCGCAATGAGACCACCATGATAACTATAATAATCATCAGCACTCAAAATGTGCGTTTCCCGATTATCTTCGTTCTTAATGGTTACATCCATCGTAGTTAATCGCCGTTGGAATAGCCTCATATCCTGAGGAATGTCCTTGTGCAGGTGAAAGCTACTCCACTTGCTGTAAACTTGTGCAATGTCGCTTAAGGACTCCCAGTTTTTCCCTTCAATCAGGGCACCCACACCCGTGCCATAGGCTTGTGGTGGGTCACCAAAGATACGAAGGCGCGCCTTTTTAGTGGCTAGCATAGGATCTTCACCTTGTTCAACGAGCCAATCCACATCATCATGAATGTGCTTTTTCACGTAGTTGTCTTCCAAAGACTCATCTAATTCTGCCACCATTTCAACAGCCTTGTCGAGCCAACTAATGGCAGTAGGCATCATATCTCGAATAAGACCACTAATGCGGCCCATCACGTCGATACGAGGGCGTTGTAATTCATCTAGTGGAGTGACCTCGAGCCCTGAAATACGACCGTTAGATTGCCATTTAGGGCGAACCCCCAATAAGTAGAGGAATTCACCTAAACACTGACCATGACTTCTAGAGTTGCTACTAGCCCATAAGATAATCCCTATCGTCTCAGGATAACGCTGTTCATTTAAAATATAATCAGCCATAACTTGATCTGCAAGCTCTATACCTAATTGGTAGGCTATCTTTGTAGGCAAGGCTCTTTCATCTAAACCATAAAAGTTACGACCCGTAGGTAATACATCGACTTGACCACTCGATGGGGCTCCACCGGGGCCAGGTTCAACATAGGTTCCTTGTAACGCTTTAGAGATAGAGCTGAGCTCATTTTTGGTTTGACCTAATTTAGGTATATACTCACGAATTATGGCATCTACCAAACGCTCTAAACTTTGAGGCGCCTTATAATCTGGTTTATGTATAATATTAGACACAAACGCTCGTAATTCCTGCCAAATTCGATCGATAATCACATTATTACGAATTCCGTCATCATTGATTTCGCCAGCATGTTTTTCTAGATACGACCAATCATACCCTAACTCAGCGGCTAGCGTTTCAAGACCTGATGCAATATCCCCTTGAGGGGTCCGTATGATAGCAGTAATAAATTCTTCTAAATCTGTCCCCTCAGGGCCTTGACCCAAGATATGTAAACCATTGCGCATTTGCATATGTTTCAAATCACTTAGCTTTTCGTGAACTTCTGTAATTATATCGTCCACCACCATAGTAGGCCCCTTTTCTTCATCGATAAGATGACAGACCAGGGCCTTTTCGCGAATCACTTCGCCTATGTCAGCTACACTCTCAGGATGCTCCTGTTCAAAATGACTATGCTCATCTAGTAAAGCTTCTAGCTCTTCAAATTCATCGTAGAGCCCCGCCGTTGTCATCGGTGGCGATAAGTGGCCCACTAAACAGGCTGAACTACGCCGCTTAGCCTGTATGCCTTCCCCAATGATGGTTGTCCAGTACGAGTAGATATTCGGCAAACTAGAAATACCGATTTCAGGATAACAGCTAGCACTGAGACCAGCCCCCTTACCTGGTAGCCATTCTAAGGAGCCATGTGTGCCTACATGAATGACCGCATCAGCTTGAAAGACATTCCGAACCCAGTGGTAAAAGGCCAAATATTGATGCGGTGGAGGTAAACAAGGATCGTGATAAATGGCAGATACATTCTCCCCGAACCCGCGCGGTGGTTGCACCGTAATCCACAGATTGCCATTGGAAAAACCTGGTATGATGACTTCATCATCGTAGACAAATACATCTCCTGGTGCCTCTCCCCAAGATGTAACCATAGCTTGTTGCGTATCTGCTGGCAGTGTTTCAAAGTATGCTTTGTAATCCTTACTGCTCAAGCGACCTTCAGCCGAAGCTAGCAACTCATCGGTAAGCATGGAGCGGTCGTTTGTCATGTGGGATGTAACACTGTCCATTAAATCTGCACTCGTATCAGGCACAGAATCTATCGTATAACCTTCCTCTTTCATCTGTTCTAATAATCGTAGCACCGACTCAGGTGTATCAAGGCCTGCTGCAGAACCAATATTAGAATTCTTAGGCGGATAGTTATGTAAAACAATGGCTATCTTTCGCTCAGATACAGGAATATGGTGCAGCTTAGACCATTTAATAGCTCGCTGAACGACGGCCGCAATGCGCTCTTTCACGGGTAAATACACATAGTGACCACACTCATCAAAGGTCTGACAGGCCACTACACCGCCTTGAATAACACCATCTAACTCAGGCTGTGATATGGATAAATTCACATCTAACGGCGTAACTCCTTGTGGATTCTCAGCCCAAGATTTCTCATCCATGTATATGGTATACCCTTGAACGATAGGTACGTCCTGTAATTTTAACTCCTCCAAGGTTTGAGCCCCTAAGGACTGGAAGGAGAATTTACAAGTATTGATAAGCACGTCAAAGGGGAATATATCCTTCCCAAAAAGATGGTTCATGGACAATTTCATATTCGGAATGCCTACGCGAGGATTCGAACCGTATTGCCCATAAAAAATAATCGGATTGTACTGATGTTTATAAATTTCTTCAAATAAGGCCTGTTGATAATAAATATCCCCCATAATCCACTCGTCACGGTAAAAGTACACCGCGATGGACGGCCAATCAGGGTTTCCTTCGGCATCCATAAACTCATCATAGGTCTCATAGATATTGCCTGCTCGCCCCATAATGGCTTGCCACGGAATTCGGTCAGGTGCTTCCCATTCAGAAATTGGTTTTGTACTGAAAGCGCCGTTAATGAGCCGCACATAGTTCATGATGCCACTAGTACGACGATAACTTTCAAGACGAATCCGTTTATCCTCATCTATATTACGATACAGAATATCCGTTTTCTTAGGTTCTACCACATCGATCCAGTATTTTGGATGATGCGCATATAGCCATCGTTCAAGGCGTTCTAAGAATGGCGAGTCTAAGCCAACCCCCATGTTTGTTACGAGTACTACATCGGCAGCATGAAGGCGACTTTCAAAATCACCGTCCCAGAGAGGAGACTTTTTCATATTGCAAATATCCACCTCACCTTGTATCAATTCAGGGTAGGTAGCAACGGCCTTTTCTATATATTGGATTTGTTTTCCTAAGTTAGAAATATACATGAGTCGACTCATGATCTACCTCCGAGACACTCGCAAAATACGATCTGCAGTAATAGTATCCATGGCATAATAACTGCCATTCATCAATTTACATAATTCCTTAGCCAATCCAAGTTTGATAAAGCCCGTTTCCGTATCGATAACGATACAATCTACAGGCAAAGTACCAAGGATACGAGCCCATTGCTTGGACTCCGCTACAGGGTCCTCAGAATCACCCGACGTAGCTCGACCATCGGTGATATATATAATCTGAATTCGTTCCGCCCGATGGGCACGCAACAATCTATCGCACATGGTATAGGCCATCCGTAAACCGTGAGCTAACGGCGTTTTACCGCCTGTAGGCATAGAGGCTAACAATCGCTCTGCTCGCTCAACGCTGCGCGTAAAAGGCAATAACACCTCTGCCGACTCCTTGCGGAACGCAATGAGCCCTACCGAATCACGGTGGATATAGGAGTCTCGCAAGAGACTGAGAATAGCCGCTTTAGTGGCCTCCATGCGATGACGCGCCGCCATAGATCCACTGGCATCTACCACGAAAAGTTGATATGCACCAATGCGCTTTTCACGGGCTTTTCGGCGGTAATCCTGAGGTTTTATCACTAAAGATAATCCCTTGCCGCCTTGTTGCTTTAATTGCTGGGACTGAGTAGATAGTTTTTCTTGTTCCGTTTTAGTAGCAGCCCGCAATCGTTGGTAGGGTGCTGCTGCACGCAATGTATCGACCAGCGCTAAGTCCTCTAGCGCATGTTCATCTTGGTAAGCTCGAATCATACGCCCTCTAGTGTCCTTTGTTTTGGTCATGAGGCGACGACCTGAGCCCTTGCGATACTGACGGTCCACTGTTTTAGAGGATTCTAGTTTCCATTGGAATAATTGGTTAGCTATACGGGCAACCGTATCGGGCAAACATAAAGAGGATAAGCGTTGTGAGTCGTCTCCACCTACGTTCATAGCCTCGGAATCACAGAATTCCTTCTGTGTAGCATCTAAGTCGTTAGATTGATTAGAACCATCAGCTTCACTTGAATCTTCTTGCTGAGAAGATGCATCTTCTGCACTATTCATAGCAGAATGAGTGTCCCCATCATTAGCGTTTGAATCCTTAGGACTTGCTTCATTCCCCATAGAATCATTTTGGTCCGCTTCATATTGTGTATCTTCATCAGCTTGGTCCGATGCATATTCGGCCCTATTTTCTAGTTGATTTCTATCCGTTTTACTATTTCCATTCTCCCCTTGTGAAGGCTGTGATGTGGTTGTGTCATCACGCTTCATCCGATGAGGCAGTACATAAAGAGCGGCCCGCTCTGCATGAATGGGCTTACAGTAAGAAACCCCCTCAAGAAGCGCCAGTGATTTCATAACTTGAAGCAATACAAACTCTGCACCGTGACCTACAGTATGAGCTTGGAGTGCATAGGAAATGGCTAATGAAATCATTGCATCAGGAACGGCAATAGATGAAATCCGCTTATGATCGATTAAACTGACTACATCCTTAGATGAGTGCTCTTCTGTTGAAGGTAACACAGTATCTGCACAAGAAATTACATCTCGAGTTTGTTGTAATACCGCTACCCTAGATTCCAATGAAGCTGGTTCCATAGATACATGTACGTCTACGAGTTCCCATTCCGCATCAGTTAAGGCTCTATCCTCATGATTTATAGTCATAATCAGCAAGATATGACGGCGTTTTGCCTCTGTTAATACGGCATGACGCACTTCTGGGGATAGCACATGACAATCATCGATGAGCCAGCATCGCGTATTATCGTCATCTAATAGACTAGAGGACATGATCATCTGGCCTTGCTCGAGAGAGGCTTCAAAATCGATGCTTTCTTGAAGTTGTGAATTATCTATATAAACCGGTATAACACGATAGGGAATATGCCATGTATCGAGGCACTGGCGAACTATAAAACTTTTACCGACACCAGTTCCCCCAGAAATGACGATGCTATGTATCTGGTCGTTTACAAGGCCTATTTTGAGGGCCTCTTGTACAGATGTATCCATAGCTAGCCCTCGATTACCGCAGATACTGCTGTATCGATGCGGTCTTCGTCGTGACCTTGTTCTTCAAAAGGCAATCTCCGCATGCGGTGTTTTAACGTCAATCTTGCAGCCACCTTAATGTCGTCATCTATGATTTGTGAGCGACCGTGAAAGGCTGCATGAGCGCGAGCGGTGTGCATCATCGTAATATCTGAACGATGGCCATCAACGCCAACGCCGATACTGATGCTTGCTATCTTAAGGAGAATATCATCAGATGGAATAATAGTTGGCAATAGCTTACGAGCCTCTAACAATCGGTCATGCAAAGCTCGTTCCGACTCCTTATAGGTTTCCACAAATTCTGCGGGATTGTCCCCAAAAGCTAAACGTCGCTTAATCACCTCCATCCGCTGTGCTGGATCCTGTTCACCATAGACCATGACGGACAACCCAAATCGATCTAATAGCTGAGGTCTGAGGTCCCCCTCTTCAGGGTTCATAGTTCCGACGAGGATGAATCGAGAAGGATGAGAATGGCTTACCCCTTCCCGCTCTACGGTGTTTACACCCATAGCGGCCACGTCTAGCAAAATATCTACAATGTGGTCATCTAATAGATTAACCTCATCTACATAGAGAATATTTTGATGTGCTGCGTGTAAAATCCCCGGTTCAAAGGCTTTCACCCCCTCTTGCAAGGCCTTTTCTAAATTAATAGATCCTACAACGCGATCTTCCGTAGCATTGATAGGTAATTCTACTACGGTCATCGCATCAGCCCCTGTTTCCATAGCAGGTAGCAGGCTCGGTAATGCACGTACAGCCGTAGACTTTGCAGTGCCCTTTTCGCCTTCAATTAACACACCACCGATGGACGGATTGATAGCATTCAGCAAAAGGGCCAATTTCATTTCATCTTGACCAACAATAGCAGTAAATGGATATAACATAAGCCTAACCTCGCTAGGAATAGCAATACAAATATATCAAGATAAACTGGAAATTTACTGACCTATACATAGGTAACTATATGTCTATTTCAATTGAGGGTCAATTGACATCTCTCCACTAGTCTCTGTTTGTTTATAATCCTCAATATCCGTAGTTCCTTTTGGGAACACAAAGATACGTTGTTGTTTGAAATATGGATCGTCGTAAACTGCTGCAGACAAGTGGAAGGCAGCTTTTAAATTATCTGCAGTGAGCACCTCTCGCGGCGTTCCTACATCAACGATGCGACCATCGCTTATCAAGACGAGCTTAGTGCAATATTTGGCAGCTAATTCTAAATCATGAACGACGATTAAAATCGTTTTGCCTTCGTCACATAATCTGCGCCCCTCATGAAAGATATCGTCAGCATATACTAGATCGAGAGCAGCCGTCGGCTCATCTAGTAATAGGACCTCTGTTTGTTGTGCCAAAGCCTTTGCTAAGAATACCCGTTGTCGTTCACCACCGCTCAAAGATTGTACGGACCGATGCCGCAAGTGATACACGCCCACCTCTTTCATGGCATTTTCTACAATGACCTTATCTTCAGGGCCCTCTTGTTGCCACCATTTCAAATACGGATAGCGGGCAGTCATCACAATATCGATGGCTTCATAATCGAAGGAAACATTAACGGACTGCTGCATATACGCCACATGATGAGCGATTTCTTTATCGCTCAAAGAAGAGATGCTTTTACCATCCCACAAAACATCTCCACCAGATGTAGGATAAAGGCCACGCAATGCTTTTAACAACGTTGTTTTACCAGAGCCATTAGGGCCGATAATGCCTACGAACTCGCCCCGGTCAATAGCAAAGGATGCCTCTTTTACAATGGTTGTGTCTCCTAATGTGACAGATAGAGATTGAACATCTAGTTTCATTAGGCCCCTCCTTTACGACGCAAGCGATGAAGTAAATATAGAAAATATGGTGCCCCTAATAGAGCCGTCATGATACCTACGCGAATCTCAACTGGCTGAGCAATAACGCGACCTAATGTATCACAGAATACGAGGAATAATGCGCCTCCAACGGCCGCCATAGGCAATAGTATTCGATGATCTGGCCCTACTAAGATACGCACAATATGTGGTACCACAAGACCTACAAAACCAATGGAACCACTGACGCACACCGCAGTAGCAGTAACGACAGATGCCAAAAACAGGAATAGCATGCGATACACCATAACAGGCAAACCCAAGGCACGCGCCTCTGTATCCCCGAGAACGAGTACATTCAGGTGACGACCGAGCATCATTAATATAACGCTGCCCGTCATGATAGGCCCCACCGCTAGTAGAACGTGGTCCCAGCGACGAAAATCAAGTCCACCCACCATCCAAAATAGGAATTCACGCAAGCGGTATTCATTAATCATAGTCAAAATGCCCGATGTGAAAGCACCGAGCAGCATACTAACAGCTACACCAGCAAGCAACAAGGTGGTCGTGTCGAGCTTGTTATTACGCCATGTTAACAATATAGTAATCCCAACGGATACAAAGGCCCCTACGAAGGCAAAGGCAGGCATGTAAAACATGCCAAGAGATGTTACACCAAGGGCGATGGCGATAACCGCACCGAGAGATGCCCCTGCGGATACGCCCATAATACCTGGATCAGCCAACGGATTCGAGAATACCCCTTGCATAACGGCGCCAGCGATTGCCAAGGCACCGCCTACGAGTAGTCCAATGATGAGGCGCGGCATGCGGATAAACCACAGTACCGCCTCTTGTTCAGCAGAAATAGGTTCAGTAAAACTCACTGGTATACCCATACCATTCAAAATACTTTGGACGCCCCCTCCAATAGGAATCATAATGGTCCCTATATGGAGCGCCAATAAGCTCACGATACATAGCAATACCCCAATCAGAGTTATCGCCATGATGCGTTGTGTCTGTTTAGTCATGAGAATTCCTTTCTAATTGAGGATACACAGTATACATAATGGCTAGCATCGCTTCCCCAATATGCTGATTCATAGTATATAAGTACGCTGCCGGTAAAGGCTTAACACGATTTTCCTTGATAGCCGGCAGATTTTGAAAGGCCGGATTTTTTAAATATCGATCCGCCAAATTCTTGTCCATTCCCTTATAGGATGGAATAAAAATGTAGTCTGGATTCATGGCTAATACCCGCTCCTCCCCAAAGGGTATGTGCGGCGGTAAGCCAATCCGATTCGGTGCATTATAGATACTCATATAGTGACACATATCATCAAAAAGGCTTCCTGTTCCCGTATATCCGTCCATAGATGATACAAAGAGAACCGTCTTGCGCTGCTCAATTGGAATAGATTCTGCTAGGTGCTTTATTTCATCTATTTCACGGTGAATCTTCCGATTGTAAAAGCTACCCTTTTCATCTTCCCCAATAATATGAGCAATCTCCATCACATTCTGAATCACTCCGTCCACCGTAGAAGGGGTAGGTACCACAACAGTGGCTATACCCATGTGCCGTAAGCCATAGATAACATCAGCCGATATATAATCTGGCGCTATAACGAGATCCGGTTTCAAGGCTATGATTTTCTCCAAAGGATACGAACTCAACACTGGTTTTACCAGCTTTGCGCGCTTTGCCTCTAGCGAATATTCCTCATAGGTAGACAATTTATTAATGCCTGCTAAACGTTCTGGTTCTATAAGTCCTAATAAAATTGTGTCGACCGCAGAAGACAGTGATAAAATCCGTTTTGGATGCTCTGGAACAGCAACTTGAACGCCATCATGACTGTCAACATAGCGAATATATGGTGTTACACCATCCTTAGATTGAGGTCCACAACCTGTTAAACATACACAAAGGAGTATCATCAAACATATGAAAAATCCAATTTTCTTGTTCATGATGATACTCCTTGTATAGTTCTAATTAGTGATTACATAAAGACTAGAATTTTTGAGTATAGCTGAGTTGGTAATTAAATGGTTCATCCCAGTATTCCCAGTCGCCGTTTGAAATAACATTATGACGGTTTAACAAGTTACGTGCATCTAGCCGCAAGGATGAGTTTTCATTGAACTGATAGCCTACGTATGCATTCCAAGCTATAAGATTTGGGTTTGTACCGCCATCGCGGTTCTTCATCCGTTTTGTGACAAAGTTGATGCTAGTACCTGCAGTCCAGGTTGAGCTATTGTAATGGATACCCCCTGTAAATTGCAATTTAGGGTTAGCTTGTTTCCAATAGGTCTTATCGATTTCTCGTTGTTTTGGATTAGAATACGATGCACCCACAGTCATTTTTAAGTGATCTGTTAATTTACGACCATATTGAGCTTCGATACCGACATTTCTATAGCGACCACCATTTACGCGAATTGTGTTTTTACCATTGCTATCCGGTTTCCAAGAGAAGAAGTTTTTAAAGTCCATATAGAAGAGCGCTACTTTCCAGCTATCTTTGTTAGTAATGTGTTTATAGCCTAATTCGTAATTCCAACCTTCTTCAGGTTTCAAATTACGTCCACTAACAGAGGCATAGCCTTTATTAATTTTCTTGAAAGTATCGCTTAAGTTCGGCATTCTAAAGGCTTTACCAACATTTATGTACATGGATGATTCCTTGTTAATACGATGTTGTAATTGGAACTGAGGAATTAATACACGTTGATTTTTCACAGGGTCTTTAATATCCGAATAACGCAAGCCTAAAATACTAGTCCATTTAGGATTGATTTGATAGGAGTATGTACCATAAATGGCATAACTATTGCGATGTGGATTTCCATAGTATGGACCAGATGTAGTGCGATATGTTTCTCGTTTACCAAGTACACCTGCAATGAAATAGTCCTTGCCACCGCGGAAGTCCCATTCATGTTGCACATCGAAACCATATTGTCGAGCAATATAGTTGTTATCACTCAACGTATATGTCTTTTTACTATGTATGCGACTTTTACCATACAAATCTCTATCATTGTAGAAGATTGTACCTGTAGTATTGCCATCTTTATAAACTAAAGACGCATTATTTTTAGTATCTTTATAAGCATATGTTGTAGAGTGAAGCTTTTGCTTAATAGGATTCGTTTCTGTACTCAACTGTCCAAAAGAAGAATTACCTTCAAAGCGACTAAAGTTCAAAGTCAACTTATCATTTAATTTACCGCTCATAAATACACCTAAGGAATTCCCTTTATTACGAGCTGTATAATATTCATAGCCTCTAGCATAAGCACCGATATCGGAGCGGATAGGGGTTTCTGGATCTTGAGCACCAAAGAAGTTACGTTCCACACCAATTAAGAAGCGAGGCGTGCCATAGTTAATTTTATAAGTTTGGCGACCCATATTACCAAAACCTACCGTAGCAGAGCCCCCTTCTTTACTTGGAGTCTTAGTAATTACATTGATAACACCACTCATAGCATCAGCGCCATATAAAGCAGAGGCTGCACCTTTTAATACTTCAATGCGTTCAATAGAGCTAGTCGGAATAGAACTAAGGCCGCCCTTGCCATTGAGGTTCATCGGTACCCCATTCATGAGAATCAAGGATCCCCGTTCAAGGCCACGGATATTCACACGGCTATCCATAGCCCCATATTCAAGACCGGATGCACCATAGGAAAAAGACGTAATGCCTGGTACCATATTAACTGCATCAAATGCATTTTTAGCACCGCTATTAGCTAAGTCCTTTTGAGTAATAACATCCATCGCAGCCGGCGTATCTAAATCTAAAAGAGCCATGCGATTTGCTGTTACATTAATAGTATGGATTTCAGATACTCCATTAGTTTCACTCGATGCAGCTGTAGTGGGAGTCTTATCAGCACTTACCTCTGCTGCATATCCATTCACAGACAATCCTATCAATGCTAAACCCACAAGTATAGATATACGATGCTTAATTTGTTGTCTCATACCAAATGCCTCACTTAACACATATATACATTCACACAATTATATAAACTACATATTTGTATTATTACACATTTATTTGGCCCGCACAAAACCCATACCCCTACCGCTACTGCATTCTCGGGGGATTGTATCGTTAATACATATTAAAATTTTTGTGTATAACTTAATTCATAATTGAATGGTGCATCCCAGTATTCATACTCTCCATTGGATACCACATTATGACGATTCAAAAGATTGCGTGCATCGAGGCGTAATGTAGCATCTTTGTTAAAGTGATACCCAACGTAAGCATTCCAAAGAGCAATGTTAGGATTCAAGCCGCCATCACGATTGCGCAAACGTTTGGTAACAAAGCTAAAGGATGTACCAGCTTCCCAGGTTGGGCTTTTATAATGAATGCCGGTTGTAAACTGTAACTTAGGAGCCGCTTGTTTCCAATAGGTTTCATTCATTTCCTTTTGTTTTGGATTAGAATAAGAACCACTTACACTCATTTTGAGTCGATCTGACAAATGTCTACTATACTCAGCTTCAATCCCAACATTGTGGAATTTACCACCGTTTACGCGAACGGTTGGGCGACCATTTACATCAGGTTGCCATTGGAAGAAGTTCTTGAAGTCCATATAGAACACGTCCACCTTCCATCTATCCTTCTTATTAAGACGTTTATAACCTAATTCATAGTTCCAACCCTCTTCAGGCTTAAGATTTTTACCACTTACTGCTGTGTATTGGCGGTTCACGCTACGGAATGAATCACTCAAGCTAGGCATCGTGTAAGCTTTCCCTATATTTAAGTACATGGAGGAAGCTTTATTGATGGTGTGCAACAATTGGAACTGAGGTGTTAACACATATTGGTCCTTAATAGGATCACTAATGGCTGTATAACGCAAGCCCAAAATGGCAGTCCATTTAGGATTGATTTCACGAGAATAGCTACTGTACACCGCATAGGTATTACGATGAGGCCGTGTATACACAGGGGCCTGTATGGCACGATAGGTTTCTTGCTTACCTGTAACACCGGCAATCAAATAATCCTTACCGCCTCTAAAGTCCCATTCATGTTGTACATCTATACCATATTGACGAGCTACATAACTGGTTTCGGTCGGCTTGAACTGTTTAGCACTATGAACACGGCTTTCACCACGCATAGTACGGTCATTATAAAACAATGTTCCCGTCGTATTATCATCTTTATAAATCAAAGATGCATTATTACGGTCATCCTTGTAATGATATGTCGTAGAATGACGAGCCTGTCTCACAGGATTTCTTTCTGTACTAATCAAACCAAAGGAGGAACGGCTTTCAGCGCGAGTATAATTTAAGGTTATCTTATCTGAAAGCTTACCGCTCATGAACACACCTAAGGAATTACCTTTATTGCGCGTAGTGTAGTAATCATAACCCTTGCGGCCTGTATAGTCATACCGCACCGGTGTAGATGGATCTTGAGTCCCCCAGTATTTTCTATCGATACCAACGAGGAATCGATCAGTACCATAAGAAATATCAAATCTCTTGGAGCCTCGATTACCTACAGCTACCGTAGCAGAACCGCCCTCTTTTGACGGCGTTTTTGTAATAATATTTATAACGCCACCTAAAGCTTCTGCGCCATATAAGGTAGAGGCCGCCCCCTTTACAACTTCGATGCGCTCAATGGCACTGGTAGGTATAGAGCCAATTCCGCTCTTACCATTTAAGTTCATAGGTACACCGTTTACAAGAACAAGTGCACCGCGATCGAGACCACGAATATTCGTACGGCTATCCATGCCACCAAAATCTGCGCCAGACGCACTAAAGGAGTTAATGGTTACACCCGGTACATTAGCGACCGCATCAAAAGCCGTCTTAGCACCGCTATTTTGTATATCCTCTTGAGTAATAACAGAAGTCGATACTGGTGTATCTAAATCTAATAACGATGTACGATTAGCGGTAACATTTATGGTAACTTCTTCCTCATTATTGTTCATTGCTACATCTGCAGCATAACTATTAATTGACATAGTAGTTAATGCCATAAGCACTGCTACATAGACTTGTTTATTCATTCGTTTCATCATCCACGCCTCTTTTTTCAATTATTCCATATTATATATAATATTTAATCGTCCATTTGGTAATGTTTGTACCGTGGCGGACACGCCGTAAATGTGGTGAATGGTATCCTCTGTCAATACTTCATGAGGGGTACCTGTACACACTACTGAACCGTCTTTTAACGCAATGAGACGATCACAATAGATGGCTGCTAGATTCAAATCGTGAATAGCAGCCACTACGGTTGCATCAAGGCGTTTTACAATCGTCATCAGTTCCAGCTGATACTTAATATCTAGATGGTTTGTCGGCTCGTCTAGCACTAGGCATTCTGTGCGTTGTGCCAAGGCACGCGCTAAGATAACGCGCTGCTGCTCACCACCAGATAAGGTATTAAAACTGCGACTTTCAAAATCACTAAGTCCTACTTGAGCCAATGCATGTCGGGCGATTTTATAGTCATCAATTTGATCTCTGTCGAGTAGCCCTTTATAAGGGGAACGGCCCATGAGAACCATTTCAAGAACGGAGAAATCAAAGTTAACCGTACTATGCTGCGCTACTACGGCCATTTTTAAGGCTGTATCGCGATGACTTAAGGAACTCATTTCAGTACCATCAAAGAAAATCTTTCCATGATTAGGCTGAAGCACGCGGTATAAGCATTTCAAGAACGTACTTTTACCACTCCCATTAGGACCTATAATTCCAACGAATTCCTTGTCTCGTAAATCTAGGGAAATATCCTGAAGAATCGTTTTAGAACCAAATGAGACTTGGATATTATCTGTTTGAATATTCATTATTCCCCTCCAAATCCGTAGTTCTTACGCACCAACATGTATACAAAGGTTGGTGCCCCAATGAGAGAAATGAGAATGCCGATTGGCAATTCTGCGTGAGGAATAATACATCGGCACAAGCCATCAGCAATGACGAGGAAAATACTGCCCCCTAATGCGCTGAACGGAATCAAAGTCCAGTGATTCGTCCCGATTGTCATGCGCACGAGGTGAGGAATCAAGAGGCCTACAAAGCCAATCATGCCCGCCGCGTACACTACAAAACCGATGATAAGAGAGCTAATAATCAAATAGACTTGGCGGTACGTATGTAAGTCGCGCCCTAAAGTTATGGCCACCTCATCACCGAGGAGCATCATGTTTAAAATTCTGCTTTGAGACCAGAAAAAGATGATGCTCACGAGGACAACGACGGCAATAAACGGCAACATATCCCATTTAGCGCCCGCAAAACTACCCATCAACCAATATGTAATGGTTTGGATGCCTTCCTTATCGTCCGCTAAATAAACCACAAAACTAGAGAAGGAGCTACATACGGCGCTTAACGCCAAGCCCCCTAAAATCAATTTCACCGAATTTGGTCGGCCACCCAAGTTCGAGATAAACAATACACCGAAGGAAATCGCCATAGCCCCGATAAAGGCCATAACGCCGACGAAGTTCTCACCGAACATAACGCCTACACCAAATAAAATAGCTATCGTAGCACCGAGAGACGCACCGGAGGAAATCCCCAAGATATAAGGATCTGCCAGTGGATTCTTAACGATGGCCTGCATGATAACGCCAGATACGGCAAGACCTGCTCCAATAATAGCGGCCATCAACAACCGCGGCATACGTAGTAACCAAATAATAGTCTGATCAGGACTATTCATAGGATCATCAATAGCCAATGGGCTAGAAAATTGATCTATTACAATATTGAGAATTTGAGAAAGTGAAAACTGTACTGTACCAACAGAAAGTCCCCATAGAATGGCTACTGCTAGCACCCCTATGAGGACAAATCCGCCAGCAGTATATCCAATTCGTTTTAGCATACTGCTCCTTTATTAATGAATTAAATCTGGTACCCCTTCTGGATATAGATTAGGATACAACCCATGCGATACGATGTCGATACCATCTAATAAACGAATACCAGGACTATATACAGCAAGCAATGGCAAGAAATGAACGCGTTTATTGCGCAATGCATTAACACCTTGTAAACCTGGCTGCGTTAATACATAGTTCATAATCACATCCGCTTGACTATATTCGCCGTCAGACACGATCAAGAAAATTACATCCGGATTCTGCTCCACCACGTCCTCCATGCTAATGGACGGCGTTTCCGTGTCGATCACATCGGCGTGCAAGGAAGCCCCTATATTACCAGCTAATGTCTTATGTCCATACAATCGAAAATGCTTACCTTGCACCTCAATAAACAATGCCTTTGGTGGCTTCTCATGAGCCGTTTGGGTTACCGTGTACGCCACAGATTGTTGCATCTCTTGAATGAGACGCTCTGCTTCCATGTTTCGATTAAAAATACGCCCCAAATCTCGAATATATTTATACTCCATATCCATGGTGAGCGCCGATTGAGCCCCCAAGGAGGACTCTGCAATATATACATTCGCTTGTCTCGCCTGCCAAAATGTAGGTGTTTGTAACATTTTATTTGTGAAAGTAGACTTCCAACCTACCAACAAATCAGGCTTCATCATTAATACGCTTTCCAAATTGGCGTATTTCAGATCCTTGTATGAAATTTTATCGTATGCCTCACGGTATTCTGGTCGCACGTATTTGCGATCTGGAATCCCCATGCCCGCTACGATACGATCCCCTGCACCAAGAGCAATGATAGTTTCTATGGAGTTTTGCCACATCGCCACCACACGCTCGGGCACTGCTGTATAGGTACTTTCAAAAGGCTCACCTCGACGTACAAAGGATTCAATTGTCACTGGTGGCTGCAATTTGATATGTACTGGTGTAGACTGATGGTCCTCAACAGTTACCTGCTGAGGACCACAACCTACACATATTAATAGACATAGTATTAATACGCTGAATCTAATCATTAGAATTTATATTTCGCCCCAATCATGAAGGAACGTGCTGGCATAGCCGCACTACCGCGACCATTGTAAGCGCTATAGCTTGTTTCATAAGCGCGGTTAAGAACGTTATTTACCACGATGTACGCCGTTAAATCTTTTGTTACATCATAGTTGAGGTTCCAGTCCACGATGAGGAAACGTCTATGAGTGAATGCATAGTCGCTGTTGCCAGTGTACCAGTTAATCAACAAGCCAGAATATAGACGCTTGTTATCATAGGAAATGTTCAATGCATAGTGGTTTTGCGGACGCAAGCTATTAATAGCCACATTGATATCATCGCTATTGCTATAACCCCAGTTTGGATCAAGAATCCAACCACCTTTAGATAACCATTTATCTTTCATATGAGAGTAAGACGCACTCATTGTTACATGTTCATTTAATCTGTGGTCTACTGTAATATTGAAAGATTGTTTGTTTTCTTTTGCATTAACTGCTGTTTTTTCAAACTCGCCTGTTCTGCTATTCAAAATTGGCAATGTAGCGATGGCATTTCTCATACGCGTGTAATCATAATGAACTGCTACAGTAGTATTATTACCTTTACCGAACGTATGTAATAGGCCCCATGTGAAAGCATCGCCTTTTTCGTCATCTAATGGTGTATTAAATACGCCATCAGTCGCACTGTAGTCGCCTGTTTTAAGTGGTCTTAAAATGCGAGTCCAACCTGCATACATGCTAGTCTTTTTGTTGAACTTAACTTGGCCATGTAAACTAGGCGTCAAGGCACTTACGCTACCTTTACCTTGGGAGTCACCACTGCCACTACCTTGAATGCTACCGTAATGTACATAACGCAATGCAGGAGTCAACTCTACATTTTTACCAATGTAAATTTTATCTTGCAAATAAGCATATAAAGTATTGCGACGAATATCAGAAGACACTACATCACCATTACGTTTAATAGAACGGGAATTCAAATTAGAGCGACTATAGTCGATATTAGCAATAATATCATGCTTATCAAGTTGGCGAGTCCATTGAAGTTCTACACCTGTTTTATTTTCTTTATACCATCTATTTGGGCTACCTGCCATACCGCCTGTTTCAGCAATCCATTGACGCAATGCATCACGACGATCTGGGAATGGTGCCAAATTGGAATCAACCCATGCATTAAATTGCTCCACAGTAGCGCCATTAGGGAATGCCGCAGCATAGGCAGCACGTGCGGCCTCGCTACCAAGTTTAGACCATGTATATGTATCGCGACCTTCATATCGATGATCTAAACGATACAATCTAGCAAAGCTTTCCATTTGACCTTGGCGATCGAAAGTAAATTTCAAATCTGTGTCTAAGTTTTTAAACTTACTATAAGAGCCGTAGTTACCATCTAAAGCGAATAAATTGTGGTAACCAGGGTTTCTGGAGTCACCATACAACTTAGGTGCATAACCTTGTGGATTTTCATCTGGATCTACATATTTAGGATCTGTTTTCAACTTGTAATTAGTATCATATTGGCCAACTTCAGCATTGAAAATAATGCGACGCCAATCATCTGCATTCCAGTATTTCCGGCTTGGTGTAGAAATTGGATACCCATCGCGACCTTTTTTGAAGTTCATTGAGAACTGTAAGCTTTGTTTCTTATTGAACTCATGGTCAATACGTGCATTAAATCCTTCTTCGCGCCATTTAGAACCTGTAAGAGTGGCTACTTCACCAGTATCGCCATCTTTATACTTCGTATCTTGAGACATAGTACGTGTAGCTGTTACAAAGTAACCAGTAGATGCATTCTTACCTGCCGCACCTTGTACAGTCAAGTTATAGCTATGCTTGTTCCAGCTGCCTGTAGCCAAATCAACGGAACCGCTGAAATTGCCTTTACCACGGCGTGTAATGATATTGATGACACCACCTGTAGCATCAGAACCATATTGAGAAGCACCAGGGCCTTTGATAACTTCGATTTTATCAATAGCATCCATGTTGGTTACTTCATCAATATTTACACCTGTAGATTTAGAGCCTCTTTCAGAGCTATCACCTAAACGACCAGATGTAATATTGTCTACACGACGACCATCTACTAATACTACAACGCGGGAGTCACCATTGATGGACACACCATTATTATAAAATTGGTAACCATACTCGCCACCACGGTAACCAGGATTTTGGAATGTAACACCTGGAACGCGTTTAATCGCTTCAGTTACATCGCGATAATGACGTTTTTCAATCTCTTCACGAGTGATAACCTTTACATCACCACCAGTACGGTAATAAGATTGCTCAGTAATGGTATTACCATACTCATCCTTTGCCGCATCGGCTTTTACCGAAACATTATGAACCTCATAACCCTTGAAGTTCTCATCATACGCATAGGCTTGATACGTACCTAACGCTAACGTTGCCGCAATAGCAGCAGATAAAATACGACGACTCGTCATAACCCCTCCACACACAATAAATACACAATAAAAAAAATATTAAAACTAATCCTCTAACAAATGCGTTTCTTGTATTTTCTGAATTAAAACTACACACAAACATAATTCATACATTATCAGCTATAGAAGATTAGTTAAAACCATAATCTACATTAACCACAATCGTAACTGGCTCACCTGTTGTATTCTCTATACCGCCAGAGCTCTCTACGAGGCTAGCAGCAGCATTATCGAGAATGCTAGAGCCACTGCTACCGATCATATTCGCACCAGCAAAGTTGCCATCCGCATCAAAAGTGATTTCAAAGGAAACTCGTCCACTGAGGCCACGGCGCACCGCCTGTTGCGGCATTACTTTATTACTCTCAACGCGAGCAATATAACCTGAACTATCGTAAGATCCCCCACGACGTTCTACATCACCTGGACCTGGATCACCACCTTTAGAACCATTGCCCTCATTACCAAGGCCTCCATTACCAATAACCCCACCACCTCCAGGGCCAGGTACATTTCCACTCCCTGGAATGCCAACAGGATTATCAGTATTACCATTCAAATTGACTGATGCCGTCTCATTACCACCTAAGTAAGGATTCAGATTTTTTAAGCCTTCTGTGGGCTTTCCCGATAAATCAGGCAATACACTACCTGCTTTACCGCCTCCTGCGACTGGTTTGTCGTCAGGTTGAATCTTTAATTTCTCAGGATCTTTCTTCTCTTGAGGAGGTTCTTGCTGCCCCATATCAAGGTTGATAACCAAGTCTTTTTTGGGTGTTTCTGGAGGTTTTATATGACCAAACCAATCACCTACAACACCCCAATATACAAGATTTAATGCCAATGCAGCTACGAAAGGAATTCCATATCGTTTATCTACCATAGAATCACTTCCGTTCTGTAGCTACGCTAACAAACCGAGCACCACTAATTTTAAGATTATCTAAAATATTGATAACGTCCTTATACGCAATATCCTCAGAGGCACGCACAATAAATGCTTGTTGAGGTTCTTTTGCAACAATACCTTGAATTTCATTACCTAATTGATCAGGGACAATCTCACGTTCATTCAAATACATCTTATGTGTAGCTGTTAATGAAATTGTGATAGGCTCAATCGTCTTTGCAGAAGAAGAGGAAGCCTTTGGTAAGTTAAGAGGAATTTGTTCCTCTGTATTCATATACAACGTACTCATCATGAAAAATACGAGCAAGAAGAAAACGATATCAATCATAGGTATAATCATGATGGTAGGTTCTTTTTGTATGCCTACTGAACTACGTTTCATCGTTGACTCCTAATATATAAATCCATAATAGAACCTAATTTTTGCTCTAATTTCGCGATATCTGAATTTACTTTATCTGTGCACCAACTATGGATGGCTAATGCTACGATGGCTACTGAAAGCCCTGTTGCAGTGGCAACCAGCGCTTCGGATACGCCGCCTGTAATAACAGTAGGAGCACCAATATCGCCACCAACGGCTGCGAAGGAGCGGATCATGCCAACAACAGTACCCAAAAGTCCAAGTAATGGAGCCATTGTTACCATCATGCTAAGCCAGTTAAGACCACGTTTTAAACGTTCATCCATGTAACCTACCACATCATGTAAACGGTTCTCTAAACCTTCCGCACTATATACAGACTCCACGATAGGCGACACAAATCGACTCAATGCATCATCACTATTTTTTATAGAATTTTCTAGAGTAGACCAATTATTACTATTACGACCTGCATCAATGCTATCGGACAACTGTTGTAACTCATGATTGATGTTTCTGTACGTACGAATACGTTCAAATAAAATAGTACATGCTGCTAACATGAATAGTACAAGTGGATACATAACGAAACCACCTGCATTAAATAGGTGAATTGTATACTCCATCATAGCCTCCATATAATGTATAAAATTACGTATTATTTAACAAAAAAATGGTCATCTATATTATTAGATTAACCACCAACATTGACATTATCCTATAAAGCATGTATAAGTACAATAACCCTATACCCCCTACCGTTATGATATTTCTATAGGATTCCATTCTAACCACATATTTCATCCACCTTAAATATACATCTATCCACCATATATAGACAACACTAAGTTATCGCATAAATAATTCATAAATATTACAAGAAATATAATAAAACCTTCTATAACAACTATGCTTAACAAGATAATTTCTTATATTTCATGGTATAAACCCATTACAATTCACTTTCCATTCTCAAAAGATTCTCTGTATTTTTATTAATCTATTATTGATTTATGAATATAATTTATTTACACATGAACAATATTTATACTCTAAGGTTATCAATATCTTTACGGTCTATTTCTTACTCGTATATCCCTCAATACATCTTATATACTTATTAATATATAAACTTATACTCAAACTATAAAAGTTACAACCCATATAAAAAGAGGACTAAGCCTTCATGGGCTCAGTCCTCTGATTATTCTGATTATAATAACATAAATCCTTAAAGCAAATTATATGCCATTTATAACTCTCATTTATTTTTTAGCTTTATCAGCTTTTACCTTTTTATTTTCTTTTACCTTTTTAGGTTTTTCTTGTTTAACCTTCACTGGTTTTTTCGCATTAACAGCAGCACCTGCAGGCTTTACAAATGCATTGTTAAGATTTGTTGCCACTTGCAATGCTACGTCCGCATTTGGCGTAGAAACAATGGATTGACCAGCTACCGTTACAGTGTCACCACTATAGGATGCAGAACCTGACGTAATTTGATTGTTATGATACAATCGTGCCAATTTACCAGCCATGTAATAAGCACGCTCTTCGCCTGTGTAGCGGCCACTACCTGCTGGAGTATAGATATTATCACCGTTTACGTACACAGTACCATTCGATACATTTACATGGTTCCCAGAATAGGCGTACATGCGAGAAATATTATTGTTCACCCGATCGGACAACTTTGGATGGTTGTTAGGTGCTACCACTTGTGAAAGCCCTTCACGGTAGTGTTCCCCCACTTTGTTGCGCAGTACTGCCATAGAACCAGCTGCACCACCCACATTGTATGGAGATTCACTTAAAATCTTAAAGCCTAACTCATCAGCAGCTTTTTCTTGACTCATCGTAAACACTTGATTAGATAAGTAGTTGCCTGCCACATTAGATAAAATAGCCGCGCCTTCACTACCACCAGCGGCTATACCGACTGCTGTAGAAAGACCAATTTGTTTCTTAGCGCCATTAATAATATCTTTATGCTCGCCATGAGAAATTTCATGGGCCATTACATAGGCTAATTGATCATCATCCAGTGTATCTAAAGCACCCTTGTTAATAGACATAACACGACCAAGTGTGGCAAACGCATTAAACTCCTCATCAGGATTCGCATAGACAACGTAGGAACGCTTTACACTAGGTGTAGCCTCTAATGTCTTCATAATTCGATTTACACGCTCTTGAGCTGCACTATCGTTTAAATAACCAGTTTTCTCTTTTGTGCGTGCCAAACTCTCCTGTTGCCCCTCTGCAGAATTATCCATTTTATTTAATGCAGTAGATACGTAAGCCATAGCAATAGCACCACCAGCTAAGGATTGTACCGCAGCAGAAGCAGCATTGACAGAAGCCGTTTGCATCACAGTAGGTGCCATTGTCACTGCCATAGCAATAGATAAAGTAGCCGCTGTAAGTTTCTTATTCATTCTCTCAACCTCTTAAACAATGATATAGCTATATAATAAAACAATATAGAATGTAAAAAAACGCCAGAATTTCCACACTACCTATATAATATTACTTCATGATAAATATAGAATGAATAATGGAACAATCATTCATCTATCATAAGATGGTGCAATCTATTATGGTTAATTCAAACATTGCTAACTATTGATCTGTCGTTACTGGTTTAGCTGAAAGTACTACCGCTTCTTTACCATCTTTAGAAACAGCGCCACCATGTGTATAGCCTACTACATCAAAGCCTGCCTCAGCACACTGCTCTGCGATGCTTTCATAATTTTCATTCTTACCACGCGTACATGTAGAAAGATGTACCGTAGTAACACCTTTTTTCTTAAAAGACTCAATCTTCTTAGCAAGATCCCCACCGCTATGTGTGAACCCCACCAACTCAATATCCTCATCAGCATAACGCTCAAAGGAATCCGCTTTATTCATAAATGCTTTCAAACAACCGCCACAAGAACAGCGCTGCATTGTATCCTCATTCACGAGAACCGCAATTTTTTTAGCCATATGACCTCCTATAAATATGATATAAGCCTAAGTATACCATATCCATGAGAAAAATATGTGCTTCAAAGCACGATAATTAATACTAATTATATAAGTAACTCCTTCAACGTCTACTGCTTTGCTCATTAGTTCCCTTAAAAGAATAAAAATCCATACAAAAAAAGACACACCCTCAGGTGTGCCTTTAGCTTAATCAGCAGCTTCCTATCAATCCTCACTGTGGATTTTCCTTCACTGCTTCGCAGTTCGGTAAATCTTACGTTCGGAAGAAGGTGATGTGTGGGCCCCATACGTCGTTTCACTCCTCTGTGGCCTCACACCCTACCCTTCCCACGCCGTCTTATTGATTTATATAGATAGTTTCTACTTGTACAACCTTGGCTGGAGACGGCTCTTGCAGAGTTAGCTAGTCGAAGACTAGCAAAAAGAAAAGGCCTACCTTAAGGTAGACCTTTTTCTTTTCGTTAATCAGCAGCTTCCTATCCTCCCAGGCCGTCTCCAGCCAAGTACTTTCGGCGTTTATGAGCTTAACTACTGTGTTCG
>NZ_JAGZYE010000004.1:0-175461 GCF_018378075.1 Veillonella parvula
CAAGGTGATTTTTTGTATAACTTTCGTTGCCGCACCCGCATAGCGGGTGGTTTTATGATTCGCGACTATGTCGCGAACCAGTCTAAAGACAATAATAAAATAAGCCACCGCATCATGTGCAGTGGCTATTATAGCCCTCATATAAAAGGGGACAAATATTTATCATTTAAAGGGGGGCAAAAAAGGGGCAAATTATCGTTACAATGGATTACGATTTGTTATTGTTCCTTTTCTAAATTGTTATATAATTACTGCTTGCGTTATAGTTTGTTATAATGCGTTACAATCTGTTAAACAGTAAATTGAAATGGTGCGGTTGGCGGGACTTGAACCCGCACGAGCGTTAGCTCACCACCCCCT
Source organism: Veillonella parvula (assembly GCF_018378075.1). Classification (GTDB taxonomy): domain Bacteria; phylum Bacillota; class Negativicutes; order Veillonellales; family Veillonellaceae; genus Veillonella; species Veillonella parvula_K. The sequence continues at coordinate 361 of NZ_JAGZYE010000004.1, forward strand.
CAAGATGGCGTGTCTGCCATTCCACCACAACCGCATGGAATACAAATGGTGCCTCAGGACAGAATCGAACTGTCGACACACGGATTTTCAGTCCGTTGCTCTACCAACTGAGCTACCGAGGCATGATTTTTTGTAAAAAAAAATGGCGACCCCGATCAGATTTGAACTGACGATCTTCGCCGTGACAGGGCGACATGTTAACCGCTACACCACGGGGCCGCGTATCAACTCGCGTTGACTACTTGTACATAATATCATGGATTTTAGAGCAATGCAACTATTTTTTTTAAAAATATTATTACAAATCTATGAAAATAATTGATTATATTTGATAATCGTTATTTTATAGCTTTTATAAAAGTATCTCTATATTATATTACAGGAATCCACCCTTTATCGTCATAATTCGTCAGTTTTCGCAATAGTACAATTTTCTCTATAAGCTATAATAGGTATACCCTTTACTAGAAATCATCCTATTCTTTACTCAATATGCTACAATATGTATATATTCAATATGAAAATGCCGCTATAGAAACATGAAAGGATTCGCTATGAATAAGTTCAATTCAAAAGGTATTATTATCGCTCTTATCATAGCTATTGTAGGAGCGATGGCCGCAGCATGGTACTTCTTATGGTATGTACCACATACACCAGCCTACACATTAAAAATCATTCACCAAGCAGTACAAGATAAAGATGCAGACGAAGCATTACGCCACGTAGATATAAAATCCATTGTAAAAAACATTGTAGAACGAGAAGGCAATAAATATGTCGATACATCTACCCCACTTGGTAAAGCTACAATAGCAGCTACCAAAACATTTGGACCAGCTCTTATCGAAGACGTAATACGGACATATATCGAAGATCCTGACAGTTTTAAATCTGAATCACCTACCAATAATACTACTACAGCAAATGATGATAATAAGTCTATGGTAGATCGTCTTGTAGAAGGTCGCCTATTTAAGGAACATGATGTAGAGGTTAAAAACCTGAAGTCAGAAGATAATGGTGATACGGCTACTGTGACTGTAACGATACAAAATAATAAAAAGAATATGACAAAAGATATAAGAGTTTTGATGCGTCATTTAGGAGATGGAACATGGGTAATTTACGATATTCCTGATATCGAGGACCTATATACTATCACTAGAAAATAAATATCTTTGTATTTTCTAACATTTTAAATTGCAGATCTTAGAAAATGTAAAAAAAATCTATGTCGTTTTTCTAGACGAGCCATTTACATTGTAAAACCAACAAAGGACAGTATCTACTGAAAAGTATATACTGTCCTTTTATTATCCTATAATCTTAACAATCGTAAGTTCTCATGTAGGACGAAATTATACATAACTTAATTAGCAAATATAACTAAATCCATTAAAAATGAGATTTTATCTATCAAAATCTACAATAGCCAAGGTTACAGTCACTTGTGAAATAAGGCGTTGTGCATCATCTATCATATCAAAGCGCCACACATGGGATGTCTTACCTTTTACTAGTAAAGTTCCTAACGCTGTTAAGGATCCTTCACACTTTACAGGGCGTAGATGGTTAGCAGTTACAGATTGTCCTACACCAAATTTATGAGAACCTACCAGTTCATTACTCATCATACCTGCAATAATTTCTGCAAAAGCTAATGTAGCACCACCGTTTAAATAGCCTTGTGGTTGTTTGTGAAACTCAGTTAAATTCATTTTTGCAATACATGTGTTATCACTCGTCATACGAGGAGCATCAATTTGTAAGGATTCAATTAAATTCATAGTGTTCGTTTCTCCACACAATACGCCTCTAGTCTATCATCAAAGACTGTTACACCTAGTCCATCTCCATCGGGAACATGCATAACACCATCTTTAAATGTTAAATCTGGGAAAATAAGATCTTGTCCAAAATATCTATTTGAGTCAGATAAATCCCCTGCCATATAGGAATCTCCTAATGCGGATAGCTGGACATGAAGCATTTTAGAAACCCCTGACTCTACCATGCTACCAATCCAATAGGGAATATGACGTTCTCTACATAGATTAATAGCCGCTTTTGTTGGAATAAGCCCCCCCATGCGCCCTACTTTTATATTAAGCACATCAATCAAACCATATTCGATAGCATAGGACAAATCATCATATCCTAAAATGGACTCATCTAAACAAATTGGCGTATAGATTTTCCAATCACCATGATTAAGACGCTCCCACTTCCAATCTTTATAAGATTGAAGGTTTGCCATCGCAAAGGGCTCTTCAATACAAGCTAGACCTAAATCATCATACTGACGGACCTTATCTATTTCTTGATATGAATAGCTTCGATTTGCATCAGCCGCTAAGACCAAATCCGGATAATGTTTGCGAACTAAAGCTACGCGTTCATAACCATCTATAGGATTTACCTTTAATTTAATCCGCTTACAACCATTTACTACATGATGCGCTACAACATCAAGTAATTGGTCTATTGGCACATCACCGACGACGATACCACTTTCAATTGTCTCTTGTAAAGGTTGATCCATAATGTAGGAAACAGAATTTACACCTATCCGTTCACAATGAAGATGAATAAGCGCATTTTCTAGAGCCGCAATAGCCATAGGCATATTGTCTCGATTGCGCCAAAATTGTAATTGTCGTACATAGGTCATCAGTGGTTTAGGCCGCATCAAGCGCAAATTAAAGATATAATCGTCTACCATAGCTTTCCAACAGGTTTCTACGGTCTCAAATGTATAGAATGGCTCTGTGAAAGCTACGCATTCCCCATATCCTACATACCCTTGTTGGTCTTCAATACGAACAACGATAGTCTCTCTTTCTTTCACCTCGCCCTTGGCAGTCTTAAAATTGAACTTCAGTGGCAATTTAAGGCGATATGTAGTTATACTTTTAAAGTTTAAAATATTATTCATAGGCGCCTCAATTTTATAATTTCAGTTCATTACGCAATATTTTGCCAGTTCCATTTCGAGGCAATGCGGTTAATGCTTTTACATATTTCGGAATCTTATATTTTGCTAAAAAGTCTGTCATAAAGGCTAGAATATCCTCTGGTGGCAGACTTTTACCATCATGAAAGGCCACAAAGAGTGCTGGCACTTGTCCCCATTTAGCATCAGGTACAGGCACAACGACACATTCCTTTACCGATGGCAACGTATAGACCAAATCCTCTAGTTCTTTAGGGTAAATATTTTCACCCCCAGAAATGATGAGGTCTTTACGGCGATTCAAAATATAAACGAAACCGTCTTCATCGATGTAACCAATATCATCTGTATTAAAGTCTCCATCGATAGGTTCCTTGTTGATGTAACCAGTCATAACCATCGGGCCCGTCAAATGAATTTCGCCTACCCCATCTGTATCAGGATTATCGATACAAACCTGCATGCCAGGCAATGGCTTACCTACAGATTCTCGTTTATGAGGATACTCCAATACAGAGAAGGTCACACTTTGACTAAAGGTTTCCGTCATGCCGTAGGTCTTATAGATAGGCAAAGATTTCTTTTCACAAGCTTCGATGAGAGCCATGGGAATGAATTCTCCACCGAGCAATATAACACGTAATGCATGGTGCGTAATATGTGGCTCTAATTGAGTCAAAATGGTAGGCACTAAGGACATCATATTGATTTGCTCAGATTCTATAAGTTTGAGAACTTGAGTTTCATCATATTTAGGCAAAATAGTGACAGCCGTCCCGTTATAAAGAGACCTCATCAAAATAGATAAACCACTCACATGAAACAGAGGCAGTACCATTAACCAATTATCCTGCTCCGTTTTCCCTAGTACCTCTTGGGATGCTTGTACATGAGCTTTAATCTGCCCCCATCGAAGCGGTACAGACTTAAATTGCCCCGTAGTAGCGCTCGTATTCATGATAGCAGCTATATCTGTGTCCACAAAGACCCAATCAAAGGAATCCTCGACCACTAAATCCGATAGAATTCTTTCTAGAGTTTCAAACTCAATTGTAACAATTGAATTAGAGGCCTTCGAATCAACAAAATGAGATAATTGATTACGTCGTTCTTTACTATGTAATACGGTGGTAACACCTAATTGATCCAATTGGTTTATTATTTCCTTTGGCTTAAGATGTACATTAAGTAAAAGTACCTCTTTATGAACTAGCATAGCAGCCAACACATACATTGCCATGGTCACAGAGTTATCGGATAAGATAGCCACTCGAGATGCGTCTAAAGGCAGTAAATTACGAGCCACATGGAGTACACCACGGTATATATCGTTATAGGTATATTCATTTATACATTTACGATTAGGATAGTGCTGTGCACCATAACGTAACCACTCCATCATCTCACCTCGTATCTAAACCTAATCACTAATACGTAATCATTAATTACCAATTACCAATAAATAGTAAATAATAAGTAATAACTAAAAAAATAATAATTGAAATATGATAAATAAAGAGATATTACAAGAAAGGCGCCTCCTATAGAGGCGCACTTGTCGTTTTAACCGTTAATATAGTCCGTCATATAGGACTGTATCGACTCCCGATTAAGGGAATTTAGGGAATTGTTTGAAGTTAGGTTTCCGTTTTTCTTTGAACGCGTCACGACCTTCTTTCGCTTCATCAATTGTATAGTACATCAATGTAGCGTCCCCTGCGAATTGTTGTAAACCTGCAAGGCCATCTGTGTCGGCATTGAAAGCGCCTTTCAACATGCGCAATGCCATTGGAGATAATTCAAGTATTTCGCTACACCATTGAACTGTTTCTTCTTCCAATTTGTCAAATGGTACCACAGTATTAACCATGCCCATTTCATATGCTTGAGCTGCTGTGTATTGACGGCACAAGAACCATACTTCGCGAGCGCGTTTGTGACCGATCATACGAGCCAAGTAACCTGCGCCATAACCAGCGTCGAAGGAGCCTACACGAGGACCAGTTTGACCGAACTTAGCATTTTCAGAAGCGATTGTAAGGTCACATACGATGTGCAATACATGACCGCCACCGATAGCATAACCATTAACCATTGCAATAACAGGTTTAGGGATGACGCGAATTAAGCGTTGTAAATCGAGAACGTTCAAGCGAGGCACATTGTCTTCACCTACATAACCACCGTGACCACGTACGCTTTGGTCACCGCCGGAGCAGAATGCCTCTTTATCTTCGCCCTTACCGTGGTTAGCACCAGTCAATACGATTACGCCTACTTCGTTATCTTCACGAGCTACTGTGAAAGCATCAATTAACTCCATTACTGTTTTAGGACGAAATGCGTTACGCACTTCTGGACGGTTAATAGTAATCTTTGCAATGCCATTATATGTTTCGTAAATTACATCTTCATAATTACGATCCAATACTTTCCAATCAAATTTGCTCATGGACTTAACCTTTCTTCTGTAAAAAATCCAATACCGCTCGTTCAAAAATCTGCGGTTTCTCTATATGTACATTATGCCCCGCCCCGTCGACGATGACATGATTAAAACTTGGCAACTTGCCAAATACGTCTCTTCCTATTGTAGTATATTTTGTATCTAATGCGCCACTCACATATAAACCTTTAACAGAGAAATTTTTTAATTTATCCCCTACATAAGGCATTACGCCTTGCCCTGAGCTACGCAACGTACAAGCTAAGGCATATGGGCTATTATTGGAACGGCGTAAGTATATTAATTCTTCTACCCCCTCTGAAAGCTGTTTTTGACTCTCAAAAATAGGTGCTTCCGCCCATCGTGCAGCAAACCAAGCACCATCATGCTCTTCGATATGAACTGCTAAGTCTTCATCCGCCTTGCGGCGTGCTGCTCGCTCAGCGTCAGAAGCGATGCCTACCGAGCCACTTTCAAGAATAAGACCTTTGATTTCACGTTCATATTGTAAAGCATAGGAAAGTGCAATACGAGCCCCCATAGAATAGCCCATGAGGTAATAGCTTTCACCAACCATGTAATAGATAACTGTGTGTAAGTCCTTTATCATTTGAGGAATGGTGTAAGCCTGATTCTCATCAGGAATATCTGAATCGCCATGTCCGATTAAATCAATACGAACCACGCGATACCCCGGCAGATTAATAGCATCCCAAGTATAGCTTGATTCAGAGAAGCCGTGGAAACATACAATAGGTTCCCCTTCACCTACCACAGTCAAACCGTAGCGATACTCTCCCAAGTCAAAATACATCCGCTGAGCTGGATTACACAAAGCATTATCTACAATACTGCAAAAATACTGACTCATAGTAATGCCTCCATATCAACTGAAACGTTTGTATATTTCCTATGTAACTGACGACTATATTCCCGGTCTGTTGGTATTTCAATAATATGAACGCCAGATTCCTCGCTAACTTTAGCTAATACAGGGACCAATTCATCAGGACTAGAGATTTTAGTGTACCCACAGCCATAGAGTTTAGCAGCCCCACTATAATCTAAACCTTGTGACGTAGAGAACAAATAATCAAAATATTTCGTTCCCTTTTGCGGTAAATATTCAAAAATACCGCCTCCATCGTTATTATGCAAAATAATCGTCAAATTGAGATTGTGCGTTTTAGCGACCGCTAAACCGTTTAGATCATGGAATAAAGACAAATCACCCGTTACGAGATATGTAGGCTGATGATTCGTTGCAAGTCCAAGTGCAGTGGAAACTGTACCATCGATACCATTAACACCACGATTACCGTAAAGAACAGCATCTGACTCCCCAGAAAACCAAAAGTAATCAAAGTCGCGAACGGTCATGCTATTCGCCACAAGTACTTGGCTATTGTCAGGAATATGCTGTTGCAACTCGCGTATCGTGCGTCCTTCAAAGCAACTTGGTTCTTCTATAGCTGTACTTAGTTGAGCTTTACCAGCTACTTCTAAACGTTTCCATCTATTAAGATATGCATTAGATTCGTTCTTTACAGCGAACAAATGCGTAAACATATCTATGCTTGCTTGCATGTGTATGGTGGTTTTCCCCATAGGGTTCATGGAGTCCATCGTGGGATTTATCTCAATATATTCCACATTATCCCAACTTGCCACCATTTGCTGTACCCGTTTCGATACAACGATTTGGCCAAACTGAATTACGCAATCTGGCTTTAGTACAGGCCATAACTCTTTATCCGCTAAAAACGCATCATACGTAGAAATGACAACATCAGAGACTTGTTTATCCTGAGTCATATTTGTATCATTGTTACAATTGCTAACAACTTCATGATTGTCATCAATAGCACCAGCCTTATGATAGCGTCTTACATTAGACAATGGATCCGCCAAGATAGGAGCTTGTAAATTCTCCGCAAAGGAATGAATAGACTCAACTTCATCTACATCAATTTGTGGACCAGCTAAAATAAGGACTCTCTTATACTGTGCAAGCAATAGACTTCTATTCTGATAGCTAAACACATCACCGTAATTAGGTTTAAATACTTTGTAAGGGCTACGTCCCGCTTCAAAGTGCTTACGATCTAGTTCAGGCACTAATGGCTCAAAGAGGGGTACATTGATATGAACTGGTCCCTTTTTGATGTCCATAGCTTTCATATACGCCTTGCGCGCTACTTGTCGTGGATATGTATAATAATGTTCCTTTTGAGGCACCGCTAATTCTTCATAATAGTTTACAGCTGTACCAAAGATTTTTTGTTGATCTACTGTTTGTGGAGCCCCTGTATGTAGCAAGGTATAAGGTCTATCGGCAGACAATACAATAAGAGGTACCCCACTATATTGAGCCTCTAAAATAGCGGGCAAATAATGAGCCACTGCGGAACCAGATGTACAAACTAACACAGTTGGTTCTTTATGAGCCTTTGCAATGCCAAGTGCCATAAAGCTAGCAGAGCGCTCATCTATATTCATATATGTTTCAAAGCCTTCATACTCCGTGAAAAGCATAGCCATCGTCGTAGAACGAGAACCAGGGCTAAACACAGCATGCCGGACGCCGAGTTGGTAAAACTCATCTACCAAGGCAGCAATATATTCGTTCATTATATTCCCTTTCAACAACTCCTAAGGGTTTGGAAATTTATCATAATGCATCCAAAATGGTGCGCATTTTATTATTAGTTTCTGCGTACTCTTCATCCGCATCAGAATCGGCTACGACGCCACATCCTGCATAGGCATAAAGAACATTATCCATAATGAGGGCAGATCGAATAGCAACGATGACAATACCGTCCCCCATATCTTTCATAAAGCCAAAAGGTGCTGCATACATGCCGCGCTCATGAGCTTCGTACTTTTGTAGCAATGCCAACGCCTTTTCTCGTGGTTCACCACCGAGAGCCGGTGTAGGATGGAGCAACTTTGCCCATTCCACGAGGGATTTTGTGCTATCCTTTGCAGTAATAATGGTGCGCAAATGATAGAGATGCGCCAGCTCCATGATACCCGTTTCACCTATTATAACCTCCGGAGTAATAGATTTCATGATATCCACAATACGGTCACGGACGATATTATGTTCAAAGAGATTTTTCTTATCTGTTAACAGTTGTTCCTTAGTCCACGCATTTGGTCCATGTTTAGGTGCTGTCCCCGCCAAGGCATAGCTGAGAATTTCACTACCTCGATGGCGAACTAGAATCTCTGGCGATGCACCCACAAAGGTGCGTCCATCCTTTTCGTAACCAAAGATAAAGCAATTTGGATTATTATCTACTAAATTTGCCAAAATACTTGCCACATTGTATGGTGTTTCACTAGTAAACTGTACCTCTCGAGAAGAAACGACCTTCGTCATTTCTCCACTACTAATACCATCAGCGATAGCGTTCATCAAACTATCCCAAGCCGCCTTATCATCACTGGTTTCCTTGTAGTTATGGCGAACTCGAGGCACCTCGAAATCCGTAATAGGGACGCTTTCACCAGCGTGCAAGTAAAAAGACTCCCCATTTTCTACGATGTAATAATGGGTGAAAGCAATCATTTCATGACCCATGCCAGCCCATTTAGTGTCCTTAGAGTTTTCAAAAAAAGTATCTCCATAAAACACGTAAGCGTAATTATGGCGATCTTCATCATCTTTGACCGTCGCCAAACGTTTAGCACCTACAACGATGCGGTCGCTTTGACGATCCACCCAGAATACGCGTTCTTCGTTGGGAAAATTCAGCCAAAAGGCTACCGGACTATTCAGTTCTAACGGTTCTTTATTATATATCATAGTTGTATATCACTATTAAGAAATAAAATAGACTATAGTAAAAACACCTAACGTGTAGAAGATTTACTTCTACACGTCAGGCGTCATCAATAAGTTTCCAAATTTTTGAGATGAGCCTAACGCCATCACACGTCGATGGGCCCTCTTTATATCTAATTTATTATATCATAGGTAACAGTTAAAAGGTAGAAAATAAAACCTCTACACCGCATGCGTCGTGCATAAATGTAGAGGTTTTCATTATATTCAAAATGTTGTTACTTTATTTAAAAGCCTTAGCCCCAATATCTGTACGATATTGCATGCCTTCAAAGTCGATATGCTCTATACGTTCATAGGCTCTATCAAGTGCCGTTCTAAGGTCTTTGCCAAGTCCGACAACACCAAGCACACGACCGCCATTAGTGACATAATTTTCACCAACAAGCTTTGTACCAGAGTGGAATACAATGGTTGTGTCATATTGTTTAATATCCCCACTGATGACATCGCCCTTAGATGAAGTTTCAGGATAGCCCTTAGAAGCAAGGATAACGCAAGCCGCTGAGGAATCTTTCCATTTCACCATATTAGAGGTTAATGTGCCCTTAGCACAGGCCATCATAATCTCACCTAAATCACTATCGAGTAGCGGCAATACAACTTGTGTTTCAGGATCACCAAAGCGCGCATTGAATTCTACCACCTTAGGACCTTCGTCAGTAATCATAAGCCCCGCGTAAAGGCAGCCTACATACGGCATGCCTTCTTTTTCCATAGCCGCTACCATAGGTTCTAAGATGGTTTTCATCGCTTCGTCCCGCAATGCATCTGTAAGAACGGGGGCCGGTGCATAGGTCCCCATGCCACCTGTATTAGGTCCTTTATCACCATCAAAGATACGTTTATGATCTTGAGAGGCAATCATAGGAACTACGGTCTTTCCATCTACAAAGGCTAATAAACTAGCCTCTTCACCTTCCATAAACTCTTCAATAACAACGGTGCTGCCTGCGTCACCGAATCGATTACCGCTGAGCATATCTTCTACGGCTACATTCGCTTCATCGATGGTCATGGCTACTACAACGCCCTTCCCTGCCGCCAAGCCGTCAGCTTTAACAACGATAGGAGCTCCTGTTTGAGCAATAAAAGCTTTTGCTTCATCTACCTTGTGGAATACACCATACGCAGCAGTGGGAATGTTGTATTTTTTCATGAGGTCTTTAGCAAATACCTTTGATCCCTCTAGTTGAGCGGCTGCTTTAGATGGGCCAAAAACTGGAATTCCCGCCTTATTAAGTACATCTGCTAAGCCCGCTACTAAAGGAGCCTCAGGCCCAACAACAACTAAATCAACTTGATTATCTTTCAAAAAGCTAATTAAATGATCGCTTTGTTGCCAATCGATGCCAACTAGCTCTGCACAATCTAACATAGCCGCGCTGCCAGGAATAGCATATACCTTTGTTACGCTAGGGCTGATGGACAATCGCCACGCCAATGCATGTTCACGGCCGCCGCTACCGATTACACATACTTTCATAAGTCCTCCATCGGCGCCTAAACGCCATCAAATCCATAATAATATAAACACATAACAGGGCACTCCAAACATCAATAATTGTTGTGACCGTTCAATAGATATTTTGCCCTAATAGTGTTTAACAATCCGCTAAAAATTCTTAACTAGTTAATGTTTAAAGTGACGAATATTTGTAAATACCATAGCGATGCCCGCTTCATCAGCCGCTTTGATGGACTCTTCGTCGCGAATAGAGCCACCTGGTTGAATAATAGCTGCAATGCCATGCTTTGCCGCTGTTTCTACGGTATCGCCAAATGGGAAGAATGCATCGGATGCTAATACAGCGCCTTTAGCGGCTTCCCCGGCTTGTTCAAGAGCAATTTTTGCAGAACCTACGCGATTCATTTGACCGGCCCCAACTCCAAGAGTACGCTTTTCATTAGAAATCAAAATCGCATTGGATTTTACATGTTTTACGAGTTTCCATGCAAATTCAAGAGCTTTCCATTGTTCCTCTGTTGGTTGTACCTTCGTAACAACTTTATAATTGGCGCGGTCTTCTAGGATATCGTCTTCTGTTTGCACTAATAAACCACCAGACACCTTTTTCACTGTCACTTGGCCAGATTCCGGCTTAGATAGTTCAATGAGGCGAATATTCTTCTTAGCTTCAAGGATTTCTAATGCTTCTTTTGTGAAAGCAGGTGCCATAATAACTTCTAAGAAAATTTTGCTCATTTCCTCCGCTGTACTTGCATCTACTTCACGGTTTAAGGCTACGATGCCACCAAAGGCGGATACGGAATCAGCTTCGTAAGCATTTACATAGGCATCATGTAATGTAGCTGCAGTAGCGGCACCACATGGGTTCGTATGCTTAATGATGCATGCAGCTGGCTCAGTAAACTCCCATACCATATTCCATGCCGCTTCCATGTCTACAATATTGTTATAGGAAAGCTCTTTGCCATGTAATTGTTTCAAGGCCCCCATGCCATGAGCTGTACCAATTTCTTTATAGAATGCGGCTTGTTGATGCGGATTTTCCCCATATCTAAGATCTGTTACCTTCTCATAAGCACTCAAATATTCTGGAGGTGTAGGGCCTTCATTCAAGATTCCACTCATATAATTAGCGATGGCCACATCGTAAGCCGCCGTATGAGCAAAGGCTTCTTTGGCAAGTCCAAAGCGATATTCCTTAGTCAATTCACCTTGATCCTTGAGCATCTCTAAGATTTCATCGTAATGATTTGGATTTACTACGATACCCACAAAGGCATGATTCTTTGCTGCAGAACGAACCATCGTAGGACCACCAATATCGATATTTTCGATGGCCTCTTCTAAGGATACATTAGGTTTTGCAATGGTTTCGCGGAACGGGTAAAGATTGACTACAACAAGGTCGATTGGTTCAATACCATGTTCTGCCATAGCTTGTTGATGCTCCGCATTATCACGGATCGCCAAAATACCACCATGCACCTTAGGATGTAATGTCTTTACGCGGCCATCCATCATTTCAGGAAAATCAGTCAAAGACTCTACCGATTTTGCCGGAATACCTGCTTCGGTTATGGCTTTAAGGGTCCCACCTGTGGAATAAATGGTTACCCCTAAATCAACTAAACCTTTCGCAAAGTCTACAATACCTGTTTTATCAGAAACACTAAGTAATGCATTTTTAATCATCTAACGTCTTCCTTTGCTTACACATCAATCTTCAATATATACAACACGACCTTTTATAGTGAGCTTATCCTCACAAAATAGTCGTAATACCTCTTTATATGTTTTATGTTCAATAGGCAATAATCTATCACTCAGAGTATCCTCTGTATCCTCCGGTAATAAAGGAACCGTATTCTGCATAATGATAGGTCCTGTATCCATTCCGGCATCAACAAAGTGTACCGTACAACCGGTTACCTTTACGCCCGCATCAATAGCTTGTTGATGTCCATGTAGTCCCGGAAAGGATGGCAACAAGGCAGGATGGATATTTAAAATTCTATGCTCATAGTGCTCAATCAATGGAGCCCCTACAATGCGCATATATCCGGCCAAAACGATACCATCTACCTTATAGGGCTCTAACGCATCTAACTGAGCCTGTTCAAAGCTAGCTTTAGAATCATAGTCACTACGCTCGATGACAATGAGTGGAATATTCCAAGGTTTAGAACGTTCAACAATCCCTGCATCACTGTGATCTGTAATGATAACTACAAACTCACCATTAATATATCCTTCTTGCATGGCTTTATAAAGGGCTTCCCCATTGGATCCTCTACCGCTTGCGAATAGAGCTAGACGCTTTTTAGCTACGGAACTAGTCATTAAATACCGCCCCTTTTACAACAACTGGACCTTCGCCTTTAACGATATGACCAATTTCATATACCGCTTCATTACGACTTTCAAGATTTGCCTTTACTCGATCCACATCCGCAGCGTCCACTATGAGAATCATGCCAATACCCATGTTAAAAGTACGGTACATTTCATGCCAATCTACATTGCCCCATTCTTGTAGCTTTTCGAATACAGGAAGACGAGGCCATGTATCACAATCGACCTCTGCCGTTACTCCTGCCGGTAAAACGCGAGGAATATTTTCATAGAAGCCCCCACCCGTAATATGAACCATACCTTTAAGTAGGCTTTCTTTAATCAACGGCAATACAGCTTTATGGTATAAGCGCGTTGGCGTTAATAATTCTTCTCCCAGTGTTTTGCCAAATTCAGGAATATCTTGACCAATGGAGAAACCCTTGTGATCAAATACAATTTTACGAACTAACGAGAAACCATTAGAATGAACCCCAGAAGATGGTAACCCAAGAATAACGTCTCCTGCCTTGATACTTTCACCAGTAATCAATTTAGGACGATCTACGATACCAACGGCAAAACCAGCTACATCATAATCCTCATCATCGTAGAAACCTGCCATCTCAGCAGTTTCACCGCCTAGTAAAGCGCAGCCTGATTCTTCGCACGCCTCAGCTACACCGCGTACGATATCCGCCACTTTTACAGGCTCTAGTTTGCCAACCGCAATATAATCAAGGAAGAATAAAGGTGTAGCACCTTGTACGAGGATATCATTAACACTCATAGCTACACAGTCTTGACCGATAGTATCATGTTTATCCATCATGATAGCGAGACGTAATTTGGTGCCCACCCCATCTGTACCAGATACGAGCATAGGATCAGACATAGCATGACCAGCTAAGGAATAGAGTCCCCCAAAACCACCTAAATCACCAACAACACCCGGTGTATACGTCCGTTTAACAGATTCTTTCATCAGTTCTACGGCGCGATTACCTGCATCGATATCAACACCTGCATCACGATAGGTTAAACTATTTTTATTCGAGCACATATTTGACCCCTTCCTCTTGGTCCGCAGGAACCGCTACACTATAATCACCATTGAAACATGCAAAACATAAATCATCTGGCTTTACATCAGATACAGCACGACATAGGCCTTCACGAGACAAGTAATGTAATTTATCAGCCTTGATAAAATCTCTAATTTCATCCACTGTATGAGTAGCTGCTATAAGTTCTTTACGCACTGATGTATCAATGCCATAGTGACAGGAATACTCAATAGTTGGAGAACTAATACACATATAAATCTCTTTAGCACCAGCCTCTTTTAGCATTTTTACAATGATACCACTCGTAGTACCGCGCACAATAGAATCATCAATAAGGACGATACGCTTACCTCCAACAATATGTGGCAATGCATTTAGCTTCATACGAACAGCTAATTCTCGTTCCTCTTGATTTGGTTTAATAAAGGTACGGCCGCTATAACGGTTCTTAACTAAACCTTCCGCAAAAGGGATACCCGATGCACGAGCATAACCTAATGCAGCTGTTGTACCGGAATCCGGAATGGACATTACGATGTCTGCATCATACTTAGTTTCGTTATATAGTTCGCGGCCCATATTTAGCCGAGATTGATATACGGATTGACCATCGATATGACTATCGCCACGTGCAAAATAGATGTATTCAAAGACGCAAAGTTTTTTGTCGATTTTTTCTGGTTCCGCATAGATAGTACTACGCACACCAGAGTCATCGATGATAACCATTTCACCAGGATCTATATGACGAATAAACTCTGCCTTAATCGCATCAAAAGCACAACTTTCACTAGAGAGCACATAACCATTTTCAGTTTTACCTAAACAAAGTGGTCTAAATCCTTGAGGGTCTCGTACACCTACTAAAGAGTCGTTCGTAGTAATGACTAAAGAGAACGCCCCTTCAATTTGACGCGCCGCATCGGCAATCCGTTCCGCTTGTGTTTCTGCTTTAGAACGGGCTATCAAGTTCACGATAACCTCAGAATCCATCGTCGTTTGAAAGATGGAACCATCGGCTTCGAGACGTTTTCGAATAGATAAGGCATTCGTTAAGTTTCCATTGTGAGCCACCGCAATTTGACCGCCTTGGTAGTGAATAACCAAAGGCTGGATATTACGCGGATTATTGGATCCAGTCGTAGAGTACCGCACATGACCAGTCCCCATATAGCTTGGCAAAGATGGTAATTCTTTGATAGCCTCGGTCAACAAGCCCATGCCTTTTTTCAGTTCCACATCATGACCATCGGTAACAGCAATGCCCGCACTTTCTTGACCACGATGTTGGAGAGCAAATAGCCCCCAATATACATAGCGTGCTACATCAACGGTCCTATCATAGATGCCGAACACACCACACTCTTCGTGCCATTTATCAAAAACAGAATCGTAGTTCATCTTCCCCCCTATTAGGCACGCTCACCTGTAAGACGGAATAACATTTCCTTATATGCTTCTTCAATATTACCAAGATCTCGACGGAAACGGTCTTTGTCAAGTTTTTCACCAGTTGTAGCATCCCAGAAACGGCATGTATCAGGAGAAATTTCATCACCCAATAAAACTTCACCATTATGGGTACCAAATTCTACCTTGAAATCTACAAGGGTCACATTTTTAGTAGCCAAAAATTTCTTCAATATATCATTTACCTTTAAAGTAATTGTAGAAATTACATCAAGTTGTTCTTGAGTAGCCCAACCAAGTGCTGTGATTTGGGATTCATTGGCAAATGGATCGCCTAGTTCATCATTTTTGTAGCAGAATTCAAGGATTGGATGTTTAAGTGGAGTTCCTTCTTCAATGCCAAAGCGTTTAGCCATAGAGCCAGCCGCAATATTACGAACAATAACTTCAAGAGGAACTATTTTCAATGCAAGTACTGTTTGGTTGCGATCATCTTCACGACGAACGAAATGAGTTGGTACGCCTTCTTTTTTCAACAATTCAAAGAAGAAAGAGGAAATTTTATTGTTCAAAACACCTTTTCCAAGAATGGTATCATGTTTCTCGCCATTAAATGCAGTGGCATCATCTTTGTAATGAACGATGTACTCATCTTTGTTATCTGTTGCATATACTTGTTTTGCTTTGCCTTCGTACAATAATGTTAATTTTTCCAAATCGATGTTAGCCATGATCTTTCTCCTTTATCATAAATTAATGATACAAACTATGTAATAGATATCTAAATAAACTGTTTTTCTTAACCAATATTTAATCGCCGATGATTTACATGATTAAATATGAATAGCACCTTGTAATTCTGCATTGTCTGCTAAGACTTTTTCAGCCATATCTTTACGATATTGTTGATATTGTTCTTTCAGGTCTTTATTGAAAGCTGCTCCAATTTGTACTGCAAAGAGCGCTGCATTTTTAGCACCATCTACAGCCATGGTTGCTACAGGCATGCCAGATGGCATTTGTACAATAGCAAGTAGAGAATCAATACCTTTTAATGCGGTTGCATTAAGTGGGATGCCGATAACTGGTAGTGTAGTAAAGCTCGCCACTACACCAGGTAGGTGAGCCGCTGCGCCTGCACCAGCAATAAAAGCGATAGCCCCTTCATCTTCAAGTCGTGTAACAAAATTCTTTACAGCCTCTGGGGTACGATGAGCTGAGGCAATAACCATTTCATAGGGAATGTTAAATTCATCAAGTACGGCAGATGCTTTTTTCATTGTGTCCAGGTCAGACTTGCTGCCCATGATAATACCGACCTTCATAGATCCTCCTAATAAAAAAGCCCAGCCAAAACAGACTGGGACAAATACGCGCAAATAGCCTCCGTAGACTTGCTTTGAGTTTGTTGATTTGCATAGTTCACGGTGCTACCTCCTTCTTGTACTCAAATTGTAACACCTAACATTTACAAAATCAATACTATTTTCGAATATTTTTTTATTAAATATTTTTATCATTCGTTATATTCCGAACTATTATAAAAATATAGATTGCATCATATAAAATAATTTTAAATAAATCTGTAAAATAAAATACTGCCTTTTCAATCTTATAATAACACAAACTTACTCTATCAATTAAAATATTTATATGTTTTTTCTTATCCATACAAAAAGAGGATAACCCATTTATAAACAGGTTATCCTCTTTTCATAATTCCGAACATTAGATCACTTAACTTGTATCTATTATTGATTAGTGAGTACCACTTTCAAAGGCAGCCTTCAATTCACCTACAGATTCTGGAATATAATCTACGATAGAAGACATCAACGCATACATCAATGCAGGCTCGAACGCATCGTCACCACACATATATACGCAATCCAAGTATAGGCTAGAATCTTGTTCATCAATATATAGTTTGTAATTTTTATATGTCGCATTGTCACGATTAATTAATGCATTCAAGGCATTCATATTTTGTGCTGTTACCTTTTCAGGGCCTAACACTAAACGAACTACACTATAAATACTGTTATCGAGAATGACGAATAAAGGCATATCCCATAAAGGAGACTTGATATAAGAACGATATACTACTGTACCGTCTTCATCATCAAAATCCTTCCGTTCAAAAGATATGATTTCTTCTTCTTTCAAAAACTTATCAAATAATAAGGATTTAGGATTCATAACAACCTCTATTAAGCTAAGCCAGCTACTTTAAGAATATCTTTATGTACAGCATCTAAATGCGGTTGAATAACTTCAAGCAAAAGATTCACTACTACAGTAGGATCAAATTGTTCATTCAAACATGGTATAGACACATCCATATAAATGTTATTGTCTTCAACGCTCACGTAATATTTAGATATCTTGTAATCTTGATTTAACGTGTTAAGTTCTTTCAATACCGCAGGAATCACTTTTCTATCAATAGATGTTGTTGTGATAGCGATGCGTACATAGGTGAACGCAGAATCGTCTACAACGATAAACACAGGCAAGCTATGCTCATGAACATCCAAACGACCATGATATACAACTGTGTTAAGATCGTCTGTCATTTCTTCCTTTGTAAACCAAGTGTTACCGCCTTTATTAAGGTCAGCAACGAGTAAGTCGAATTTTTCTGCTTTTTTATTCATAATTCCCTCTAACAATAATCAGACTAATTAGTCTTCGATAAACACACAACCATTATCTTTGAATTCTTTAATGCGAACTAAAGACTCTACACGGTAGCCCGCATTTTCCAAGCGTTCACGACCAGGTTGGAAGGACTTTTCAATAGCAATCGCCATGCCTACTACTTCATCACCTGCGTCTTGAACCAACTTAGCAAGGCCCATAGCCGCCTCACCAGACGCCAAGAAATCGTCGATAATCAACACTTTTTCGCCAGCTGGTAAAAATTTTTTAGAAATAGTGATATCATAATTCTCTTCTTTTGTATAAGAGTACACAACACTATGATATACATCATCTACCATAAGGATGGATTTTTTCTTACGCGCAAATACCAATGGCACGTCTAGTTCAAGCGCGGCCATCAACGCCAACGCAATACCAGATGCTTCGATGGTAACAATACGTTGTACACCTGCATCACGGTAACGATCCGCGATTTCTTTACCAATCGCCTTAAACAATTGTGGATCGATTTGATGGTTTAAGAACCCATCTACTTTCAGCACTCGATTATTGAGGACAATCCCCTCTTCACGAATGCGTTCTTTTAATAATTCCATGTGCTCATACCTCCGCATAACTATCTTTAAATTTTAACGTAAACAACCCCTTAGGGTCAACCTATATCTAGTAAAAGTCTTATAATATAACCCATAAATATCATTGCAAATAAGACTTAAATATTTCATATATGAATTATATAACTCAACTGCTTTATAGGAATATAATATAGCACGGTAAAACTCACACTAATATATAAAAAGACACACTTTAAGAAAGTTTCCTAAAGTATGTCTTTAAACATGTCTTTTTCTTATAAAACTTTATCTCGAGTACTTTCACGATTAACTAGTAAGGACGTAAATCTTGCAGCCCCTTCAGATTGAGGAACCAAACGTGAACGCACAAGCACAATGTCGCGTGTTGGTACCGGAATATCTGTATCGATGCGCACAATAGTCCCTTCTTGCATTTTTTGTTGTACCACATGATTAGGCAACATGGAAATACCCATATTGATTTCTACAAGATCTAGTAATACATCGACGCTACCCAATTCAAAGCGAGGCTTACGACAAGCACCATGTGTTACATCGTCAAAGAATGTACGACTAGCAGAGCCTTTATGCAAGAGTAAAATAGGCTCGTTAAGAAGGCGCCCTTGATCAAAGAATCCTGCCCCTTTATAGTCAGGGCCCCCAACAAAGACGTCTTGAATGGTAGCTAACGTAGTTACCTCTAGCTGAGGATTATCTCTCAAGCCCTCATAATCATTAACCACAGCTAATTGCGCCTCTTTATTGAGTACTAATTCTACACAATCAGGAGACGGACGATTGATAATATGTAAGCCAATTTCACTTTCTTGTAATTGCCATTTGTGGAAATAAGGCAATAGGAAATGGCGACACAAAGTATCTGTGGCAGCCAAATTTAAACTTTCATAAGCTTGGCTAACCCGTTCTTGTAATTGGGTAACACCATTATCAAGAATAGAGAAAGCTTTAGCTACCGTATCAAACAATTCTTTACCTTCTGGCGTGAACCCTACAGATTTTGTAGTACGCACGAAGAGAGGCATATTAAGTTCTCCTTCTAATTGTTTAATACTTTGACTGATGGCGGATTGGGACACGCCTAATTCTTTTGCGGCACGGGAAAAAGATAAATATAAGCCTACCCCTAGAAAGGTTCTATATAAATCTGCAGATACTGCCATTTTATTCACCTCTGTTATATACTAATAGTAACGTCTTACTTTTAAATACACATATCATTACCCTATTATAACTATAGACTCTCAATATATAATGAATATGTAGAAATCTTCATGAAAGTTAGGTCTTATGACCTTCATGAACTTTTCATATTTATTAGTATTTCTAATCTTTTCATTAGTAAGATTATCTTTACTTATAAGTCTAGACCGACTATACTTAATTTGTCAATATCCCATAGGGAATTATATACATTACAGGAGGCTACAATGGCTATACAACGATTATTCGTAACAAAACGAGAATCTTTCAACCTAGAAGCGCAACGCATGTTACAAACCTTACAACAGGAATTATCTATGCCTGCTACAGCTGTGACTATCTATGAGCGATACGACATCGAAAATTTAGATGCAAAAGATCTAGAGTCTGCTAAAAATTTAATTTTTTCTGAACCTCCTGTAGATACTGTATTAGAAAAAATTCCAAATGTACAAGGCTTTGTATTTGCTGTTGAATATGTGCCAGGTCAATACGATCAACGTGCTGATAGTGCAGAGCAATGTATTTCTATGCTCACCCTCACATCCGGCCACATCGTGCGTTGTGCTCGCGTATATGCTATCGAAGGCACCTTTACAAAAGAACAAGAAAATACCATCAAGGCCTACTACATTAACCCTGTTGATTCCCGCGAAGCGAGCCTTGACGTGCCAAACACCTTAGCTCTCGATTTAGAAGATCCAAAACCGGTGGCAACAATTGATGGATTTACTACGATGAGCGATGATGATTTAGAAGCTCTCATCAAGAACTATAGCCTTGCTATGACATTGGCAGACCTTCAAATGATTAGACAACAATACGCAGAGGTGGAGCACCGCGATCCTACGATTACAGAAATTCGCCTCTTTGATACATATTGGTCTGACCACTGCCGTCACACTACCTTTATGACAGAATTGACGGATATCACTATTGAAGACAGTCGCTTTACAGGCTCTATAAAGGAAGCCCTCGAAGAATATATGGAAGGCCGTGCTGAGCTCTACACGACTAAGAAAAAAGCTCGCTCCCTCATGGACATGGCTACATTGGCTGTAAAAGAATTGCGCCACGCTGGAGGACTTACAAATCTCGATGAATCTGATGAAATCAATGCATGTACAATCATCGTCCCTGTCGATGTAAATGGCAAGACTGAAGAATGGTTGTTACTATTCAAAAACGAAACCCATAACCACCCTACTGAAATCGAGCCATTTGGTGGCGCAGCTACCTGCTTAGGTGGTTGCATTCGCGACCCATTGAGCGGTCGCGCCTATGTATACCAAGCTATGCGCATCACAGGCTCTGGCGATCCACATACAAGACTTGAAGATACATTGGAAGGCAAATTACCACAAAGAAAGATTACCCAAGAAGCAGCTCGTGGTTACTCCTCTTACGGCAACCAAATCGGCCTTGCTACAGGTGAAGTAAAAGAATATTACCATCCTGGCTACGTAGCAAAGCGCATGGAAATCGGCGCAGTTATCGGTGCTGCACCTCGCAACCAAGTTCGCCGTGAGGTACCAGTTGCAGGCGATGTGGTAGTATTGCTAGGTGGTAAAACTGGCCGTGATGGCTGTGGTGGCGCTACAGGTTCCTCTAAAGAACATACCGTTGAATCTCTATCCACATGCGGTGCAGAAGTCCAAAAAGGCAATGCTCTTACAGAGCGCAAAATCCAACGTTTATTCCGTCGTGGCGAAGTAACGACACTTATCAAACGTTGTAATGACTTCGGTGCAGGTGGTGTATCTGTCGCTATCGGTGAACTAACTGATGGTGTATCAATCAATCTCGACTTAGTCCCTAAAAAATATGCTGGCCTCGATGGTACAGAGTTAGCCATCTCTGAATCCCAAGAGCGCATGGCCTGTGTCATCGATGCTTCTGATGTAGAGGCATTCAAAGCATACTGCGACGAAGAAAACTTGGAGTGTACAGTTGTGGCAGAGGTAACTGATACAAATCGCCTTGTTATGAACTGGAATGGCGAAGCAATTGTAGATATTAGCCGCGACTTTTTAAATACAAATGGTGCCAATCAACAACAAGAAGCTATCGTAAAAGCTCCTACAGATCGATCCTACTTCTTACGTGGTTCAGCTAGTGCAGATAACTTCAAGGAAAAATGGCTCGCAGCCGTATCCGATTTAAATGCAGCATCCCAACAAGGCTTAGCAGAACGCTTTGACAGCACTGTGGGCGCCAATACAGTCCTCATGCCATTCGGTGGCAAATTCCAAAAAACGCCTACCCAAGGCATGGTTGCTAAATTACCGGTTCTAAACGGTGAAACTACAACGGCTAGTATTATGACTCATGGTTTTGTGCCTGAGTTATCTGCATGGAGCCCTTATCATGGTGCGCAATATGCAGTACTTTTATCTGTAGCAAAATTAGTAGCTCTTGGCGGTCGCCGAGAAGACGCATACTTAACATTACAAGAATATTTTGAACGCCTCAACTCTAAAGAATCTTGGGGTAAGCCAGTAGCAGCTTTACTTGGTGCTTATAAAGCACAAAAAGAACTTGAAATCGGCGCTATCGGCGGCAAGGACTCTATGAGCGGTACATTTATGGATCTTACCGTTCCCCCTACCCTCGTATCCTTTGCGGTTGGTACAGCTCATGTAGATAATATCGTGAGCCAAGACCTTAAAGGCGTGGATCACCGCCTCGTATTCTTCGATGTACCTCGTACATACGATGACACCCCTGATTGGGATCGATTCAAAGAAAACTGCGATACACTACAAGAACAAATTGAAAAAGGTCGCGTTTACTCTGCCTATGTAGTTGATCAAGGCGGCATTCCTGAAGCAGTCACTAAAATGGCCCTTGGCAACAATATTGGTGTTAAATTCGATAAATACGCTGAACGTGGTATCTTCCAACCAGCTCTTGGTTCCTTCATCGTTGAAGTAGATATTACGGCTGTTAATTATCTTTTAGAATTACCTGATGTGAAAGTTATCGGTGTAACCCAAGCCACCCCTGTTATCGAATGGGAAGGACAATCTGTTTCTCTCAAAGAAATACAAGCTGCTTATGAAGCACCTCTAAACGATATTTTCCCTATGCATGCACCAAACGGCTTTGGTGAAGCAGTCGCTTACATTCATGATCAACACGCTAAACCTCGCAGCGCCTCCCTAGGTGCCAAACCAAAAGTTCTTATTCCAGTATTCCCTGGCACAAACTGTGAATTTGACTCTGCTCGCGCCTTTGAACGGGCTGGTGCAGAAACAGATATCGTGCTTATCCGCAACCAAACTTCAGAACAATTAAAAGAATCTATCGACGTAATCAAAGCTAAATTAGCAGAGTCTCAAATTCTTATGTTCCCAGGAGGTTTCAGTGCCGGTGATGAGCCAGATGGTTCTGGTAAATTCATAGCCACCCTCTTCCGCAACCCATACCTTGCAGAAGGTTTAGAAAACCTCTTGTACAAACAAGATGGCCTTGTATTAGGTATTTGTAACGGCTTCCAAGCGCTCATCAAGTTAGGCTTATTACCTGGTGGACATATTGAAACGTTAACTGCAGATCATCCTACATTGACATACAATACCATTGGTCGTCACTTATCTCGCATGGTTAATACGAAAGTTATTTCCACAAAATCCCCTTGGATGAGTGATGCTAAAGCTGGAGAAATTTACACAGTACCAATTTCTCACGGCGAAGGTCGCTTTATAGCGTCTCCTCAACAAGTGTTAGAGTTCAATAAAACTGGCCAAATCGCTACACAATATGTAGACTTTGATGGTATCGCCTCCATGGATAGTCGCTTCAATCCTAACCAGTCTGTTGCTGCTATCGAAGGTATATATAGCCCTGATGGTCGCGTATTCGGCAAAATGGCACACTCCGAACGCTGTGGTGCAGGCATCAGCAAAAATATTCCTGGCCAATTAGAAATGCCAATCTTTACATCTGGTGTAAAATACTTCAAATAATTGGTCACTATGAACTTTCATGTGAAAGCCTACTTCTTCAAGTAGGCTTTTTCAATATTGATTTTTTTCGAAAATATTAGTATTATAAATTGATACTATATTTACAGACATGAGTTCTCATGTAAAGCTATACATACCTAGTGTGGGTTAAGAAAGGATTTTATTATGCATTGTGCTCAGAAAATGACTCATAATATCTACTGGATTGGTAGTAATGACTGGACAACAGAACGTTTCGAAAACTTATTTCCTATTCCAAATGGTGTTAGCTATAACAGCTATTTCATCGACGATGAAAAAACTTGTGTGGTAGACTCTGTAGATGCTGAAATTCGTGAAGAGTACTTCGATAACTTGACTCACCTCTTAAATGGTCGTGAACTTGATTATATCGTCGTAAACCATATGGAGCCTGATCATTGCCAAACATTATTGGAAACATTGGAACGGTATCCAAATTGTAAAATGGTAGGTAATGCTACAACATTTCGCATGTTCGAGCAATTCTATAACACTCCAAAACCAGAACAATACCATCAAATTAAAGAAGGCGATGAAATCTGTTTAGGTAAACATACTTTGGTTTCTTACACTATGCCTATGGTTCACTGGCCTGAAGTAACTTGTACATACGAAAAATCTACAGGCACATTGTTCTCTGCAGATGCTTTTGGTACATTCGGTACAGTTAATGGTAATATCTTTGCTGATCAAACCGATTTCGTAGCTACATACGAAGAAGAAGCTCGCCGTTACTATACAAATATCGTTGGTAAATACGGACCGCAAGTACAAAATGCGCTTCGCAAAATTTCTAGCCTTGATATCAAACGCATTGCTCCACTTCATGGTCCAATCTGGCGCACCCCTGAATCTATCCAATATATCACACACAAATACTTACATTGGTCCAGCTATACAGCTGAGAAAAAAGGTGTTGTTATCGCTTTTGGTTCCATGTACGGCAATACTCGTGCTATTGCTCAACAATTGGCTAAACAACTATCTAAACGTGGCGTTACAGATATCAGAATTTACGATGTTTCCAAAACTAATGCTTCCTACATCATCTCCGATGCTTGGAAATATACTAACTTGGTAACTATCGCACCTACATACAACTTGAATCTATACCTTACTATGGAAAACTTTATCCATGAGTTAAAAGCCCTTAACTTCCAAAACCATAAAGTATCCATCATCGGTAACCACTCTTGGGCTTCCGCTGCGATGAAAACAATGGTTTCCCATTTCGAAAATGACTTCAAAGACATTGAAATCGTTTCTGAACCACTAGATATCAAATCCTCTTTGAAAGAAGAAGATCTGCCATTAATTGAAAAAATGGCAGACGATATCAAAGCATCCATTGAAGCTGCTGAAATTAAAGACGTATTCTAATACAAGAGCCGCCTAAATAGGCGGCTTTTCTTTTTATATACCAGATTTTATACGCCTAAAACCAAGCTATGATTTTTGGTTTATATCCATTTATTGAGATCAAATACTATATTTTAAAAGCCTTGTAAATATGCAATAATTCTACTATTTTTTTGCTTGACATAAATCTAACTTTTTCATATACTATACAAGTACCTGTTACACAACAGAATACATGGAGAGGTGTCCGAGCGGCTGAAGGAGCATGATTGGAAATCATGTGTGCGGTTATCCCGTACCCAGGGTTCAAATCCCTGTCTCTCCGCCATAGTAAAAGCAGTGCTTTCGCACTGCTTTTTTATTTGCATATAAAGAAAAAGCTATTCGAATTATACTCGAATAGCTTTTTATATATCACACTATATTAGTTGTGAATTTTCTTTGCAATATCACCGATAATTTCAGGTGTTGTTCTACAACAGCCACCAATGATTTCAGCTCCAGCTTTTCGCCATACCTCAACGTAGTCTACAAATGATGCAGCATCGCCATACCAAGTTTTAGTTTTACTATCATAGCTTTCACCAAGATTAGGATATACAGCAATTGGTTTATCTGTAACGGTACGGATATCTTTTATCAATGATTCTACATATTCTGGTTTACTACAATTAATGCCAATCCCCGTAATAGGATGTACCTTATCGATCATTTGTGCACATTTAATAATGGTTTCGCCACTAGAAACATGGTGCCCATCTTTACAGGAAAAAGCAATCCATCCGGGAATACCTTTGGATGTAAACGGATCAGACATAGCTCTCGCAATAGCAATCGCTTCAGCATAAGACGGTATAGTTTCAAAGGATAATATGTCTGGATTTTCTTCACAGAATAATGCTAGCCGTGGAATATGGAATATCTCTAGATATTCTGTTTGCACATCAGGATAACCACGGTATTCAGAGCCATCCGCCAAGAAAGCGCCATAAGGTCCTACAGAGGCTGCCACCAACGGTTTAGGTAAAGCACCTTCAGAAAAATATCTAACCCCCTCAGGAGTCTCTTCACCAAGTTTAATACCACGCAATGTAAGCGCTCCACTCGCCTTTGCTTCTAAAAACTCATTACGAGCTTGCACGGCTAAACGAACAGAAAGTTTAACGAGATCTATCGCTTCTTCCGTACCATAACCTAAACCTTTAAAGCCTGCTACCGTCGCTTGATAGCCAGAGCTTTGAATGATATCGGCGCCCGCAGCTAAATAAGAAATATGTATTTTCTTAATGATATCTGGCTGATCCATGAGAACCTTAGCAGACCACAACTTATATTGAATATCACAGCCATAACGCTCTAATTCGGTCCCTAAAGCCCCATCTAAGACGAGGGCGCCCTTTTCCTTAATAATATCTAAAAATGCACTTCGTTTAGCCATCATACCACCCATTCTATACATACCTCTTATAACACGAGGCTTACCTAGCATATTATATCAAATAATACATTCTGGTACTATCTACAAACTATCTTAATACCTCTGCTGGAGGCTCCTTACCAAACCATTTCTTATAAATTTCTGCATATTTACCGTTTGCTTTGATCTTAGCCAAACCATCATTGATTTTGTTAAGCAATTCTGTATTGCCTTTTTTCACAGCAATACCTAGTGGTGCCGCATCATAGTCCTCTCCAGTAACCTTTGCGATACCTTTGCCCTTACCATTAACATAATATTCGTTTACTGGTGTATCATTGATAACTACATCGACGCCTTTATTTTGCAATTCTAAGAACGCATCGACAATGATATTAAACTGACGTACATCGGCATTGGGAATCTTGCTAGCAATCTCTGCACCAGTAGAACCGATGGATACACCAATGCGTTTACCTTCTAGATCCTTAAAGCTATTAATATTGGTGTTATCAATGTTCACAACGAGACCATTACCTGCAATATAGTACGGTTTACTAAAATCAACGGATTTTGCACGTTCTTCAGAAATAGTCATATCCGAAATAGCGATGTCGATGGTGTTACTTTGTAATGCTGGTAAAAGCGCATCAAAGTTTAGATTTTGAATATCTGCTTCTATGCCCTCTTCGTTTGCAATCGCATTGATAATATCAATATCAAATCCAGCTAATTTACCACTATCTTTGTCTTTAAAACCAAATGGTGCATAGGTCGCATCAGTACCTACGCGCCATGCCTTCTGACTATTCCCCTCCTGACCACAGCCTGCGATTAATAAACTACTAGCAATGGTGAAAGCCCCTAATAGAGCTGCTATTTTCTTAAATTTCATATTATTATCCTTACTTCTCTCTGTTCTATCTAGAAACAGAGTTCTTCTTAATCAACTAATATATCTATACTTACACTTATGAGCATAATAAAAATAATACCTCTAAAGGTATTATAGTTTTATGATAACATTCGATATAGTACGGGTCAATAAATCCAACTATACCAATAGGTATTGAATTGATATAGTTTTTAGCTATATCGAAAATAACATTCCTAAGTATATAAAAAGACCGCCTTTACCAAGCATAGATGAAACTTGATAAAGGCGGTCATCTCCAAAATGGAGGATTCCTGGTTATTTATAGAATAAATAAGCTATTCAATTCATTTAGGATATATAGTATGTAATTTATTTAGCATGTTTAGCTTTTATATACATAGCTACCTTGTACAAGAACGTACAGAGTAATAAATACATTACGATACTGAGATATGTCGCTTCAGGTGTTTCTACCCAAGCTTGAGCAAATACATCAACACCTGCAATGCGAAGCACCGCACTGAACAAGGAGCCAATAGCACCACCAGCTACGAGACCTGAGGCAATTGTACTACCTTTGGAGAAGCGAAGATCTGCCAATTCTTTGTCTTTTGTACTATTTTGTACAAGATACGCAATCAAACCTCCGATAAGTAATGGTGTATTAATTTCCATTGGCAAGTATGTACCCAAGGCAAATGCCAACGGTGGAACTCTTACCATCCACAAGATGATTGCAAATAATGCGCCAGCCATGTATAGAGGCCATTGAGCACTACCACCAGTCATCATTGGCTCAATGATGGCAGCCATAGCGTTCGCTTGAGGTGCATTTAATGCATGATCTCCTACAAATCCATAAGCATCGTTCAAAAGAATCATAACACCTACAGAAAGTACGGCACAAAGAATAGTACCAACGATTTGCCATTGTTCCATTTTCTTAGGTGTAGCACCTGTCATATGTGCCACCTTAAGCTCAGACATAAAGTTACCAGCCATCCCAATAGTAGTACCGATAAAGGATGCCATCATGAGGACTGCAATCATGCCGACCTTACCAGTCATACCTGCTGCGGTTAAGCATACAGCGGAGATGATAATCATAAAGATTGTCATACCTGAAACTGGTTCCGTACCTGTATAAGCGATGGAGCTAATTCCCACTACAGACAATAGGAAGGACATAATAAGAACGATTAAGAACGCTACAATTGTTTGTCCGAAGCTTTCAGCATACATAAAATGGAAATATGCTGCAAATAAAACTGTACATAACAAGATGCCAGCACCAATCCAAGATGTAGGTACGTCACGTTGTGTACGAAGCAAATTAACATCTACAGTTTTAGAACTAAAGATGTCAAGCACTGCATTTTTAACAACATTTGCTACCACTTTAGACATTGTAATTAGACCGATGATGCCTGCCATAGCGAGCATGCCGATACCAATATGACGAACATAATCAAGGAATACCTTACGAATTGGGGCCTCCCCTAATGGAACTGCATGGCCGCCAATTTGCATGATATGTTCAGGCGCTAAATAGTACACAATTGGAATACATACAAACCAAGAGAAGAAGGAACCAGCTGCAATGATAGCCGCATAGCGAAGGCCCGTGAAATAACCAAGGCCAAGCAATGCTGCATCAGTATCTACCGCTGCGGTTAGCTTAGTTTGATCTGCAAGGGCTGCCCCCCACTTAAAGGTAGCAGTGCGAATAACCTCTTGCCACCACCCTAAACTATTGAGAATAAAGTCATACACGAGAGCAATTAAACCAGAGCCAAGCATGAGTTTTGCTTTGCTACCTTCATTACTCATCAATACTTCCGCTGCAGCACGACCACTTGGGAACGGATACACATAGTGCATTTCCTCAACGAAATAGCGACGGAACATAACGCATAATAAAACACCTAAAACGCCGCCAAGAATGATAGGAATCGCCATTTGTACAAATGATACATCTGTTACATTCCAGATGTAAAGAGCTGGCAAGAAGAACATAGCCCCTGCTAATGTGTTCGTACTAGAACTAGCGATAGCTTGAATGTGTACCGTTTCGGCAAAAGCATTTTGCCGCTTTAAAATAACTGCTGTACCCATAGCAAGTACAGATACTGGTGCAAAGGCATCTACTGTTTGACCGATTTTCAAACATAAATAGCCAACAGCCAGTGTGAAAACTGCCGCATAGAACAAGCCCCAGAAGACTACATATGAGTTAATCTCTACGTAATCTTTCTTAGGATCTAACACCGGTTCTATGGGCGGAATGGAACGAACCTCGTCCGACATAATAAAACCTCCTCACAGAAAAAGTACAAACGTATAACTATTCACCTTTATACTAACACGGTACTACACATGGTTCAATGGTTTTCTATGCACTATGCGAATAAAACAACACACCCCCTATAAATAATTATTTTGCATTTTTGGCGTCCCTGTTCTACAATGAAAGTATATTAAGAATCTCTATTATGTAACGGTATCGTATACTGCCCTGTATAACACGTATGTTTACTTACGAGGAGGCTTCATTATGGAATCAATGGTCGAACGTTTTGTACGCTATACGAGCATAAATACACGGTCTAATGAGGAAAGTACAAGCATTCCTAGTACTCAAACTCAAGTAGACTTTGCTACGAATGTGCTCGTTCCCGATTTAAAGGCAATAGGTTTAGATGAGGTTATTTATAATCGTGAAAATGGTTTTGTCATCGGCACATTACATGCTAACACTGATGAGAAAGCTCCTTCCATCGGCTTCATTGCCCATATGGATACAGCTGATTATAACGCAGATAATATTAAGCCTCGTATCGTAGAAAACTATGATGGTAGTGATATTTGCCTCAACGAAGAGCACCAAATCTTCACCCGACGTGCAGATTTCCCAAATCTAAAAAATTATATTGGCAAATCCTTAGTTGTAACCGATGGTTTAACACTCCTCGGTGGAGACGACAAGGCTGGAATCTGTGAAATCATGGAAGCTCTCACCTACCTCGTAGCTCATCCAGAAATCAAACATGGTAAAATCATGTGTGCTTTCGGTCCAGACGAAGAAATTGGTACTGGTGCGGACCACTTCGATGTTAAACAATTTCCTGTAGACTATGCTTACACTATCGATGGTGAAAGTCTAGGACAACTTGAATACGAAACCTTTAATGCAGCTGGCGGTACTGTTACCCTGAAAGGCGTTTCTGTTCACACAGGCACAGCCAAGGGCATTATGATCAACTGTGCTAAACTAGCTATGCAATTTGACGCTTTATTGCCAGGAGCAGCTGTTCCTGAGCACACCTGCGGTCGCCAAGGCTTCTTTATGCTCATGAGCATGGAAACACAAGTAGATACCGGTAAAATGAACTACATTATCCGCGACCATGATAAGGAATTGTTTGAAGCGAAAAAAGCATTTTTCTTACAAGCAGGTCAAACATTGAACGAAATATATGGTCGTGAAGTATGTGAAGTATCTGTAAAAGACCAATACTACAACATGTACGATGTCATCAAAGATAATATGGAATGTGTAAATGTAGCCAAAGCAGCAATGGAAAAAGCTGGGATTACACCTATTTGTGATCCTATTCGCGGTGGCACAGATGGATCCAAAATCTCCTTCATGGGCATTCCTACACCAAATATTTTTACAGGCGTAGAAAACCTACATGGCCGTCATGAATTCGCATGTATCGATGATATGAAAAAAGCTGTTGAAGTTATCGTTAATATTGTAAATATTGAAAAATAATAGCATTAGCAAAGCAGTAGTAGATAACCAAAAGGACTATACGAGCCTAGGCTCGTATAGTCCTTTTAATTTACATATTACGCAAGCTTATTATTACGCTTACGATTTCTAATTTCTTCCTCTTCAGCGCGAGCTTTTAAAGAAAGATCTCTTTCAGTCCCCACATAACGACCATATAATAAATAATAAGCAACTAGTGCAAGGAGCGCCACAACAACGGTTACATGGAACATACTAGTATAACCTACAACCTCTTTAACAGCGCCTAAAATATAGGGGCCAAAGCCTAGCCCCATGTCCAAGGCAATGAAGTATGTAGATGTGGCAACACCAATACGATGAACAGGTACTATTTTAACAGTAACAGCTTGTCCGTTGGACATAAATGTACCATATCCAAGACCAACAAACACAGCCGATAAAAGCACAAGCCATGTGGAGTGAGCGATGGATAATAAGAAAATACCAAGTGCTAAGGATACAAAACAAGGATAAAGAACAAAGTTTTCCCCTTTCATATCAAACACAATGCCAAGCAATGGTCTTGTTATAGTAATAACTACAGCATATACAACAAAGAAGAAGGTACCTGCCATAATAAGATCTAGGTCTTTTGTGTAGGCTGCCATAAAGCCAATAACACCAGAGTATGCAAAGCCGACTAGAATGGAAACAAGACTGATTGAATTCATCCGTGGTTCAATGTAGTCCGAGATTCTAATGCCCTTATGTGCTTCTGATTCGATACCAAGTTTAGGTTCATTAAATTTCATGATGACAGAGCCAATACCGCAAAGGATGATAAGTGCAACACAGAATGCGATGATAAAATCATAACCAAGACTATGAAGCATCAAGATACCTAAGAATGGCCCTACTGCAGCGGCGAGAGAGGTAGATAAGCCATAATAGTTAATCCCTTCCCCACGGCGTGACGTAGGAATAATAGCAGCTATGATAGTACTTGTAGCAGTAGATGTAATACCATAAGCAAAACCATTTAAGAAACGAACACTATCAAGCATTAGTAAATTAGGTGTGTAGAAATACATAGCCGTTGAAATCAAGTAAATCAATAACCCTAAATAGAGCATCTTGCGACACCCTAGGATACTGATAAACCGCCCTGCCAACAAACGGGCTACAACGGTGCCAATAATATATATACCAACAGCAAGTCCCGCTTGACTAGCCGTAGCATGAAGATTATCTTTTGCTACAACCGCAATAATAACGATTAATAAATAATAAATTAAAAATACTAAGAAATTAATCAAAGTATCAAGGACAAAGGATTTTGTCCACAAGGCCTCCTTAGCCTTATCCATATTATCAACTCCATTTTTTAAATTATTGTCAACCAGTTTGCGACAACGGTTAATTATAAACCTCTCATTATAAAAAACAAGAATTAAAATATTATATATCTCATCAATTTTATTTATAATAAACTACATATTCACAATAAATATGCATTAAATTCCATTTTAATATCTCATATATTTTTACGATATAAAAACACCTTCAATAGCGACAGATGAGACCAAAAGACCCAAAGCCAACTATTAAAGGTGCTACTTTAAATATTTATTTTGTTTTTAGACCACAAGCTTTGAAGAAATTCTTATACGCTTCAGCCTTTTTCGGTAGGCTCAACGGATAAGCACGTGATGTAGATGGCAAACGTGTCAATGTCAATTCCCGACCATTAAATACAAAAGGAATTGTTTCACCAGTTTTAGGTAATTTAACCTTTTCTGGTAAAAGGCTCAATAAAATCTCCGTAGCCTTGCCGCCTGTTGTACCAATATGCTTACAGTCAGGGATTTGCTCCAGTACGTCCGCAAGTGGAACTGGTTCAACGACCTTAAGAAATGCATCAGATGCATTCTCCTTTTCGCGAATAGCTTTCAAAACAGTAGGACAAGATGCAATTCCAGCTTCAGACAAAAAGGCTTTAATCTTCTCAGGATCCATCGCTTTTTCCTCACCATTTCTAAAATGATCCTTTTCATCAAAGAATACGAGGCCAAAAACACGCCACATATCATTTTGGAAATTTGGATAATGGAATTCCATAGCACGTTTTGATTGTTCTGGAGGAAATGTGCCCATCATCATGACTGTTGCCTTCTTTGGTAAGAATGGAGGGAATGGTCTTGTTTCAATTGTTTCTGCCATATAGCATCAACTCCTTTCACATTCTAATATGAACTTAATTTTCAATACAATATATGAGATATATCACACATTATAATCCAATTAGCTCCTATGTAAAAGCAACTAAAGAACTTATTAAAATATATCAACAGACTTACATTATCTATCATTATTGACCAATTGGTTGAGAAACCAAGGTATTAATATGATCAAAACCAACTGGTGTCGGAGATACGAGGTACAAGCAAATTACAGCAGCCACGGCAAAACCGATTGCCAAATAAGAGAAACTGCCATTTCGAGG
Source organism: Veillonella parvula (assembly GCF_018378075.1). Classification (GTDB taxonomy): domain Bacteria; phylum Bacillota; class Negativicutes; order Veillonellales; family Veillonellaceae; genus Veillonella; species Veillonella parvula_K. The sequence goes on from NZ_JAGZYE010000004.1 coordinate 34,239, forward strand.
GAATTCATACATACCAAAGAGGCGTATCCCTATAGCAGCACCGATGGCCGTAATTAAAGACGGTATAGAAAAAATGTTATAAAAGCCGAATACTACCATAAGGCCTGCATAGCCACCTACTACAGTAACCATAGGCAACATGCGATCCATTGGATTTGGAATAGATCGCGTAAGTGCAGCTGGATAATATGAAGCCTCTATGCCAAACATGCCTAAGAATATATTAAAACCAGCCCAAATGCTATCCCATACGTTTCTAAAAGCATCTCTATGCTTGCCGGCATACCATGCAAAGTCCGTAACGATTAAAATGGCTACGCCTACACAGACAAAGTAGAATTCACTAGGAATTTTAGGACCTATATAAGCACCTACAGCTGTTGCAACAGCACTCAAAATCGATGCTACTATTACGCGCTGTAAACGAGGTCGTTTATTTTCAGGAATGCGTTTATACACAGTAGCCAATAACTCTAAAACAAAGCAAGCCATAAAAACAGCAATGCCTGCAGCAGGAACAAAGAAAGCGCTCACCAAACTCAAAATAAAGGGAATGCACAAGCGCCATTTAGGGAATAAGACAAGATCTTTATAATCTAAACGAATATCTTGTGTTTCCATAGTGAAGTTGTTGTACACCACAAAGAGCAACATAAAGGCGATTACGTCAACCGCAGTTGCACCCCAAATCAATAAAGTTGGTACTACAACCATAGATAAGGCTACCCCAGAAAGGCGAGATAAACCAGCAGCCACTAAGCCCAGTAATAAAAACGGTGTTAAAGCAGATATAATTTCGAGCATAATATTCCTCCCATCATTGTATAAATTTAAGTATATAGTATCTACCACACTACATCAAGGAGAGATATATTTTTTCATAGCTAGACGCTTTCGCACAGCAGAGGTAGAGCAACCCATCGCCTGTGCAATCTTTGCAACTCCATAACCTTGAGCACGGAGTTTTTTAATCTTATTTTCGTCTAGATCAAGAGTATTTGCCCTTATTTCTATACCTTGCTCTCGCAAATAAATTGCCACTGTAGAACCACGTATCCCATAAGCTAGGCCAATGTCATCTGTACTCATGTGATGATGAATATATAAATAAGCCATCTCCTCTACGCGCATAGGCTTTCGAACTTTAGGAAGTAAGCAATTCCCCATATGCCGCAATACATGGTGAACTTTCCATCGCGATATACCATACATACGAGCAATGGCATCTGTACTATTTCCACTTTTATAAGCCCTACATATACGTACTACATCTATAGAGACGTTTTTATTTGATTGCTGACAAGCCAATCCATATTCTTTCAAGCGATTCGCTATCGTCGTAATAGACACATCATAACGCTTTGCTAATGAATGGAGCGACCACTTACCGGTCTCATACAAAGCTTGTACATGGACCATATTGATTTCTTTCTTCAGAGGCCTCCGTTCGATATCGTACGCTTTCATACGGCGCATGATGGTATCAACACTACATTGAAAATAATCCGCCACATCGCGAACGCTCCATTGCTTCTCTATATATAATTGGTACAACAACTGTTTTGGTATAACACGCACATTTCGATACATAATTTTACCTTTCCTTATAAACGAACTCCTTCCCCTATTATTGTGAAAGTTTCACTAGGAAAAAACAATAAAAAAGAGGTTCCTAATAGTCACATAGGTGACCAATAGGAACCTCTTTCAATATGTAATTATATGCCCCACATTATGATATGTGACAGTATGGTTGCTATACCACATCAGTGCACAATCCATTATTATTTATATTCCAATAAAACCATAATTGGTTTATACACTTATAAATAGATTACTTCATTAACGGTATCTACGTTCAAGAGCTTTAGGTTTACTTAAAATGATGAACCATTTCATGCCCTCTTTTAAAGCATGATTAGATTTACGACCGCGAGTTGAAGTCGCAGCTAGAGCAGTAGGCGCAGTTGTAATGCCTACATTTTCAATAAGAACTTGCCCCTCTTTAGCTACTTTATCTCGTTTAAACTCAGCTAGTCTTTCACTTAAGGTCGGCCCCGTAACAGCTTCTCTATCTAAGCGAGTCTTACTGGTAGTATAACTTGGAGTGCTACTGGAACTTTTCATTGATAAGGCTTCAATATCTCGTTGAGCTGCTGCAGCCTCTTCATTGAAATGTATGTCCTCCATAGTTTTCGATGGTGCTTCTGGTTGCTGATTTACAATCGGTTTATCTTCATAAGAGTCCCGATAAAAGTCATCAACCTTAGACAAATCATCCATAGACGGTTCATCTACCTTGCGTTCTATGGAGATGCCATATTCGCGCTCCATATCTTCCCAAGTTCCGCCACTAGAGCTTTCATACTCATCATACTCTTCAGACTCTTCAGTATTCTTATTTTTTATAATGGAAAAAGCAATGTACGCTATGATACCTAAAACAAAGATTGGATTATGCGAAAAGATGGATAGCACTGAAGACAAAATAGAGTCCATAGCTACTCCTATTCACCATCTGCTAAGTTTTCACGCATTTTAGTGTCTGCAATAATATTGTTCATATTGTAGTAATCCATAACGCCAAGATTACCATTTCTGAAAGCTTCTGCCAATGCTTTAGGGACTTCAGCTTGTGCTTCCACAACCTTAGCTTGCATGTCTTGTGTTTTAGCACGCATTTCTTGTTCTGTAGCAACAGCCATTGCACGACGTTCTTCCGCACGAGCTTGAGCGATTTTCTTATCCGCTTCCGCTTGGTCAGTTTGCAATTGAGCGCCAATGTTACGTCCCACGTCTACGTCAGCGATATCGATGGACAAGATTTCGAATGCAGTACCCGCATCAAGGCCTTTACCCAATACAGTACGGGAAATGTGATCTGGATTTTCCAATACATCTGTATGTTCTTCAGAGGAACCTACGGTCGTAACGATACCTTCACCTACGCGGGCAATAATTGTAGCCTCACCAGCACCACCAACGAGGCGATCGATATTAGCACGTACAGTTACACGAGCACGAACTTTCAATTCGATACCATTTTTTGCTACTGCAGAGATAATTGGAGTTTCAATAACCTTAGGATTAACGGACATTTGAACCGCTTCCAATACATCACGACCTGCGAGGTCGATAGCTGCGGAACGTTCAAAGGTCAATGGAATAGATGCCCGTTCAGCGGCAATCAAAGCGTCTACAACGCGGTCAACGTCACCACCAGCTAGGTAATGCGCTTCCAACTGATTTACATTCACATCAAGACCAGCTTTATTAGCTTTAATCAAAGGCATTACGATTTGAGACGGATTTACACGACGTAAGCGCATACCTACAAGTGTAAAGATACCTACGTTAACGCCCGCTGCTAGAGCAGATACCCAAAGCCCTAATGGCACAACATATAAGAATACCATAATACCAATCAGCAAAATGGGAATCAAAATTAAAATACCTACATCCATAATAACCTCCATTATTTACAACGATGTTGCGAAAGCTTAATCTCGCTTTCTAACAATATTGCGGCCACCTACAACGCGAAGTACCACAATAGGTGAACCGGCATCGATGAAGTCACCTTCGGTCACAACATCTACCAAATTACCATTAATTTTAGCAATACCTGCAGGGCGTAGTGTTGTATGAGCTACGCCTTCCTTGCCAGCCAAATCTTCTAATACATCATTAGATATATAACCAGCTTTTGTCGTAGATCGTTGCCCTAAAGTAAACAATTTGCCTATCCAAGTCTTTTCAAAGTGATTAAAGAACACGATGATAATGACAATTAACAAGGCTGTTAATCCTAGTACGGCATACAATGCTACCGTACCTTCCCCAAGAGCTACATAAACGCCCCAAAGGAATGCGCAATAACCGATAAGACCTAAAATACCGCCTGGTACTACGAGTTCTACAGCCATCAAGGAAACACCGATAGCCATCCATATTAAAAACTCCATAGGCCCTCCTCTCTATAATTAATTTTATGCAACTTATATGTTCATTATACAATATTGAGGATAAATTATAAAGACACTAAATAAAAACGACTACTTTCACAGATACAATCTGATTCAGTAGTCGTTTATTATATTGAATACAAGTCAATTTACTTTAATCTCAAGGTTCTATGCCAAGAGCTCGAAGTCGTATAAGGTTATACTTCTGTTTTTTTCAATTGGTCGTTGCCAACGCCTGTTTTTTGAAGGATCAATAAGCAAATGCTCATCGCCATACCTACTACAGTAGCAAGCCCCATCCCTTTTAACACTACAGGTCCAACAGCAAGTTCTGCGCCGCTAAGACCTACTACAAGGATAACGGATGTAAGAATCATATTAACAGGGTTTGTATAATCCACCTTACGTTCTACAAGCATGCGCAAACCGGATGCTGCAATGATACCGAACAAGAGAATAGATACACCACCCATAACTGGTACTGGAATAGCATGAATAAGAGCTGCTACTTTACCTACAAAGGAGATAATCATCGCAAGAACTGCAGCACCACCAATTACCCATACGCTAAAGCAACGAGTAATAGCGAGGACACCGATATTTTCACCGTATGTCGTATTTGGTGTAGCACCAAAGAAACCAGAAAGGATGTTCGCAAGACCATCACCAAGTAAAGAACGTTGTAAACCTGGTTCTTTCATCAAGTCTTTTGATACGATATTACTAGTTACAACTAAGTGACCTACGTGCTCAGCAAATACTACAAAGAGTGCTGGCATAATCATAATAATGGCATTAATATCAAATACAGGCATGCCATAGAACTGTGGTAAAGAGAACCAAGGAGCAGCCTCTACACCAGAGAAATCAACAACGCCCATGAAGGCAGACAAGATATAGCCGGAAACAACTCCAATCAAAACAGGGATTACAGCTAAGAAGCCACGGAACACAACAGTACCAAGCAAGGTAACAACTAAGGAAAACATAGAGATAAAAATAGCTTGGCTGTGGCTCATGCCTAAATCTTGATTGCCAATAAGGCCAGACATACTCATCGCTACTGGCGCTAATTCCAATCCGATAATAGCTACGATAGCCCCCATCGCTGCTGGAGGGAATAACTTATCAATCCAACGAGTACCAATATAACGAACGAGAATAGATAAAATCACAAAGGATAGACCAAATACAACGAAGGCCCCCTTTGCGGCCTCATAACCGAGACCTGCAGATAATACGCCTGCTACAGGAGCAATGAAAGCAAAGCTAGATCCGAGATATGCAGGGATTTTACCTTTACAAACAAATAAATACAGTAATGTACCGATACCATTCATAAATAAAGCTGTTGCCGGATCTACTTTTAACAAATATGGTACCAATACAGTAGAACCAAACATAGCAAATAAATGTTGGAAACTAAGTGGCAACATTCGACCCCAGGACGGGCGTTCTTGGATATCAATATAATCCTTCATTTTTTCTCCTCACACACAATACAAGTACGTTGTATTTATACAGCACCTCTTAAGAGATGCTATATAAATCCACACTAAATATATTCACCTTATACTACATAAGTTAAATATCAACGTTCAGACCTAGATCTTCTACGAGTAGGCTTTTTAGTCTCTCTCGGTCTAAATGGACCAGGCATTTCCGTTTTTTGAGTACTCTTAGGAGCAGCCGGTTTGAATCGGCTTTGCGTTTCCTCGCGTAAAGATGGCAAAGCCTCAGCAGTACCAACTTGTTTTACACCTTCTACATTGCGACGACCAACGCTAGCTAACAAGCCTATAGCCATAAAGTTCATCAACAATGAGGAACCACCATAACTAATAAATGGCAAAGGTACACCTGTTACAGGCATAATGCCACAAACCATGGCGATGTTAAACAAGGCCTGACCACTGATAAGCAATGTTATTCCCATTGCTAACCATTTCCCGAATTCATCACGAGCCTTATTAGAAATGCGGAACCCAAAATAGGTAAAAGCTGCAATCAGAACGACAACAAACACTGCACCAATGAAGCCCATTTCTTGCGCCCATACAGCAAAAGCAAAGTCCGTGTGTGCTTCTGGTAAGTAAAAATACTTTGATGTACCTTGCATAAAGCCTTCGCCTAAAATGCCACCAGAACCTACAGCCAACAAGCCTTGAACGGTTTGATACCCCATATCCTGTGCATGAGGCCAAGGATCAAACCAAGATTGAATACGTTCCCAACGATATGGCGACATACGAGCTGCAATAAAGCCAAGAAATCCAGCTATCGCAAAAGCTCCGCCAAAGAATTTTCCATCAAAACCCGCTAAATAGATGAGCACAAATGAAAAGCCAAAAATCAATACGGTAGTGCCCATATCTGGTTGCAAGATTGTTAAGCCTGCAAATATAGTTGGCCATATTAACATTGGCAACATATAACTTATACGTTCACTAAAATAACCTTGTAAATTAATGAGTGGGTTAATATGCCTTGGTTTTCCCCATTTTCGCATAGTACTCAATTTAGCCGCTGTCCATATCAAGGCCGCTAATTTCGCAAATTCTGAAGGTTGAATCGATACAGGACCAATAACAATCCAACGACGCGCACCATTAATGACAGCACCAATCACAAGAACCAAAATCATACCAATTAATGTAACAATCATAATTCTTTGCAACATGTGAGGCTTCTGTAACTGACGGTAATCATAACGATACAAAATAACGCCTACCGCCATAGACAAAAGCAAGAATGTCATGTGCTTTAAAAAGTAGCCTAATAATCCTGTATTTTCATAGATAGAGCTGATATAAGTAGCACTAAAGATATTTACACTACCTATAATTGTAATGAGAAGAATAGGTAAGAGCATACCTTGTAAGTCATTTTTAAAGAGTGAGCCCCACCGACTATCCCCCTTATTCGGTGTTTCCATGTTAAGCCTCCTTTTGTACTTTTGGCTTAATTGCTTCTAAGCGGAAAATAGGTTGACCTTTTTCACTAAATTTTTCTTCATATTCAGTCTTTACATTTGGAAGGTCCGTACTATGTAAATCATACGTTACATTTTTAAGCTCCCAACCACATTCTTTGAATTCTTCGAGAGAAAACATAAACAATCCTTCATTATCCGTCTTGAAGTGGACTTCACCACCATCTTTCAAAAGACGAGCATAACGATCGAGGAATGTGTGATATGTAAGGCGGCGTTTTGCATGTTTCGCCTTAGGCCAGGGATCACAGAAGTTAATATAGAAACGATCAACTTCACCTGGTGCTACTATCTCTTCAATACCTGCGATATCAAATAAAGATACCTTTGCATTGTTCCGCTCCCCTTCAAAGATTTTTTGTGCTGCATAATAAATAACCCCCAGCTGCACTTCAAAACCTACGAAGTTAGCATTTGGATACGCTTCAGACATCCCCGCAATAAAGCGACCTTTCCCCGTCCCTAGTTCCATATATAATGGGTACTCAGGATGTTCAAATAATTCACACCACTTGCCTTTATACGCTTCTTGGCCAGACAAAATAATATGAGAGTCATATTCGTGGATAGCTTCATCAATCCATGGTTTTCTACGAAGGCGCATACTTTCTCCTTACATCTATTTTTAAAAATATGTTTATATTTATTTATATTTATTATTACAGGTCATATACCTATCTTATTAATTATAGAAAAGGGGACATTAAACGTCAATTACATTCTATGGATTTAACCCTAATCAATGGAACTGTGAACGTAAAAGCCATAAGAAAAGACCTACTTCCGAAAGAAGTAGGTCTACATTTTATTGGAAAATCATAGCTTCTAAGTTTTCAATTTGATATTGACTTAGGCCAAGTTCAGATAAACTCTTTTCAGCTGCAGTGAAAAGATTATTTTTACCAACTCGAGTACCTAATGCTGCCGCAGCGACCAATTCACGGTCCAATTTACCTAGACGTGAACGATTACGATTTTGAGGTTTTGGTTTTTTCATACGGAACGTATTATATTGAACCCCCTCTTTTGCTTCCTCAGCTTTCGGCTTTGTTAAAGGTGCCCCATTAGTGCCATTCCCCAATAAAGCACTAAGTCCTGTTTGCTTTGGTACCAATTTTTCGTACTCATCGCCAAACTCAGGGCGTTCATCACGTAATTGATCAAATGTAGCTAAAGCAGCATTCATTTGTTTCAAGCCCGCAGCAGAGTAAAGCTGACGAATGGCAATACTCACCTCTTGCGGCGTCAACGTGCCTCGCTCAATAGCAGATGCAATTACACTCTTTAATGCACCTTGATCACCAGACGCAGTATAGCGGCCGATTTCAACCAAGTCTTTCTGACGTGCATTAAGCTCTTTTGGCGTATATATATTTATCTCAGATATAGATGGTGCCTGTTTAGAAGGTTGTTCTCCCGCCCCATTAGCCTCAAACATATAGCCACCGGCAACGATGGCCACGGCTAATGTTAAGGTTAATACTCTTTTCAAAGTCTTACAATCTCCCTTATCATTAATACTAATTGTATAATACTGCAATAGTAGCGTATATTATCAATGGATTTATTTTACTGTTCTACTGTAATACATACTGTAGATATTATTATATAATACTTCATCTAATTTTTATAGTCCTATTCGAAAAAAATCTATAATTTTTTAATAAATTATATATATTTATCTATAAAAATTATATATTTATAAACCACACTTAACAATACATCAAAATGCACCTCTACTATTTTATCAAAGAGATTAATGACTATCGTAACATACTAATATTCCTTACAACTATAATTTTCTACCATTTCGGTTTATGATCCATTAGAAAAATAGAATCATTAAAATTATATAGCCGTTCCAAAGAACGCAAAAAGGCGGTACAACCAAATGGTTGTACCGCCTTGATTCATCAATTATTCAGCAGTGAATGGCAATAAAGCGATTGCACGTGCACGTTTGATAGCTGTAGTCAATTTGCGTTGATGTTTTGCGCAAGTACCGGAAATACGACGAGGTAAGATTTTACCACGTTCAGTCGTAAAACGACGAAGTTTAGCAACATCTTTATAGTCGATTTGATCGATATGGTCTGCACAGAAAACGCATACTTTTCTTCTTGGCTTTCTGCCTCTATCTCTTCTCATTGCGAATCCTCCTTTTCGAATTAGTAGGAGTCCCTGACACTAGAACGGGATGTTTTCGTCATCGCCGCCTGTACTGAAACTATCAAAATTGGAGCCACCTTCAAAAGAATTAGTATTCATATCAAGGGATTGGCCCACAAAGTTCGCCACCACTTCAGTAACGTACCGTTTTTGACCATCCTGAGTCTCGTAGGAACGAGTTTGCAAACGACCCTCTACAAAGCAACGACTGCCTTTACGAAGATTGCCTGCCGCTTCACCAAGTTTGCCCCATGCAACACAGTTGATGAAAGCAGTTTGTTCTTTCGTCTCATTTGTTGTGGAATCAATATAGGTATTTGTGGCAGCTACTGTGAAAGTTGCTACCGCACGACCAGTTTTGGTATAGCGTACTTCAGGATCACGAGCTAAATTACCTAGAATTTGTACAGAGTTCATGTTTTCCTCCAGGCTTTAATTATGCTTCGTGTTTAACAATTAGATGTCTTAGGACTTCATCGTTGATTTTCAATACACGATCGATTTCTTTGATTTCAGCAGGAGCTGCCTCAAAGTTGATCAATACATAGAAACCGTCAGTGAATTTCTTCACCGCGTAAGCAAGACGACGCTTGCCCCAACGATCTACCTTTTCTACTGTGCCGCCTACACGAGCAATTAAAGCTTCTACTTTTTCAATAACAGCGTTAGTTGCTTCCTCTTCAGCTGGTTTCACAATAAACATGACTTCGTATTTGTTCATACAAAATCACCTCCTCTTTCGGACTAATGCCCCTATCGACACATAGGGGTAGGAAGTGCTTACCATCAATAAGCCTTACTATTATAACCTAAAAAAATGATGAAAGCAAGGGCTCAGTTTAAGTCCTTGCTTTCACCAATATTATATACGATTATATTTTTCATCCTCAGGAAAAGCAATAATAGCACAGATAATTACAAATATGGCTATTACCCCCATCATAGGATAGGCCGTATCATTTGGTAAGAAGGTAAGTATCAACGATGACACAATACCACTACCATATTGCATGGCACCTAATAGTGCCGCCCCAGATCCAGCCATTCTACCTGCTCTATCTAAAGCTAATGCATTAGTTACAGCAGCAATGATACCGTTCATAGAGAAGAATAAAAAACAGCCAATAACGATTAGCCACAATGAATGGTAATCTAAGAACATCAAGCCCATAACAATGGATACACAAACAGCAGCAAATAGTGTGGCATATTTCAATAGTCTATCAAGGCGTATAGCACTTACAATACGACGATTAATAGCACTTAACAACATAACACCAATAATATTGACAGAAAAGAGATAACCAAAATATTCTTTGGGCACTTCATACACATCTATATATACATAAGGCGATCCCGTTAAAAACGCATAAATGGCAATATAAAATGAGCTAACACATAGGGTATATTTCATAAACCCTTTATTGCGTAATAAAATCCAATAATTATTATAGGTATGGCCTATAGACTTTTTGCTCCTCTTCTCTACGGGATGTGTTTCCGGAAGCACTAATACGGCAACGAGCATTAAAAGCCCTATACCAACAAGCAACCAGAATATAGAATGCCATGTATACCATACAAGTAAATGTCCGGCTAACATTGGGCCTGCTATAGGCGCTATAGCCATAACAATGGCCAATGTAGACAACATTTTAGCCGCCTCAGTCCGACCATATAAGTCACGGATCATAGCCCGTGATAGCATCGGTCCTACACAGGCACCAAATGCCTGAAACACACGCCAAGCCAATAACTCCATCATAGAGGAACTCAAGGCACAACCTGCAGAACCAATAATAAATAAAACTATCCCTATAATCAGCGGCTTCTTACGACCAATTTTATCACTAACGGCGCCCCAAAAAAGCTGAGCTAGCGCAAACCCAATTAAGAAACCCGTCAACGTAAGCTCCGCATCACCATTGAGGTCACGCCCCATCTCAGGCATAGCTGGCAAATAAATATCCGTTGACAACGATGTAAACGCCATCAAAGCACTTAATATAGACGTAAAAAGCCATCCCTTATTGCTAATCGTCAGCATAAAGACACCACTTTCATATAAAACCGCACTATAATATGTATTTATTTAGATTATATCAGAAATAAAATTAATGCTATATAAAGTTTTGATTTTTTCAATAAAAAAGCGTAGTAAAATACTACGCAAAAATTGGTCTATAGTAATATCACTCTTTGCACTATTCAAATAGTATAAAGACAAAAGCCTAACGCAACAGAGTATACAAAATACTCGCACGCTAGGCAATCCTAAAAAATGTTTATAAGATGAGCCTAACGCTACCACACGTCGATGGCTCTCTTTTTATTTATTATACAACATAAATAGAATTTCTTAAAGGAATTATATGATAAATGGCTCTTTATCATTAACGACATAAACATTTCTATTAGGCAGTATTCTCTTTAGTTTTTCAGGGATATCAGTATGAACCGGAATAACAATATCAGGATCAACCATTTCTATGAACTGAACTAAATCGTCCTTTGAGACATGACCACTGGCATGACATATATAAGATGGATATGTATCTAACAATTCTTTCAATGCTAAATTCTCCTCAATATATCCTGTCCACATGGAATATATAATACGTACATCATCTTTAGGGAACTCTTTAATTTTAGAAATAAAATTTTCTGTCCCTCTTACTAAGGATACAAATCCATGTTCCATATAGTATTTAGGATACCTTCCTTTATCAATAACTAATGGGCTATCATGTCTACGATACAAAGAACTTTCATAATATACATTATTAATCACAGTATCTAATATTCTTTTCTGATAAGCATCACAAATGAGTACTTTATTAGTTGGCATATTCTGCCAAATCCCCATAATACGGTCAATATTCGTAGAGGAACACATAACAAAAACATATTTTCCATCTTGAATATAAGAAGAAATATCGTCTAATACAGCTACTTCAGCTATAGGGTCATTGGCATCTCTAGATAATGAAGTTCCTTCTGTAATTAATACATCAACCTCACCTATATAGGTCTTAACTAACTTCTCTAATACATGTTGACGCAGCCCATGCATCCGGAAATCACCTGTATATAAAATGTGTTTACCTTCAGCCTCAATAACAAACATATAACTATCAGCGGCACTATGGTCAATAACCAAAGGCCTAATCCGTATATCACCAATAGTGAAAGCCTCTCCCCCACGAAATGTATTAACACCTAATAAGCGCAAGTATAAACCTCTATCTTGATACTCAGCACCTATTAGCGCGATTTCCTTACTTAATTCACCCATATATAATGGAATTTCTGATAGTGCAGAGGTTAGTTGGCCTAAGTGATCCATATGATAATGAGAAATCACAATACCGTCACAATCCAGCTTTCCTTTTGTAACGCCTTCTATATCCAGATTTATAGGTGTGTACTTTTCATCTAAACTTAATTCATTACCAAAATCTAACATAATGCGAGTAGATGCTGTACTAATTTCTATAGCACTACCACCAATCTGATGAGTGCCACGGTGTATAACTACATTCATACTTAACCTTTACCAGTAATCGTTAGCAACGTTTCTGCTCGATAAGAGCGATCTAATTCTGAAGACCACTTTTGCACATTTTTTAAAGGGACAGCTTTATCTATATCTTCTGTTCTAAGGACAACGAATCGAATTTGTTTCAATTTAGACTCTTGTTTTAATATAGCCTCACATAAAGCTCGTAGATTTTTTCTTTTACTTGGATTAATTAATTCCTGACACTCTTTATACTGTTGTGACACAACAGTTTTGGACGGATAGTTAGGTTTATCCACTACCACTGGATCAATACGAAGCAACAAATTAGTCTCTGCCCCACCATCATCATCTGTACAAGATTTTTCATCAAATAAAATTACTAATTCAGACTTATCAGTGTGCTTATATTTAGGTAATTCTTTCTTTAGAGCCTTTATGCCAGCGTGATCAACATCAGCCTTAATCTGTTTTAAATCAAGCAACTTATAATATGTATAAGCTTCTAAAATACAGCGTAGTAAAGTTTCCTCACTACCAGATGGATGATATTTTAATTCAATTACAGAATAACATTCGTCATCAGTGTTATAGCCTAATAAGTCTATTTTTCCGTAAGAATCATTTTTAGTCTCCTTTAATGGTGTTTGATAATCAAAGATATAGCCTAATCCGTCAACCTCACGTTGATAAAACAACAATTTCGCTAAAATTTCTTCTTTACGATTTGTGCCTTGCAGCTTGTTCATATCTACTATTTCGGAAGGCGAATGATTGGTATCAAAATGATTAGATCGTACTGGCTTTAAGTCTGTCCATGCACTTAAAAGATTTTTTGATAAAAGAGTACTGGCAATAACTTCACTATAGCGGTTTTTGTCCGCTTGCGACGTTCCTTGTACATAGCCTTTATAATTTACAATAGATGCCTTATAAAAGTTTGCCACAAATCTTTTTATATCCCCATCGTTATCTCTTTGCTTTACTTTTTTTATATTAACAGTATCTTCTGTTGTATCGTTCTTAGGTTGCCCAAAAAGGGTTTCAAACTCATCAAATTTATCTTTTCGATTAATACCTTTACAAATAAATTCATATACCTCTTTAGACTTTAACATTATAAATGCCTCCCTTAATAGCAATTTACCTCACTGCACATAACTACTAAAACTACCCCATATCATACACAATAGATCAATGTATTATTATAAATTCATTATATCAACTGTCTTTTTATGAGTAAATAATGAAGAAATTAAATTCTATGCGAATACTATCTTCCTATATTTCTACTTTAATACAATCAACGAGTAATAAATTCCTCATATTATAATCTTTTATACTAAAATTATTTACACTATTTAGATTAAGAAAAAATTCTATAGAAAATCCTTGCGTCATTATTCTATATAATTTACTATATATAGAGAAATCTGATTATAAAAAGGAGTCATCATGGCTAATATCAATGAAAACTACTTAAACCTTCAAGGTTCTTATTTATTTGCTAATATTGCTAAAAAGGTAAATGAATACCAAACTGCTCATCCAGATGCAGATATTATTCGTCTTGGTATCGGCGATGTTACATTACCTCTTGCTCCAGCAATTATCGATGCTATGAGTAAAGCTGTTCAAGAAATGGGAAAAGCGGAAACATTCCGAGGTTATGGCCCTGAACAAGGTTATGATTTCTTACGTCAAGCTATTGTTGATGGCGATTACAAACCATTAGGCGTAGATATCGCTATTGACGAAGTATTCGTTTCCGATGGTGCAAAATCTGACGTTGGTAATATCCAAGAGTTATTCAGCGAAGATAACATCATTGCTATCACAGATCCTGTGTACCCAGTATACTTAGACTCCAACGTTATGGGTGGTCGTACTGGCGAAGCCGTAGATGGCATCTTCCAAAAGGTTGTATACCTCCCTACTTACGCAGAAAATAACTTCTCTCCAGAATTTCCTTCTGAACGTGTAGACATCGTATACCTTTGCTCACCTAACAATCCAACCGGTACTGTTTTGAGCCGTGCTCGTTTAGCAGAATGGATCAAATGGTGTAAAGATAATGATGCCATTTTGATGTTTGACTCCGCTTACGAAGCTTTCATCAGCACAGAAGATACTGTAAAATCTATCTACGAAATCGAAGGTGCTCGAGAAGTAGCTATCGAGTTCCGTTCCTTCTCCAAAACTGCAGGTTTCACTGGTACACGTTGTGCTTATGCAGTAGTACCTAAAGAGGTCACTGGCAAAACTAAATCTGGTGAAAGCCAACCGCTAAACCCTATGTGGAACCGTCGTCAATGTACTAAATTCAATGGTGTTCCTTACATCATCCAACGTGGTGCAGAAGCAGTATACACAAAAGAAGGCCGTGAACAAACACGTGCAAACATTGCGTACTATAAAGAAAATGCCCGCATCATCAAAGAAGGTCTTGAATCTATCGGCCTTACTGTATACGGCGGTGTGGACGCTCCATACATTTGGCTAAAAACACCTGGCAACATGACTAGCTGGGAATTATTCGACATCTTGCTCGAACAAGTTCAAATCGTATCTACACCAGGCTCTGGCTTTGGCCCTCATGGTGAAGGTTACCTTCGTTTGACAGCATTCGGTAGCCGTGAAAATACAATTCGTGCCGTGGAAAGAATCAAAACATTACAATTCTAATATAATTATGTCTATATTTAGGTTTAGATTTATATCTTGATTTAGATTTAGATTACATTTAATTTGAGACATCTGATTGAAAGTAGTTTATATCTATAAAACTAAAAGACCGATTACAGTCCTTCAATAGGAATGTAGTCGGTCTTTTTATATACCCTTACATATATGAATATTTAATTCTAGTATTCCTTAACACTATAGTACTAACAAATAACATCCCCATATTATTTGTGTCCGCTATATTTACCATTAATTAAAAGTTATGACGAATCCCTGCGTCAATGCGATAGGAATTGTCTATGATAGCACCAAAGTTTTTAGTGAAAGTCCCATAAATATATGTATTAGGACGTACGCTCCATGAACCACCTAACTCAACATCTAGCCATGTATCTTTAAGATTCACTTCACTGCCTGTAGTTGGCTCACCGGTCATGCTATAAGTAGCTTTCATTTTACCAGAGAATTCATGCGCTAATGCTGCTTTGAGGAAGAGGTTGCTATTCTTACTTTCCTTGCCAATGCCTACACCGATACGACCAATAACGGAGTTTACCGCATCAGAGTTAATGTGCACTGTGCTACCTGTATTTGTACTAGCATCGAAGCTTACACCAGACAAGCGACTAAGCGTCAATTCTGCGTTAGGATCGATATAGAAACCATTGTCTTTCTTAATCCGTTTACCATATTCAACGCTCAAAGAGGTACCTGTATTGCGGTAATCTCCGCTCAAGCTTGTACCCAAGCTATTGCGCACAGTGAAATCATTTTTCAAACGACTTAATTTACCAATCACATCGAAGTAACGACCATCATTGTATTGTTTTGCACCGTATAATGCTAAACCTGCGGTTTTACCGGATCCAGTACCTAGAGCGTAATCGCTATTGCTTGTACCATATAACAACGCTCCACCAATAGTCCAATCGCCGTACAATGTATCATAGCCTACTTGCGCCATGTTATAGGTTTGATTTACATAGGCGCTGTCCGTAATTTTAGATTTACCACCGATGTATTTCCCCCATACACCATGCTTATTGGAGTTAAGTCGCACATCACCGAGGCGACGTTGTAAATCATTCGTATCAGCTCTCATTTGCATCACAGAGGAGGCTAACGCACTCTTAGCACCAGAAACAGCTTCGCTTTCACGAGCTGTCACAACCGCTTGGTCAGTAATACTAGGTTTCCCATCAACAGTAAAGCTATCTGTACCGAGTTTAGTAGAATATGCAGGACTAATAATGCCTGAATCGACTTGAACATTTACATCTAAATTACGCTCACCCTTAGTAAAGCCAGCGTATGTTAATTTATTAGCCAACTGCTGCAAAGTACCTCGTGGGTTATCTACATTTACAGACCCTTTAAGTGCATCTGCCGAACTGCGCATAGTCACAGAAGACCCTTTATCAGCATAGTTGATAACGACTTCGCCCTTACCTTGTGCAGTCGCAGGGGCTCCCTTTTCATAGTCGATAGCTGCATGACCAGCATAGTTGTTAATAGTAATAGGTCGTGGATCTACGGCTTGGATAATACCTTGACTATTTATATCTTTACCACCAATAAAATGTTCTACACGACTACCAGTATATAAATAGTTTGCATTATTAGGACGACCTTGTGTAGGATATACGCGTTCAGCTCCTAACCATTCATTGCGCCAAGTCGCACCATTTTGTAAGTACAATCGTAGACCACCATGGTACGGATTATTGTTGCTTTCATCAAATTCATTCAACACACCACCTACCAATTTAGAATTTGGTGTTGTTAAACCTAAAGAAATTTCAGATCCATGATTATGTGGGTTCTTTTCAATACCATAGTTTTTATCTAAGAATCCTATATTACCGTACATCTTCACATCATTAGTTCCCGGATGTAAACCATCCATACTTGTATTTACATAAACAAAACCTTCTTCAGATAATGCAGAGTAGGTATCGGATGTGTCTAACGGATATGTTTTTACATCGGCCCCTCCTAGTATGCGAATATATCCATCTTTATTGGCTTGTAAGCCAACGCCAACAGCATCGACTTTAGCATTTCCTTTTATGGTGACTCGAGTATCATCGTTATTACCATCACTAGTAAGTCCACCATAACCAGCATAGATCCCGCTCATATAATAATGTGCCAAATCAGGTCTACGTTTCGCACCACTTTCAGCAGGCGCTGGATTTTTAACTGTTACAGTTACATTTTTATCAATAGCAACTTGTGTCCCATCAAGGGCATAAATACCTGTAACATTATTATGATATTTTGTACCATTTACACCCAAGCCTGATACATTAACAGTTAAGTCATCTGTATAATGTCTCTTTTCACCCCACAAGTTAAGACCAATGGATTTCCCATCTGTATGACTTTCCACAGTTGTGGCTGATACCATGGTAAAAGCATTAGCACCTGTTACGATTAATGCAGCAATAACAGCAGCTTTTACATTTCTTCTCATGTTATACCTCCTTAACACTTCAACTATGAACATAACTAACTAACATAACCAATTTAATTGTATCTAGATTCAGGGTATATGTGTCAATTTCTACTCATATGATTTTTTATTTGTCCCCTATAACAACACGCTATGTATCGATATAGTTGTGCACAAATTACTTGTTTAAATTAAATATGAATTATTCTCTATACCATCTAATAAATTCTATAGAAAAATATTAAAAGCTATTAATTTTATGCTATAATAAATATGTTAATTATTAAATTTCAACTTATATAGGAGGCTAATATGAATATTCGTATTGGTATCGTTGGTTACGGCAACTTAGCTCGTGGCGTAGAAGCATCTGTTCAGTTACAACCTGATATGGAGCTCATCGGCGTATTTTCTCGCCGTCAAGGTATTGAAACTGTATCTGGTGTACCTACTTACACGATGGAAGATATTCCTAACTTTAAAGGCAAAATCGATGTAATGGTTCTTTGCGGTGGTTCTGCAACAGATCTTATCGAACAAACACCAATGGTAACAAAATACTTTAACTGTATCGATTCCTTCGATACACATGCACGTATTCCTGAACACTTCGCTAATGTAGACAAAGTAGCTAAAGAGGCCAAAACTGCTACATTAATTTCTTGTGGTTGGGATCCAGGCATGTTCTCTTTGCAACGCGTTTACGCGGAAGCAATCTTGCCAAAAGGTAAATCCTACACATTCTGGGGCCGCGGTGTATCCCAAGGCCATTCCGATGCCATTCGCCGTATCGATGGTGTTCTTGACGCTCGTCAATACACTGTTCCTAAAGAACAATACCTAGAAGCTATCCGTAACGGCGAAACTCCAGATGTTGATGGCTATAAAGGTCACCTTCGTGAGTGCTACGTAGTAGCTGCTCCTGATGCAGACAAAGCTAAAATTGAAAACGAAATCAAAACTATGGAAAACTACTTCGTAGGTTACGAAACTGTAGTTAACTTCATTTCCCAAGAAGAACTTGATCGCGACCATAAAGGCATTCCACATGGTGGCTTCGTTCTTCGCTCTGGTGAAAGTACAAAAGGCACACGTCACGTTATCGAGTACTCTTTGAAACTTGACTCTAACCCTGAATTCACAGGCTCTGCACTTGTTGCTTACGCTCGTGGTCTCTACCGACTTGCTAAACACGGCGGCACAGGTTGCTATACAGTATTCGACATTCCACCAGCTTGGATTTCCACACAATCTGCTGAAGAATTAAGAGCACATTCTCTATAATAGAGCGAGGTCCTCATCGACTTAATAGATGAGGGCCTTTTTTATACCAAAAAATACTATCAGAAACTCTATTACCGGATATTTTCTACATATTTTAACTTTATAATATTCTTCTATATGTACATAAAAATTAGGAATTAGAAGTTTATTTTTTTTAATGCTAGGATAAGTTTATTTAATTTATATCCATCATGGAGGTGCCGTATGAAACTGAAAAATTTTATACACAATAGTCTTATAGCAGGATTATTAATATGTCCTCTACTATTTGCCGGTTGTACTAATTCTGTTGGTCCAAACGATAAACCCAACGATAATATAAAAGTCGTTACAGATTTAACCGGTACAGACGTATCTATGAAGAAAGAAATTAATCGTATCGCTATCGTCCCTATCCCTTGGGCCTCTATTGTATATGCAGTTGATGGTAGCGATAAAAAAATAGTAGGTATCCATCCATCAGCTAAAAAGTCATATGAAGCCAGTATATTTAAGACGTTAGCGCCTGATTTAGAAAATGTTAATTCATCATTTGTAGACAACAATTTCAATGTTAATTTTGAAGAAGTTGCTAAGTTAAAGCCTGATGTCGTCATCATTTGGGATTATCAACCAGAGGTAGCAAAAAAACTTAAAGAGCTAGGTATACCTGCTGTATCCATAAAGTATGGAACATTGGATGATATTCAAAACGGAATTCGTCTGTTAGGCAAGATTCTAGATAAACCAGAACAAGCTGAAGCCTTAATCTCATACCATAAAGATTCAGAAGCATATTTTAAACAAAAAAATGCTTCTGCGTTACCAAATAAGCCAAAAGTATTATATTTGCAAAATAAGAATCTAACTGTCGCAGGTAACGAATCAGTCAATCAACTCATGATTACTATGACAGGTGGTGAAAATGCCGCAAAAGATACAAAAGGTAGCTGGACTAAAGTCTCAATGGAAGAAATCATGACCTGGAATCCAGATATAATTATATTAAGCAACTTTGATTCTATTACACCTGATGATATTTATCAGGATAAGCTTGAAGGTCAAAATTGGAGTAACATAAAAGCTGTAAAAAACCATCGAGTTTATAAAGCACCTATGGGAATCTATCGTTGGGATGCACCTAATGTGGAAACACCATTAATGATGAAATGGATGGGACAACTCATTCAACCTGATACTTTTAATGACTATATATTACGTGACGATTTAAAACAGTTTTACAATACCTTCTACCATTACAGTCTCACGGATAGTGAAATTAATACCATCTTAAATATTTCTATAAATAACACTCCCACATTTTAACTAAGGAGTAATTATGAAATCTCAAAATAAATATCTAGTTATATTTTTCTGCCTTTTAGTATTTCTCGCTCTTACTGTATTAATATCCTTAATGACTGGGCGATATATGCTAATGCCCACACAAGTTATAAATATTTTATCAAACGGAAACTCTGCAGCTGCATTTGATATGGAATCAGCCGTAATTTGGAATCTTCGTATTCCTCGAATTTTACTAAACATACTTGTCGGTGGAGCTCTTGCAATAGCTGGAACCGTTTTTCAAGGTATTTTCAGAAATCCATTAGTCAGTCCGGATATATTAGGTGTCAGTTCTGGTGCAGCCTTCGGCGCTGCACTGGGAATATTAATTTCCGGTATAAATATATACGCTACGGGATTTGCACTTATCTTTGGTATTGCCAGTGTTTGCCTCACATATAGTCTAGCTCGCCTAAGAAATCAAATCACATCATTATCACTGGTTTTATCAGGAATGATTGTTTCTGCTATTTTCGGAGCATTGATAGCTTTAATTAAATATATAGCTGATCCATATGACAAATTACCGGCAATCACATATTGGTTAATGGGTAGTTTTTCTACAGCTTCCTACGAAAATGTTTCACTCGTCTCTATTCCTATCATCTTTGGATGCGCTGTGCTATACTTTTTACGTTGGAAAATCAACATTCTCTCTATGGGAGATGAGGAAGCTACAGCACTTGGGGTGAACCCTTTTAAGTTACGCCTAATTATCATTGCTATGGCCACGTTAATAACTGCAGCCTGCGTAACTATCACAGGAATTATCGGTTGGGTAGGACTTGTCATTCCACATATTTGTCGCATGTTAATAGGTGTAGATCATCAGAAACTACTTCCTATCTCCATCATTGTCGGAGCTATTTTCATGATTATCGTGGATTTAATCGCACGCTCAGCTATTGCTGCAGAAATACCAATAGGAATAATCACCGCCTTAGTAGGGGCCCCATTCTTTGCTTGTCTTTTTTACCGAACACGAGGTGATTGGAAATGATTTTTGAATTGAGAAACGGCTCATTTGCTTATAATAAAAAAGATTATATTTTCAAAGACATTTCTTTCACAATAAAATCGGGCGAAATATTGACTATTTTAGGCAGGAACGGGATTGGAAAAACAACATTAGTAAAATGTATCTCCCGTATACAGCAGTTGCAAGAAGGCAACATATACATAAATAATAAACTAGTTAGTCCACATGATAATGCTCCTATTGGCTATGTTCCGCAAGCAAGAGAATTATCATTTCCTTATACGGTAGAAGAAATCGTATTAATGGGACGCAGTAGACATATTGGTATGTTTTCTGTACCTACAGATAAAGACTATGAAATAGTCCACTCTGTCCTAAAAAGAATAGGTATTTCCTCACTCGCTTCCAAAACAGCATCAAGCTTAAGTGGAGGTCAGTTGCAATTGGCATTTATTGCCAGAGCACTAGCGAGTGAACCGCAACTGCTCATTATGGACGAACCAGAATCACATTTAGATTTTAAAAATCAGTATACCATGCTTTCACTTATTCGAAACATCGTAGATGAATCTAATCTTGCTTGCATTATGAACACACATTATCCTGATCATGCACTTCAAATATCTGATAAAACTTTAATGCTAAAACCTAATAACTATATTTTAGGTACCACCAAGAATACTGTAACAGAAAATAATCTGAATGATTTCTTTGATGTTCGTACCAAAATCATTGTAGGAAAAGAGGATAATAAATCCTATTCAGGGTTTATAGTACTTGGCACTAAAGAATGATAAAGTTCTTTTACAATTATATATGATATTCATTCAATAAAATTTTTAACGAAACTTACAGAACGTGCTTTCGATAATCTACAAATATAAAATAGTTACAATGCCGCTAATTAAAAGAGACCATCTTAAGATGGTCTCTTTTTTGTCCTATAAGTCTATTTTTACTCTTACTTAATACCAACGTGTTAACGGCAGCTCGTTCGTAACACCTTTTGTCATCAGAATTTGATGCAAGTCCATATTACCGATGTAGAAACCTGCCGCACATCCACAAAGATACAGATCCCACATGCGTACGAATTCACTGCCTCGTTTCGCTTCTACTCGCTCACGGACGCCTTGGAAATTGTTATACCAATGCATTAGAGTCTTATAATAGTGATACCGTAAACTTTCAATATCAATGACATTCATATCATAGTCATAAGCGAGGCTGACCATTTCGCGGAGGGACGGCAAACATCCGCCCGGGAAGATATATTTACGAATCCAAGCACTTGTTTCCTTTTCAGAGGGATCACTAATATAGTGAAGCAGGAACAAACCTCCGTCTTTAAGCATATCCGATGCGTCCTCCATATACAGAGGAAAATTAGGCCGACCTACATGTTCAAGCATGCCGATGCTGACAATACGGTCAAAGGTACGTCCGGAAGCTGCTACGTCGCGATAATCTATAAGTTCAATCTCAACCTGTCCTTCAAGGCCATATTCTTTAATGCGTTCCTGTCCTTTTTTCCATTGTTCTTCGGAAAGAGTACACCCATAGCCCTTAACACCGTATTTACGAGCCGCTTCAATGAGAAGGAATCCCCATCCGCAACCGATATCAAGTAAAGTCATTCCCTCTTTTAAATACAATTTATCAAGAATATGATGAACCTTTTGATATTGCGCATCTTTGAGACTATCATTCTCATGCTTAAAATACGCACAGGAATAGCTCATGGTTTCATCGAGCCACAATTTATAGAATTCATTGCCTAAATCATAATGGGAAGATACTTGTTGTTTTTGATCTTTCTTTTTAAGACCCGCATTAAAGAGCGAGCTAAGTACCTTACGATTGATAGAGTCCTTACCTACATGACCAAGGACTACACAAAGGGCTTTAAACAAATCCCCTTCAATTTCGATATCTTTACGCATATACGCTTCACCGAGGGCGAGTTCTGCGGATATTAACAAATCTTTCTTGGGAATATCGCGATTAACGATGACGGTAAACTCGGATTCTCCGTCACCGATTGTATATTCATTATCTCCAATTTTTACGGTGAAACAATGATCATTGAAACGTTCTAAATAATGGACTAAGAAACTATCAAATAGCTTGGAAAACATACTGAACTTCCTTTCCTATTAGCTTTCACTATATAGGTTTAAAAATATATACATTAACATGATTGGATACATTCCATACCCTATTAATATATACACCTATAAATTATATCAATATAGTTACGGCGAATAAAAATCTATATTAATCCTATATTTTAATATGAACTTATCACATTATTTAAGTAATATATTTAACTCTATTTATATTATAGCACTTTGAAATAATCTATTTTATATTTATAGAGTAACTCCATCCTATTAGTATGGTATAATATTTATTTGATAAGGTTTATAACAAACTATTGCTATAAACTTTCACAAAGAACGAAATCAATTTATTAATAAAAGGTGGTACCATGAGCACAAATTTAGAAGTAGGCATCGTAGGCCTTCCAAATGTTGGTAAAAGTACATTATTCAACGCTATCACAAAAGCGGGCGCTGAAGCTGCCAACTATCCATTCTGTACAATTGAACCTAACGTAGGTGTCGTTGACGTTCCAGATAATCGTTTAGCTGTATTGGCTGAAATGTTCGGTTCCAAACGCATCCTTCCTGCTGCTATGCGCTTCGTAGATATTGCTGGCCTCGTAGAAGGTGCATCCAAGGGCGAAGGTTTGGGTAATAAATTCCTTAGCCATATCCGCCAAGTAGATGCGATTGCACAAGTTATTCGTTGTTTCGATGACCCTAACATCACTCACGTTTCTGGCTCTATTGACCCAATCCGTGACATCGAAATCATAAATACTGAGCTTTGCCTTGCAGACCTTGAGTCCGTAGAAAAACGCAAACAACGTATTGAAAAAATTGCTAAATCTGGCGACAAAGATGCACGTGCTGAATTACCATTATTAGAACGCATCATCGAAGGTTTAGGTGAAGCGAAACCTGTTCGTGCACAAGGTCTTGAAGAAGAAGAATTAGAAATGATCAAAGAGTTAACATTGCTTACAGCAAAACCATCTCTTTATGTAGCCAATATTTCTGAAGATGAAATATCTGATTATTCTGCCAACGAATATGTAAAACGCGTAGAGGAATATGCGAAAAACGAAGGCGCTGGTATCGTTGTTGTGTCCGCACGTATCGAGTCCGAAATTGCAGAGTTATCCGAAGAAGAATCCGCTGCATTCCTTGAAGATCTTGGCCTTGAAGAGTCTGGCTTAACTAAACTTATCAAAGCAAGTTATGCACTTTTAGGTCTTATCAATTACTTCACAGCTGGTGAAATGGAAGCTCGTGCTTGGACAATCGTAAATGGTACCAAAGCACCTCAAGCTGCTGGTAAAATTCACTCGGATATTGAAAAAGGCTTTATCCGCGCTGAAATTGTCTCCTTTGATGATCTACAAGCTTGCGGTAGCCAAAACGCGGCTAAAGAAAAAGGCCTTGTACGCCTTGAAGGTAAAGACTACGTTATGAAAGACGGCGATGTAACCCATTTCCGCTTCAATGTATAAACAAACTTATATAACAAAAACCAGTAAATCTCAGGATTTACTGGTTTTTTATTACTAATTATAACCTTTATATAATATTATTTATCGTCTTTATGAAGAACATTTTTGACGCCACTAATCGCACCATCTACAGCATCTTTAACATCTTCAGCTGCTTTTTTGAGATCTTCAGCAACATCATGTGCAGCATCTTTAACTTTTGCAGCTGTATTTTCTACAGCACCTTCTGCTTCCAATTTTTTGTCACCAGTTAATTTACCGGCATTTTCTTTTAATGCACCTTTAGCTTGATTTAATTTATCTTCTAATGCCATAATTATGAATCCTTTCATATGAAATCATTTTTAGTTATGTTAGCTATATATGTTAGCTATACTTTTAAAAATAGATTACTATCCCTTTTTTCCGAAGAAAAACGAAACAACAGCAACAACAATTACAGCGCCAAGAACAGAAGGAATTAATGCCATGCCAGCTAAGCTAGGACCCCATGTGCCAAATATTGCTTGACCCACGGACGAACCAACTAAACCAGCAACAACATTGGCAATAACGCCCATTGCTCCACCTTTGTTAGTGATGGCTCCCGCAAGAAAACCGATAAAACCACCAACAATAATTGACCATAACATACGATCACTCCTTCCTATTTAATCAATATATTTATAATATCCTACCAAATTATACGGGCTTTATAAATATAATAAATAATGTGTATATTTATAATATACCATTCATTTCTAAAGATTAGATGAAGAAATTCGATATGGTTATAAAAGTCGCAATCGATTAAACTACTGTAACAATTTCATCCATTGTGCGACGTGTTTTATTGCGATGCGGTTCTTCATCGCGATAACCAAAAGCAGCCATAACGGCAATACCAAAATGTTTTGTATCAAAGAGCCCTAGTTCATCACCTAAAAAAGCTGTCATCTTATCTTGATTAAAGCCTTCCAATGCACAGGAATCAAGACCTTCATAAGCAGCCATAGTCATCATGTTAGCCATTACAATATACGCTTGCTTAGAAGACCAATCAAAGGCAGCACGATCAGACTCAAATGTTTTATAGTCTTCAGTTGTGAACTGAGCATATTTTTCTTTATAAATAGCATCGACTTCAGCAGGTAATTGTTTCACCTCTTCTTGAATGTAGCGTACATAAGGGGAATCAAATTCCAAATCCACCTTTTTACGTGTTAAAAACACTACGAAATGACTCGCTTCAAGACCAGCTTGAATCCCCCAACCATAAGCTTTCATCTTTTCACGGATTTCAGGATTTTGAATAACTAATAATTGGTAAGCTTCAAAACCTAAGGAGGTTGGAGACAAGCGCGCCGCCGTTAAAATACCTTGCCAATCTTCATCAGAAATCTTTTCAGCGCTATCAAATTTCTTACATGCATAGCGATATGTCATAGCATATTCTAAATCTTTACGATCAAATTTAGGGGCTGTTAATTTTACATTTTCTATTTCATATTTACTCATATATACCTCCATAATTAATATCTGTAATTGATAAAATATATCATGTTTCTATAGTACCACACTCATCGTTCAAGTTATATGAAGATGGACACTAAAGTAAAAAAAGCCTAGACAACGTCTAGACTTTATACGGTACGGCTAGCTCTCCTTTTTCATACCAAAAGAAGCCAGACATACTAATTTTATGTTCTTTTAAAATGGTCTTTACTTGATCCACTATACTTGAGTCTATTGCAATAGATAAACCGCACATATCGTAAAGTTCTGGGGGTGTGGCCATCAACTGATGAGGCACATCTAACTCGGTTAATACTTTATCCGCTTTATCACCAAAATAATAGGATGTAAAAACGACAAGTAATTTTTTATTTTCCAATGCCTCACCTCCTACCAAAGTAGATACGATTAAATGTCTTTCATCTCAATGATTCATTCTAGAAATAAGAAATCTACTTTAAATCAGTAGCTCTAAATCGATATATCAAAATAAAATACTAATATTATAGCTTAACAATATTATCTCCAAGGATTGCATCTGTAATAGCGTACATATTAGTAATACTGCCTACGCCCAGCTTATCTTTTACACCGAAATAATCAAGACAAATGCCGCATGCTGCAATTTCTACACCAAGCTCAGCTAATTTCTTGATATTTTCCAAATGAACCGAATCATTGACTACCATCTTAACACTGCTATTGATGAAATAAATCTTAGAAGGCTTTACGTCAGCTTCAAGCATACATACCCAGAAGGTTTTCATCAAATTTCGGCCAAGCTCTTCACTACCTTCACCAAGATAATCCTTCGTCATCAAAATGACGCGATTTCCATAGTTCATAGGTTCACAACTTACTTCCGTTACCGAATTTGCATTTGGTGTCATAGTAAGATAAAAATCCTTGCCATCTTGGCGAATACCTACACCATAACCACGAGACTTACCAAACTTCTCTACATTATCGCGGCTCACTTCATTATCTACAATTGTAATAATAACAGCATTTGGATTCGCATCACTTACCTTCTTAGTTTCAATAACAGGTTTTGGACACAAGCTACCGCGCACATCTACCGTTAATTCCTTTGTATTGCTCATCATACACCTCTATATACATTATATAATTTGTGAAAGTATCAGCTATCAGCTATCAGCTATCAGCTATCAGCTAATAATAATTTAATTAAATATCTATCCTCAATAGTATAGACCTGATTTTTATAATTTTATTCTGTAACGCGTACCGCTAAACCACTGAAGCTTTCAACAGTACCCACAATAGCAGCACAGTCAATACCCGCCTTATGAAAGGCCTGAACAAGCGGCTCACCTTCGCTAGCAGGAACAGAGAATAGTAACCCACCAGAGGTTTGAGGATCAAATACAATATCCGACCATATAGGATCCAAGTCCTCATCAACTTGTACTTCAGTTATAGCCTTGCGATTACCATAAGATGCAGCCGGAATTAACCCCATTTGAGCCGCCTCGATGACATCATCAAAAAGAGGGATGTCGTAAACTTTAATATGAATCGTCACATTAGAAGCACTCGCCATTTCTACGGAGTGTCCCATGAGGCTAAAGCCTGTAACATCTGTACAAGCATGAACTGTAAAGTTATGCGCCACCTCAGCCGCTACACGATTTAAAGTACTCATACTAGTGACGGCCTGTTCCGTGCCTACAGGGAATAAATCTGCTTTCAACGCATTATTCATAATACCTGTACCAATGCGTTTTGTTAGCACCAACACGTCCCCTACTTGAGCACCTTTATTTTTCCAAATCTGATGGGGATTTACTTGACCAGTCACAGACATCCCAAAGATAGGTTCCTTATTTTCAATGCTGTGTCCACCTACGATGGCTGCACCAGCCTCGGCTACAATCGAACCAGCCCCATTTAACACATCCGTCAAAACACCTTGCTCGACGAGAGGAACCGGAAAGCCTACGATATTCATCGCTGTTAAAGGAGTTCCACCCATAGCATACACATCGCTTAGCGCATTAGCAGCTGCAATTTTACCGAATAGACCAGGATCATTAACCATAGGTGTAAAGAAATCTAAGGTTTGCACCAATGCAAAGGTATCCGAGATTTGATATACACCTGCATCATCGGCACCAGTCATATCTGCGAGAACATGTTCGTTAGTAACGGGTGTTACAGCTTTCAGCACACGGTTTAATATATGAGGCCCAATCTTACACGCGCAGCCTCCACTTGTCACATAATCAGTAAGTCGTACCATAATTTCTCCCTACTCATTTTCCGACAATCGAGAGACGATTTTCTTAACAGCCTTTTCAAATTTAGGGCGCGGCATCAAGAGTTGATGACCACATCCATTACATACGATGAGAAAGTCTGTACCAATTCGCTTAACTTCCCACTCATCACTGCCGCAAGGATGTGATTTTTTCATCTTCACTACATCGCCTACGTAATATCTAACAAATGCCATAGCGCCTCCTTTAACTTCTGTCAGTATTTATATATTTATTATACATAAAATAGTTGATTCTATAAATATATCCTGATTCTATAGTTCAATCGTCTATTACATAACCATAAAATTTTCGCCCTAAATATATAATGTACAGATTTGATATGTCTGCTGTTCTTATAATTAAAACCATAACACAAGAAAAATAGTATTATATAATCACCAAAAGATCACAAAAATGTTTATCTTAATCATTATATTTTATAGGGAAATATTAGTGCATCTAAAGAAATCAACATTAATAACTAAACAATAATGATTTTTCATTTAGTTATCATTCTCAATATCAAGATAAAGATTTTTTATAAATCCCATACTATTCAATCTTTATAAACCCACATTTTTACTACATTGATAATATTTATCATTTAGAAAATTTTCGAAATAAATTTTACAAAAAGACTTGCATTTCTCATTTAGTATGTTACAATATAGTCAACAATGATTATTCGTTAAGTATACGGATAACACATTGTATATAAAACTGTTAAGACGGCAAGTGCCGAAACACACAAATAAGTAAGTACTATTTTAAGAGTTAAGCAAGTGTCTATTTAATCTAAGAATAAGTTTTCTTACTAAGGCGAAGTCGCCCTCGAAATTGATAGAATAAGTATTCTATTCCATTGCATTCACAACCAAGTGGTTATGAATATATACGTTAAGTAACAATTTTGAAAATTATCGTAAGTACAAAGGAGTATTAAAATGGCAGAATTAAAAGGTTCTAACACTGAAAAAAATCTTCAAGCAGCATTTGCTGGCGAATCCCAAGCATTCCAAAAATATACATTCTACGCTAGTGCAGCTCGTAAAGCTGGCATGAACGAAATCGCTGACTATTTCGAAGAAACAGCTCACAACGAATCTGCACATGCTAAATTGTGGTTCAAAGCTCTTCATGGTGGCGATATTTCCGCTGATATCGAAGCTAACCTTCGCGATGCAGCAGCTGGTGAAAACTACGAACATACTACAATGTACAAAGAATTCGCTGACGAAGCTGAAAAAGAAGGCTTTGCTAAAATCGCTTTCCAAATGCGCGAAGTTGGTAAAATCGAAGCTCGTCATGAAGCTCGTTACCTTGCATTAGCAGCTCAAGTATCCGGTAACAAAGTATTCCACAATGACGAACCAGTAGCTTGGATCTGTGCTAACTGCGGTTACGTACACGTTGGTGAAGAAGCTCCAAAAGTTTGCCCTGTATGTGCACACCCACAAGCTTTCTTCCACCGTTTCGTTGAATCCATCTAATCTATAAGTACGACACTAACTAGATTAATAACCTGTAAGTACAGATTTTAATAAAACTATACCTGTAAGTACAATCTAAACTTACAGTAAGTACTGACAACTTCCTTAACAAAAAGACGATGACATTTGTCATCGTCTTTTTTTGCATTCTTTTGCTAGATTTTTATTTTATCTACTAAATTTTTAAATTCTTCTGCTGCTTCATATGGATTATCTGCATGAGCAATAGCAGATATTACGGCTACTCCACTGGCACCAGCTTGCAAAACAGGCGTTGCGTTAGCTAACGTAATCCCACCTATACCAACACAAGGTAATGTTAAGCCTTCTGCTCGTAACTCAGTAATACAATCTGGTCCGCATGGCTCTTGTGCATCAGGTTTGCTACTTGTAGCATACATAGGACCTACACCGACACAATCTGCATACACTACATCAGTCTTATGAAGTTCCTCCACAGAATGAATGGATATACCAACAACCTTATTTCCTACAAGATTACGAACGTCTTCTAAACGCATATCCTCTTGTCCTACGTGAACACCATCAGCATTAACAGCCACTGCTAAGTCTACATCGTCATTAATAATATAAAGCACATTATACATAGCACAAATTTCTTTTAACTGCTGAGCTAATTCTAGTTTCTGTTGTCCTTCTAATGTTCCTATGCCCTTCTCTCTAAACTGAAAGCATGTAACGCCACCCCGACAAGCAGCTTCAACAGTGTCCAATAAATGTCTTTCATTAAATCCTACATCCTGTGTACCACTAATAAAATATACCTTTAATTGATCAGGTACAACTACGGGGCGTATTCGATTTTTAGATAAAAGCATCGCATCATCGAATTCATATAAGGCATCCATAAATGCCACACTAAAGATGCCAGGTTTTACACCGCTCACCTTAACCGCACTTTCACCAGCAAGTCCATAGTAAGCCAGTGCATACGCAAGAAACTCACCGATAGACAGGTTATCCATAAATGGATAATAGGAAC
Organism: Veillonella parvula; assembly: GCF_018378075.1. Classification (GTDB taxonomy): domain Bacteria; phylum Bacillota; class Negativicutes; order Veillonellales; family Veillonellaceae; genus Veillonella; species Veillonella parvula_K. Next base: position 65,481 of record NZ_JAGZYE010000004.1, read on the forward strand.
TAAAGAATGCAGCTAAGACAGCTCCTAATAGACAGCCGGTCCCTGTTACCGCTGTCATGATTGAGTGACCATGAGGAACTGCAAATACGCGAGTTCCATCAGAAACGTAGTCCTCTTCCCCCGTTGCGACGACAGGACAGTTAATTTGGCGTGCAAGACGATACGTTATAATTGCGCTATCCTCAACTTGTTCTCCATCTACACCCTTACCCGAAAGAGAACTATCAATCTTATGATTTGTATTAAGAGCATCATAGATGGCTTTAATTTCACTTTGGTTCCCTCGTAGCAACGAAATAGCACCAGTTTTAATCAAGTCTAAAACAACAGATAATCGATAAGCCCCGGAGTGACAACCCACAGGGTCTAGTATAATGGGTACCTCATGAGCCTTCGCTAATTTAACAGCCTCTTTGTAATAAGTAACCTTATCTGGTGTAACGGTCCCAATATTGATGAGCAGTGCAGAAGCATGAACGATAAGGTCTTTTAAGTCTTCGCTACACTCACTCATCACGGGTGATGCACCGATGGCTAGCAAACCGTTAGCTGTAAAGGTCCGCACCACATCATTGGTAATACAAATAACAAGAGGATTTTTTTTGCGTAGAGACTCTAATATATTCAGTTCGGACCAATTTGAACCATTTATATTTGGATTGTTGTAGGTCATATAACTATCTCCTCTAGTCATTTTTCAAAAGTTCATCCATCGTTTGAGGGCCATTTACCAATAACCCATAAGCCATATGATTAACAGGTCCACAGCCATTTCCAAGTGCTGGATTATGCTTAATCGCAAGGGAAATATAGTTCTTTGCAATGCCAATTGCATCCATTACATCACGCCCTTTGGCGAGCTCTGCCGTAATAACCGCCGAGAAGGTGCAACCCGTACCGTGAGTATGAACAGTATCATATTTAGGACTTGTCCACGTACGCACATCTCCATCTTTGGTGAAAGCATAATCCGTAGCATCATCTCCAATATGGCCGCCTTTTATAATAACCACTCGAGGTCCTAATTCATGTAAAATACGCTTAGCTGCTGTTGTAATGTCACTTTCACAAGAGATAGACATATCCGCTAACACCTCTGCCTCGCTACGATTAGGTGTAATAACTGTAGCGACCGGAATGAGTTTAGATTTTAAGAAATCGACGGCCTCATCCGATACAAGTCGATCACCGCTGGTGGCAATCATAACTGGATCCATCACATAAGGGATGTTCTTACTCACATAAGGATAGATGAGATCCATCATCTCTGGTAAAGCAATCATACCTGTCTTAACGGCTTGAGGAAGAATATCTGAATATACATCGTGTAACTGTTTTTCTATGCTTTCTAGCGATAGGTGTTCTACGTGGTGAACCCCTGTTGTATTTTGGGCTACTACGGAGGTAACCACTGCCATACCATATACATGGCGGCTTTGGAATGATTTTAGATCGGCCATAATGCCAGCGCCACCACTAGGGTCGGTACCGGCAATTGTTAATGCTGTATGTAGTTTCATTATGCCTCCTTATGTAACAAATTACGTCGAGATAAGATTTGTAATACCACGAAGCCAATACAAGCTCCGCTAATAGAACTCATGGAGAAAGAGGTAATCAAGGTCAACAAGGCCAATGGTTTGCCTAGTAGAAAGTTAGCAATTGGATAGCTAATAAAAGCCCCGAGAATACCTGTACCTATGATTTCTCCTAGAGCCGCCGCCCATATGGAATTGTATTTCTTATATAAATAAGCAGATAACCAAGCCCCAATCATGCTACCAGGAAAGGCTAGCGGAGAGCCTAGTGCTAGTACATTACGTAAGCAAGAGGTACTAAAGGCTGCGCCTACGGAGAACCTCGCCCCAACTATAACGGCTAAGATCACATTTATCATATGTTGAAATGGAAAAATTCGGGCCGGGCCAATGGGAATCGACGTAGTCGATAAGACGACACCTAAGGCTACACATATACTAGCAATAATCAGTTTTTTCATAATACCTCCAACTAAATAAAAAATGAGACCACCTCAAATGGAATGGTCTCGTAATAGTTTGGTATTATGTTTCATTCCACTTCCCTACGCCAGTATTATCTGGATCAGGTCTAGGGTTTTGAATGATCAATCTCAGCAAAAGCACCCCTAGTGGCCATATATTTTTATACTCTAGTTATAACATCATTATACAATCTATGCAACAAAAGAATTGACGGTTCTCCCACCACCTCGTATAATGAAGCCATAACGGGGTGCTCACACGAGTGGGCTGAGAGTAAGCTAATGCTTTAACCCATAACCTGATTTGGATAATGCCAACGTAGGGAACATAGAGGATTAAAAGCCGAGTTCCCATGAGCTCGGCTTTTTCTATGACTTCCTGGCAAGGAGGACGTATGACAAATACACACATTACACAACCACAGTTCGCCATGATATGGTTTGGTGCCGCCCTATCTATAGCGGAGATTATGACCGGCACCTATCTGGCACCCTTAGGCCTCACTCAAGGACTATATGCCATCATCTTAGGCCATATCATCGGCGGTATTCTGCTCTTTGGAGCAGGACTCATCGGTGGCCGTTTGCGGCAAGGCAGTATGAACACGACAGCCTTTAGCTTTGGTCCCTTAGGGGCAAAGGGCTTTGCCTTTTTAAATATGATCCAACTAATCGGTTGGACTAGTATCATGATTTACGATGCTATGCTTGCCTTACAAGAGCTGGCGCCCCTATCTCCTATGATTTGGACTATTGCTATTGGGGCGCTCGTCATTTTATGGCTCTTCATCGGTCTCCACAATACAGGCTATATTCAAGCTATCGTATCTGTTTTATTACTAGGCCTCACACTCTACATGGGAGTTTACATGATTTCTCAATGGCCTAGTGACAGTAGCTTCATGACTAATGGCAATATGAGCTTTATAGCAGCCCTTGAGCTATCAATCGCTATGCCACTGTCTTGGCTACCTCTCATCAGTGATTATACTCGTGAAAGCAAAAGCCCTTTCTCCGCATCACTAACAAGTGCTACCATCTACACCGTAACGAGTGTCGCCATGTACACCTTGGGCCTTAGCGCGGCGATCTTCGGCGGTGGGGACTCTATCATTACTATTATGATGAACGCAGGCCTTGGTCTTGCAGGACTCATCGTCATTATCTTCTCCACTGTAACTACGACCTTCATGGACGCTTACTCAGCTGGCGTATCTAGTACGACTATCTATAATGGAGCATCTAGTAAAGGCGTAGCTGTTATCGTAACCATTGTCGGCGCCATTGCAGCCATCCTATATCCGATGGACGATATTACAGAATTCCTATATCTCATCGGATCCGTCTTTGCTCCAATGATTGCCATCTTGTTGGCAGACTATTTTGTCAATCGCCAACAAGTGCAAACGCTATCGGCTTATCTAGTTCGCGGGTTGATTTGGGCTATAGCCGTAGGTTTATACCATTATATGTTGCATAGTGAAAGCTCCATAGGTGCAACACTACCAGCCTTTACAATAGCATTTATCGTAACATCCATCGTTGGATTCATAAGTAAAACTGCTAACACCTTACTATAAGCCCATCTTCACAGGTCCAGTGCCGATTTCCAACCATTTCGGCTTCGCTTTCATCATGGGTAACCCATACACATGGCACATCCCATTCGCGAATAATGGAAACAAGATCCTCTCGAACATGCTTACGTAAATTCCAGTCTAGTGCAGATAATGGTTCATCAAGAAGCAAGATGGTTGGTTTAGAGTAAAGAGCACGCCCCAATGCAACGCGTTGCTGCTCACCACCAGACAAGCTACCTGCTTTCGTTTTACGATATTTCTCAAGGCCTAAGCGTTTTAATAAGCTGTCACACATCTCTGACGTGCCTCGTTTACTATAGGTAATATTATGTTCCACCGATAAATGTGGAAATACGATATTACCTTGTGGCATATAGCCAACTTGACGTTCTTGAGCAGGTACCCAGATTTTTTTGTCGCGATCAACCCATATAGTTTCATCATATTGAATGCTACCTGTAGTCGGTTTCACAAGACCTGCAATGCACTTAATAAATGTACTTTTACCACTGCCAGATTGGCCTGTTAACACGGTAATACCAGAAGAAAGTACCCCATCGGCTTTCACAGTCACAGAAGGTCTAGCTATGGTAAAGGAAAATGTAATCATCGGACCTCCTAATTATTATCAATGTGATGGAACAAGGACCCCTTTGTGATGAAGTGAATTCCACTCAACAATGCCAATGTGAGCACACAAATATAGATAACTAATTCAAAAGCATCCATGTACTGCCCTGCCTCTACGTAAGAGTAGATAGCAAGTGGCATGGTGCGCGTTACCTTTGGAATATTGCCTGCAATCAAAATGGTAGCACCGAACTCGCCCATAGCACGACAGAAGGCTAAGATACTGCCCGTCAAAATGCCTTTCCAAGCGAGTGGTACGGAGATAGTAAAAAAGATACGTAACTCTGAAGCACCTAATGTACGCGCTACGTCCTCCATATTATGATCGACGGATTGCAATGCTGAACGCACCGTTTGATAAAACAGCGGAAATGCAATTACAGAGGAGGCTATCACGGCACCGGATGCAGCAAAAACAACACTCATACCATGAGCTTCAAGCCAAGCACCAAACGCATAACCTGGAGTAAATACCATAAGTAACGCAAAACCAACAACTACCGGAGGCAGTACAAGTGGCAAGGTAATAAGTGCATCAAGAATGGCAATACCACCCCACTTACAACGGTTCATCCAGTAACAAGTCCCTAAGCCACTTAAAATAACTATGATAAGAGCTATACTTGCTACCCATAATGATAGCCAGAATGGACTCATGTCACGCCCCCTTTCTATACACAACAAATTTAAAATATTTGCGGTATCCATTATTTCTAAAATATTTTTCAAATAAGATTTATGTCCTAAATCATATGCTAGATTATTAATCAGTCCCCACTCCTCACTACAAATGAGTAAAAAAGAGCATACAGTTAGAAATAATCTTATTAGTAATACCGATAATATCTCTATTGTATCATAAGAAAACGCTAGCCCTGAAAGCTAGCGTTTTACTCTTATTTAGAAGTAGAGAAACCGTATTTCTCTAATACTTTTTGGCCTTCTGGGCTCATTACGTATTGGTAGAAGTCTTTTGCCAATGCGTTGTCATATTTTTTGATAATACCAATTGGATAGATAACTGGATCATGGGAATCAGCCGGTGTTACTGCAGAGATTTCAACTGCATCGCCCGCTGCGATAGCATCAGTTTTATAGATGAAACCAGCATCTCCAGCACCTTGGCTAATGGAAGCTGTTACAGCTTTTACGTCTTTAGCGTATACTACATTAGGTTCAACTTGTTCCCAAACGCCTAGTTTTGTTAATACCTGTTTACCATAGTTACCAGCTGGTACTGTTTCAGGATTGCCCAAAACGATACGCTTTACTGTACCGATTTGATTTAGCTCAACCTTAGGTTGGCCCTTTGGAACTACGAGAACGAGTTCATTAGTTACGAATGGTTTTACATCAGTTACCAAATCTTTTTCTTGTAACATTTTCATATTTTTCTCGTCAGCAGAGATAAATAAGCTAGCAGGTGCACCTTGTTCAATTTGTTGACGCAATGTACCAGAACCAGCAAAGTTAATAGCAATTTGATCATCTGCTAAATTATGGCTTTTTTTGTAAGCATCAGCCAATTCAGTAAGAGCACCTTTAAGGCTTGCTGCAGCTTGTACAGTAATCTTTTCAGATGTACTTGGTTTAGCCGACTCAGTTGGTTTACTTGCATCATTACCACATCCTACTAAAAAGGCAAACATGAAAACGCTCATTAACACTAATAAAATTCGTTTCATAATTCCTCCTGTGTATCCCTTAAAACGCCACACTGTAAAAGCTATGGTAACACCTAGAGACACCTCGTGTACTAACAAATTAAAATATACAATATATTCATATTATACTATAAATCGATAGCTAAAGTCGTATATCCAAAAACACATATTGCATAGATATTTCTGATGATTATGATAAGTAATCATAATCAATAATTTTTTAAATCCCAAAAAATACATACTATGGTATGATAATATTATAAAGAATAAGCACATTTCGTAACGCTTATTCACTTTTAACTTATATAAAGTAACTGTATATTTGCTATATAGTTATACGATACATTAAAACTATGCCTTATATATTAACTAATATATTAAAGAAAAACTCTAGGTGAGATGATGAATCTATTCGAATTAGTAGGCCATATTTTTATGAATTCTATGGTCCCTATCTTAGTACTTATAGGCGTGGGATTTATATTAGATAGAAAATTTAAACTCGATCTATATACGCTGAGTAAACTAAACTTTTATATATTGTTACCTACCTTTATATTTCGAGCGATGTATGAAGCTAAACTTAACTCAGGTACTTTGGAGATTGTATTCTGTGCGCTCTGTGTACTCATACTAAACTCCATCCTTTCAAATGTGGTAGGTAAGATGCAAGGATATGATGTGGCTAAGATTGCAACCTTAAAAAACTGCGTTATGTTTAATAACGTTGGGAATATGGGTGTCGCCCTTGCTATCTTTGTATTTACTAACATTCCATACGTCATCGATGGTGCTACCCCCTATGCTAATCTAGGTTTAGTGAGTGTTGTATCTATCATGATCATACAAACTATTAGCAGTAATACCTACGGTTTCTACCAAGCGGGAGCAGGACGATTAACCCCTCGGGATGCACTAAAAGTCGTATTCCACATGCCCATGGTATATGCTATCCCACTAGCACTACTTTGCCACCTACTCCCTTTCGATTTACACGGTCTCTTCTTCTTTGCACCGCTCAATATATTTGCCAATGCTTTCGTTGGCGTCGCTATGATTGCCTTGGGTGTTCAAATTAATAGAACACCGCTAAACTTCTTTAAGATGGATGTCATGCTTGCTACCACATTACGGCTCGTTGTAAGTCCACTCATAGCAGCTGGTATTACTATATTATTCATTATGTTCTATGGACCTATGCATCCAATAGCGGCGCAAACTATCATTATAACCTATAGCGTTCCAACGGCTATTAATATGTCTCTTATTGCTATTGAAATGAAGAATAATCCAGAATATGCTACACAAATTGTAATGGGCACAACTATTTTATCCGCTATAACTATGCCACTGTTTATTACTATAGCCTATTATCTATTCCCATTATATTAAAATAAAAAATCATAGTTATAAAAAATCACTCATAGCCATATGACTATGAGTGATTTTTTATGCCTTAGCATTTAGCCTTGTTAAACAAGTTACACAAGCTGTAACAATTATAGCACCAATAATTTCATTCAAGGCTAAATTATGATTAAGAATAACTACATCTAAAGCTAAAGTAACTATTGGTCCCATTGCACTAATAACGGCTGCAAGAGATGCATTAATTCTTTTAAGACCAAAAGACATCAAGTATGAAGGAATGATAGAACAAAAAATGGCCAAAAATACTAAATAAATCATAGTATGTGTTTGGAGTGTTGAAAATGTAGTAAAATTTTTGCTATCAATTATAAAGCCGAGAAGTAAAAGTACTGTAGTTATACACATATAAGTACTGGTAAAAATAGTAGGACTGATATTCGAAACAGCCCTCTTACTATAAATAATAAACAACGCCCAAAAAATGGCAGAAAGTAAAACTAGTGAAATACCTATTAAAGTATCTGTAAGGTGGTTATCAACGGTAGGATTAAACATAATTGCTAAGCCTAGCACAGTAGATACAATTAGAACTACTTTTGAAAATGTAATGCGTGATAAATCTGAAGATAACAGAAAAACGTAAATTGGAAATGTAAATAGAACGGCACGTTCTAATGAGGCAGATATATATAATAATCCTATAAAGTCAGCTATAGATGAAGATAAATAAAGAATAGCTCCAAAAAATGAGTATTTAAAAACCTTACTTTTATTCACGCTATTCCAATCAAAACGAATCATTGGTATAAGAAAAAAAGGTAATGATAAAACAGCCCTACACACAAGAACATTCAAGGGGCTCAGTGAATCTAAATAAATTAGTTTTGCCCATATAGATTTTGTTGATAGGAATACAGTAGCTAAAAATACCACTAATATTCCTATATTTTTCATTAACAGATTCACTTTATATACTTCTCCATAATCAAATACAACTCAAATAAAATATATAAAATATAAAAACACATTTCATCCTAAGTAGGACGAAATGTGTTCATTATAAAAAATTTAAATTATTGATGAGCTACGTGTTCCATCCCCATGCGAACTAAACATTCAACATGATCATCGTTTAGAGAATAATATGCTGTTTTCCCATCTTTACGATATGTAACAAGGCGCGCTTGGCGCAATACACGCAATTGATGAGAAATAGCAGATTGTCCCATCTCCATGGTTTCTGCAATGTGATTAACACACATTTCATTTTCTAGTAATAGCTCTACTATTTTAAGGCGTGTAGGATCACCCAAGATTTTAAACAGTTCTGCTAGCTTCAGCAATGATTCTTGTTTGTCGGTCATATAATCCCCCTTTTTTAATCCTATCCATTCTTTTTTGTAGCTCTTCTATGTCACTAATCGATACGTCTTAACGTATAACACCAATATGTATGGCATACATATAGACATTATATCATTTTTAACATAAAAAAGAGACTTTGAGAAACCAAAGTCTCTTTTTTTATCATATCTATATAAGATATAAGATATAAGATATAAATTATTTAATGATCAATACAGGGCAAGTGGAGTGGCTAGTTACATAGCTACTTACGCTACCCATGAATAAGCCTTTCAAAGGGCCAAGACCACGGCTACCCATTACGATGAGATCAGCATTATATTTTTTTGCCACTGCAAGTAGTGCAGGTCCAGGGGAGCCAACTTCAAATACGCTTTTAACTTTTACGCCTGCAGGAATTTCTTTCACTACATCATTAAGAATTTCCTTACCAGTTTCTTCCATATCCTCAGCAATTTGCTCAGATACATATCCACCAGAAATTGGTGTTTGATCAAAATTGGAAATAGCAGACACAATATTTGCAACGTGAACAACAATCAATTCAGCTTGGTTGCGATCCGCTACAGCGAGAGCATGTTCCAACGCACGTTTAGCATTTTCAGAACCATCAGTAGGTACGACAATAGTTTTGTAGGTAACCATAATAACCCCTCCTATTCCTAATCCCTCAAAGGGGATATGATCAAATATCGTTTAGCCTATACTAATATATTCTAGACCATCAAGGAAAACTCCTCTTTTTTCTGAGGATTTATTACATTATAGCACAAATCGTACAGAATTATACAAATAAAAGAATATTATGCGTATATTAAAGAACCTGAGACGATTGATTTGTATTAAGTGTAGTAGTCAATTTAAAACCATCTAATATATCTATAAGTTCCTGAGTAGTAAGATTGCTAGTGGATGGACCAATCATTCGAGCTACTGCTACATTACCTTCATTGCCAAGAATAATTGTTGCGCCAAAGGATACTGGTTCCGCTACAGATGTATCAGATGTATTTGGATTTTTCATATGGCCCGCCAAATAGAACATTACATTACCGTCAATGATATGCGTTTCATAACGAGTAATCGTGGCCTTGTTCACATCAACCAATTGTTTAAGATAATAATCACCAAGCATCTGCTTAGCCATCATAGTTGGCATACCGGAGCTGACAGCTTGTACAGGGATTGTAAAAGACTCAATATCAAGGCGTATATTATGTTTGGTAAAAGCAATCTTGCCCTTTTCATTAAGACGGGTGAAGCCTTTTGGATAAGCAAACTTGATGCCCTCAGCTACACTGATATCGCTTGTGCCGGTTAATATTTTTTTTACCCCTTTAATAGCATTAGAGCCGCGCTTATTGATCAATTCAAAGGATGGGATTGTATGCTCCATCAAACCTAGCTCCATAAACTCTGCACGAACAGGAGCATAGGTACTAGACAAATTGTACCGATGAGTTGGATCTTTCTCCATGATAAATTCTGCTTCAAATACAGACTGAACCGGCTCTGTAGATGTCATGTCTGCATAAGATTTTGGTGTACTCTTATCCCAGCGTGCGGAAACTGCACCTTTCTTAGTGAAGAACCCACCAACAATATCATTATGTTCAAAGTTATTGCTATGTTGGCGCCAAATATTCAAATACTCCTCATTAGACATGCCCTTAATAGGTACACCATACCAAGTTGTATTCCATTCTTTTTGAGATACTCCTTCTTGCGGTGTATTATTGCGCTTAGTAAAAGATACTGTATAGGAATCCTCTTGTGTAGGGCCCGCTAAATTAAAGGAATACCCTTGAATATGTTCGCTTTCACTACGCACATCCATATCTATCATAACACCATCAGCTACACGCCAAGGAATCGAGAACATATAACCATTTTTGTAATCCTTTACCACCGTGTTCATCTTAGTAGCATAGGATTTGTATTGTTCTGGCAAAATAGATGCGGAATCCTTCTGAGATTCCACAATAGATAAAGGTGTATCAGGCGTCTTCTGTAAACCTTCCGCCATAATAGAAGTCGTTCCCAAAGCCATGACAGCTAAGGTTGCCGCAAATAAACGTAACTTCATAGAACCTCCTATAACATATTATCCAAAAACGCTTTCGTTCTTTCGTTCTGCGGATGATTAAAAATTTGTTCTGGTGTTCCTTCTTCTTGGATAACACCATCAGCCATAAAGATAACACGATCCGATACTTCTCGAGCAAAGTTCATTTCATGGGTTACGATAATCATTGTCATGTGATCGTCCGCCAATTGTTTAATCGTTTTAAGAACCTCACCAGTAAGCTCTGGATCGAGAGCAGATGTAGGTTCATCAAAGAGCATAATTTCAGGATTCATCGCTAATGCACGAGCAATAGCTACACGCTGTTGCTGACCACCAGACAAACGAGATGGATACATATTACGTTTTTCCCATAACCCTACTTTATTGAGTAGTTGCTCTGCAATCGGTGAAATTTCATCATCTTTCATACCCTTTACCATACGTGGAGCAATCATAATATTATCTAATACCGTCATATGCGGGAACAAGTTGAAAGATTGGAATACCATCCCCATACGAAGCAATAATTCATGCTGAGTTTGAGGAGAAGCATATTTTACAACCCCATTTTCAGTACTAGCAAGAACCGTACCATCAACGGTAATAGAGCCTCCATCAATCGTTTCTAACTGGCCCAAGCAGCGTAAAAATGTGGATTTACCAGAACCAGAAGGTCCGATAATAGAAACGATTTCTCCTCTATTCATTTTGAGCGACACATCGCGCAATACTGATTGATTATTAAAGCGTTTTTCAATACGCTCCATATTTACAAATGTCATAAGTACCTCTTACGTCGTCATATTAAGTATATAACCAGCACCTCAAGTAAAGATATCGCATCTATAGCATCAAATAAGAGTATCTCACCTATAAAACTAGCTACATCATTACATACGACAAACTATCATAGAATTAAATTAATCTTCGTATACGGCAAATCTTCGTTCTAAGTAGTTGAAGATATTCGTTAAAATAAAGGTAAAAATCAAGTAGAATAATGCTGCCACGAGGAATGCAGAAATATCAAAATCACGTTGTACGATAGATTTTGTAATGCGCAAGATATCATTCATCGCCAATACATACACGAGAGATGTATCTTTCAATAAGTTAATCGTCTCATTCGCAAGAGGAGGCAATACACGTTTAAACATTTGTGGCAAGATGATCTTACGCATAGTTTGTGCATAGGTAAAACCAAGCACTTTCGCCCCTTCGTACTGACCTCGAGAGATAGATTGAATGCCCCCACGGAAAATCTCACATAAATAAGCTGCGTAGTTTAATACGAAGGTAAGAACTGCTGCCGTGGCATCATCCATTTGAATGGCACCGTCTGTGATGATTGGTAATGCATAATAGACGAATAAGATTTGTAGCATCAACGGTGTGCCCCGCATTAAATATACGAACGCATCGACAAGCTTATCTACTAAAGGCAATTTAGATAGGCGTAACATAGCCATTAAAATGCCACCAGGAATAGATAAAATCCATACAATACAGAATAGCGATACGGTTACCTTTAAACCATCAGCGATAGTTGGGATAATCTGCAATAAATAATCTAACATGAAAGACTCCTTCAAAACACGACTAGAGAAGGGCCATCTGGCCACTTCTCTAGTGTACATTTCGTTCTTTAATTATCAGTTGTACCTACTGACCATAGTACTATTAGTATATCACGAATTGTACTATTTAGCATCGCTCTTATCTAAGTCTGCGCCTGAGCCTAACCATTTTTCAGCAATTTTATCAGCAGTACCGTCTTTTTTCATTTCAGCTAAGATACCATTAATTTTGTCACGCAAAGCAGTATCATCTTTGCGGAAGCCAACAGCGAAATTATCAACACCGTAGTCAGTACCTTCTACGATTTTGTATTTACCAGGTTCTTTTGTCATGAGATAACGAGCGATTACACCATCAGCAATAACCGCATCAACACGACCAATACCAAGATCCATGAAGGCACTTACAAAATCCGCATAAGATTTTGTTTCTTTAACCGTCTTACCGCTTGGGTCGTTTTGCAATGCTGCTTCACCAGTACTAGCTTGTTGTACGCCTACTACCTTACCAGCTAAATCGGCTTTACCTTTAATGGAATCATCGTCATTACGAACAATGACATATTGTTTATCCTTCATATATGTATTGGAGAACAAAATATTTTTCTCGCGCTCAGGAGAAACTGTTAAGCCATTCCACAACGCATCAATTTTTTTTGATTTTAGTTCCGCTTCTTTACTAGACCAGTCGATAGCTTTGAACTCTACATCCATGCCAGCACGTTTAGCTGCTTCTTTAGCCATGTCGATATCAAAGCCAACAATTTCGCCTTTTTCATCTTTAAAGCCCATTGGAGGGAAACTATCATCTAAACCGATAACAACTTTCTTAGGCAATTCTGTATTAGCTTTTTTAGCATCACCGCCACAACCTGTTACAAATGCCATCATAGACACGGCTGCAAGGCCTACGGCCATCATCTTTTTCCAATTCATAACTATCCTCCACGGCTATTATCGCCTATTTACTACTTAATAATATGTTCAATACAGATTTAGATTCCGTACTTAATGATTGTATTATACTTTAGTTCATTAAAGTTGTAAATAGCTAATTCGATGAATTTTACATTTTTTTATTTTACAGACTCTCCACATATATAGTTTATGATTCTAGATTCATTTGCTTTATGTTTCTGTAGTCCTATATTTATATTTCTGTATGCCTATATTGTATGATGCTACGTACTTATACTTTATGACTGCGTATGTTTATGAATGGCCTCAATCATCGCCATTTTATCCTTGTACGCCACCTGATGCAGATCAAGTGGTATCACATAGATCCCACCATGACCATTCATCGCTTGCAACTCACGCCATTCCTCAGTGAATCCAATAATATGCTCATAATCAACAAAGACGAAATATTCATCCCCATAGAATAAACTGTGAAAGTATTCTTTCACAGAAAAAGGCCTACGTTTTAACACGAGGCCCTTTTCACAGATAAAAGCTTGACTTTCACCTAATCTATGAAGGGTCCATAATATCACGAGCAACAACAGATAATACCATACACGTTCCGCCCAGTCTGAAGGCATATATTTTACAATCAACGCACACGCAACTAGACCGATGATGCAACCGGTCCATTGTATACCACGATGTATTTCTAAGCTCTGTTGTACGGCACCTGATGAAAAGCGTTCCATCGCCTCTTGTTTCGTCATGGTTTACCTCACAAATTGAAAGTCTACTATATGATTTTATTTACGGCACAAGCCCATAGCTTGCTCTACTTTACGATACATTTGACTCGCTTTAGCATGAGCCTTAGCAGCCCCTTCATCGAGAATTACATCCAACTCAGGACTTGTAATCAATTCATTGTAACGTTGTTGAATTGGCTCAAGGGTTGCTACTAAAAGATCGGCAATATCGGATTTAAATACGCCATAACCTTTACCTGCGTACATTTCTTCGATAGCTTCGTAGCTGTCTTTTGTAATAGCACGGTAGATTCCCATCAAGTTAGAGATGCCAGGTTTATTTTCTTTATCATAGCGAACCGCATTATCAGAATCAGTTTGAGCTCGTTTCAATTTTTTCACGATCAAATCTGGTGCATCCAAAAGGCGAATGGTAGCATTTTGGTTATCATCAGATTTACTCATTTTCTTAATTGGCTCTTGTAAGCTCATAACGCGAGCACCACCTTCGCCTACCTTGATATCAGGTACTACGAAAGTTTCACCGAATCTACGGTTAAAACGCTCTGCCAAATTACGAGTCAACTCAAGATGTTGCTTTTGGTCCTCACCTACAGGAACATAGTTTGTACCATATAGCAAGATATCTGCCGCCATCAATGGTGGGTACGTAAGCAATGCTGTAGGAATAGAATCCCCTTGCTTTTGAGACTTATCCTTGTACTGAGTCATACGCTCTAATTCGCCAACATAGCTAATAGATTGCATAACCCAACCGAGCTTAACATGCTCAGGTACTTCAGATTGAACAAACAATGTTACCTTTTTAGGATCAAGGCCAACCGCAAGGTACAATGCAGCCAAATTACGAGTGTTTTGAAATAATTCTTTTGGATCTTGCGGTACCGTAATCGCATGTTGGTTAACGATACAATAGTAACATTCATCAGTATCTTGATAGTCTAAGAAATTACGTAAAGCCCCCAAATAGTTACCAAGTGTTAACTCCCCACTTGGTTGGATGCCGGAAAATATAACTGCCATAATAGTCTCCCTATATTGAAATAAACCAACAGTGCTTTGACACTGTTGGTTATATATTATTCTACGGTTACAGATTTAGCCAAATTACGTGGTTTATCTACGTCTGCACCGCGTGTAATTGCTGCATAATACGCCAATAGTTGCAATGGTACAACCGCTAAGATTGGAGCGATAAATTTATTCGCACGAGGCACATAAATTGTGTGGTCTACGTGTTTAGATAATTCTTCGTCACCTTTCATGCCAATACCGATTACAATAGCTTCACGAGCTTTTACCTCTCGGATGTTGCTGATCATCTTATCGTACACATCCTCTTGTGTAGCCAATGCGATAACAGGTACGCCCTCTTCGATAAGAGCCAATGTACCATGTTTCAATTCGCCACCAGCATATGCTTCAGCGTGGATGTAAGAAATTTCTTTCAACTTCAAAGCACCTTCCATCGCTACTGCATAGTCGATAGCACGGCCCAAGAAGAATGCATCAGATTTGAAGCCATAATGTTTAGCAAAGGCTTTCATATCTTCGTCTACTTCAAAGATTTCATGAATCAAGGATGGTAGGTTTTTAACGCCGCTAAGAATTTCTTCGGCTAAGGCTGGATTTAATTTACCATTTAATTGACCTAGGTATACGGCGAATAACAAGCCCGCTACTAATTGAGTAGTGTACGCTTTTGTGGACGCTACAGAAATTTCAGGGCCAGCCCATGTGTAAACTTTGTTATCTGCTTCACGAGAAATGCTGGAACCAACAACATTGGTAATGGCCAATGATTTGGCACCAAGGCGTTTAGCCTCTTTCAAAGCCGCCAATGTATCGGATGTTTCACCAGATTGACTAATAACGATACATAATGTTTTATCATCAGTCAATGGGTTGCTGTAACGGTATTCAGATGCTATTTCCACATCAACTGGAATACGCGCCAAGTTTTCAATATATTGTTTTGTTACAAGACCTGCATGGTATGCAGTGCCGCATGCAACGATGAGAATTTTATTGAAAGCTGCTACATCTTCAGCAGTCCAATTTAGCTCATCAAAGATTGCTGTTTTACCATCTTCAGAGATATGTGTACCGAATGTATCGCGAACAGCTTTAGGTTGATCATGAATCTCTTTCAACATGAAATGCTCATAACCACCTTTTTCTGCTGCTTCAGCGTTCCAATTTACATGGAATACCTCTTTATCAACAGGGTTACCTTCACGGTCGAATACGGATACATTATCGCGAGTTACGATAGCTAATTCACCATCGCTCAAGATGTATGTATCACGTGTGTAGTTAATGATAGCTGGAATATCGGATGCTACAAAGTTTTCACCTTTGCCAAGGCCGATAACCAATGGGTTTTCTTTTTTAGTACAAATGATTTTATCTGGCTCATCGGAGCAGATGATTTCAAGAGCATACGCACCATCAACACGAGCTAGCATGCGGCGTACTGTGCCCACGAAATCGCCATCGTACATATCCTCTAACAAATGAGCTACAACTTCTGTATCAGTTTCAGATTTGAAATGGTACCCTTTTGCAATAAGCTCTTCTTTTAAAGGCATGTAGTTTTCAATAATGCCGTTGTGTACAACAGCAAATTTACCATCTTCAGATGCATGAGGGTGGGCGTTCATGTCGGATGGACGACCGTGTGTAGCCCAACGTGTATGACCAATGCCTACAGTTCCTTCATTAGGATCTGCTTTCACAACTGCCTCAAGATTAGCAAGACGGCCAACCTTCTTTTGAATTTTAATAACATTTTCAGGGCCGATAACAGCAATACCTGCAGAGTCATAACCACGGTATTCTAACTTTGCCATACCGTCCAACAAGAAATCAGATGCTTGATTAAAGCCAATGTATCCTACGATACCGCACATACGTATATCCTCCTATAACTGGGGGTATTTCTAGCCCCAGCAAAAACTAAGGCTAACTAATTAATATTCTAGATTAATATTCTATTTAATGTATTAAATATTAGTTCAATACAATTCATTCAGATATACTTTGTCCCCATCGTTACCGATGGGCTTTTTAATACCTGTTACGACATGAATATGCCGGAAGAGCATCCGCTGATGACTCGATCACTCTTCACCTCGTCTACCCTAACGACTGCCTTCGCGGGTACTTGCGCTATTCGCCTTTACGAATTTGGAATTCCTTTCTATGATATACGGCAGAATCAGTACAAAATAAAATATGTACTGAGGTATATTATACTAGAAAAATCGATAAAAAGTAAACCACCACAGATAAGTCAAAAGGAATAAAAAAGATTGTTTCTATGCTTCACATCCTTTTCATTGTAAGAAATTATACTTCTATCATTCTAAATTTTACGCAATTAGATTTTGTTGTATTTTCAAAATGTATGTATATAATTTGGGAGATATTAATCATGAATAAAACAACTATAAAGAAACAACATAAAACTAAAAAGAATAGCTTATCATATAGAAAATTACGTCGTTGGGTGTTACCTGCAGTCCTTGGTGCCGCTTTATCGACATTAGCAGTTATCCCAACATTAGCTGCAGAGACTCAAACTAATACCAACGTAGCAGTTGTAACCACAACAGAACAAACTAAAACAGTACCATCTGCACAAGGAAGCACACCTCCAACCGGTGCACCTCACGGCAAACCACCTGCCGGTCATGTCCCTACAGGCACGTCTAACCAAATACCTCCAAATGGGAATCCTCCTTCTGGCACTCCTAACGGTATGCCTCCAACAGCTATGCAGAATGGAGCCCCTAATGGAATGGCACCACAAGTTGAAGTAGATCCTAGTACTTTTAAAGGCACAACTATCGCTACAGAAAACAAATCCATTGCTCACGAATCGATGACAAACACAACGGCCGATCAGAATGCTTTCATCGGTAAAAATAAAGCGGTAATTGATATTGAAAATAGCGTTTTCGATAAAACAGGCGACACTACAAGCGATGACAACAGCAATTTCCGTGGTCAAAATGCAGTAGTCCTCGGTATCGAGGGGAGCCAAATCAATATTAAAGGCAGTAATATTACATCTAATTCTAAAGGCTCTAACGCAGTCTTTGCCACTGGTGAAGGTTCTGTTATCAACGTAGAAAATACTAATATTCACACCAAAAGCGATTCCTCTCGTGGTTTAGATGCTACTTACAAAGGTACGGTAAATGGCAAAAACCTAACTATCACCACTGAAGGGGCTCACTCTGCTACACTTGCTACAGATCGCGGAGAAGGCACTATCACCACAGAAGCAGCCAAACTTACGACATCTGGCGAAGGCAGTCCTGTTATCTACTCCACGGGTAATATTATAGTGAACAATGTCAACGGCATAGCGAATAACAGTGAAATTGGCGTCGTAGAAGGTAAAAATTCTATTACCCTTACGAACTCCAATGTAACAGGCTACAAAGATAATGGTTTCATGCTATATCAAAGCTTCTCTGGTGATGCTGAAAACGGTATTGCTCGCCTGAAAGCAGAGAATAATACACTTACAACTCACGCTACAGGTGCGTTCCTCTATGTAAACAACACTACTGCTGAAGTAGACCTTTCTAACAATGCCATCTCTATGCCGAACACTTCTACCTTAGTGAAAGCAGCTGCCGACTCCCGTTGGGGAAAAACTGGTGAGAACGGCGGTCATCTTACACTCCGCACATCTAACCAAGAACTAAGTGGTAATATTATGGCTGATTCAATCAGTACCATCGCTCTAGACATGACAAATGGATCTAGTCTTGTAGGTGCTGTAAACACAGACAACACGGCTAAAGAAGTAACTGTGAAACTCAGCAAAGACTCCAATTGGATACTCACTGGCGACAGCTATGTAAAATCCTTGAACAACGAAGATACCACAGGCAGTAACATTCACTCAAATGGATATAAACTCGTTGTGGCTGAAAAATAATAATAAAAGCACTACTTTGAATTATTCCAATCCAAAGTAGTGCTATTCTTTTTCAATCAAAACTATAAAACTTCAACTATATAAATATTCTTTAGCCCTATCACTATGAAGTTAGCGTATTATAAGTTATGAGTTAAACGGTCTATCAAATAGCATCCATATTCTGGCCATAGTTGCAATTCAATTATAGGTATAAAATTTTCATTTTTAATCTTATACACCAATATATCTAAATCTTCAATATCCTCTTCCCAACTTTTTATACAGTTTTGTTTTTCTTCTTCATTAGAGAAATCTTCATCTACTTTTGTTTCCTCAAGAGACAATATTAGTTCTTCTCTCTTTTCAGCAATTTCTTTCTTAAAATAATCATGCTGATTATTAAGCCAAAGAGCAAAGTAATACGGAGGTCCAGAAACAATACAATCTACTTTTGCCTTTTCACATTCCTCTAGAAATAAGGTATACTCACCTAATACATAATAAGCTTCATATACTTGAAAATCATGAATAATGTCAGAATCATAATATTTGTCTTTATATTGTTCATCCTGACCAAGCTTAATTTGTTTTAAACGATTCATCGCTTGATCTTTATAGCCCAAATACACATCACAATAAGCAATAGAGAGTAATAATCGCATTCTATTTGGGTAGTCTTTTAATAACTCTTCAAAAGTAGTCTTTGCTTTCTCATATTCCTTAAGCTCAAACAAACACACTGCATAGCCAAAGTTCATTTCATAATCATCGGATACTGTTGTTCCCTTTTCAAAGGTATGTAAACTTTTCTTTAATTCCTCTACAGAACCCTTCTCTCTATAAGCTGAAAAATGATATAAAGCCAACCCTCTGTAAGTCTCTATATATGGAGACTTTAATTTTACAGCTGCAGATAGATAGTTATATTCTTTTATATTCTCCTCATCGCTATAATAAAAAGCTAGATTGGTATAAACTTTAGCTTTTTCAACATCACTCAATTTATCTCTATATTTTTCTAAGAAGGCCTCTAATATAAGCTGTGAATTTCTTTCTCTCCTTGATTGTGACTCAGCATATGCAAGCTCACAAGCAGAATTTACACTATTTGGACACTCATTAAGGAGATTTCCAAGTTCCCGTTGATTTACAATCTTCATACGACACCTTAACTATTTACCAATAAGACTTAAACTATATAGCTATAATAACATATAGTGATGGTTCCATTCGGTAACCATCCTAAATAAATATAAAATAAATACCCTCCTATATATGTTCCTGCAGTGACTTTACGTAGGACGGAGCAAAGGGACATATATAGGAGGGTATACCTTTGATATAAATTGTAGAATGGAACCAAACGGAATAAAATAGTATTAAACTACTCATCAAGAGTTATTCAGCCAACCCTTGTTCTCTACCGATAATATCAGCAATTTCTTGGCACAGGGATTGTAGTTCTTCTTGATTAGGACCTTCAGCCATGACACGAATGAGTGGTTCTGTCCCGGATGCACGTACCAAGACGCGACCTTCGTCACCAAGTTCTCCTTCAGCTGTTACGATAGCAGCTTTGATGAGGTCATTGTCTTCCCAGCCAGTTTTTGTAGCTACACGAACATTTACAAGAACTTGTGGGTATTTTGTCATAATGCCGGCCAATTCAGAAAGAGGTTGCTTTTTCTCCTTCATAAGAGCTGCCACTTGAACAGCTGTTAACATGCCGTCACCCGTGGTATTGTGATCTAAAAAGATTACGTGACCAGATTGTTCACCACCAACGGAAAGATTATGTTCACGCATGTATTCCAATACATATCGATCACCAACAGCAGTGGAAACTGTTTTCATACCAAGTTCTTCTGCTGCTTTATGGAATCCAATATTACTCATAACGGTACCAACTATGGTATCACCTTTAAGTTTTCCTTCTTCTTTCAACTTAAGGGCGCATAGCAACATGATTTGATCACCATCGAGGACTTGACCTTTTTCATCAACCAATAAACAGCGGTCAGCATCGCCATCATTAGCAATACCAAGGTCTGCATTATGTTGTTGTACGGCTACTTGTAAGCCTTCAATATGTGTGGAACCACAATGATGATTGATATTCAAACCATCTGGATTCACGTTAATATTGATGACTTTAGCCCCTAGTCCAGACAAAATTTCCGGACCTACACTGGAAGCTGCGCCATTGGCACCATCATAAACGATAGTCAACCCTTCAAGGGACGTATCGATTGTGTGACGTACAAAATGAGCATATAAATGAGCCAAGTTACTATTGAACTCAATTTTACCAATACCATCACCTGTAGGACGTGCCAATTCATTATCTGCACTTTGACGAACATATTTTTCCAATTCATCTTCCACTTCATCAGGTAATTTATAGCCATTACCATCAAAGAATTTAATGCCATTATCTGGATATGGGTTGTGGGATGCAGAAATAACAGCACCCGCATCAAAACCTTGTTGCCGTACAAGGTACGCTACTGCTGGTGTTGGGATAACGCCTGCAATTACTACATTACCACCAACAGAGCAAATGCCCGCCGCTAATGCACTTTCAAGCATAGAACCAGAAATTCGCGTATCGCGACCAATCAAGAACGTAGGGTGATCCTTTTTCTTACCAAAATGCGTTCCTGCCGCACGACCTAAATGATAGGCTAATTCCGGCGTTAAAAACTCATTAACAACACCACGTACACCATCTGTACCAAATAAACGAGCCATAATTATCCTCCTCTAAGGATTTGTGAAAGTTTCACAAGTCTATATATCTACCGTGTGTATCTTTTCAATAATTACTGTTGTGTATTATATCATAATATAGAAAGCATACCTACTATAAAGTCACATCTATATTACATAAATAGTATGAATCTATACTGTAATTCAATTCATCAGTATAATTCCCCACTAATTAGGTTTTGCGTATTTTACCATACATAAAATGGCCGTTTCCGCACCATCAAGGGCAGCACTCATAATTCCCCCTGCATAGCCAGCCCCCTCACCCATAGGATAAAAACCTCCTACAGTAGGAGAAATGCGTTCTTCATTGCGTCCCATACGAAGCGGCGCAGAGGTACGCGTTTCAACGCCTGTCATACACACCGCAGGATCATCAAACCCTCGGATGCGACGCCCCCAGTATGGCAAGGCCCGCTCTAATACGGATGTGACGAATGATGGCAAGCAATCATGTAAATCGCAATTTACAACACCTGGCTCGTAGCTATATATACTATTTTGTACGCTAGGTGCTTGTGAAAGTCCTAAAAACTGTCCTACAGTTTGTGCAGGCGCATGGAAGTTAGAACCGCCCAACTCATAGGCCTTGCGTTCCCATTCTCGTTGAAATGCGACGCCATCTAATGGATGAGTACCAAAGTCATCTGGACCTACGTTGACTACGATAGCACTATTAGCAACACCGCTATCCCGAGCGTATAAACTCATGCCATTTACAACAACTCCACCATCTTCAGAGGCAGATGCTACTACTTGACCTCCTGGGCACATACAGAAGCTATATGCAGTACGGCCTGATTCTTTATCGTGGTATACGAGAGAATATTCTGCTGCACCGAGGCCCAAACTAGATGGTTCTACACCATATTGAGACTCATCAATTACAGACTGATCATGCTCAATACGAACACCGATAGCAAATGGTTTTGCCATCATTTCCACATTGCGTTTATAGAGCATTTCATATGTGTCACGTGCACTATGGCCTACGCCAGACAAAACAACAGTCGTATCAATACGCTCACTACCATTAACTTCAACGCCTACGATACGGTCATTTTCAATAAATAAATCCGTTACCTTAGAACCAAAGCGGACTTCACCGCCCCATTCGATGATGCGCTCACGCATGGCTTTTACCATGGTACGCAATTTATCAGTACCTACATGAGGTTTATGTTTATATAAGATTTCTTCAGGCGCACCGAACTCTACAAAGTATTTAGATATTTCATGTAAACGCGGATGGGTAATACGAGTTGTCAACTTACCATCGGAAAAAGTTCCTGCGCCGCCTTCCCCAAATTGTACGTTGGATTCAGGTTTAAATATGCCCTTTTTCCAAAATGTTTCTACATCATGACTACGTGTATCTACATCTTGACCGCGTTCAAGCACGATTGGGCGATATCCTTCACGAGCTAAGTAAAAGGCTGCCAGCATCCCCGCAGGGCCAAAGCCCATAACTACAGGACGATGAGCTAATGGTACGGACCCAAAAACAATAGGTTCTGGATCTTCTGCAGCAAATACAGATATATCCTTTTCTTTACCAAGCTTTTTCATGACTTGAGCTTCATTATGAACCTCAATGAATAGGGTATATACAAAAACAATGTTTGGCTTCTTACGGGCATCTACGGCACGTCGAACAACATGAATCGTTTCGATAGCACCACGTAACGGGGGATATTTCTTTTCTACAATACTTTTGATATCCGACTTAACCATAACAGCCACGCGGAGATTTATTATTCTAATCATATCTTTCCTATTAAAGCCTCCCTTTTAGGTGAGCCTACTTCTTTAATCTTTGACCAAAATTCTTTACCACTTGACCAGTAAGAAAATAGTCATACATCTTTATTATACAACACTACTATAAAAGCTAATATATAAATCATAAAAAGGCCCTAATAGAGAAATATTCACTCTATTAGGGTCTTTGTCGCAAGATTTCAAAGCCTCACAAAAAACTTATCATCCATTAAGTACTTTCTTTTGTATTTCTACTTTCACCCGTACCGTTGTGGTATTGCTATTAACTCCATTCGGTAATACTAAATTATAGTTACCCTGTACAGTTTCAGTAGCACCCGATACATCGATAGGTTCCGTTTGTATTTCTGTAACGGAATCAATCATTTCTTCACGACCTGTAACTGTTAGTTGCGTTGGTGTAGCAGACGTGGATTTAACTTCATAACCTTCTGCTACTGTACCAACAGTCGGAACAGTAATAGGAACCGCCTTTTCTTTACGTAATAAGTTGAGTTCGTATTGTGCTTGGCCTTGGTTTGGATTAATATGTACATCCAGTACATTACCTACCGTATCCCAAGCTTCTAAAGTACTAACAGCGCTAAAATTCTTCGTTTGACCAGCCACATTGACTTTCATCACAACCTTGCTCACTGCATTAACTTGTTGCTTACGACCAGAAACAGTTACCTCTTTCGGCACAATCGTTACCGATTTCAAAGCAATATCATCAGAGAACTTGCCGATTGGAACTATTTCAACAGGAATCGTTTTCTCTGCATATTCATCAACATTGATGATGATGTTATCTGGTTTAACCTCCACAAGATTCATCCCTGCCGGAGGCGTAAAATTAATAGTTACATTATTTTGACCTGGTTTTACACCAGATGCATCAATATAAGCCCGTAAATTATCTGATTTCATAGACATAATGGTATCACGTGGACCAGCCAGAACAACACGGACCACATCTGGTGCATCTTCTATGATATAGCCAGAATTGAGATTTTGAACCTGAACAGGTATTGTATAGGTTACTTCCATCACAGGGTTCTGATCGCGCATAATAAAGAACCACATGACGATAGCCGCTAGCAAGGATAATAATTTAGCAGGCCAATTGCGTTTCAAATGAATCATCATTTATTTGCCCTCCATTTCCACATACTAGTAATGGTTTGACGAGGGCGTTCCATAAAGGTGCGCAATGCCTCTTTAATTTGATCCTCTGGTAAATGGCGATAAATATGACCGCCATATGTATAAGAAATGGTCCCTGTTTCCTCACTGACAACGACTACAACAGCGTCAGTTTGCTCAGACAAGCCAATAGCTGCACGGTGACGTGTACCTAGTTCAGTACTCAATGTGCGGTCCTCAGTCAACGGCAACAAGCAGCCCGCTGCACGGATTCGCCCATCACGAATAATCAAGGCCCCATCATGAAGCGGTGTACTAGGAACAAAGATATTTTTAATCAACTCGCGACTCAATACAGCATCGATAAGAATACCAGTATCTACAAAGTCATTAAGACCTACTTCACGTTCAAAAACGATAAGTGCCCCAGTATGTTCACGAGACATAACGCGAGCCGCAGCCATCACTTCATTAATGGCCATATCCATTTCTTCTTCGTTTACATTTTGTGCCTTGCTGAAGATTCGTCCACGCCCCAATTGTTCTAGAGCACGACGCAATTCTGGTTGGAATACAACGGGTAACGCAAAGAGAAGAACGGTCATACTTTGTTGCAAAATCCAGTTGATAACGTATAGATTTAACAGATGACTTAATAAATTTAAAATTGCCAACATAACGAGACCTTTTAAAAGAGAAACGGCCCGTGTATCTTTAAGCAATTTATATAAATAGTAAATACCAATAGCAACGATTATGATATCAACGATATCAAGAAGCCTAAAGGTATGTATAAGTGCGTCAATATGCATAAAAATAGCTCCTTATACAAAATAATAAGGTACAATCAATTCTTTGACTGTACCTTATATTTTAACTCATTTTGAGAGTACTGTAAATTTATAAACAAACGCTGAATGAGATTTTTATTAGATGTTTTGTGTTTCAATCCAAACATCCATTTGGCCCCCACAAACCATGCCTTCTTTAACAGCTACGTCATCATCGAGATGAACATCGATACGACGGTGAGCTTCTTTTTTATTCAAAGAGTCCACCGCACTTAGGCGGATTTCATTTTCCGCACGTCCGCCGCCGATAGTACCAAAAATAGATCCATCAGGAAATACAACCATAGATGTACCAGCTTTACGAGGTGTGGATCCACAGGTATATAAAATAGTGGCTACTGCTAAGGTTTCGTTTTTACGTTCACTAAGGTATTCAATAAACTCACGATTCATGGATCACTCTACCTTTCCGCAATGAGCCGCCTTTTTTTCCACGCACCACTGCCAAATATTCACTAACGATAGATAATGCAATTTCCTCAGGCGTTTGAGCTCCTAAATCTAGCCCAATAGGCGCATATACCATATCTAACTCATCTTGAGTCCATCCCTGCTCACGCAACACTTCAAAGGCGTGATGGATGCGTTTTTGGCTACCCATAACGCCCATATAGGTAGGCAAGTACCCTCGTAATTGTTCTAAGCATATATTATCGTACTCATGAGCACGTGTCACAATGATAAAACCAGTATATTCATCAAGAGGTAAATCGTTCTTGAAGTTTTCTAAAGGTAAGCATTTACGTATGACACGTTCATCAAAGAATTCAGGAACCACATATTCTGGACGGTCATCTACGACTGTAACACGACAGCCAATAAACAATAGCAAATCAGTAATAGCTCGGCTAACATGACCTGCACCTAATACGAGAACTGACGGATCATTTTCTACAGGTTGTACGAAACACTCCATTTCGCCTACCATGCAGAGAGAATTTAGCTTTGCTTTATCTACAGTAAATCCTTCAATAGGAGTTCCGTATAGAACACTTCCATCTTCAGCATAAATAGTCTTATCCCCTTGGCGAGGACCGGATAGAACTGTAACCATCACGGTAGTTTCAGTAACCTGTAGACGATTTTTCATCACATCATAAATTGTTTCCATCTAGATTCCTTTCATAATCCCAAGCAGTAACAGCCTCTAAAACGCCACCACCAACAGCTAGAGATTTATCTGAAATACTATAACAATGAGACTCTTCACAACGAGCATCCACATCAGCCAACTTAAAATGATCTGATACGATGAGCCCACTTTTTAAAATTCCTCGTAGAATGCCTGTAATTTTAGCTCGGACTGGTTCTTCATCGACATAACCAATCACCTCATTGGCTTGTACAGAATCGCCAATATGCCGTTTTGCTGTAAATAGTCCAGCCTTTGGAGAATGGATAACGCGCTCATGAGTGTAGCCACCTACATTTCCAGGGATACCTGTATTAGGTTGAGCCGGCCCATCATAGATACAGCGACCTAATGAATGACCACGCATCGTTTCAATGACCACATCTACATCTTCTCCAGCAGTAAATCCAGGGCCAACACCTATAACGAGCTCTGCATCACCTCGTTTTGTTCCAAGATTCTTTTTACTCAAAATAGCATCGACTACAATCTCTGGTTTTAAAGTGTCCAATAATTCCTCATATGAGCTAGTGACAACGGGAATGATTTCCTGTGCCAATGTATCCTTCACTTCACCAATAGACACATGACGAGCAACAAAACGTTCCAAAATCATTTCTCCACGATGAACCGCATTACCGTAACATACTTCGCGCCGAATCATGGTAGGAATCGCTATTTCACTAATTACAACGGGATAGCCCGCCCGTCTCAATCTATATACAGCGCCGGAAGCGATGTCTCCGCCTCCACGCATGAGTACCAATGGTTTCATAATGCCTCACTTTCACGATGTTTCAAACGCTCAAAATCATCGGGTGTATCGATATCGTCGCCAATATCATCACTAATCCATAATTTCACGACATGGGCTTTACCATCACCATGAATAATGGTCTTACCCCCTTGATCCCCTTGAATCTGCTGTAAATAATCAAACCAATGAGAACCAAAGAGAACGGGATTTCCCGAGTGATAATTTGCCCCATAATGTGGAACGACGATAATTTTCGGATGAAAGTTTTCATTAAACGCACGAATGACCTCGTGTACAACAGCACTCGTCAAAAGTGGTTGATCTCCTACTGAACAGAGAATACCGTCTAGCGGTATGGATGACGTATTCATCAAATGACGTACTCCCAACGCTATGGATACTCCTTGCCCTAGTTCAGGATGGTCATTTCGAATGGCTTCAAAACCATAGCTTGTGACAATAGGTTCTAGTTTCTCATGATCATCACCAGTAACTGCCACAAAAGGTAGCTTACACGATACAGTAGAAGCTACCTGTCCACCCCATCCACCTTGAAGAGCCCCACAGACCGCATCTAGAACAGTCTTGCCACGCCAGGGTAAGAGCTGCTTATTACATCCCATACGCTTGGATTGCCCTCCCACAAGGAGGACAATGCCAATATGCAAAGGATGATGGTCTATGGGGTCTCTCATGGGACTAAAAGCGGTGTTACAATTTGCTTTCACATTAGTCATGAGTACCTACCGACATTGAATAATGCGACGGATTTCACAACTTGCTTTGTATCCATCAGCCAAAATGATAGCCGAAATATCGCTATCAACAATATGATCAATAAAATCATCGATAATGCGATGTTGCACTGTTTCATAACCAGTACAGAATAGTATTTTCTTACCTTTACTGTATTGGAATAAACCTTGCCTATGCAAAACAAGATCAGCCAACATACGAGGAGTTACAATAGCCCCCATATCGCGTTTTACAATATCTTGAACCAGCTCGATATTATGTACGTGTTCATCATCTAACGGGGCCCCTAGCATTTGTAGATTCACGAGGCCAATCGTAGTCTTTGTAAGAGATGGAATGACAGGTTCGGTCGTCTTAGGTGCCTTGAGCCATTTTTCCTTCGCCCCATCTGCTTCTACAACAATTTGCCAATTGGGATGTAACTTGGATAAACCATCGATAAGATCACAATCTAAGGAGTCTACTTTTGTTCCTGTAATTCCAGCGAACCACGCACCACAATAGCCATGTAAAAGTCGGTCAGTACAATACTCATCAGCTTCATTAATATTATGAGTATAAATCGGTTCATAATGAGCCACCTGAGACTCATAAAGTCGAGTCGTAGTCGTAACTACGATGGGCTGACCTTTCAGCCGTCCATATTCTACTAGTTTTGAAAGCACAGTCGTTTTACCGCCTGCCCCAACAAGGGCAACGATTCCCGGCTGAATCAATCGATTCCAATAGGATGTTTGTGATGTCATAGAACCAGGCCTCCTTAGAAAGTAAAAAGAACTAGAAATCTCTATACTTTATATTTCTCGTCCATAGCCATAAATACCTTCTCAGGTGTCATAGGTAATGTACGAATATCCGCACCAACTGCATTTTTAATGGCATGTTGAATAGCAGGGCACCCCGTATTGATGACAACCTCACCAATAGATTTTGCTCCGAAACCACCTGTAGGCTCGTAAGATTCTACAAAGTCTGTATGTAATTCACCAATATCCTGACGGGTTGGGATTTTATAAGTCATAAGATTGTTTGTTTCCAAACGACCATTGTTGGAATAGCGTACATCTTCATATAAAGCCATGCCGATAGCTTGTACCACACCACCCTCAACTTGAACGCGAGCCAATTTAGGGTTGATAACCGTACCACAATCAACACAAGAATAGAAATGAAGAGGAATAACCTTACCTGTTTGTTTATCTACCTTCACCTCAGCAATAGATGCCATAAATGGAGGTGGGGACGTATGACTGCCCC
Source organism: Veillonella parvula (assembly GCF_018378075.1). Taxonomy (GTDB): domain Bacteria; phylum Bacillota; class Negativicutes; order Veillonellales; family Veillonellaceae; genus Veillonella; species Veillonella parvula_K. The sequence continues at coordinate 94,779 of NZ_JAGZYE010000004.1, forward strand.
ATGTAGCAAAACCAGACAATTGCTCCGCATTAACACCAACTAATAATTTTGGTGCCAATTGATGGATATCCATTGTTTTAGCACCATCTTTTGTGGTAGCTACAACGCCGTCAAAGTCAACGTTTTCAACGTCGGTTTCAAAGAATTGAGCGAATTTAGCAATAATCTTAGTGCGCAATTCTTCTGCTGCCATCTTAGCAGCAGTACCTGTTACATAGGTTGTACTAGATGCGTAGGACCCTGGATCGAATGGTACGATATCTGTATCTGATTCAATAACAGTCATATATTCCATAGGACAGCCGATTACTTCACAGGCCATTTGAGTCAATACGGTATTAGACCCCATGCCCATATCAGAAGACCCAGTATACAATGTATAATTACCATCGTCACCAAGGCGAATTTCAACAGACGCCACATCGATATTTGCGACACCAGAGCCTTGTAATGCTAAAGCCATGCCAAGTCCACCGCGATAGCGCTCATCGATATCCCAAGAATGAGGGCGTTCATCCCAACGAGCCATTTCTTTTACGCGATTTACGGTATCTTGGAAAAGACCAGAATCAAGATATTCATCTGGAGCATATACTAAGCTTTGTTCACCTTCCGCTATTAAGTTCTTCTGACGTAATTCAGCTGGATCAATCCCCATCTTATCAGCTAACTGGTTTACTGCACATTCTAATGGCCACAATGCTTCTGTTGCACCATATCCACGGAAAGCACCACCAGGAGTTTGGTTAGTATACACACCCTCTGTACCATAATGAACAGCAGTCGCTTTGTTGTACAACGGTACAGATTTATGTTCACCAGCCGTTGTAGTAGTGAAGCAATGAGTTGCATGTGCACCAGCGGCTGTGATGGAGTCCATATCAATAACTTTAATAATACCATCTTTTGTAGCACCTACGCGGATTTTCCATTCACGAGCATGACGTGTAGTGGAGCAAGTTTGTGCTTCTGTACGATCGTATAAGAGATAACAAGGTTTTTTCAATGTCCACGCTACAAAGGCCGTCATAATTTCTGTACAAGCCGTTTGTTTAGAGCCGAAACCGCCGCCGATACGAGGTTTAATAACACGGACTTTTGTAGCCGGAATACCGAGTGCACGAGCGATGTGACGGCGTACATGGAATACGATTTGCGTAGAGGATACGATAACTACACGACCAAGCGCATCTATATATCCAAAGCTTTGGAATGGTTCCATCGCTGTTTGGCGTGTGGCCTGGTCAAAGTATGTACCTTCTGCCACGTAATCACATTTAGCAAGTTCTGCCTCCACATCTCCTACCCGTTTGTGATAGGATACGCAAATATTGCGTTTGTAATCTTGTCCTACAGGGATATTATTGTGAATATCATCTTCAGGATGTACTATAGTTTCATGGTCGATAGCAGTATGCATATCAAGTACAGGTTTCTGTACTTCGTATTCAACCTTGATAAGCGGCATTGCTTTGAGCGCTGTAGCTTCATCTTTTGCTACGATGAGAGCTACTTCGTCTCCAACATAGCGAACTACAGGGTCCAAAATAAGCGCATCATAAGCGGATGGCTCTGGATATGTTTGACCTGCTAATGTGAATCGCGTATTAGGCACATCTTCATAAGTAAAAATAGCTTCTACGCCAGGAATCAATTTGGCTTTAGATGTATCAATAGATTTGATGCGCGCCTGAGCATGAGGACTACGAAGAGCCTTAATAACGAGCGCATCTTTGGGAACAAAATCGCCAGTATAAGACGGTTTACCAGACAAAATACCTTTGGAGTCAACTTTGTCATAGGACTTACCAATATGCTTGTTCATCATTATAGGCCTCCTTCTAAGAATTTACGAACTCCTCGAAGTTGTGATTCATAACCAGTACAGCGACATAAGTTACCTATGAGGTATTCGCGAATCTCATCATCGCTAGCCTTTGGATTTTTGCGTTTCAAATTGATAGCACTCATCATCATGCCAGTTGTACAAAAACCACACTGATCTGCGCCCTCACTTGCGATACAAGCCGCTAATAATTCAGCTTCCTCTTGTAAGCCTTCTAATGTAGTAATTTTATGGCCTGGCGCACGAAATGTAGGGTATGCACAGGACAAAATAATTTCGTCATCCACCCATACAGTGCAAAGGCCACAGTTTGTGGTGTCACAGCCACAGCGGACACTGTAATAGCCAAGATTACGCAATGTATCTAGCAACATCTCATCAGTTGGCACATTAACAGTTACATTTTTGTTATTAATATTAAGTACGAGTTCCATTATTGTGCCACCTCCTTAGCTAAGCGTTGAACCATTGCTTTTACCATTTCCATGCGATATTCTTTGGACGCATGAGAGTTAGATTGATACACTAGTTCTTCAGATGCCAATTGACCTGCTTCTTTTGCGGCAGATAATCCTTTTTCTGAAAGCAAGGCACTTGCTTTAACAGCTAATTGAGGTACACCAGGTCTTGTACCGATATACAATTCAACCCCTTTTTCATCATGGCGAAGAGCACCTGTCAATAACGGGAAATCACCACGAGAAATGCGAAGGGCTTCAACAGCTACAGGTACATCTACTTTAGGGATGCGAATCTCCATGAGAATATCACGTTCTCTATATGCCATATAATCTTGCATGGACATACGACCGCCTTTGAAGGTAACGATGTCTGCATGCACTGCCAATAGCGCAGGGATGATATCAGAGAAGCCAAACTTACTTGCTACAGAACCGCCCATGGTAGCAGTATTTCTAAATTGAACGCCAAGAATCTCCTTAACGCCTTTAACTACGGCACCGCCGCAGAATTGTTGTAAAGGCTCAAAGCGTTCCACATCTCCTTGTGTCGCCATAGCGCCAATTACAAACTCCTTATCTTCTTCACGAACATAACGCAAATCAAGACTCGCCATATCAATCACTGATGGCCAAGTTCGTCGTCCTAGACGCAGCCAACAGCCGCCTGCTACCATAGGAGCAGTTTTGTTCTTTGTGGCTAATTCATAAGCCTCTTCCACCGTCTTCGGTTGTAATACTTTCATAAATGCTAACATAATCTGTCCTCTCAATGGTATACTAATACTAACAGAATTACGGTGCTAACTATAAAAATACAGTTCTCACCAAACTACAAACTTAACAAAAAACTATAGAATCTCGTGCATTTCTTATACTTTTATTTTACCAATTATTTACCACTAAATCTACGATGAAAGATATAAATTTACAGGAAATTTGCAAAGAATTACATATTTATGAATTTGGAATTGCCTCATGGCCACTACCTGAACAGGCCAAAACTATTTTATTTGAAAGCAACCCCTGCCCCTTCACTACGGCAGATGTGGAGGCAAGACTACTAGGAACGACTCAGTTTATACCAAAAAGTGCCATCGTTTGTCTATTCCCGTACCATGTACAACACAAAGGCCATGCCAATCTATCGCGCTATACATGGTCAACAGATTATCACCTGGTCATTAATGAATATTTAGAACGTCTTATTGAAAGATTACAAATAATTGATGACTCGGCTCAGTTCTCCATTCATTGCGACACCTCTCCTTTAGCAGATCGGTATATGGCCTACTTAGCAGGCCTTGGCTTTTACGGAAAGAACAACTGTTTTATCAGCCCTAAATGGGGTTCTTATGTCGTTATTGGTACGATTTTAACAACACTAGAACTCAAACCAAATGCCCCTCTTGAGCAGTCCTGTATAGGATGCAATCGTTGTATTACAGCATGCTTAGGCCAATGTTTGGGCCATGACGAATTTAAATTCGCGACTTGTAAAAGCTACTTAACTCAGAAAAAAGGAGAACTTACCGATGAAGAGGAACAGATTCTCGCTAAAACACCACTCGTATTTGGTTGTGATGTGTGCCAAGAGGTGTGTCCTCACAACAAAGATATTCCAACTACGCCCATCCCAGAATTCCAACAGATAGAACCGTATATCAATATAGACGAACTAGAAACACTAACGAACAAAGAATTCAAAGCAAAATACGGTCATCGAGCCTTCTCGTGGCGAGGTAAAAAAATACTAATGAGAAATCAAGAGATTATAGATAGAAAAAGTAAACTATAATATTCAATAAGGCATAATAATTAACAAATACGCTTATAATAATTATTATTAAACAAACTAACAAAAATTTGATAAAGCATTAGCAACATAATCTACAAATCGTTAGAATCAAAAAGAGACGGCCCAGATGAACTATACCTTCAAAATTGTGTCCAATTTTTGGGGTACAGTTCAAGAAGTTGTCTCTTTTAGTAGTTATTTAATTTCGTAATAGTTCAACTCATCCAAACTCTTACCAAGAGCAGGAATATATAATTCAATAAACATATCTACCTCAGGCATATTTAGAGTTTTCAACTTGGCTAAGATAGAGTCATGTGCCTCTTTAAACTCATCATTTCCTGCCTTGAGCTCTTTGACGCATTTCATATAGGCTGAAATTGTATCGGCAGCCTTAACGATAGGCCATTCTGGACTAGCCTCTGCATCAACAAGTATAGGCTTATAAACAGATTGTAACCGGTCTGGCAAGGTTGATAGCATTTTTTCTTGCGCCAAAGTTTCAACCTCACCATACAGTTCACGCAACTTTGGATCAAAATACTTGATTGGTGTTGGCATATCTCCTGTAAAGATTTCACTTACCTCATGATACATGGCTATGACAGCTACCTTATTAATATCTACATTTCCTCCGAAGTATTCATTTTTTATAGCTCCCAAATTGTGGGCTACCATAGCCACTTCAAGGCTATGTTCTTGAATATTTTCTATTTCCGTATTTCGCATGAGGCTCCATCGATTGATAAAGCGCATGCGTTTTAAGAATGCAAAAAATGAACTCATATGTCCCCCATTACACAATAGGTCCTTAAATGACCCCACGGAGTTTAAAGCCATAATCAAGGAATTGTACCGCTTCGTCCCAACGATTATCATCATTAAGCATAACTACAATCATAGTATGGCCCTTACGTGTGGCAGACGCAATCAAACATTCTCCTGCTGCATTTGTAAAACCTGTTTTCAAACCATTTGCGCCAGGATATTTGTTGCGAATGAAGTGGTTTGTAGTACGAATTGTTTCTGGTGCACGGTTTTGGTACGGCACCTTGTAGTAATCATTGGCAACCTTGTCACGGAATATTTGGTATTTCATACCGTACGCGGCAATCATCGCTAAATCACGAGCCGTAGAATGGTGACCCTTTTGTGTTAATCCATGAGGATTCAAGAACACACTATTCTTTGCCCCCGCTTTTGCAGCAATGCGAGTCATATCTTTAGCAAATTTATCCACAGAACCACTTACATTTTCGGCTACTACAACGGCCGCATCATTACCACTAGCAACCATCATACCTTCAAGAATACCTTCCAATGTAATCTGATCGCCTACGCGAACCCCAAGGTTTGATTCTTCCATGCTCGTTGCATAGCTACTTATAGTAGCTAATTCATCAAGCTGTGTGCCCTTTAATTCTAAGGCAGTTAACAAGGTGACCATTTTTGTAGTACTAGCTGGATGCATCCACTTATCTGGGTTCTTTGCAAATAAAATTTCTTTTGTATCTGCATCAATTAGGACTACGGCCTCACCAACAGTAGAAGGAGGTGCAATGTATGCAGCTTGAGCAACACTAGCACCTATAAATATGATTCCTATAAAAGTTATGGCCAATACCAATTTCTTATAAAACATATGAATATTCGTCGTTAAAAGTGTCATCACTCTCGTTCTACCTTCCAGTATCTTAACTTTCAAGACTATCATCTATTGCTACATTTGTAGTAGTTGCTTTTTTCTTTGTCCCTTTAATTTCACCAGTCGATATATCTACATTTTGGATATATACCACACGTTGAGGATATGGAATATCAATACCGTATTTATCAAAGGCATCTTTCACATCAGACATGATACTGTACTGGACATCTAGGAAGTCTTTAGACTTAACACGGGCATAAGCAGCGATGCGTACAGAATTATCTCCAAATTCAGAGATACCAATTTCCATATTCTTGGGATTGAGGACACGTTTATCAGCAGCAAAAATTTTTTTTAAGATTTTTATTGCTTCATGATGATCATTATTATAGCCAATATCAAACACAAATGGGATAACCCTTTCAGTTGTATAGGCTATATTAGTTACAGCTTGAGATGTAAGGAGGGAATTGGGTATATATACGTTTCTTTGATCTTTAGTAGTGATAACTGTATACATAAATTGAATTGATTTAACACTGCCGACTACATCACCTACCTGAATAACGTGACCCGCTCTAAAAGGCTTGAAGATAAGAATTAATAAACCAGATGCTAAATTAGAAAGGTTATTCTGTAAGGAGAGACTAATACCTAAACCAAAAGCACCAAAAGCAGCTATAAAAGATGTTGTAGGAACACCAATTTGGTTTAAGCAAATCAATACTAACCCTACTAGCAAGGCGTAATTAATAATTTGAGTAATAAAGCTCATCGCTGCTGAGTCATAGGAAGCTTTTGTCATAATGCGAACAGCAAAAGCTTTTACCCATTTAATAGCATATCGCCCTATCCAAAATAAAATTAACGCTAATAAGATATTTCCAGCTTGTGCAAAGAACCAGTCCCTCATTTGAATTAATATATTAGCGTCTTTAAAAAGAAATTCAGAAACAGCACTTAAGAAATTAGCCATAATAACCATCCATAATATAAATCTATACAATAACAAATATACGTCTCAACATAATGTCAATATAATAACAGTAAACATATATGCTATAATTTTACATATGCATTCGCAATACGATAATAAAGATATTATATCGTTATATTCCATATATAACAATCATAAAACTAGGGAGACTTACATGTTCAAAAATCTATACGAAGCACCCCAAGAACTCGCTACTGGAGGCTATGTAACTAGAGAGTTACACTCCGTCACGGTACACTTTGACGATATCCACTATTCTCTTTCGAGCGGACAATTAAATGGTGGCTATCACCATACGCTAGCGGTACGCAACCAACAGCTAACATATCAAATCGAAACAGAAAAAGATTTACCCGGTGGCTCTGTAGCCGATTATTTGGCTCAAGAATTTGAACACATCGATACACCTGTTCATTTTAGTACAGCACTTCTCACGTCTGCCACAATGCATCTACATGCCTATGCCAAAGTCGAAGAACATGATACTATTGTGGAAACTATCGTGACTGCAGGCTATGAAAAAACGGCACATCGCGCAGGTACAGGCTATTGTTACGAAGAGCGTGATGGAGACTTCATAGTGCCAGGCACAATTAATATTCTCGTATTTACAAATAAAGCTTTAACAGATAGCGCTATGGTAAAAGCTATTATGACGATTACCGAGGCAAAAACCGCAGCCCTACAAGATTGGAATGTTGAAAGCGTACGACTCCATCCGTTTATTAATGAAGACATTCCTGACGCAATTACGAAAGAACGCAAAACATCTGCCACAGGTACCTCTACAGATGGTATCATTCTCACCATCGATACAAATGGAGATATCTTAACAGATGCTGGTTCCTTCTCACTATTTGGAGACACCTTAGCCAAGGCTGTCTATGTAGGCGTACAAAGAGCACTAGAAAATGCTATTGGCGCTGAATAGACCTATCATGTGATATCCAAAAACATCTAGAATGATACCCCAAAAAATTATCATTCAACTCCCAATCATATACGAAAAATATAATACAAATGGAAAACCGCACATCCTAGGCGATCGGAATGTGCGGTTTATTGCATATAAAACTGTTAAATACAGTATAATTCTTGAAAATGAATATCAAATTAAAATTTGAGATATTTTCTCAAATTTTTCAAATTAATTATTAGATTCAAAGAATTATTATGTTTCATATGTTCCATGAGTATTATGTGCCTTTAATATTCATGGAAAAATTGTTGTAACTTTTTAAGATTTTTAGTTTTTGTAAGCCCTAGCATCAATAGAATACGAGCTTTTTGTGGACTTAAAGTATCACATACGAGATAGTTTGCCAGTGCATCTTGTGGCACTGCAGATACCATGCCACTACCAGTACGAGAAGCACGTACCGTTGGAAACTTTGTATTCTGTGTGATTTGACGTACATTTTGTGGGATTGTACCATGACCAAGCCCTGTTAAGATCAAACCGTCAGGATTTGTAGCAACTACACTCATAGGCACCATATCATCCATACCACCGTAGCAAGTCATTATAACTATACGAGGCAACTCAGCCAATTTACTTACATCAAATACAGAGTCTTGCGTATGGCGTCGAGTAGACGTTTTATAATAGTGGGCAACACCATCTTGTACAATACCAAGATGCCCCACTAATGGACTATCAAAAGTCGCTACATTAGTAGTGTTACATTTAGATACATCCCTTGCCCCATCAATATAGCCATTTAATACGACTACCACACCTTTACCTACAGACGATGGTGTTCTCGCTACTTGGATTGCTTGCAATAAATTAATTGGCCCGTCTGCACTAATAGCACCAGCAGGTCTCATAGATCCAGTAATAACAATTGGCTTGTCTGTATGAACTGTCAGATTCAGAAAATATGCTGTCTCCTCCATGCTATCTGTACCGTGAGTAATGACAACACCACCGATATCATCTCGATTAACCAATTTTTGCACCAACTTAGAAAGTTCTAACCAGTGATTTACGGTAATATCGGAGCTTTCAATATTACTAAACTGAGTATAAGTATAAGGACCATACGGTTTTGTGCCAGGTACAGAGGCTAAGATTTCGTCAAGGCCTAACACCCCTGCCGTATAGCCTGTTAAATCCGTATTTGAAGTACCTTTTCCAGCAATAGTTCCTCCAGTACCAATCAAAGCGATTTTTGTCTCCATATTGCCTCCACTATAAATCAAGATTTTCACCCTATCAATTAAAGGTTTGGGTCAAATGACGGCATCAACTCTAATTTATGCTTATTAATTCGATTCAGATGGTCGATTCGCTCTTTTGTTGCTTGATCTTCAATTTCCCCAGTCCTAATATAACGATCCAATACAGCATAAGTAAATCCTAGTTTATCCTCATCGGACTGACCACTGAGCCCATCACTTGGTACCTTATCGACTAGATTCAATGGAATATCAAGGAGCTTGCCTATTTGTCGAACCTCTTCTACTACGAGTTGTGCGAGAGGGCTAAAATCACCTGCACTATCTCCAAATTTTGTAGAGTATCCTACATAATCTTCAGACCCATTACAAGTATTTGCTACACGAGCACCATTTGGCAAATTTTGTCCTACTGCATAGAGAGTTGCCATTCGGAGACGAGGCGGCGTATTAATGGCAGCATCTTTAGATAAATCGGTTCTCCCCGTTACAGCATCATACCCCTTAGCCTGAACGATAGCATGAGTTAGCGCCTCATAGGCAGCACCAATATTGACCGTCATGTGCGGAATTCCTAAATGATTTACCACTGCCTGAGCATCATCAATATCCGATTGCACTCCATTTGGCATAAGAACACCAACTACGCGATCTGCACCGAGAGCTTCTTTGCAAAGAGCTGCCACGATAGTCGAGTCCTTACCACCTGAAATACCAACTACAGCACTACAGTTAGGACCATTGTTACCAAAATAATCTCGAATCCATTGAATGAGGGCATCCTTTGTAGCTTGTGGATTTTCTAACATAGGCCCTCCTACTTTTTCCGATAAATACGGTTCAATAAATCCATCTTCAATTGATAGTAGCTAGGACTCATATCAAGGTAGTGACGATGTGGATTTTCAAAGCGTTGCTCTTCAGGCCAAATTTCATTCGCTAATTGATCTTGCACATATGCTCGAATTTCCTCTAGGGTTGGTAAGTCCACAACTAATTTACCATCCTTGATAATAAGCTGCTTCATCTCTTTAAAAGTACAATTTTCAAAATATAATTCACGCCAAGGTTGCTCAGGATCGATATAACGATATGGTTCCTCTGTATCAGGTACCTCTCTCAACAATGTTAATAAATCTGCAATCGCACGACCTTTATCATTATAAACACGATATACCTTTTTAAGACCTGGATTAGTAATTTTTTCTACACTTTCAGAAATCTTGATACGCGGTTCCCACATACCATCTTTCTCGATGCTAGCAATCTTATATACCGCACCAAATACGGGGTCACTCTTAGAGGTAATGAGGCGCTCCCCTACACCAAAGATATCAATAGGCCCCCCTTGTATTAGCAAAGATGTAATTGTATACTCATCTAAACTATTAGATGCCATGATTTTACAATCCTCTAAACCTGCATCATCTAGCATGCGCCGTGCTTTTTTAGCCAAATACGCAAGGTCACCAGAATCTAGGCGAATTCCTTTTAAGCGTTTCCCCATTGGCTCCAATACATCCTTTGCTACCTTAATAGCATTGGGCACGCCAGAGTTTAACACATCATAAGTATCAACGAGGAATACTGCATTATCTGGATACACTTCGGCATAGGCTTTGAAAGCATCGTATTCAGAACCATAGTACATAACCCAGCTATGTGCCATGGTCCCGCTGACAGGAATGCCAAATTGTTGCCCTGCTAAAACGGTTGCAGTGGACTGAACACCACCAATGTAAGCGGCTCTTGCGCCATATATAGCAGCGTCTACATTATGTGCACGACGAGCACCAAAGTCAGCCACAATACGCCCATCCGCAGCGCGAACGATGCGATTAGCTTTTGTGGCGATAAGAGATTGATGGTTCATCATAGTAAGCACTGCAGTTTCTATGATTTGTGCATCTATGAGAGGCGCCACAATTGTAATTACGGGTTCATTAGGATAGATGATAGAACCTTCTGGGAAGGCATATACATCACCGGTGAAAGAGAAATCTTTTAGATATTCTAAAAATTCTTCACTAAAAATACCCTGACTCCGTAAATAAGAGATATCACTTTCATCAAAGTGTAAATTTAAAATGTACTCAACGATTTGTTCAAGACCACCAAAAATAGCAAAACCGCCCTTGTCTGGATTACGTCTAAAGAAAACATCAAATGCGACGCGATCCACATTTTTTAATTTTGTAAAGTAGCCATGTGCCATAGTCATCTCATAAAAATCCATAAGCATGCTAATATTGCGGCTTTCATGTTGCATTAGTTCACCAACCTTCTAAGATCTATAGAAATTTAGTTAATTGTTATTCGTTATTCGTATACCCTCATTATACAATATTATTCCTATATAGCTAGCACCTAGCATAAGCTATCCTAATAATCTTTATTGTGATATAACTATATATATACAATAATAATTTATATAGTTCGTATGTATGAAAGGACCTAGTCTAGACTATAAAACAAGCGACCATTACGCTATAATATTTTATTTTATATTGTTTTAAAAGCTTTCAATAATACATACATGTCTATTTTACATGAGAATGAAAGGTACCATTATGGAAACAATCGTTCAAGCAAAACGCGTATTAGAAATTTTTAAAGAAATGAGCCAAATCCCTCGTGAGTCCGGCAATGAAAAAGGCATCAGCGATTACATCGTGAACTTTGCTAAAAATTTAGGTCTTGAAGTTCATCAAGACGAAATCTTTAATGTAGTTATCAAAAAAGCTGCATCTCCAGGTTATGAAAACCGTCCATCCATCATTTTACAAGGTCATATTGATATGGTTTGTGTTAAAGACCATGACTCTAACCACGACTTCTCTAAAGATCCAATTGCCAATATCATCGAAGGCGAATGGATGCACGCAGACCATACAACATTAGGTGCCGATAATGGCATGGGTGCTGCTATGATGCTTGCTCTCCTTGAAGATGAAAGCCAACAACATGGACCAATGCAATTATTATTCACTACCAACGAAGAAACTGGTATGGATGGTGCCTTTGCCATTAAAGAAGGTCAAGTAACTGGTGACTACTTACTCAACCTAGATACAGAAGTAGAACATGACTTCACCGTTAGCTGTGCTGGCGGCTGCCACGTACATGTAAAAATTCCATTGTTACGCGAAAACAATTTACCAGGCTATGATGCGGGCTTATCCATTACAGTAACCGGCCTTAAAGGGGGGCACTCCGGCATCGAAATCAACGAGCAACGAGCTAATGCAAACCAAGTACTAACCCGTGTACTCTATGATATTCAACAACAATATCCTATTAGCTTAGCGTCTTTCGAAGGTGGCGTTAAACATAATGCAATCCCGTCTAAGGCAGTAGCTGTACTATCCGTACGCTCTGAAGATGTGGCAGCCATTAAAACATTGCTCGCATACCAAGAAAAACAATACCAACACGAATATAGCGTACAGGATCCAGGCCTTACATTTGTAGTTGAAGATGTTCCTACTCCTGAAATAGTATATGCAGAAGACACAACAGAAGCACTTATTACATATATCTATCTTGCACAAGATGGGGTTCATTCTGTAAGTAAGTCTATCCCAAACCTTGTAGAAACATCTAATAATATTGCTATCGTACGTGAAAATCAACATATTATTGAAATACTCATTTCTATTCGTAGTTCCAATAGCAATAGTCTTGAATTCTTAACGAAAAAAATGATGCTTCTTGCAAAAGCACTTGGCGTAGCTGCAGAGCGTACAGGTGGATATCCAGCATGGGAATACGACAAAGGCTCAAAATTGGAAGAACAAGCGATTTCCTTGCATAACGAAATGTTCGATACACCAGCTAATGTAAATGCTATTCACGCAGGTCTCGAATGTGGTTTGTTAAAAGGCGTATTGCCAAATACACAAATGATTAGCTTTGGGCCTACTATCGTAAGTCCTCATACACCATCAGAACGCGTTCATTTACCTTCTGTTGAAAATGTATATGTGTACCTCAAAGCATTATTAGCAAAATTACAATAAAATAAATAATTACTATATTTTTGATGTATAATTTGTTATACTATAAGCAAATAACACATCAAGTTACGAGACCCATGTAATAGTGACTCTCCAACCCTCCTACAAGTAATTCAGCCATCTCTCCAACTGAATTATCTTGTAGGAGGGATTTTTTTCATAAAAATTTTTCAACTACATAAATAAATATTTATTCATACAGGAGTATTCTTTCATATATGAACAACATGGAATGCATCGTTTTATTTATAAATAATTATGAATATCAACTACATGTGCCAGTATACTCATATATAGTATATAATCTATAAATTTCAAAAAAGGCTGTTAAACTCTGACTCATTCACTAGTCTCCATATACCCCATAGAGTATTTTCTGTGTTATCCTATAGGTGTATACTGTGTTTATATTACGCAGGAGGTATATATGATTCCAATAGTTATCATATCCGGATTTCTAGGTTCTGGAAAAACAACATTCTTACAACATATACTAAAAGAACATACATCGAAAGATAAAATTCTTATTATAGAAAACGATTTTGGTGAAACTAGCCTCGATGCTGCTAATCTTGCAAAAACAGGGGCCACAGTCCGTGAAGTAACATCTGGCTGTATTTGCTGTAGCTTACAAGGAAATTTCCAACAAGCACTACTTGATATTCTGCAAAATTACAAAATCGATATAATCTACATCGAGCCATCAGGTGTCAGCAAACTCAGTGAAATCATCCATACTTGTAACGACGAGGACATTGCAAAATCTGCTTACATTCACGCATCAATAACGACTGTCGATGCTATGCAAGCACCAATGTTTATCAAAAATTTTGGTCTTTTCTTCAAGGATCAAATCACTCATAGTGATGCAATTTTTTTGAGCCATACAGAAGATATTCAACAGACAAGCATTACAAAACGTATGATTCGCGACCTCGCGCCACATACACCAATTCATGAAGAAGCATGGGATACCATTGGTTTGCGTGATTACATCAAGCGCCTGTATCATTGTCATGATGATCACTGCTTACACGATGAACATTTATTTATGAGTCATACCTTTAAGGATTTGCGCACCCTTAGTCTTGCACAATGGAAAACCATTTTAGAAGGCATGCCTGATACGGTGCTTCGTGCCAAAGGGATTGTACCAACCACGGAAGGTCCTCACGAACTCCAATACGGCACTCATTACTGTTCGCTTTCACCTAGTGAAACTAATGACTATAGTTTAGTCGTTATCGGCACAGATTTTAATGTACCAATGGTACATAACGAAGTGTGTCAATCATGATACCAGTTTATATCGTTACAGGGTTTATTGGATCCGGTAAAAGCACGTTCATAAACGAACAATTACAATACCGTAAAAAGCTAGGCGGTACCGCAATAATCAGCGCCGAAGAAGGCAGTGAACCTCTCATCAAAGAGCCCTTACAACTCAATGCGGATGAACTCAGTGCCATTGTTCCTAGCGATATCAAGTCTTACGAATTGATAGCCTGTAAAATCGGGGATTATTTAAAACGACTACAGCCAAAAGAGCTATGGATTGAGTGGAATGGCATGGTAAGCTTTCATCAACTAGAAGCCTTACTATATAGCGATATATTAAGCCACCTAGTACAAGTAGAAAAGGTATTGTATATTTGTACCGATCAATTTGTTTCAACCATACTCCCTGGTTTAGGTAATGATGTAATGAGTCAATTATACAGCGCAGATTGTATCATAACAGAGTCCGATACACATCACACTTTATTGCGCACCTACAACGGAGAGGCTAAAATTATAACAGCTCCTACACCAGAAAAAGTAGAACAACTGTGCCGGAATTCCACATGGGGACTCATTCCTAATCTATTAGTTATTGGTATTACAACCTATATACTGTTGGTCACAGCTTTTCGCCATGACATCCCCTATTCCATTCACCAATGCTTCGCCATAATCACGGGCCTAATCATCGAGGCCATTCCATTCCTTTTATTAGGCACGGTAGGCTCGACGATTATTCGCTATTTCGTGCCACAACGAGTGCTACTAAAACTGTTAGGTGATCATTCTTTGAAAAGCTATGGAGCTGCTATGGTCAGTGGCTTTGCCTTGCCAATTTGTGACTGTGCCATCATTCCCTTATTCAAGGCACTAATAGATCGAGGCATCCCTTTATCAGTAGCTCTTTTATTTATGCTCGCTAGCCCGATTATCAACCCTATCACCATTCTTTCTACATGGTATGCGTTTCCTGACAATCCTATGCTCTCCGTATGGCGTATCGTTTTAGGATTAGGTGTTGCCTTGTTAGTAGCTCTATCGTTCCGATTCTGGCCTCCAGCCACATCTATTTTGAAAGCAAGAACACCACAGAATCTTAGCTACGAAGAAATCGTTTTAGAAACAACTAAAACTAAACATATCGATAAAAAAAGATTGTTAGTCCATATGGAACAAGAGTTTTCTCAACTCTTATTCTATTTTTCCATGGCGGCAACTGTACTATCTATAGTTCAAGTATATGGCAAGCCTTGGCTTCTCAACGCAGGATTAACCTTGCCAGAATTTACAGCCATTCCAATTTTGCTGATGTTAGCATTCTTCTTTTCAATCTGCTCTACATCAGATGCCATCATCGGTAAATCCTTGAGCACCTTATTTCCTATTAGCTCCGTAATGGGCTTTCTCATCTTAGGTCCGATGCTAGATATCAAAAACGTATATATATTAAAGCAATATATGCCTACCTCATTTATCATACGATTAAGCATAACGATTGCCGTTATGTCCTATATAGCAGCATTAGTATTTAAATTCTTTCTTAGCTAATTTATAAATTTTTATAATCATTATCTCAGTTCTTAATTAATTAAAAGGAGATGATTTCATGACATTAGGACTGAAAGATCGCTTTTCTATCGTGAAAGGTCTATTGTATCTCATCTTAGGTATCTGTTGTATTTACCTCATTGTGACAGGTCGTTATTTGAACTATATTGCACCGCGTTATGAACTTTTACTAGGTATTAGTGGCGTTGCCCTTATTTTAGGTGGTCTAGCGACGATTATTTGGGCACCGTCAAAATACTACAAGCATAACTGGAAATCTATCGTTCCGATTATTATTCCTATTATGTTGCTCATCGTTCCTCCCGTTCTTGTACCATCAACAGGCGTTCATGGTGCCGCTCGTGTAAACGATGATACTAACAATTTTGACTTTACAAACGATGCTATTGGAGAGGTTGTCACTGTTAACAGTGAAAGCAAAGAGCCAGGAATTTCCAAGGACAAAAAAGAAATCGTTTTGAACTCAGACAATTTCTATCAAACCATTGTAAAAGTTGGATCTAATGCTGATCAATATAAAGACTACACAGTTTATATGACAGGCTATGTGAACCGCGAAGATAATACATTAAAATCTAACGAATTTACTATTTCTCGTATGGCTATGGCTTGTTGTATTGCTGACGTTGCCCCTATTGGCATGACAGCCTATAAAACAGATGGTGATAGCTTACAAAATGAACAATGGGTATCGATTGAAGGAAAGGTTTCTACCCGAGACTTCCACGGTCGTAAACAACCATATGTAGAGATTACAAAAATCAAATCTGCAGAACCTATTTTAGGCTATGTATACCCTTAAGAATTACATAAAAAACGAGGCTTAACGCCTCGTTTTTAATAGGAATGATTCTGTTAAATAAAATAACGTATATTTCATAATTCAATGTCTATATGAATCTACAACAGATTGACGCCTTATAATAGTTATAATAGTTATTCTAGTTATTCTAGTTATTCTAATTATAATAGTTATTAAAACGTCCTATTAGTGCTGTAATTCTTTAATAATTCTCTTGCCGAGAGATGCTGCTACAGCGCACAAGAAAATATCTGGGCCAACTGGGATTAGGAAGCAAGTAATAATGACAGCTTCCACACCAATCGGCTTACCTAAATACAGATTCATAATAAAGTATAGGTACACCATGCCAAGACCATATACAATAAATAGATTTAATATGGATCCGGCTAGCAAACGTTTAAACGATAGTGTATCCATTGTCTCTGCAATGCGTCCTACTGCATACGCACCAACCATAAAACCAATTAAATAACCAAAGGTAGGTTGCAAAATATAACTAGGACCACCGCCAGATGTAAAAATAGGAACCCCAACAAGACCTAGTACAATATAAATGCCAACACTAGCGGCACCTAAACGACTACCTAAAACAATGCCCGCTAATGTAGTAAATAAGATTTGCAATGTAAACGGACAATTCGGTAATGGGACCCGTATAAAAGCACCAACCGCGATTAGCGCCACAAAGAGTGCTGTCATCGTTAACTGACGGGTGGTAATGCGAGTTTGTTTTGATACAGTAGAGCTCATGGTATACCTCCATTCATAACAGACCTAAGCAGGAATTTGTGCTATCAATGGAGAATAAAAGTCCAAGATAACACGGAAACAAACTACTAACTATCTAAATTAAAGCACTTGTATTTTTAATTGTCAACTATAGTGATTGACTTTTAGTTTACTATATAGTCTAATACTATATATACTATGTTTTTAATACTTTTTAAATTTGACTATAGCTAATAGTTATTATCAATAGTTCATAATAACTAAAAGATATACTCATCTTCATACAAAAACTACTAAACTTCATTTATCTTTCATATAATAAGATTAAATTATACGTAAGTAGATTGAGTAAAATCTACTTACACAAAATCGTAACTAAACGAAAATTATAATTTGGTATCAGGAGGCATTGCTTATGAAAAATGTTAAGAAAGTATCCAAAGTACTATGTGCATTTGGCGTTAGTACAGTATTATTAGCAGGTGTAGTTGGTGCAGCTAGCAACCATGGTTACAACAACCATAGCAACTGGAACGGTGTTGGTAGCGTTGCTCCATCCGCACAAGCTAACTATTCTGTTGACTATATGGGCGCTGTTACAGTATTCCAACAACAATTCCCTGGCGCTACTGTAAAATCTATTTCCTATGATGCAAAACATAATCCTTACTATGAAGTAGAAGGTTATTATGGCAACCGTGAAGTAGAGCTTAAAGTAGACGAAGCATCTGGTCAAATCGTTGGTAAAGAAGTAAAAGGTTACTCCAAAGCTTCTAAAACAATTAACGTTCAAAACATCATCATTCCTGAAGTAGCTGAAACAAAAGCTATGGAAAAAGTTGGTTCTGATTTCCAAACTATGGATTGGACTGTTGAACGTGAAAACGGCAGAGTTGTATATGAATTTGATATGACAACTGGCGGCGGTAAAAATGCTGAAGTTAAAGTAGACGCTACATCCGGCAAAGTTATTAGCGCTAAAGTTAAAAACACAAAATACTAAGATTTTCATTTCATCAAGTGAAACCCTATCCTAACCCACTTAGATGACACACTACACATATAACACACATACTATACACACTGTATCCTTTGGATACACTCTCTAACACACTCTCAGAGAGTCCGTAACACTAACCACGGACTCCCTAAATCCTATCTCACACAATAGGAAAACGGTCTGTGCTCACACACCACAGACCAAACGTTACACACACTATACTCCCTTAAAGGCCTTGGATCATTAAATCCAAGGTCTTTTTATGCCCATTCTATCAAGGTTGTATTACACCTACACAACATTTCATTCTTATAAAGACAACACACACTAATAACAAAAAAGCCTCCCAGTGGGAGGCCTTTTGCATAAGTTTTATAGGTTTGATAGTTATGTGTTCTATTTCTTAAGCAAAATTCAGCTTAAGGATGTCATTTGTAAGTTTTGAAGGTTTGATCTATAGTTTTCCAAACAAGAGGTACGAAAATTATGCTTTATCTAAAGCTTGTGCCAAGTCTTCGATGATATCATCGATATTTTCAAGGCCGATGGATACACGGATCATATCTGGTGTTACGCCAGCAGATTTTTGTTGTTCTTCGTTAAGTTGTGCATGTGTTGTGGATGCAGGATGGATAACAAGAGATTTAGCATCTGCTACATTGGCAAGGTTGGAGAAGATTTCCAAGGAGTCAACAAGTTTAATACCTGCTTCTTTACCACCTTTTACACCGAATGTGAATACTGCACCAACACCTTTAGGGAAGTATTTATCAGCTAATGCTTTGTATTTGCTGTCTTCTAATTCTGGATAGCTTACCCATGCTACTTTAGGATGTTTGCTCAAGAAATCTACTACTTTACGAGCATTTTCTACGTGACGTTCTACGCGCAAGGACAATGTTTCAATACCTTGCAATATTTGCCATGCTGCAAGTGGAGTAATGCATGCACCAGTATCGCGAAGTAATTGAGCACGAATTTTTACAGTGAATGGGATTGGCAAATCACCAAATACTAAACCATTGTAGTGTTCGTCACCTTCGGAGAAGCCAGGGTATTTACCAGAACCTTTATAGTCGAATTTACCAGATTCTACAACTACGCCAGCCAATGTTGTACCGTGACCACCAAGGTATTTAGTAGCAGAGTGTACAACTACGTCAGCACCATGTTCTAATGGACGGAATAAGTATGGAGATGCAAATGTGTTATCTACGATCAAGATGATATTGTGCTTATGTGCAATATCAGCTATAGCTTGTACATCGATAAGATTAATACCAGGGTTACCAATAGATTCGATATAAACGGCTTTAGTCTTTTCATCGATAGCTGCTTCAAATTCTTCCAAATGATCCGGATTTACGAATTTAGTTTGAATCCCCAAGCGAGGCAATGTAGCAGTAAACAAATTATAAGTACCACCATACAATGTGGATGCAGCAACAATATTATCACCAGCATCTGCTACATTTAAAATAGAGTACGTAACCGCTGCAGAACCAGATGCTACTGCAATACCAGCAGCACCGCCTTCAAGTTCTGCCACTCGAGCATCTAATACATCTGTAGTAGGATTGCCAAGGCGAGAGTAAATACCACCAGGATTAGTCAATGCAAAACGACCTGCGGCTTCCTCAGCATCTTTAAATACGAAAGATGTAGTTTGATAAATCGGTACTGCACGAGAACCTGTTGGATCCACCGTATGACCAGCATGTAATTGTAATGTTTCAAATCTGTATTGTTTACTCATTATAATAACTCCTTTATATTAACTATATTTTAAGTTCGTTCTTTATGCCTAGTATAGTACTATGTTTTAAAAAATATGTCTACTATTTTTTATATTCTTTTCTCCATAACTTTAAACTATGGTGGACAAAGGAGGATAAAAGCTTTTACCAAAACCGCTAAAGCGAACTAAGTCATTTATGAGAAATAAAATCCCCTAATTACTTCCAAAGAACTAGCTCCCTTGAGAGATGTTAGAAGTAATTAGGGGTACATAGTACTATCAATAGATTAGAAATAAGTACTTACATTTAGATGTAAGCGCCTAAATTTTTATCCCGTTCAAATTTCATTTTTTGGATTTGTTCAATAATGTACGGTGTTTCTTGGTATACATAGTAGTTTAACCAGTTTGTAAATAAAAGTGTACTTACAGAGCGCCAGCGCACGATGGGACGTTGTTTCGGATCATTATCTGGGAAGTAGTTTTCAGGAACTGCAATATCCATACTTTTTTTGATATCCCGCACGTACTCACGGTTAAGTGTGTCCCAATCGTATTCGGCATGACCAAATACAAAGATATGTTTATTATCTAAGCTACGAACGATAGCAGCACCTGTTGGTTCAGACCCAGCCAAAAGTTCCAAGTCACGATTTTCCTTAATTTGTTGCAACGAAACTGTGGTGTGACGAGAATGTGGCATCCAAAACTTTTCATCAAATCCACGCATGAGCACTGGTCGATCATTATAAATATCGTGTTCATAAACACCGAATAATTTCTCATCCATAATAGATTTGTTAATACCAAAGTGATGATATAAACCAGCTTGAGCCCCCCAACAGATATAGAAGGTCGAATATACATGTTCTTCGCCCCAGTTCATGATTTCTACGAGTTCAGACCAATAGTCTACCTCTTCAAAAGGCATTAACTCAACAGGAGCACCGGTAATAATCATACCGTCAAAGAACTGGTCTTTTACCTCATCAAAAGTACGATAGAAAGTTTCTAAATATTGTTCATCTGTATTTTTAGCCTTACGAGATGCGGTATGCAACAATGTTAAATTAACTTGCAATGGGCTATTACTGAGAGCACGCAAAATTTGCGTCTCCGTCACTTCTTTAGTAGGCATCAAATTGACTAGCAAAATTTGCAAAGGTCGGATCTGTTGATTTTCCGCCCGCTCAGTATCCATAACGAAAATATTCTCTTGAGCTAATTTCGTTATGGCCGGTAAATTTTTTATTACTTTAATAGGCATAATGTCACCTCTACATATTCTACAATTTGATAACCTAATCTAATTAAAAGCCCTTAGCCTCATAGGCACGGCGCCAAGATTCGAGCCCTTCTTCTAATATTTTACGAGGACAAGCAACATTAATGCGTTCAAAGTCCTCCCCATCGATGCCAAACATAGAACCCGTATCGAGCCATAACTTGGCATCATTAACGATCCATTCATCTCGCTCTTTAGGGCTCAGCGGCAATTGAGAACAATCTAGCCACATGAGATATGTCCCTTCAGGCCGATACACATGGATTTTTGGCATATATTTTGCTATATAGTCGATGGTAAATTGAATATTGTCTTGAATATATTCTTTCAATTCATCAAGCCAAGGAGCCCCTACTTTGTAGGCCCCTTCACAGCCCACAATCCCCATCGTGTTCAATTGGCTATAACCAGCACGATCGATTTCTTTGATAAAACGGCGGCGTAAGGAATCATTAGGAATGAAAATATTACTTACTTGTAAGCCTGCAATGTTGAAGGTCTTACTAGGTGCTGTACATACAATACAGTGTTCTGCATAGCTTTCACCAAGAGCGGCAAAGACCTTATGCGTATGCCCTTTCCATACAAAATCTGCATGGATTTCATCGCTCACAATGAGCACATTATGTTTAATACAAATATCGCCGAGGCGTTTCAACTCGTCCTCAGTCCACACGCGTCCTACCGGATTATGGGGGTTACACAAGAGGAATAATGTAACATTTTCCTCAACGATAGCTCGCTCAATGCCTTCAAAGTCGATAGTATATCTCTCTTCGCCTTTGATGAGCGGCACATTGATAAGATGCCGATTGTTGTCATCAATAACCATGCTAAATGGGTAGTACACTGGTTGGTTGATGAGCACACCCTCACCTTCCTTGGTGAAAGCTCGCACCGCCATCGCCAAAGCAAATACAATCCCAGGCGTTTTAACAAGCCATTTTTGTTCTGGAATCCAGTTAAAACGAGTGCTAAACCAATTTTGTAACACATCAAAGTATTCGTCGTCGGACTCGGTATATCCGAACACACCATGGTTTACGCGGTCTAATAAAATTTGCTTCAATTCAGGGGGAATTTCAAAATCCATATCCGCTACCCAGAATGGCAACACATCCGCAGGTTTGCCTCGTTTTACAGCAAAATCATATTTTAAAGATTTCGTGTGCGTTCTATCTAAAATTTGATCAAAGTTATATTGTCCCATAGGAACTCCTTTATTTATTAAAAGCTTGTTCCAAGTCTGCAATCAAGTCTTCTGTATCTTCAATCCCTACAGATAAACGCAACAAACGACGTGTAATACCTTTACGTTCTGCATCTTCCGGTTTTAAATCTGGATGTGTTTGCGTTACAGGGTATGTCAACAAGGATTCTGTACCACCAAGACTTTCAGCGAATTGAATAAGCTCAATACCTTCTAATACTTGTTTAGCCGTTTCTTCGCTATCTACTTCGAAGGATAACATGCCGCCAAAGCCTGTTGTTTGAGCTTTATTGATTTCATAGCCCGGATGTTCAGGAAGTCCTGGGAACAATACTTTTGTTACCTTAGGTTGTGTCTTTAGCCATTCCGCAAGAGCAATGGCATTCTTTTGGTGTTGCTCCATACGAAGTGCCAATGTTTTTACGCCGCGAATAACGAGCCAGCTATCCATAGCGGATAGGCATGCACCAACTGTTTTGTATGTTAAACGCAATTTTGCAGCGATTTCTTCATCTTTTACAATAGTAAAGCCAGAAATTACATCATGATGACCACCAATGAATTTGGTACCACTATGAACGACAATATCGGCACCCAAGGTCAATGGCTTTTGGAAATATGGACTTAGAAAAGTATTGTCGATGATTACTAGCGCATTACGTGCATGCGCCATTGCACAGAGTGCACGAATATCGGTAATCTCCATCATAGGATTTGTCGGTGTTTCAATATAAACAGCCTTTGTATTCGGTTTAAAAGCAGCTTTCACCGCATCAAGATCAGAGGTGCCTACATAAGTGAACTCAATGCCGTTCTGTTCATAAATATTTGTGAACATACGGATAGAACCACCATATAAATCATCACCTAAGATGATGTGATCTCCAGGAGAGAATAGGTGGAATACTGCGTCCACAGCTGCCATACCGGAGGAAAATGCCAATGCATCTGTACCTTCTTCAAGGCCAGCTATCAATTGTTCTAAGCGGTCACGTGTTGGATTAGACTCACGTGAATATTGGTAACCTGTTGTATCACCCAACTTTGGATGAGAGAACGTACTAGACATATAGATTGCAGGGGAAATCGCACCGGTATCATCCGGTTTACCACTGCCATGAACGCATTTTGTATTAAACTTCATTCCAATCAACTCCTCATATTTGTATACAATATGTTAATTATAAGAGTAGACAATGATTAAGGTCAACAAAAATGGGCACTCATACATCCTGAGTGCCCCTAAAAAGACATATCTATTTTGAATGGGTTGTCATAACTCTAAGTTAAGTTGACCTAATTTTTAGTGCGTTTAGTAATAAGTAATGCCAAAATAATCCCTAATGACGAAGTTACCAATTGCGGCCAACTAGATACGAAAAGCATGGTATTTACAATCTTTGGTGGAAATTGGAACAAGGAGAAAAACAAGGAATACCCGCCAAAGAGTACGCCGGCTTTTACCAAAGCCGCCACAATAATAAGTAAAAGCTTTGGCTTATGTTGTAACCAATGTGCCACAAATACATACGCTGTCGTGCCAAGAGCCGTAATCAAAATGAACGGCGGTAGCGGTAACATACCTTGTAAATGCGCTACTACCGGAGCGATCCAAGCGATAACGAGACCATTCTTCCAACCATAGCGCCACGTCGCTAAAACAAATGTAGCAGATGTAATGGAACCGATGAGGAACATACTCACTTGGTTTGGAATAAATGGAAACATAAGGCGCAAGCTTTGCGCCAATAAGGCAACGGCCAACAAGAGACCTGTGCCGGTAATAGATTTTGTAGACATAAGAACCTCCTACTATACGATATAGATTTTACAAGAGGTACCTACCTCACATTTAAAATTAAGCCTCTACAAAATATAGACGTGCTCGATCATATACCCAATTATAAATATAAGTATAACCTAATATGACTAATGTCATCGTTATATCTGTAGCAAAGGCCATCCAAAAGCTCATATGCATCATGTACATAATAATAGGCACTGTGGCAAGCATAAACAAACCTTCAAACAACACTGCATGAATTGTGCGGATTACAGGCCCTCGCGCTAATCGGTCACCTGGTACTAGTTTATCAAATATCCAGTTAAACACAAAATTCCAAACCATCGCCAACAAGGAAAAAATAATCATCAAGACCAAAGGCTGCCCCTCATGCGGAACAAACTGCATCACCAAACAGCCAATCAAAACACAGCCTAGCTCATATAAAATCGACTGTACAACACGCTCTGTAGCAGACATAATAATAAACCACCTCCATCAGAAAACCCAAAAAAGATATTTACTATCACATCAATATTATATTTATTATTTTAGATTTGTCGAGTTCTGTCGAGTTTTGCCATTTTCGGATATAAAGGAAGCTACTCGTAGTGTTCTTTAAACTCGACTTGCTTTTCCCAAAGTGAGTATTGCCATTTCAGGATAAAAGAAGCCGCCATATGTCTGTCCAGCGACTTGCAGCGAATGGAGCGCAGAGAGACATATGGCGGCGGAAAGCCTATCCTAAAAGTGGCATTACGAACTGAATCCATGGAATACCCACCACGATAAATATCGCAAGGTAGATAATCCCAAAGATAGCGCCTAATTTCCAGAATTCAGGCCCTTTGTTATAGCCACTAGCAAACCAGATTGGACTGTGACCAGTACCATATGGTGTAAGGATACCCATAATACCCATTGGTACTAAAAGAATTAACATAACTTGAGCTGGATCAACACCAGGAATTTGAAGAATTAGAGTAGCAAACAAGCCTACCATAGCTGTTACATAAGCAGTGCCAGAAGCAAAGAAGTAACGAAGTAAGCAAAATGCTAATAACAAGCCAAGAACTGCCATTGTAGGATCTAAAGAAACCAAAGAATCACCAGCAGATTTAGCAAGCCAGTCTAAGAAACCTACATTTTTAAGGCCAGAAGCCATAGGTACGAGTGTAGCAAACCAAGTCAAAACATTCCATGCTGGTTTGTTAGCAAGGAAGTCTTGCCATGTCATAATCTTAGTGAAAATCATCAAGATAATAACAATCAAAGCTGTTGTTGTAGGGTTTACTTTGAATGTAGAAGCACCAATCCACAACACAAGAGCCAACACGGAAATCAAGGCCATGAAAATTTCACTGCGTGTCATGGAACCTAATTTCTTATATTCATCCCTTGCCCATGCTGCAATTTCAGGGGACCCTTTTACCTCCGGTTTACAGAATACATAGGTCAATAATGGTGTGATGATAAATAGTATAATACCCACTGGCAAGAATGCTAGGAACCATGTGCCCCAGTTGGCAGCTACGATACCCGACTTTGCAGACAATTCAAGAGCCAATGGATTTGGCGCCGCACCAGTCAAGAAAATAGAGCTAGATACACAAGTTGTTGCCAATGCTACCCAGTTCAAATAGGAACCAATTTTACGAGGATTCTTATCGGGGTAAGAATCGAACATCGGACAAATACTAGATACAATTGGATAAATCGTACCACCAGAACGAGCCGCATTACTTGGAATAAATGGAGCCAACACAAGGTCAGTAATAGCAATAGCATACCCAAGGCCTAAAGAGGACTTTCCAAGCTTGGCTACGAGGAACAATGCAATACGTCGACCAAGACCAGAATTTTCATAACCGATACCGATCATAAATGCTGCGAATATCAACCACACGATAGCATTAGAGAAACCGCTAAGTCCCCAGCTGATAGCTTGGGCATCCGTAATAGCCTTTGCTACACCAGTTGCTTTGTCTATAATAGGTGCTGGACCAACCTTAAATAACATAGATACGGTAACAGCAATGATACCGATGAAAGCTGGTGGCATTGGTTCTAAAATCAACCCCACCACAAGGCCTGCAAAAATACTTACATAAATCCAAGAATTTGCGCTAAGACCTTCAGGAGCACCGATGAGCCATACAAGAATAGCTACTACAAGCGGTGCAAATAATTTCCAATTCAACTTCATTAAGAACACTCCTTACTAAAAATAAAACTGCAAAATTGCTAATACAGTATAGCAGAATTTTTTTAGTGAGAATATAATATTCGTCATAATACTTATTGATTAATACTAAACTTTTAGTAATAGTTTTTACTAGATATTTTTGGTTTTATACAATATAATATAAACATCGAAAATCACTAATATATCGAAAGATATGTCGAAAGGATTGAAATGAAGTTAATTTCTAGTTATATAAAACCTTTATGGTTCTCTATTATCATTGTGTCACTTCTTTCGTTACTCAATGTAGCAGGCACTTTATATATACCAACCTTAACAGCTACCATCATCAATAACGGTGTCCTCCATGGTGATTTAGAGATGATTACTAACTCTAGTGCAACGATGCTTATCGTTGCACTATTAACAGTATCGTCTGCTATCCTAGGTGTTGCTATGAGCGCTCATATTTCAGCCTCTATAGGCAAAGTATTGCGCGACAATTTGGTGAAAGCTATACAAGCCTTTTCACTACGCGACTTTACACACTTTGGTACAGGCACCATACTCATGCGAACCAGCCGAGACGTTGAGAAAATTCAATCAGTTCTAGGAGAAGGTTTAAATATGATTCTCCCTATGCCTCTCATGATATGTATTGGTCTAGGACTAACCTTCTATAAGAGCTGGCAACTAGGTCTCGTCATCCTTGCTGTTATGGCATTCATGATACTGACCATAATTTTTATTGAAAGTCGCGCCTTACCTATTATTAAAGCGTTACAACTAAAACTAGATACTATTACCGATATGGTACGTGATCATATTGTGGGCATGCCTGTTATACGAGCTTTCAATAGAAGATATTACGAAAATACTAAAGAAATAGAAATTTTTACAGAAACAGCTCAACTAAATAAAAGATTACGCCAAACCTTTGCTATTGGTTTACCGACTATATTAATTCTCTTTAACATGAGTACCGTTGCTATCCTTTGGCTCGGAGGCTATAACGTAAGCATAGGATCCCTACAAATAGGTGACATTATGGCCGTTATTGAATACGCTAACCTTATCCTCTTAAGTATGCTCATGGCTATTTTCGTCATCATAGATATACCCGAAGCTATCGTATGTTACACCCGCATTCAAGAGTTATTGGAACACGAAAACTCAGATACATTTCCTGAACCATATAATAAAAATACAAATTTAAACACCCATTATATAGTTGGCCAAGAAGATAGCAGAAAATTTGTAGATTTGGCATCGGCATCGGCATCGGCATCGGCATCGGCATCGGCATCGGCATCGGCATCGGCATCGGCATCGGCATCGGCATCGGCATCGGCATCGGCAAACGATGATACTCCACTTCTGGAATTTCGCAATGTTACGTTCCGTTACGATAATGCAGAATCGCCGGCTTTAGAAAATATTTCCTTTACCGTTCATCACGGTGAAACATTGGCTATTATGGGTGATATTGGTTCTGGTAAAAGTACGATTACAAACCTAATCCCTCGCCTATTCTCCATTGAGTCTGGAGACATTCTCTTCAAAGGCAAATCCATCTATGAATGGAATGTAGATGACTTACGCTCACGCATCGGTTATGTCCCACAAAAAGCCTACTTATTTACAGGGACTGTAGAAATGAACATCCGTTACGGTGCTGCACCAAGCCAAGATATTTCAGTTCAAGATATAGAAAATGCATGCCGATTATCTAAGGCGGATGAATTTATTAGTCGCCTTGAAGGTGGTTACCAATATATCGTCTCCCAAGGTGGTACTAATCTATCTGGAGGTCAACGCCAACGTCTTGCCATGGCTAGAGCGCTCGTGCGCAAACCTGATTTATTTATATTCGATGATAGTTTCTCTGCTCTCGACGGCACCACAGAGCGTGCCGTTCGCACCGTATTACATGAGGAATTGCAAAAGGACAATCGCCCCGCTCTCATCTCTGTAGAGCAAAAGGTAAGTGCTGCAAAAAAAGCAGACCACATCTTAATCATCAACAGAGGTCAAGTGGCAGGGTATGGCACTCATGATGAGTTAGCTGAAAACTCTACCGTATATAAACAAATTTTAGCATCTCAGGAGGTGACAGCATGAACCCATTACGTCGTTTCCTGATCGATTCTAAAAGCCAATGGGGTTGGCTAGCACTACTCATCTTAGTCCTTATCACAGCAGCTATGTTTGAGGTATCAGCTCCAGTATTACTTGGCAAGGTCGTAGATGCTATTATTAGCGGATTACAAACAAACCAAAACATTAATACCATATTCGCCTCTATTGATACAATCATCCTCTGGCTTATCGCCATCTATGGAGGTCATGCTTTATTCACATACTTCGGCGAATACATGATGGCCTCCATTGGATCAAAAACAGTACTCGCCTTGCGTACACGCATGAGTACTCACTTATACTCATTGCCTATCGAATACTTTCACGATCACCAACGTGGTGATCTTCTAAGCCGTCTAACCTCTGATTTGGATGCCGTTGCTGAAACGATAGGTGAAGGTGTGCCCGGTCTCGTGTCCGCCATTATCGGAATCATCGGCGCCACTGCAATGATGCTCTGGATCAGTCCGATTTTGGGAACATCCATCATCGTCATCATACTGATTGGTATCGTATGCTTAACGTGGCTATCTAAACGAGCCCGCCGCGTGTATCTTAGAAATCAGAATGCATTAGGCGCTTTCAACAGTGGCATAGAAGAAATCGTTGTAGGCAAGCCAATTATTCAAACCTTTGGTCTAGAAGAGACTACAACTCGCCAAGTAAATATACTGAATGACAATCTATTTAAAAGTATGCGAAGTGCTGCTTTCACCAGTCAGCTTGTAGAGCCTCTCGTAAAATTTTTAAATCAATTTACCTATTGCCTCGTCGCTATTCAAGGCGGTCTTATGGTATTACGTGGGTCCATTTCCATTGGGGATATTCAGGCATTCTTCCTCTATGTAGGTCAGGTATCCGATCCCCTATCTCGTAGTTCCTATATTATGACAAAATTCCAAGAAACCGCTGCGGCCTTAGGCCGTATTTACGAGGTAATTAATGCCCCATCTGAAATTGATGATGGAAAATTGACATTATCCAACAGCTCATCAAAAACTGATAGAGACGCTATTAGTACTAACACATCTATGACGGCCAATCAACCAAGTAATCAAGCTCATATGGGGACAATTGATTTTGAACATGTTGATTTTGGTTATACACCGTCCAATGTGTTTATGAAGAATATTAATATTCACATTCCAGCTGGCTCTATGGTAGCCATCGTAGGTCCTACCGGAGCTGGCAAATCTACATTAGTGAATCTCATCATGCGTTTCTATGACATTAAAAATGGTCGCATCACTATTGACGGTGTAGATATTCGGGATTTGTCTCGTGAAAGCTTACATAATACGGTAGGAATGGTATTGCAAGACGCTTGGATTTTCACGGGTACTATCGCCGATAACATTGGCTACGGCAAGCCAAATGCTACACGTGAAGAAATCGAGTATGTCGCAAGGCTTGCCATGGCAGATCACTTTATCCGTACATTACCCAATGGATATGATACGATGCTTAACCGAGGTGGTGATGATCTCTCCCAAGGTCAACGCCAATTAATTACCATCGCTCGGGCTTTCTTAGCCGATCCTAGCATTCTCATCCTTGACGAAGCAACGGCTAACGTAGATACCCGAACCGAAGTAGAGGTTCAAAAAGCGATGAACACTCTTCTCAAAGGTCGAACTAGTATCGTTATCGCCCATCGCTTGTCTACAATAAAAAATGCGGACTTCCTACTAGTGGTAGAAAACGGCACCATTGTAGAACAAGGGACACATGATGAACTCATGACACTTAACGGATACTATAAGAAACTATATGAAAACTATGCTGTAGGAATGACGGTATAGAATAATAATTTTAACAATCTTACGCATGGAAATCTCCTGAGATCATTCCGTAAACGGCAAAATAACCGCTGATAAGTTACTACTTGTCAGCGGTTATTTTATTTGTGCACATATATAGTACGTTTTTCTATTAATTATTCACCTTTTGGTACAAACCATAAACCGTTATTATTTTTTTCCATGTAATCCTTAAATTCTTGAGAATGATAAGCTGCTACAATGTCTTTTGCCCATTGAGCCTCTTTGTTTTTCTCGTTTACTACAAGTTGTAATAACCATTGTGGCAATACATCTTCATTTGCCAATGCAGATTTAGGATCAATTTTTGCATTATAAATAATAGCTCCTGTAATAACAATATAATCAAAATCAGTACGTACAGAAGGAATTGTAAGGGACTTCATTTCTGTAAATTTAAGATGTTTAGGATTTTCAATAATATCTGCTTGTGTGACTGTCGCTAAGTCTTTATTAGGATCAAGTTTAATCCAACCGATTTTTTGCAACAACGCATAGGCACGAGCCATGTTAGACGCATCATTAGGAACTGCAATAGTATCGCCATCAGCTACTTGATCTAAAGATGTCTTAGAACCACTAAAGATACCAGCTGGCACTGTTGGAATTGGGGTCAATGCTACAAGATGACCATTTTGTTTTTCGTTGAAGTTTTTCATGTATGCTGTATGTTGTTCAACATTAAAATCAACTTCACCATCACTCAATACTTGGTCTGCTTGTACCAAGTCAGACATATCTACACCTTTGAAGGTATAGCCTTGTTTTTCTAAAATTGGTTTTACACCTTTTTCAAACAATTCAGAATAAGGGCCTTGAGATTTACTATAGGTTAATTCTTTTTTAGCACCATTATCGCTATTATTAGAGCCGCAACCTGCGATAAAAGCTACGCTAAATACTAATGCCATACCAAGGGCAAGGAATTTTTTAAATTTCATAGTACATTCTCCTATACTTTCACAATCCATATAACTAAAATCTATTTCATCAAATTAGGAACGACGCGCACGACGTGCAAAGTAGTTACCTATTGTTTGAATAATTTGAACAAAAATAATTAAAATAACAACGGTAAATAGCATCAATGGGAAGTTCAACCGTTCATAACCATAGGTAAGAGCCAAGTCACCTACACCACCTGCACCAATGGCACCAGCCATAGCAGTAGCACCGATAAGACCTATAGTACCTGTTGTAATGGATAAGATAAGCGATCCCTTTGCCTCTGGTAAAAGGAAATGCCAAATCACCTCAAAATGAGAGGCCCCCATAGACTGTGCAGCCTCAATAATGCCTTTATTGACCTCTAAAATAGAGTTTTCAAAGAGTCGAGCAAGATAAGGCGCAATGAATATAACAAGCGGTACAATAGCCGCCGTTGTGCCCACACGAGTACCAACAATCATCTTAGTCAACGGTAAGATAAACACCATCAAGATGATAAATGGTACGGAACGCACGATATTAACAATTGTATTTGTAATGGTATAAACAACACTATTTTTAACAATCCCATTAGGATTTGTTACCACCAGTGTAACTGCAATAATTAACCCTAGTATTGTACCAATGAATAGAGATAGGAACACCATATATAATGTTTGTTCTGCAGCTAGTAATAACTGCGAACCGGGAACGCCAAGTTCTTGCATAAAGAAATCCATTATAGTGCCACCTCCTGCCATTCAATGCCTTGTGTCACAAGATACTCTTTTACCTTGCCCACTTCAAGATCATCACCAATGAACTGAACGATGAAAATTCCAAGTACCGTATGCTCTAACTCTGTTACCGTAGCAAACAACACACTCGTTTCTAAATCAAAAGTTTTATTAATATGATATAGCACATTATCAGTTGTATTATTTCCTAAGAAGTGCATTTTAAGTATTGTGTAAGGCCTTTTATCACAAGCCAAGGTATGTTTAACTGTAGATGGGATTTCATCAGGAATAACAGTCCTAACAAATCGTTTTGTTGTTTCATGCTTAGGTTTACTAAACACCTCAAGTACAGAACCTCTCTCGATAAGCTTCCCATGTTCCATAACTACAACGCGATTACATATCTTTTGGATTACATCTATCTCATGAGTTACGATAACGACTGTTACCCCTAGTTCACGATTAACGCGTTCTAATAATTGAAGAATAGACTCTGTTGTATCTGGATCAAGAGCACTTGTTGCTTCATCGCAAAGCAGAATTGATGGATCTGTAGCCAACGCACGAGCAATACCAACGCGCTGCTTTTGACCACCAGATAATTCTCCTGGATAGGCATTTGCTTTATCACCTAAATCAACAAAGTCTAACAAGGTTTTAACCTTATTATCAATCTCTGATTTAGGAACTTTATTTAGAATTAATGGAATCGCCACATTATCATACACAGATTTAGCATTCAATAAATTGAACTGTTGAAACACCATGCCGATGCGCTTACGAACCTTTCTGAGCTCGTTAAAACTTAAACCATTGATATTCACACCATCTATTTCAACATGACCAGAGGTAGGTACCTCTAAAGCATTAATCATGCGTAACAGTGTAGATTTACCGGCTCCACTAAAGCCAATAATGCCAAATATGTCGCCTTTTTCTATGGTAAAGTTTACATCAGATAATGCAGTAACCTTTTGCTTATTAACATCAAACTCTTTCGTTACATTTCGTATAGCAATCACTGTACCACCTCTTTTCCTACAATTCAGTAGGAATTAATTTTAAATTTAAAACATATCTATAAGGTATGATTTAATTATGTACTTAGATTACTACAATTTATAAGGACTGTCAAACCAAAAAAGAACCTCACCAGTTAAAAGGTTGAGGTTCTTTTATTATATAGCTCTTATCTTATAAGGGTTCACATCCCTATTTATCTAATTTTATTTTTTTACATCAAGCTGAACCAATTCAAACACTAACAAAAATAAATTATCTATATCGATTAAAGAGATATAGGGATCCTAAAATGACAGGCGCCCCTATATAGAGACCCATATTAGGTATTTCCCCCAATAAGAAGGCTGCTACAATAGCTGCCACTATAGGCGAGATATACATAAAATTAGTTACATCAGAAACCTTTTCAGCATGTTCCAAGGCATAGCTCCAGAATACAAAGCCTAACGCACTAGATAGGAATGCTAAATAGGCCATAGCAAATTTTGCACTAATCGGTGCCACCACAATCAATTCAATAGCATGTTCCGCAAAGGGCAATGCCATAATAGCCCCCGTAAACATAGACCACATAGCAATGGTAATAGGCTTATGTCCCTTTAAACTAAGTCCACGATTTAGAATATTATACACTGCAAAGAGTATCATCCCTAACAAAGTCCACAAGGCTCCTACAGGAATAGTAAGGGCGGAATTCCATAGAATAATTATGGCTACACCTATAAATGCAGTTATGGTAAATAGCCATCCTATAGGTCGTATTGTATCCTTATAAATAATCGTGGCCATCAGTGCTGTCGTCATCGGAGTCAAGGCCATAATAATACTGGATGTGGCCGCTGGAATTGTGCGCAAGCCTTCATTAAATACAACTTGGTAAAGAAAATTCCCTGTAGCACCTAACAGAATATATAGTCCCCACTCACGCCATGTTGTCGGTATATGTAGCCCTTTTACAACACCGATTACCAGCATAAGTAAAGCGCCACCCATGACCCTTGCCACAGACAATGTCAATGAATCTACTGACTGTAATGCTATTTTACTGAAAGGAAATGCAGTAGCCCACACCGCAATAGTAGCAGAAGCACCTAAAAGTGCTTTCTTTCGATTTGTCATTAACATCCACCTTTCAATAGCATTCACCTATACAATCTTATAATCCACTTTGATTAACGTATATTCTATCCAAATTATTTCTATCTTGATTCATTCTACCAAGATCATGTTATCTACATGTTTTATAGCTTAATAACACTATCTCAATAGTACCATAATATACCCCTAACACTACAATAAATTAAATCATATTTTTTATTCCTATGAAGGGGATGCTTTGTTCCTTATGGGACCTACAAAATGTGTAACAAAGTCGTTAGAAAAAGTAATAACGCTTTATGAAAACTATGTAGCAGATATGTCTATGTAGTTAATACAACTATTCACTTAACTTGACTATTGTAAGTTCACTATTGATTCCATTAATTTCAATTTGATTTTCTGATTCAGACACAGAAAAATCGTCTACAAAATGTCCACGATCTTCAAAGAGCAATTTAGTACGAATACCTTTTTTCACCGCTTTGAAAGCATACTCGTGAGGGACATGCAGCCGAGATTTCGCCGATATCTGATTCACATCAATTCGCCCCGTATAATCCGCTACATATATCTCCATTGGAGAGTTGTTATCCAGCTCTATATGACTGTTACCGCCGGCAATATAAATTTCTTTAACCGCTCCGTCTAGCTCAAACTTTTCACTAATAATATCAAATAGCTCTAGTTTTTCACAATGGGTCGCTAGCTCCGTATCTCCCATATATTTTTCAGGCAAATTTATAAAAATCCACAAATGTTCTTTTACAAGCTCTTCAGATAAGGATTTGGAACAATTTACATCCACATCGATACGCCTTTTGATATCATCGATTTTTACTTTCACCAGTTCCGTCAAATTTTCAATAGTATCACTGACCAATTGAACCTTTATCTTCTCACCCTCTCCAGCTCTCATTTTTACGCAATTAACAGAACCCAGTTTAATATCGAAATGTTTTATCTCATCGATATCATATTCTACGATGCTTTCATAAGGATATCGAGGTTTAACCGCTTCTTCTGAAAGCAATTCATCCACAGAGACATTGAATACACCTGAAAGGGCCTTTAAATTTGAAATATCCGGCATTCCATTGCCCGATTCCCACTTTGTTATGGCCTGTCTCGACACATTAAGTGTTTCTGCTAATTTCCCCTGAGATAATCCAGATTGTGTTCTATACTCCCGTAATTTTTCATTAAAATCCATAATGTGACCTCCTATTTTAAGCAATATCAGTTACTCTTCAACAAGAGCTGCTCAGAGTATAGTATATAGTGTCAGTGAAGAAAAGAAACGCTTGTTTTCCTGGCTGGCAACGTTCCGTAGCATTACAATATACATGCATTTATAAAGACTTGCAGGCTGATTCTGTACAAGATATAAACGGCCTCCGAACAGTACACAAATATAAACTATCCAATCATACTATTGAATAATCCGCCTTCATCCTCTTTAATAAAATTTTTATTTCCTTTATTAATATTGATATGCAATTTCATATTATTATATATACATTAAATGAAATTGCAAAAAGCAAAATCCCATATAAGCCTATATATACTGGTGTATTTAAACAATTTAGCTTATGGAAATTTATGAGATACTTCACAAAATTGCATAGTATGTATTGAAAATCTATATCATCTATTCATTGTAGAATTGCTACAAACATTGTACACTATAGGCATAGAAATCTATAGTTATATCCTTTTATGGAGGTGCAAAATGCAACATACTGCATGGAAAGATTTTAACACAGGTGTGTGGGATAAAGCCGTTGATGTACGCGACTTTATTCAAAGAAACTATATCCCCTATGAAGGGGACGATTCCTTCCTTGCTGGTCCTACAGAACGAACAACAAAATTGTGGGAACAAGTAATGAAGCTTTATGAAGAAGAACGTGAAAAAGGCGGCATGCTCGATGCTGATACTTCCGTGGCCACACACATTACTGCCCATGCGCCAGGATATATCGACAAAGAACTTGAAACAATCGTTGGTTTGCAAACTGACAAACCTTTAAAACGCGCTATGTTCCCATATGGTGGCTTGCGCACAGCAAAATCCGCTATTGAAGAATACGGCTTCAAAATGGATCCGCAAACAGAGGACTTCTTTAAGAAACATCGCAAAACTCACAATGATGGCGTATTTGATGTATATACTCCAGAAATGCGAGCTGCACGTACAGCTCACATTGTAACTGGTTTACCAGATGCGTATAGCCGTGGTCGTATTATCGGTGACTATCGTCGTATCGCTCTTTACGGTGTTGATTATCTCATTGAAGATAAAAAAGAACAATTTAGCATTACAATGGGTGACATGCTAGAAGATGTTATTCGCGACCGTGAGGAAATACAAGATCAAATCCGCTCTTTGAAAGAATTGAAAGAGATGGCAGCATCCTATGGCTATGATATTTCCAAACCAGCTAAGGATGTTCGTGAAGCTATGCAATGGATTTACTTCGGCTATCTTGGTGCTATTAAAGAGCAAAACGGTGCTGCTATGTCCATTGGTCGTAACTCCACATTCCTCGATATCTATGCGGAACGAGACCTTCGCAACGGCACATACACAGAGGAACAAATCCAAGAATTCGTAGACCATTTCATTATGAAATTGCGCATGGTTCGCTTCGCACGTATCCACGAATACAACAATTTGTTCACAGGTGACCCTGTTTGGACCACTGAATCCATCGGTGGTATGGGTACTGACGGCCGTACATTGGTTTCTAAGATGTCCTTCCGTTACCTACATACATTGACTAACCTTGGCCCTGCTCCAGAGCCAAACCTCACTGTATTATGGTCCCCTCGCATGCCTATCGGTTTCCGCCGTTTCTGTGCGAAATTATCCATTGAAACATCTTCCATTCAATACGAAAATGACGAATTGATGCGTCCTAACTCTGGTGATGACTACGCCATCGCATGTTGCGTATCCCCAATGCGTATCGGTAAAGAAATGCAATTCTTTGGTGCTCGTTCCAACTTGGCGAAATGCTTGCTTTACGCTATCAACGGTGGCGTTGACGAAAAGTTGAAGAAACAAATTGGTCCTAAATACCGCCCTATCACTTCCGAATACTTAGAATTTGACGAAGTATGGGAAAAATTCGACGACATGATGGAATGGTTGGCAGGCGTATATGTAAATGCCTTGAACATCATTCACTACATGCACGATAAATATGCTTATGAAAAACTAGAAATGGCATTGCATGACCGCAAGGTAACTCGTTGGTTTGCAACTGGTATCGCTGGTTTATCCGTAGTAGCAGACTCCTTATCCGCTATTAAATATGCTAAGGTAAAACCTATCCGTGACGAAAATGGCATCGCTGTTGATTTCGAAATCGAAGGTGACTTCCCTAAATATGGTAACGATGATGACCGTGTAGATAGCTTGGCAGCAAAGGTTGTTTCCACATTTATGAACAAGATTCGTAAACATCCTACATATCGTCAATCCGTTCCAACTATGAGCTTGTTAACAATTACTTCCAACGTAGTATATGGTACTGCTACAGGTTCTACTCCAGACGGCCGTAAAGCTGGCGAAGCTTTCGCTCCTGGCGCGAACCCAATGCACGGTCGTGATTCTCACGGTGCTGTATCCTCGTTGGCATCCGTAGCTAAAATGCCATGGCGTGATTGCTCCGATGGTATTTCTAATACCTTCTCTATCATTCCGGACGCATTAGGTAAATCTGGTGAAACATTTGTTTCCGTCAGCGATTTTGATATTGAGTTAGACCCTTCTCAATTGCCTAACAGCAATACAAACTTCGCATGCAGCGAACCAAATGTTACTATAAAGGAAGATAAATAAAATCTTCCACAGTATCGGACTGCTTTCACCGGCACCGATACGAGTGTTAGTCTTGGTTGAAAGGAGGTTATACCCATGAGCAACCAACAAGTTGATAACTTGGTAGAGTTATTGGATGGTTATTCCCAAAAGGGCGGCCATCATTTGAACGTTAACGTGTTTACTCGTGAAACATTGTTAGACGCTCAAAAACATCCTGAGTTGTACCCTCAATTGACGATTCGTGTATCCGGTTATGCGGTGCACTTCAACAAATTGACAAAACAACAACAGGACGAAGTTATTTCCCGTACATTCCATCAACGTATCTAATCGAGGTTTCCTATGACTGGACGTATTCATTCGGTTGAAACGATGGGTACGGTTGATGGTCCAGGCATGCGCATGGTGGTATTTCTTCAAGGATGCCCCATGCGCTGTGCTTATTGCCATAATCCTGATACATGGGATGAAACTAGCGATAATGCTAAATTCATGACCGTAAAGGAATTATGGGACCAGTACGAACGTAACCGCCAATTTTATACTAATGGTGGTATCACCGTCACAGGTGGGGAAGCTCTTATGCAAATCGACTTTGTTATTGAGCTTTTCACATATTTCCGTGAAAGAAACGTCCATACCTGTTTAGATACAAGTGGAATTTGTTTTGACCCCCACCAAGAGGTGGCATACCGTAAATTACTCAGTGTAACTAGTCTCGTCATCCTAGACATTAAGGAAATCGATCCAGCCAAGCATTTATGGTTAACGGGTAAACCGTTAGAGCCCATTCTCGGGTTTGCTCGATTGACGGCAGACGTGGAAGTTCCGATTTGGGTTCGTCACGTAGTAGTCCCTACGATTACAGATAATGCCGATCGTCACTATCGTCTAGGCTTTTTCCTAGGATCTCTGAAAAATTTACAAGCCGTTGATTGCTTACCTTATCACGTTATGGGTATTGCTAAATATAAGGAGTTAGGTATTCCCTATCGCCTAGAGGGCATCCCAGCTGCAACGAAAGATATTGCAGCTAAAGCGACAAGAACCGTGGTGGAAGGCATCAAGGCCTATAGACGCCATTGGTGGAGTCCCATCAAAACACAACATCAATCATAATCAAGTTTGAGGATAACTACCTCCCTTGATATATATAAATATATATACCAAGACTTGATCTATGATAGCCCTAATCAATAGAGCCGCCCCCATACAACCGGGGACGGCTCTTATTGCATTTAAATAAACTTTCTATCATACAAACGGGCAGCGATGAGGACCACTAAACAAGATCCCACATTATGCACTAATGCACCTGTAGTAGGCGTCAAAACCTCAAGCAATGAGAGAATAATAGCGATACAATTAATGACCATTGATAAAGCAATACTAAATTTTATAGTTTTAATCGTAGCATCTGATAATCGTTTAATATAAGGAATTTTACTAAGGTCATCACTCATCAAAGCAATGTCTGCTGTTTCTATGGCAATATCACTACCAATAGTCCCCATTGCAATACTCACATCAGCAGTCTTCATAGCCGGTGCATCGTTAATTCCATCGCCAACCATACAAACCTTATGATGTTTCCCTTGCAATGATTCGATAATACTTACTTTTTCTCCTGGTAAAAGCTCCGCATGTATTTCGGAAACGCCAGATTTCTTTCCAATATATGTAGCTGCTTCTTTACTATCACCAGTAAGTAATACTGTTGTCATATCTAAGCTTGAGATAGCAGATATCATATTTATCGCATCATTTCGCATTGTATCAGATAATGTAATGATACCTATAATATGCTCTTTATCTGCAATAATGACAGATACCTTTCCTTCACTTCGATATACATTAATGGCTTTTTGAATAGAATCACATACAATAATATTATGCTCTTCAAGAAATCGTTCATTTCCACAATATAATTCCCGACCTTTTATTACGGCTATAATCCCTTTACCTACAGACATCGTAAATGAAGTAGTATCAAGTATTTCTAAATCTTGCTCTATGGCATGAGAAACGATAGCCTTGCCAATAGGATGTTCGCTCTTAGCCTCTACAGATGCAGCTAATTGAAGAATATCAATCTCACTATAATCTGTATCAACGGCTAAAATAGATTGAACTGATAACTGACCACGTGTTAATGTGCCGGTTTTATCAAATGCCATGGTATCTACTTTTCCCATAGTTTCAAGAATTTCACCAGATTTAATAATAACGCCATGTTTAGTAGCTTGACCAATAGCGGCCATAACCGCAGTAGGTGTAGCAAGCACCAATGCACAAGGACAAAACACAACCAACACAGTAACACCGACGATGATATTTCCAGTTACTAGATAGCCTATACATGCAATCATCAATGCAATAGGCACCAATCGACTAGCAACAGTATCAGCTATGCGCTGAATCGGAGCCTGTTTCTGTTCTGCATTTCGAATAAGCTGAATCATTTTTTGAATAGAACTATCTTCGCCCACTTTAGTAGCTATAATATCTATGGCACCAAAACAGTTAATAGTTCCACCAAATACATCATCATCAATTGTTTTATCAACAGGTATAGACTCTCCTGTCATAATGGATTGATCTACCGTTGTTTCACCGTTAATGATTCGCCCATCTACAGGTATCGTTTCGCCCGGAAGGATTCGTAAGTAATCACCACGGTGTATAGACTCTACGGAAATCATTATTTCTTTGTTATCTTGTATTTTACGACCCTTAACAGGTGCTAACGAAATTAACTTTTTTAACCCTTTTTTTGCTCGCTCCGTAGTTGATTCTTCAAGGAGAGCGCCTAAAGCCATAATAAACGCTACCTCACCAGCCGCAAATATATCTCCGATGGCAACGGCTGCAAACATAGCCATGGAAATCAATAGAGCTGATGAGATTTTACTAATTCCCTTATTATATACGATCCTTCGAATAGATAAATACACAAGAGGAAAACCACAAATAATAACGGTAACCCAAGAAGGCTCAAAAGGGAATATATTTTGAAACGGACTCTGTCCACCAAACTCCTCTATCAAATGCGGAATCCCATCAAGCAGTAAAAATAGCCCTGCTAAAATCGTCATATATAAACCAGATAATATATCATGTATTCGATGTACCATACAGCAATCCCCTTATCAGACTTTCACTATCAATATGAATTGAATTATAACTATACTTACAGTACAATAATTACGATAGCGAACACTTTGTTCACTTTAATTGTATCAACCTATGGTTTTAATACAATATATAAAACATCATATATGTTCATTACGGAACATATATGATGTTTTGTACTAAAAGTATGACAGGAGTTAATATGGATCGTAGACAGAAAAGGACTCGTAAAGCCATATTTATAGCTTTTAACGACTTATTATCTAATAAGGCATATGACAAAATCACCGTTCAGGAAATCATTAGTGCTGCAGATATTGGACGCACCACATTTTATGCTCATTTCGACACAAAAGAGGCATTACTAGAAGCCCTCTGCGAAGACTTGTTTTTACATATAAAAGATAGTATTAATCATTTACCTCATGCTCATGGTCTTTATCAACAAAGTGTTTACCCCGTCTCAGTATTTGGTCATTTATTACAACATTTACAGCAAAATGAAAATAAAATCCTCGAACTACTAGCTAGTGATAATAACGAAATCTTTTTGCGCTATTTTAGAGATCATCTAAATGAGTTGGTGCAAGGATATTTCATCAATCAAGACCGTAAAGCAAATACAAATCTACCGGATGACTTTATTATCAATCATATTTCAGGTAGTTTTGTCGAAATGGTGTTATGGTGGGTAAAAAACGGCATGAAAGAATCACCTACAAAATTAGACAATTACTTTCATGCCGTTATAGAACCTATTATATAATTAGGGTATTCGGATTTTATGGTGGAAAAGGGCTTATAAATCACCCTTCTCCAAATTCTTAATAAGTGTGGAAAAATCGACACCTAAGTTGTCTGTAATGTCGTGATCATTCACTTCATACCAATTGAAAGTATCGTATAACATAGCTTTATTGAAAGCACTTGAATTAAATCGTGGCTTACGCTTTTTATGGAGCTTCTCATTGAAAAGGATTTTGGCTCGTAAGGCATCAAACGAGTAACCTCTACCCATTCGCTCTACCTGCCTAATAATGCTGTTAATTGACTCCGTATAAGCATTAGTTAGCCTTTTATCAAAGTAGTTGAATATTTCAACATGCCAGTTGTCTACGGCTCTCACGAGGTCTTTATATGCGTCTTTAGAGTTGCTGGACATACAACGGTGTCTCCATTGACTATAACGAAGATGACCTTCATCTGGATCAGGAGTATCCCATATCCAGTAAAACTCTTCTTTGAGTTCATAGGCTTCTTTTAAAGCAGGAAGATTACCTAACCAAGTATCTAAGAGGAATGATTCACGTTCATTTAGATCGTGTTTACGCTTTAGAAGGATAAACCTTTCACGCATAAGGGTACGTCTTTCTTTTTGGCTCATATGGGCTTTCAAAGACTTTCTGACGTTATCTCTAAGGCTTGATTAGCCATTCTAACTACATGAAACTTATCTACGACAACTTTAGCGTGTGGAAGGATAGTGTTCACTGCGTCTTTGTAGGGCTTCCACATATCCATTGTGACGTACTCAATGTAAGTCCTGTCACTGATTTCTGAAAGACGTTGGATGACTGTTTCCTTGTTACGGTTAGGCTTGATGTCATAAATAGTCCTGCGTTCAATATTAGTCAATACAAGCCGAGGTCTACGGATAATATGTATCTCGTCTATCCCAAGCCACTTAGGAGTTTCAAACTGGTATTCACGTTCTTTGAGTGCCACATAGTCCTTAA
This sequence comes from Veillonella parvula, assembly GCF_018378075.1. Taxonomy (GTDB): domain Bacteria; phylum Bacillota; class Negativicutes; order Veillonellales; family Veillonellaceae; genus Veillonella; species Veillonella parvula_K. Next base: position 137,755 of record NZ_JAGZYE010000004.1, read on the forward strand.
AAACGTTCCTAATGGTTTTCTCGTCAACACCAACGCTTTCTGCGACTTCTACAAAGGTCTTAGACATGGATTGCTCTTGAATGGACTTTAAAAGCCTTTTGGTCATACTACGCTTTTCATCTACAGATATAGGCGTTCCCAGAAGGTAGATCCGCATTTACGACACTTGTATCGTCTACGGTTCAATTGTAAGCCCACTCGCTTTAAACGAATGGGCAAATCCATAATTAGTTGATTTCTTGAACTGTGTTTGTACAACTTGTCAAAACCACATTCAGGACAACGTTCAGGTGGTCCGACTGCTTCAACTTTAAACGTCATATCGGTTTCATTTTTTTGTGGCGGTTCTATTGTTTTAATGTCTGGTAGGGATAATAAGTCTGACATATTATTCATCCTTTATTACTCAGCGGTGTTAAGGTATCAATTATAGATTTGATGTCGAAATCATCAGTGTTAAATTATTTTTGTGACCACAAATGCACTTAGAAAATCCCTTAAAGCATTAGCTGGTTCACTTGAATAGGGAGTTGTAAAAAAGTTCCCTTAGCCTGCACAACAAGATAATTTCGAAATATCTTTATCGAACGTAAGTGCAACTAATTTTAGCCCTTCAGCCATTGTTAAATATGGTGCTAGGGTTTCTGTTAAATCTTCTATCGTTAAGCCAAATTTAACAGCTAATGATGCTGCATAGATGACATCTCCTGCATTTTCAGATACAATATGAACCCCTAATACTTTTAGTGTTTCTGCATCTGCTACTAGTTTAAATACACCGGTTGTTTCACGGTTTACAATTGCTCTTGGAACAGCATCTAAAGGTAATACAGATGTCTTCACATCATACCCTTTCTCTTTTGCTTGTTCTTCTGTTAAACCAACCGTTGCAACCGTCGGATTCGTAAACGTAACAGCAGGAACTACCGATAAATCTATTTTTTTGTTTAATCCACCAATAGCATTATCAGTAATAATTCCACCTTCATAGGCTGCTACATATACAAATTGTGGTCCTAAAGTCACATCTCCTGCTGCATAAATCTTTTCATTACTTGTTTGACCAAAATCATTGATCAGGATTTCATTATTTTTTCCAGTTTCAACACCTGCTGCACTTAAATTTAAAGAATCCGTATTTGGTTTTCTTCCAGTGGCAACAAGTAACTGATCTGATTCAATGACTTCTCTACTGCCATTTACTGTTACGTAAACCCTTTTTATCTCTCCACTTTGTTCAACACGCTCAAAAGTTGCCCCTTTGACAAGGTTTATACCCTGTTCAATTAACGCTTTTTCAACTGACTCTGAAATCTCAGGATCATACTCCTTTAAAAGTCGCTCACTTCTTTGCATAAGCGTTATTTCTGAACCTAAATGATGAAATAGTTGTCCAAGCTCCATTCCAATGTATCCTGAACCAATTACAGTTAATCGTTTTGGTATTTTCTTTAACTCAAGAAGTGTTGTACTAGTTAAATAGTCCATTTTTTCAAGTCCTGAAATTTGGGGCAACGAAGGCGATGCACCTGTTGCAATTAAAAAGCGTTTTGCAGATAACTTTGCCCCATTGACCTCAACCGTACTAGCATCAACGAATTTTGCTTCACCTTTAATTAAATCAAAATTATATTCATCAATTAAATCCATATATTTTTGATTCCGAAGTTCGCTCACCAATTTATCCTTTTGCGTGATTAAACTAGCTAAATCCACTTCTCCAGCGGATGTTTGTAAACCTATAAACGGATTGTCTTTTGATAAATGATTGATTTCCCCTGCCCTAAGAAGAGTTTTTGACGGAACACAGCCAATATTCACACAGGTTCCCCCAACCGTTCCACGCTCAATCATTCCAACTTTTGCACCGTATTCTATAGCTTTAATTGCCGAAGAAAAGGCAGCAGCACCAGAACCAATAATAAGAAGGTCATAATTGTCTTCATTAATTAACGCCACGTTTTCTAGTGATGATACTTCTTCAATTTCTCCGGCTTGGTAATTTGCTTCATCAATCGCCTTTATTGCACTTTCAACCTCAATATCATCGGGCAGTTCAAATACTGCTTCACCACGACGATAACTAGACTCAATATTTTTAGCACCTATCTTTTCAAGTGCTGATTCTACGTGTTTTTCACAACCCGTACAAGTCATTCCTGAAATGTTTACCTTAAATTTATTCATAAAAAAGCTCCTTTCGTTAATTAATCTCTCATGTTAATGTTTCTATTATTGGACACGAATGTAATTGCTTTTCATCTGGACATCGTTGTTTTAAGTCGTCTAACATAGTTTCAATTCGTTTTAAATCCTCTATTTGTTTTTGCACTTCCTTTTGTTTTTTAGAAACAAATTCGAACATATCTTGACAACGAACTTCATCTTTATCTACAACACCAAGTAATTTATAAATCTCGCTTAAAGAGAAACCAAGTTCCTGTATTCGTTTAATAAACCCAACACGCTTAACGTCATCATATGAATATATCCGATAACCAGCTTCCGTTCGGTGAGGTTCTTGTAATAAATTTTTTCGCTCGTAATATCTGATCGTTTCTTTATTAACTCCACATTTATCTGCAAACTCACTAATGCGATAAATCATCTTATTTCACCCCCTGAATATTATAAACCATGTACCATAGTACACGGTCAAGTAAATTGGACTATTTTATTTTTTCCCCAAAGTATCACTCGTATGTGATTGATACTTTTATATAATACTATTGATTATCCTAACATCCCACCAGAAAATCCGATTTAAACACCAGTTGTTTTTAAACTATTAAGAAAGTAATTCCACTATATATTCCGAAGACCCTATAATTATTAAAATTCTATCAAGATACAACATTGATTGGTTCCCCCTTAAAGAAGGCTTGTACATTATCTCGAATAATGCCTACCAAGCGTTGACGTGTTTCAAGGCCTTTCCAACCCATGTGCGGAGTAATGATGACGTTATCTAGTGTATAGAGAGGACTATCCTCTGCAGGAGGCTCTACCTCCTGTACATCAAGACCGGCTCCAACAATGCGTTTAGCGGCTAATGCTTCACAAAGGTCCCTTTCATTAATAAGAGGTCCACGACCCGTATTCACAATGACCGCATTAGGTTTCATCTTACTGATTGTTTCTTTATTAATAAGATGTTTAGTTTGGTCATTTAGCGGGCAATGTAAGGAAATATAGTCACTATTTTCTAGCAATTCATCAAGGCTCACATAACGAATGCCATCGCCATCAGCCTTTGGTGTACGTGTATGCACTAAGATGTTCATGCCTAGTGCTTTTGCAACTTTGATGACTTCCATACCGATGTGACCAGCTCCGACAACACCTAAGGTTTTACCATTCACTTCTGTATGGCTCACTTGAAGGTATTTCGTGAAATTGCTGCGATTACCTTTAGCCAGCATACCAATTTGTTGCTGCATGGTAGATGCAAAATTGAGGATCATCATGATCACCGTATGTGCTACACGCTCTGTGCTATACGCAGGAATATTGCACACAGTGATGCCCTTTTTCTTTGCTGCGTCAAGGTCAATATTATTATAGCCAGTACCTGCTTCTACGATAAGCTCTACAGTATCAGGAAATTGTGAAAGCAGATCGGCACTTACAGGCAATTCTTTTGTAACCACAACACGAGCACCTTGAATCCGTTCAATAAGCTCAGCATTCGTACTATCTTCGTAGACCTGCACATCATTAGATAATATGGAGAAATCCAATGCATGGTCATAATTCATTTTGCCTGCATTTACCACTACTACACGTTCACTCATGAGAACCTCCTAAATTGAATAGCTTTAAATATATGTAATACTACTTCTATATAGATTATACTATTATTTATATAAATTTATACTAAAATAACTTCTATTATATATCAACTACCTATACCAATTAATATACTTTCACAACTAATTAGTATACTTTCACAATTATTGTATATAATATATGTATAAATCCTATAAAATTCAAAGTAAAACTCATTTTTCTGTATATAACTTTCACAAAAGTATTGTGTAATTCCCCAAAAGTTATAAAATAAGAGTAATGTTATATAGAATTGAGGAATACCATGAGACCCACCTATTTGACCATAAATACAAGTCTCGTTCGCGAGAATTTGCGTAAAATTAAAGATAGTTTGCCTGAGTGGAGCACATCTACAGCTGTTATCAAGGCCAATGGCTACGGCCACGGCAGCGTTATGATGGGCCGTATTGCTGTGGAGGAAGGTTACGAATCCTTAGCCGTTGCTATTCCAGAGGAGTCCGTACCACTTCGCAATGCAGGTATTATGGTACCTATTTATTTATTAGGACTCACAAGGCCACAATCCTTTGAACTTGTGGCAGACACTAATTCGATTCCTGCCGTTTGTGAATCTACCGACTTGGAATCACTCAATAAAGTAGCCGATAATCACGACATGATTATTCGCGTTGCTGTTGCCGTTGATACAGGCATGCATCGCATCGGTATCAAGCCTGAGGATGCCATTGAGTTTATCAAACGCATTGAGTCCTACGAAAATTTGGAAATAGACGGATTCTTCTCCCACATGAGCAATGCTGATGCGGCGGATCAATCACACGCCCATAGCCAAACGCAAAAATTTCATCGCATGGTGGATGAAATACGAGCATTCCGTCCAGAAGCAGATTACCGTTTCTCCCTCGCCAACAGTGCAGGTCTTTTATCTGTCAAAGATAGTCTATTCACAGATGCTCGTCCTGGTATTATTCAATACGGTATCATGCCATCCCTTGATGTACCAAATCGATTGGGCTTAAAGCCAGTTTTATCCTTCCATAGTGAAGTTGTTCATGTGCAACATATCCCTGCTGGCGAAGGTATCGGATATGGGTCTACCTATATCACAACTGAGCCAATGACGATTGCTACTATCCCGGTAGGCTATGCGGATGGTTATCCTCGGAGTTTATCCAATCGAGGTACCGTACTGATTCATGGTACGCGTTGCCCTGTAGTAGGTCGCATTTGTATGGACCAATTCATGGTCGCCGTTCCAGATACAATTACCGTAAAGCCAGGCGATAAGGTGGTTCTTCTAGGTTCCCAAGGTCATGAAAGTATTTCTGCACTAGAAATTGCAGCCCTTGCTTCTACTATTCCATACGAAATATTCTGTGGATTCTCAGAACGAGTACCGCGACAATATATATAAATAAAACAACCATGTTAGATCTCATAAGAGTCTATATTCATAACAAAAGAGCAGATGCTTCCTATAACATCTGCTCTTTTTACCTTTACTAAAAACTTATAATCTTATATCTACCATTTGATATAAAGAAATTTTCTTACAAAAAAAGCCCGTATCACATGCAGCGGTCTACATGTGATACGGGCTTTCTTGCTCTCCTATACCCAGCGTGCTGTAAAGCAGTTACGTTCTTATTGTGAGAGAGAGTATATATACCAAGTATATAATCTTATGATTCGGAGGGAACCACAATTCATAAGGGGCCCTCTGAACGACAGACGGCATAGGAGAGAGTCAATGTTTGTCTATCCAATCCAGAGGGCTGTGTGTAATTGTTTATTGTGTGTGTTGTTTATTGTGTGTGTTTTTGTGTGTTTTATGTGTTGTGTATGTGTGTGTAAGTGTACTTATGTTATGTGTGTATAGTTTTGAGTGCTTAGTGTTCGTTTTTGAAAGGGTTTGCTTTACAGCGCTATAGAATAGGAGATCAACTTATTTTGCTACCGTCCCTGTTTTAGCATCCAATACAACGGATATCGGTTTATTTTGTGCATCATGGAACTCTATGGTATATAGTGATTTTCCATTTTGATTAGCAAGAGACCACGCATTAATACCAGTCGCTACCTTGCCAGACTGTACGAAAGCTGCATTAATTGCCACATGTGGAGGTATTACTGTTCCGGCATCAATAGCACTAGCTTCCATGGATGCATCGTATGCTTTAGGAGTACCATCAGTTACATTACCAGTAGCCACATCTAGAGTCATAGAATGAGCACCACTAGTATTAAAACCAACTACTTCATAGATGGCAGTTTTACCTTGAGTTTTGAAAGATACATTTGTAATTTTGGAGTTTCCAAATTTGCTTTCGAATTGGTCAATTAAATAATTAGCACCAACTACGAAAATACTATTTTGGTCTACTACGCCTTCTTGCTGGTTGGTTGTGCTAGGTTGTGATTTTCTACTTTTAGAGTTTTTTTTTCCTCTTTAGTAGGCTCTTCTTTATCAGCTTTTTTTTCGTCTTTCACAACTTTTACTTTAGGCGCTTTATCTACTGCAGCTTTTTTAGTATTTTTAACTTCTTTACCATGCTTCGCTACAGAATCAGATTTTTTATCACCACTGCGTACTACTCTTGGTTCACTAGGAGCTTTAGCTACAGATGCAGTTTCAATAGAAGGGACCGCTGCTGCAGGATTTTCTGTACTAGGCACTACAGTTTCTTGAGCTACTGGTGTTTTAACATCTTGTGTAGCTGTTGGAACTGGTGTAGTATTACGAACTGCTGTACCTACTTGATTAGCTTCTGCTACAGGAGCTACCGGAGTTTTAGGTGCAACTGCAGTAGTAGCCACATCTGGAGCCACCGCTACAGTAGGAACTACTGGATCAGTAACTGGTTGTGCTGGAGTCGCTGTACTCGCTGTTTCTTGCGTAACAGGCATTGGAGTTACTGGTTCAGCTGCTGTTACAGCTACAGTGGCACCAAATACGCCAGCCACTGCTAAAGCAATACTACTTTTTAAAATAGATTTTTTCATATTGTCCTCCTTATTAATTCATATACATGCAACTTTACGCATGTATATTTCCAGTCAACTCAATGTCATCATGTAAGTTCCAAAACATATATCTAGCATGGACTTGTAGATATATAGCTTGGAAATTTCAGATATACTTGAGTTTGTCTTTCGACTGGTACACATACTATCGACAGTCTATGAAGTCAAAATGTAGAAGCACTGTTAAAAGCTTATTTTATAGTGAGTTTAGAATGAATTTATATATAATTCCTATGAAATCCTATGGGATTTACTTTATACTTAAAAATTCCATGAAAAACATATCAAAAGCCGTTTATCCCATATATAAGGGATAAACGGCTTCAAAATATACGTATCGATATCTAAAATTTCACATTCATGAGCAAACTTTCACAAAAAATGCCTCAATACTAGTTATTTTTTTAAGAAAAATAGTATTAAGGCATTTAATTATTATATTCAGAATAAAATAACTAGGCACTATTAAGATATAATAACTAGTCAATCATATATTAATCGTCAAATTTAACAGATAGCAATTTACCATTCATTGCATCCATACGCACATGTACCTCTTTATTATCTGCTGTACCAAAGCTAACTTTGTAGACAATTTTACCTTTATCATAGCGCACAGCCCATTCATTAAGGCTCACAGCTTTACCTTTTGTTTGGGCGTAAGCAAAGTTCACCACAGCTGCAGGCGGTAAGATTTCCCGAGGATCAAACGATTTTTTCTTTAGTGATTTATGGAAGTCCCCTTCGCGCTTTTCAAAGATTTGATTAGTAGCATAGATATACGTTAACTCATACTTACCAGATTCATCAAAACCTTCAACATCATACTTAATTTGACCTCCATCTGCATCAAAGGCGATTTCCGTAATTCCTGCATTTGGATGATTTTGGATAAAAGCATTTAATAAACCATTAGCACCTACAATCGCCGCATGGTTGCCATCAACAACTGCCACAGTTGGCTCTACAGCTACTAAAGGGGCTGCACTTGCATTTGGCATGCCAAATGCCGCTGCCAAGGCCAATACAAGGCTACCTTTTACAAAAAATGATCTCATTGGTTCCTCCATATCTCAAACAGTTATCATAACAATATATATACAATTATACACTAAATCAACGCGGTTTATAATCTTTATTTATATAATTAGTGCATATACCTACGCCCTATGATACAATGCACATAGATTCATTTTTGTAACTACATGTGAGCTAACTATGATTTCAATTTACCCCACTATATATCACGCATTTCAATGCAAGGCCGATCAATGCGAAAATACATGTTGTCAGCTGTGGACCATCGATATAGATGAGCCTACTGCTGAACGTTATCATTCCATGACAGGTTCTCTTGGTAAAAGCTTACGCCAAGCCATCACTGTTGATGATGAAGGCAGTCATTTTATCTTTTCTAAAGCACAACCTATGTGTCCCTTACTCAATGAAAAAGGTCTATGCAAAGTAGTTCTTGAATTGGGAGAAGAAGGACTTTGTGATACCTGTCATATGCATCCACGCTTTTATAAATACATTGAAGACTTAGAACTATGTGGCGTTGGATTATCTTGTGAAGCTTCGGTTGAACTATTGGCCCGACAAGAACCAATGGACTTACTCCTTTTTACAATTGAAGATGACCATAATGAATTCAATTCTGAGGAGCGATTAACACTCCACAATGTTTTTGAATTATTAGCCTTTGATTTAGATCCTAATCTATTCAAATATACGCCAAAGCCCTCAAAACAGTCTTTCAAAGAACTATTAGACCTATATAAACAAACGGAACCCATCGATGAGAATTGGACAGCACAAGTTAATACATTATCTAGTAAACTAGACCAACTCATCACATCCGTACAGACCTATATACAGCAAGAGGATATGAGCCTATTTAACAAAGTGTACCAATATATATTGTATCGCCAAATCGATATGCTATCAGACTATTCCTTGGAATCTATCTTAGCTTATGCAAAGGATGGTACTGACTATATACTTATAGCCAGCGCATTAGAAGGACAACCCTTAAAGCAAGTTGCAAGATGGTCACAACAAATCGAATACGACGAAAATAATGTAGAACTATTGTTACAACATTACGAAGCTCAACTGGGTTAATGAGCAAAAAACCGCAAGATATTTATCTTGCGGTTTTTAATTCTTATGACAATATATTATTTAAATAATGTATGAACAAAACGAATCCATTGAGGCAATACGGAGACAGATAATAATGCCACAACAAACATAACAATATAAGTTTTAACGATACCTAGTTCAACATAACGTCTCATTAATTGGGCTGCAATGAACACAGCATAATACTGGCTGAACATCGTAATAAGATAGGCCATATCCCCTACATATTTTTGAAGAGACAAAGAGAAAAAAATAATCCCTAGTATATGAATTAATACTAAGACAACCGTGCGAAGTGCATTTGTATAAGCTAATCCATATATATAATTGCGCAATACCCCACCATAAGTACCACGACCACCTAATAAAACAAGTAAGCGCCATATAACAAATGAACCGATGATAATTTGAAAAATTAAAAATACAGAACTTGCTAAAATACTAATTACATCAAAATGAGTTAACCCAGTAATCCGTTTAATTCCGAGCATTGGAGATATAACTTTCACCATAAACGGTAAGCTATAGGTCATTATATATAATACAATAGTAGATACGACTAGATTCAGAATGGCTCTTGTATGAGATCCATAATTGATAATATTCTGAAAAGATTGTTCGCTAAGCCTGGTAAATAAATGCAATATATCCTTATTCCATGTCATAAATGCTCCTTTTAGTTTAAAACTAGTAAAAAAGGACGAGCTATGTCTCGTCCTAGATATATCATATGTATTTTATCGAGTCAACATATAAATCCATTCAAACACGTGTGCTACCAAAAGAGCAATCAACATTAGAATCAAACCTTCATAAGGGGTCCCATTAATACATGCTCCCACAATACGTCCAATAGTTTGTAACAATAATACGGTACTTAAAACACATAGCACAATCATACAGAAGCCAATGATTGCTTGCAGTATTAATGGTACCGAAGTTAAAATCAGCATAATCCCTGCTGTAAAAGTAATCAATGCCACAACAAGTTGAGCAAATGACATGATATGCAAAATACCAGTTGTAACAGTTCGAACATAAAATTTACGCTGTTGAGCAACCGCATAAACTATAATGATACATGCCATGAAAATAACTTTTCCGATTACCCATGCAAAGCGACCCATATTCCAAAATTCTCTAGGACTACCCATCTGTTCCAAAAAAAGTTGTATTTCATGTTGACCTACTGGAAGAGATAGCGATTCCCACCTTACTAATAACGAAGAATTGCGTATAAACGCACGTATAGCATCTAAATATACGCCTTCACCTACAATAGTAAATTGATAACATATGAGTGTTAATAGCAGCATTCCTATGAGTTGCCCATAGGCAATATCAAAGTGATACATACGAGGATTATTCTCTTCAATAGGGTTTAATAAACGATAGATAAACTGCATTAAACCCACCATCATAGGTATCACCACCTTTTACACAATATACATACACAACATTTAAGTTTGAATACTATAACATACAACACACAATAAGGAACTATAAAAAATAGTTCCTTTTCATTTTCCGTTCATCATTATAGCACAAAACACATATCTTTTCATACTTTAATTATCCCAATGTAATGGGTCTTTCAAGCCTTTTTCCTTATAAAATACAGAGAAAAGCTATTAGAAGATTATATATAATCAGCTAATAGCTTTTTAGTAGAAAAGGGCTGTTTTATTACAGCCCCTTTCATATTTTTCATGTTATGTAATTATCTGGAACTAGCAAGTACTACCATACCAATCAAGATACCTAAAATGATTACAGGAATTAAACTCGTAATAATAGAAATGCCAAAAGTTGCTAAATGGGATTTATTAATTTGGCGACTCAATAATGTTAAGCATACCCAGAATGTATAGACTGCAAAAGCTATCGTTGCGAATATAATAATAGTTATCCATACAATACTACCTACTGTAGAATCAGGATGAGAGCCTAGTAGCAGCAAAAATGGCAATGATAGTAATAGGAAGCCAATGAAATATACTAAGCCCATAATCTGATTATAAGCTTGTTCGTACCACATGATTTTTAACACAGACTCATATGTAGTATGGGCATCAAATTTATTGGCGACCCAAGAGAAAATCGCAGAATAAATAGCAATACCAATAAAAGCAAATAGCAAGCCAACCGCTAGGCCTAATATACCGGCCCCAGAAAGAGCCGCCGCACCAGTAAGTGCAACACTAAGTTTATCCACAAATATCATACTCAAAAAAGTAGGTAGAATATTTGAAAATACGAATGCCACCAATGCCAAAGCTACTGTAGCATAGAACCCTTTTCGACAAGATCCATGCTCTACAATCTGTGGAATACCGCGTTTAAAGGGAGCTACCACAAGCTGCCAAATATCTGAATACCATTTTGTTTCCATAAAACCTCCAAAACACCTATATTTCTTTAATTGTAACACAAACTATATTTAAACCGTCATGGACAACATTATACCTCCCACACCAAAGATGAAGGATATTATGTAAAAAGAAATTCCCGTTATCCAAAGATTTAGACCAAATTGCTTATAGGTAACTTGCCCCTTCAAAATAATAACTATGGTCAAGCCCTTTCATCAGCAACCCCTGATTTATTAATGATAACCATATTAGGTTTCCTTTTTATTTCATCTATTAATATATTATACTATATAATTCAAATTTTAAGACATTATTCTAACCTATTATAACGCAAAAAAGCAGCCCTTAGGGCTGCTCTTTCGTTTATCTTATTGCAAAGATGCTGCAATTTTTGTAAGGTTTTCATCCATACGTTCTAAGTATGTTTTATTATCTTCGTTACTTTCGATAGTGTAAATTGTTTCTACCTTAGCTCCTACTTCTTGTGCCAAAGTTTTGGATACTTCTGGACTAGCCATTTCTTCTGCAAAGATAGTAGTAATATGGTTTTCTTTAGCGTATTCGATGAGTTTAGCCAATTGTGCTGCATTAGGTTCACCTTCAGCAAATACATCTTCCACACTATTTTGTTCTAAACCAAAGTCACGGCATAGGTACGCAAACGCTGCATGGCCTGTAACAAAGTTTTTATGAGGAGCTTTAGCGAATTGCTCTTCATATTTTTTAATCATTGCATCTAATTTAGCAATGTATTCAGTATAATTCTTTTCATAATAATCCTTGTTTGCTGGGTCAACTTTTACAAGGGCATCCTTGATATTTTTCACTTCAATTTTAGCATTTTTCAAAGATAACCATGCATGAGGATCTTCTGCACCATGTTCTTTAATTTCTTCTGGATCAGTATTTTTAATAGCTTCAACGCCTTCAGTAGCTACAACAGATACGAGTTTATCATTCTTAGCTGCTTCGATAGCTTGTTTTGCCCAAGGCTCCATACCAAAACCGTTATACACAAACACTTGAGCTGTTGCCAATTGTTTCATATTTTCAGGTTTCAACTCGAAATCATGTGGTTCTACACCATCTGGTATAATAGTAGATACCTCTACCTTGTCACCACCAATAGCCTTTGTAAACTCAGCCATTGCATTAAAACTTGTTACCACTTGGATTTTTTTACCTGCTTGTTCCTTCTGTGCATTCGGTGCATCATTGCCACAACCTGCAAATAAAGCAGCCATCATAATACCTACAACTAACAAAATCAGTTTCTTGATCATCGTAGTCCTCCTTTGTAAAATCCTGATCGCTATGCCTATACAGAATACACTCTATTCTTTAGTTGCAGTTGCGACTCAGTTGCATTTGTAATATAGTTATAGTATAAACTTACTTAGAATTTTGTCAATCAGAAATGTGGTTTTCATATGTTATCAATAGAACATCTTTATTTTTCCTATCAAGGTCAACCTCCTTATGTGCTAAACGACCTTAATTTACATATTCACAGTGGTGATTATATATCCATCGTTGGGGATAATGGGTGTGGTAAAAGTACCTTACTCCGTCTTATTTTAGGTTTTCTTACACCGGTAAAAGGTTCTATCAAGCGAAGCACCAATAATATTCGGTATGTGTCTCAAAAAAATGACTTCTCTCACGCAGGCTTTCCTATTACGGTAAAAGAAATCCTCGATTCCTACCGAAAACTTTTAAAGATTAAGGATAAGCAGGAAGTCAATCGCGTATTAGAGCTTACCCATATGACGGAATTTAAAGACCGTCTCATTAGTAAACTTTCAGGTGGACAAGCTCAGCGTGTATCTATCGCCCGTGCCCTCATCGGTAAGCCAGATCTCATCATTCTCGATGAGCCTTCAACGGGTATCGACAGAAAAAGCCAAGAGGGCATCTATGCTCTACTTCGCAATTTGAACCAAGAGCACCATATTACGATTATCTCTGTTGAGCACAATATCGAAATGGCCTTAGCCAACTCAACTAATATCTACCATATTGCAAATGGTCAAGGTCACCTTTGCTCCCCTGAGCAATATGCTAGTGAAATCATGCACAGTACAGATCGCAATCCAATAGATCACGAAAACTGCTCCTGTTTCACAGATGTAACAACAGAGTCTCAGGCTCAGGCCGATGATACCACAATTGAGGAGGTGCACCATGTTTAATTATGATTTCATGCAAAATGCCTTCTTCGTAGCGATTTGTATTTCTCTTTTATGTCCATGTATTGGTATCTTCATGGTGCTACGCCGTTCCAGTATGATTGGGGACACCATGAGTCATGCATCTCTAGCAGGTATTACGCTAGGTTTATTGACGAATACTAATCCAATTTTAGGGGCTTTTATCTTTACTGCTATCTGTGGTGCACTCATCGAGTTCTTGCGAAAATATTTTTCACACCATCTCGATTTGATTCTTACTATAATCTTATCCCTCAGCATTGGTACAGCTATTACGCTTATTAGCTCAGGCAAACTAAAGGCTAACGCAAATGTATTCTTTTTTGGTAGCATCCTAACGGTAAACGCAACTGATATGATTAGTATTGCTGTGCTTACAATCTTATCTGTACTCACCTTATATTTCCTATACAACTCACTTCTTTACATCGCCTATGACGAAGAGGCCGCTCGTGTAGCAGGTGTTAAGGTAGATTTTATTAACTATATCTTTGCCATCTTAATGGCTGCAGCCGTATCAATTTCTATTAAAATTGTTGGTGTCCTCGTATTGAGTGCCATGATTGCGTTACCTGTAGCATCTGCATTACAATTAGAAAAAGGATTTAAAATAACTTTATTATGCTCCATTGGATTTAGCTTGCTCGCTATGATCATTGGACTCTTTGGATCCTACTTCCTTAACGTAGCTCCTGGTGGCTTCGTATCTCTAACATCGGTAGGTATTTTACTAGTAGTATTAGTCATTAAGAATATTCGAGCTATCATACGACGCATGCAGTTTAGCAAATAAACTAAAACAATCATTAATATGTTTAGATATAAACAACATAGCTAGTTAGAATAATATAGCTAGTTAGAATTGAATAATATAATTAGTTAAATAAAAAAATACAGCTAACTAAATCCGATAGTATATTTGATATATTATTAGCCATATAAATCATCTAACTATACAAGTGTATAACAGTTTTAGTATTAAAACAGAATCGAAAAAGAGTTATGAATACAACAGCTTGGCCGGAAGGCATAAAAAAGACCAAACAGCGCGAAGCCATTTGGTCTGTATTAACAACTACAGATAAACCTATTACAGCCCTTGAAATCGCAGAACGCTTAGGTAATGGTAGCACTACTTGGATGTCTACTATCTACCGTACACTTGAACTATTAGAAACTAAGGGTATCGTTACACGTACCACGCTCATGGGTAGTGAGATGGCATATTATGAAATTACCCCTCATACACATCGACACTATGCTGTATGTACGAGCTGTGGTGCCATGATACCGCTCCATACCTGTCCCGTCGTAGAAATGCCACAAGAACTTAACGATGCAGGATTTACTGTAACGGAACATCACCTTGAGATCGCAGGGATTTGTAAGAAGTGCAAAAACAAGAAGTAGAAAATAGACAACTAATGTTTAAACAACAAAAAGGACGCAACTGATAGTTACGTCCTTTTTAGTTTTAAAATATATTTTGTATTAACCTTATTTAGCTTTCACCAATTACAGCATCAACGGAGCCACTACGAAACCGAGTGCTACAGAAATGGCGATGGCAAGTACGCCTGGAATAAAGAACGGATGGTTAAATACAAGCTTACCGATTCGCGTAGAGCCCGTATCGTCCATTTGTACAGCCCCCAAAAGTGTTGGATATGTAGGCAATACGAAGAGTGCAGATACAGCTGCGAAGGATGCGATAATAATATAAACAGATCCTGTGTTCTCTGGTGTAATACCGAGAGCTAGAATTACAGCTGGTACCAAAGCTTGTGTAGTTGCCGCTTGGCTATACAACAATGTACTTGCAAAGAAGAAGGCTACCGCCAATAGGAACGGATATGCTGTTACCATGCTAGAAGCGAGTGCTTTAATTTCAGGAATATGACCTTTTACAAAGGTATCGCCCAACCATGCTACACCTAGTACGCAAACACAAGCAGATAAGCCAGATTTGAATGTACTTGTATTAACAAGTTCTGCTGTATCAAGCTTACAGAAGAATGTTATAGCAGCCGCAATAATCATCATAAATCCGATGATAGCATCGTTTCGACCAAAAATAACTGGTTTAATAATACCAATATTTTTGGAAATTGCTGTTGCGTAGAATACGATACAAATGATACCAATCAAGAAGATTAATACAGAAGTTTTTGCGCCTGGTTTTAAATGGAAATCAGTGCTTTTTTCACGAGGTGGCGTCACATGACCTGCCGCCAAACGTTCTTGATATACTGGATCAGAAGATAAATCATTATTCGCAAAGGTAGACATGATAAATGCCGTAATCATAACCCCTACGAATGTTGTGGAAATACAGATGGCAAGCAATGTAGGATAGTTAACACCATATGGTTCAAGGAACCCACTCATAGCAACTACTGCTGCCGATACAGGACTCGCTGTAATACCAATTTGGCTTGCTACAACGGCGATGGATAATGGCACAGATGGCTTAATGTTTTCACTTTTCGCCACCTCTACAATTACTGGAATCATAGAGAATGCTGTATGACCAGTACCCGCTAAAATAGTTAAGAAATACGTAACAGTTGGTGCTAAGTAGTTGATATGCTTAGGATTTTTACGCAAAATACTTTCAGCAATGCGCACTAAATAATCAAGACCGCCGGCTAACTGTAAAGCACAGATGGCTGCGATAGCAGACATGATAATCAGAATTACATCCCATGGAATCTGTCCCGGAAACATCCCCATACCAAGGCTTAACAACACAACCCCAAGGCCGCCAGCGTAACCGATGCCCATGCCGCCTAGGCGAACACCGAGGAAGATGGCACCAAATAAAATAATAACTTGCATAATTACATAAATGTCCATACGATGACCTCCTTTATACATATATAGTATCATAGATATGCTAAATAATCATCGAATTTTGGCAATGTATAGTCTATAGTTTAAAATATGACGAAATTTCGATATGCTATACCAAAAAAACTACACCCCATTGCCTTAAACTACTAACAAAAGACAATAGGTGTAGCTTTCCAATAATTAATTTAACATTATAAAATAATTGGGCGCATATCTTCAAGTATCCCCTCTTCCTCAGTTGCACGTTGGATACTTTCACCCACAATATGAACCATATCCTCTAATTGTTCCACAGTGGATGCCAATGGAGGCATGAGAATAACCACGTCACCGATAGGACGACAGATAAGTCCTTGCTCACGGGCGAGGATTGCCACCTTAGCACCGACCGCATCATTCGGGCGATACGCTTCGTGAGTTGCCACATTTTTTTCAAGTTCAATACCTACGATGAGGCCTCGCTGACGAACCTCTTTAACATGCTTCAATGACTTAATAGGTTCTAAAGCCTTTGTGAAAGCTTCTACTTTAACAGGCAATTGTTCAATTACCTTTTCATCACGGAATACTTTCAAAGAAGCCAACGCAACGGCACAGGCCAAGGCATTACCGGTATAAGAGTGACCATGATAGAAGGTTTTCTTTTCTTCAAAAGTGCCGAGGAATGCATCGAATACGCGTTTTGTAGTCAATGTTGCTGCTAATGGAAGGTACCCACCAGTGATGCCTTTGGATAAGGTCATAAAATCTGGAGATACGCCTTCATGCTCGCAGGCAAAGAATTTACCAGTCCGACCAAAGCCTGTAGCCACTTCGTCGACGATGAGGAATACATCGTGTTGTTCTGTTAACTCACGAACACGTTTCAAATAGCCGTGAGGCATTACGAGCATACCCGCTGCTGCTTGCACCAATGGTTCCATAACAAGAGCTGTAATTTCATCGCCTTCTTCGTTAAGGATACGTTCCAATTCAGTCAACGACTCTTCAAAAGCTTTATCTCGATCTGCCAAATCTCTATACACACCAGGGCTTGGCAATGTTAATGGTTTAAATAATAGATTATGGAATACTTGGTGAAATAATTGAATACCACCTACGGATACCGTGCCTAATGTATCCCCATGATAGCCTGCATTGAGGGCGATAAACTTAGTTTTCTTAGTTTGGCCCACTTGCTGACGATATTGATATGCCATCTTAATGGCAACTTCGATAGCCGTACTACCATCATCGGACAAAAATACTTTATCGAGGCCTTCTGGAGCAAGTTCTACCAGTTCTTTACACAATTGTGCCGACGGAGGACTTACGAGGCCTAATAATGTGCTATGTGCAATTTTATCGATTTGATCCTTCAATGCTTGATTCAATACAGGATGGTTGTGACCGTGAATATTAACCCACAAGGAGGATACGCCATCGTAATACTTTTTACCGTTCTCATCGATGAGGTATACCCCCTCACCGCGCTCGATTACTACTGGCTCTTGCGCTAGCCAATCTTGCATTTGTGTAAATGGATGCCACACAAACTCGTGGTCCCATTGTGCTGCTTGTGAAAGCTGTTTTTCTGCCATTTCGTCACCTCATACTTACTAAGTTTTACAAACTATAACTCTCTATGACTATAATTAATGTAAGTTAAATTACTATATATAATGTAAGTTATATAACTATACATATCTAACTACGCTAAATTGATGTATATAATTTATGCTAAGTTTCTACCACTAATAAATAACGAATTATTCAATCTAAGCTTTATAGCCCTAAGACGATGTTCCATAATTCCTTAGAATCAATAAAAGAGCGAGCCCAACCAAGTTGAACCTTGTGAATATCCGGGCCTTGGTATGGCGGTACTACAGCTACTACAGGAACACCTGTGTAACGCTCCATATCTGCCACATTTGTTTTCAACAAGAACAGATCTACAGCTGTCGTATCATTTACGATAATAGCTTTCACCTCGATACCATGCAATTTAGCATATTCGCAAGTCAAAACGGCACGATTAATAGAACCAAGACGACCATCTGCTACGATAATAGCAGGTAATTTGATATCTTTCATAAAATCCGTGAAAGTTTTATCTCCATAAAGAGGGGTCGTAATACCGCCAGCACCTTCTACAAAGGTTATGTCATAGCGACTCACTACTTCTAATGTATGTTCTACAAGACCATCATAGTCAATCTCGATACCAGCCAATTCCGCTGCAAGGCGAGGAGAAAAATCACCGGCAATAGCATAAGGATTCACTTCATGACGACGAGATTCAGGAATACCTGCGGAGCGCATCAAATGTGTCGCATCTTTACTCTCAAGGCCGATATTATAATTATCCTCATCCATCGTCACACATTCAGGGAAAGGCACTGCACTAGAAGACACAGGTTTCACCATTCCAACAGCAAAGCCATCGTCTACAGCCATCGCCCCCAATAACCCGGTCACAAACGTCTTACCTACATCTGTATCTGTACCAATTATAGAAATACCTAACTGCTTCATACAAAGCTCCTCTCAAGCGAATACTTACTGCCGCATAGGTTAACTAATTTATATGATTAAGTTTACAATCTAATTACAATATACAGCGAAAAGGAATATATAGTCAACCTATTATTACGCTTAAGGTTTACCATAATAGGACTATATGGGGCCCGAATACATTAGTGAGACCCTAGTTAAAAATCACAGAACCTAGCTCATCGCTCCAAAGCGAGCTAAGTCGCTCTTTACTAGGTTCTGTGATTTTTATGGCTGTACTTATGTAATAGTCCCATATAGTCCTACCATCAACCTTAAATGCGAAAATAATAGGTTGGCTATATAGAGAGCAAGAAAAGGGAATGGCTAAGCCGTTCCCTTTCTTTGTTCACTCTTGATGCGACGAAATTACGCTAACTCGTTAATAGACATTCAGATTTGATGGGACTACTTCATAGGTACAGTTGGAAAAAGAACGATAACTTTTTCGTCCCTTACTCATTTGATACAGTGAATTTTGTTTTATTGATTTATGAATAGACTCGATGGGACGAGTTCACAAATACAGTTATAAAAAGAGTGATGATTAACCGATTAGCGACTTAGCTCGCTTCGGAGCATAGAGGTTAGTCATCACTCTTTTTTACCTAAATGTAGTTATCTAACGGGGCCCATTAATTTCTCTTCCCCCTCTTGATGCGGCGAAATTACGCTAACTCGTTAATGGACATTCAGATTTGATGGGACTAATTCATAGGTACAGTTAGAAAAAGAACGATAACTAACCGATTAGCGACTTAGCTCGCTTTGGAGCGTAGAGGTTAGTTATCGTTCTTTTTCACCTAAATGTACAAATCAACTTGGGCCCCATCAAATCTTAGCCTAAATTTCAAGGTAGCGGAATTCGCCTGTATCAGGATCCATCATGCCGCCATAGAAGCCCATTCCTTTTGGAAATAGTGGATGGTGGCGTAGGAAGTTAACTGTATAAATTACATTGTCTTCAGAAATATGAAATCTATCCATCCAGTCGATAAGGCCTGGTTCGATCATGCGAATAGCATCTTCACTAATACCTTTCGCTTTCATAGATTCCATAAATGTAGTAGCAGAAAAGTCGATCATACCGCAGTTTTCATGACCGATGATTAGCACATCTTCAATTTCCATACCATAGGTAGCAACGAGCAGACTTTGCACGATGTTATCGATAGGTTGTGTTACACTATTGCCTGCAGTTTTAATGACAATTATCTCTCCTCGATGAAAGCCTAGTGCTTCTTCTAGCATACCTACTAAGCGGGTATCCATACAGGTTACAATACCTAACTTTTTTGTAGGATGACTTGTTAATTCAGCCTTTGGCAGCTCAGGATGATGTTTTACATAGTCTTTATTGATTTCAATTATTTTTGCAATGTCAATCATAAGGGTCCTCACTTTATATACTCTATTTCCACCTGAAATAGATTCTATTCATTATATACACCTTATTCATCATAAAACAAGTTAAATTTATCACTTATAAATAATTATTACAGCCTATCCAAACCACACAAAGTTCATTACTCAAGTAATAATTCTATACTCATAATCAATATTTATCTTCATAGTCCTCAATATTTTTACATTCACAAGAAATGAATATTCTGTATAATTCTTATATATGTGGTAGATTTAAAAACCCTTCCTATGATACTATTAACACTATAGAAAGCAAACGCCACATGATACCGCATATGACGTGAACTGTATGTACAGTAAGGAGGTTTTATAATGGGTATCAATCAAAAAACGTTGCCAGGCATTTTACTCTGTGCCATTCTCGCTATTCCTTGTTGGTTGCTAGGACAGCAATTCCATCTAGTAGGTAGTCCAATCTTTGCCATTATTTTAGGTATAATTATCGGTTCTATCTTCACATCATGGAAACGGGAAAAAACAGGTGCTGGCATTGGGTTTACATCAAAAAAGATTTTACAATGGGCCGTTATTTTGTTGGGCTTTGGTCTTAACATTACACAGATTCTACATGTAGGTTGGATTTCTTTACCTGTCATCATTTCTACCATCGCTACATCGTTAATCGTATCCTATGTTATTTATCGATTAACTCATATTGACTCTAACTCAGCAGTCCTCATCGGTGTTGGTTCATCCATTTGTGGTGGTTCCGCTATTGCTGCGGCGGCTCCAGTTATTAAAGCAGAGGATCATGATATTGCACAAGCAATCTCTGTTGTATTCTTTTTCAATGTAGTAGCCGCCTTTGTATTTCCTCAATTAGGTGACGCCATTGGACTCTCTAACATGGGCTTTGGATTGTTCGCTGGTACTGCAGTTAACGATACGTCTTCTGTAACAGCAACAGCTGCTGTATGGGATAGTATGAAAGGTACTGGCACACAAGTTCTGGAATATGCTACTATCGTAAAGCTAACACGTACCCTAGCTATCATTCCTATATGCTTAGGTCTTGCTAGTTATCAAGTATACAAAGCTAAGAAAAATGCCTCTCAAACAGATGGCGCAAATGTTAGTATTGCTAAAATTTTTCCAAGATTTGTTTTATACTTTGTACTTTGCTCCCTTGTCACAACAGCATTATCCTATGCTAATGTAGATATTCAATTCTTGAGTATCTTCAAAACAATTTCCAAATACTTTATTACAATGGCCATGGTAGCAATTGGCCTTAATACAAATATTGTAAAATTATTAAAATCCGGTGGCTCAGCCCTTGCCTTAGGAGCTTGTTGCTGGATTGCTATCTCCGCTGTAAGCCTTATGGCACAACATATGATAGGTTTATGGTAGAAAATATACAGATATTGTATATTATGTTATAATTATATATGAATAGAATAGTAAGGACCCCTCCAGTAATGGAGGGGTTTCGTGCTACTATTCACCTTATTAGTACTTTATCATACCATAGTCAGGAGGGTTAATATGTACTTCTTACAAGGACTTCTTGTCGGCCTCGCTACGTTTGCCCCTGTTGGCATGCAAAACCTCTTCATTATTAATACGGCCTTGGTGCAACCTGTTCGCCGTATTATATTGACGCTGATCATACTAGCGTTTTTTGACATGAGTTTAAGTGCTGCCGCCTTCTATGGTATTGGTGCCGTTCTTGAAATGTGGCCACTCACAAAACTCATAGTTCTCATCTTTGGGGGACTCCTCATTGTATATATGGGTTTTAATATATTTAAAACTCAACCAGACATGCGCAACGTAGACACGCATATTCCAATTAGGAAAATTATCGTCTCAGCCATCGCTGTATCATGGGGCAATCCACAAGCCATTCTAGATGCGACAATGATGCTCGGTGCTTTTCAGGCTAATATTCCCAAAGAAAGCATCTACCACTTCTTCTCTGGTTTCTTGGTAATGACACCTATTTGGTTTGGATCTCTAGCTACCACAATGCATCTTCTAGCTAAAAAAATTAAGATTACTCATATGGCATGGATTAACCGTTTCTGTGGTTCGGTTCTCGTCATTTACGGTATCAAGCTATGTATTGATGGCCTCATGATGTTAAAAGACTTTTTGTAAGACTATACTCATAGATACAAGAATAATTTAAATTTCTAATACTATCATAACTATATAAGGAAAATACAAATAGACGATGTACAGAAAAAGAAAAAAGTCGTTAGCAAGTTGCTAACGGCTTTTTTCTTTGTAATCTCATTTATAATTCTTTAAGTACCTGCTGGAACATATCTCTGAGTGCTACAATATATGAATTATTTTGATTTCGTTGAGATATAAAGTAGTAGTGGCGTTCCATAGGTTTACCATGATTCATCAATACCTTACGTTCGATACCTGGCATAGGATCTGTTAAATATTTAAAACAATCTAATAGTAATAGCCCTTGCTGCCCTGCAACCAAGTATCGTGCTTCTTCTAACGTACGAGCATAAGCGAAGGCGCCATTATAACCTATGGCTTTGCGATAGTGTTCTTCTTCAGACAAGGTATATTTCCCACGACACAATAAAATAAGTGGTAAATCATCGATATGCTTTAGTTCTACACAGTCTTCATTAGTATATCCTTGTGGTACCTCAATAAATGTAGTGGCTTTATCAATTAAATGACTTTCAAAATCATCAGATAAAATTTGCCATTGATCATTAAATACTACATCTACACGACGATCACTGAGCATGCCATATAGCTCTTCATGACTGCCGCTGTACATACGAATATCTAAATTTTTATAACGCTTTGCCATGTGAATCACCGTTTGCTGCATAGCAATTCCACTGTAACGATTCAAATAACCAATGCGCAAACTCACACGTGCATCTGTACCGATACGCGTCGTTTCTACCTTAATATCATGAAACCGTTCTAATAGTTTTTTCCCAGATCGATATAAATATTGTCCTGCTGGTGTTAGATGAAAGCTTCGTTTTTCTCGAACCATTAGTTCAACACCAAGACTAGTTTCAAGAGCTTTGATTTGCTGAGATATAGCAGATTGAGATACATATTGCTCTGTTGCAGCTTGTGTAAAACTGTTGTTATCTACTACACACACAAAATACTCTAATTGTTTTAATAACATAACGATGCACTCTCATCTCTCTTGCAGATTAGACAGCTCAATATCTTTGAAACATTTCGCAACATACGGCCCCATATTGAAGTTTGCCATACATTTCCTCTACATAGTATTTATAGATTCTATACATACTACTAAATATATTTAACTATGTCTAAAACGGTGAAAGCAAATCAGCTATGCCGATTGACTTTCACTAGGAATAACTAAACTACGATAAATAAACAGCGCCGCTACAAAGAATATAGCTGCTGTAGACCAAAAGACCGCCCCGTACCCAAAGGCACGAGCAATCATGCCACTAAGGACAGGCCCCAATACATTTCCCATCATGGCCACACTAGACACCGCACCAAACACGATACCTCGCCGCTCAATAGGAACCGCCTTGGATATGAGCGTATTGGCAATCGGTGTAATAAAACCCATGAAGAATCCTGCAATGGTACGGAATATTCCAAGGCCCCATATACTAGGCATTATATATTGAAGTATAAACAAAGTCCCTACAGCCCATGTAGCAGTAAAAACAATACGAGGCATGGTTAAACGTTCTGTTATCTTGCCAATGGAGATTGAAGCTAAAGCACTAAACAAACCAGCGCCAAAGATGATTATACCAACAATAGTGGCTACAAACTCATCGTTCATATGCATATAGTGCTTAATGTATAGTGGTAAAATGGGACCAATACCAGTAATACCAAAATTACATAAGAACAATAGCCCTACCAAGAGGCGAACTCGAGGTATGACCAAAAAGGATTTAATTAGAGACAGCTGCGACTCTCTAGCATCTACCTTATGCTCAAACTGTAGATTAGGCATGAATAGATAAATTCCCAACATACAAAGCCCTGTTAAGGCTGAGAACATAACAAATGGTGCACGATAACCTAATAAGTCCGCCACCAAACCACCCATGAGTGGTCCAAAAACGAGGCCCATAACCATGGAGGCTTGATATAAGCCCATTGCCCAAGGTACCTTATTTTCAGGGGTTACGAGAATAATAATAGCCAATCCTATTGGAACATAGCCCCCTACCACACCTTGCAATATACGTAACATTAATAACTGCCATGGTGTTTGTGTAAAAGCACAGGCACCAACAGTCACCATCAGGGTAAACAAGATGAACATCATTACCTTACGCGGACCAAGCTGATTAGCCTTACGCGACCAATAGGGTGCACTCAGTGCCACCATACAAGGCGTTACACCTGATACAAGGCCTGCCCACATGGCGGCTTCTCCTGGATCATGAAGACCTAGCTCAGCTAAAAATAACGGAAGAAAGGATAATACACCAATAATTGTTATACCCCCACCAACCTGTATAGTACAGATTAGGTATATAATTCGTTTCCAAGAAGAATCCATAATATCCTTCTTTCTTATTTGAAATTACCTATAAAGGTAGTAATATACATATCGATATGAGCTAAAGAATACTATAATACAAAAGAAATGTTTATAGAACAGATTTTGATTCTTACCTCAAAAGAATGCAACAGCATATATTTACATAAATCCATAGAATATATACTTATAATTCTATTGTATCGCAAACAACCTAAAAAGACCATCGCTTATACCCATAAGGGTCAGCGATGGTCTTTTTTATCGTGTGATTCTCCTACTTTTACCAAAGAAAGAGATGCCTACGATATATTATTTTTGTTTGAACATCCAATAAATATAGTAAATAACAAGCGCATAAGTCACTACATCAAACACAGGTAAGAATGGCACCATTTTAGATAAACGTCCAAATCCATGAACATGGATATTTGCCGCAATAATAGCAATTAGATTCAAGCGATGAATCCAGATTGCTTTTTTACGAGATACAGATTTTGCCATATTCCCTACCCAAGGTGTTAAGTATAATACCGCAAAGATAAGAGCAATAAACATAGCCACAAGGGAGATATAACCACCCCAGAAGCCTAAGAAGGATTTCAAAGCTTTCAAGAAGTATACATACCAGTGTGCACATACGAGAACCACACTAACAATACCTACGATGCGATGAATTTCAAACATTTCTTTTGGATTGTATCGTTTGATAAACCATTTTGGTTTTGTTGCAATGTATGTTAATACAAGCCATGCCACATAAGGAATAAGGCCTAAATGAACCTTCCAATTGCCGAATGGTCTACCACCTGTTACATAACCATATTCCACCATCCCCATAAATATTAAGGATAAAACTGCAATCCAAATTAAAATATGGTATTTACTCTTAAACTGTTTTTTTACAACTTCTGCCATAATAAACCTCTCTATGTCTTATACAATCTACAAGTATACATCTAGTTTGGCCTAATGTAGCATGCTAATAAAACACTCTCACCCTATAGCATTCTACTTAGAACTAATTACTGATTAAATTAGAATTTAAAGTTAAGATCCGCACGATAGTAATCATTTACGCGATTACCCTCTTGTGTCTTAGCATTGAAACCGTAGTATGCATTAATGCCGATATTTTTCTCTGGTGCGTAGGATGCACCTAATTGCCATGCTTTATAGCCTTCATACCGTGTTTTCTTTAATAAATCATTAGATTCATATTTTTGTGTTTTAAATACAGGTGCATTCTTAGCTTGATCAAAGTAATCTAATCGGATAGTCCAAGAGTTCTTCTTATTAATTTTATAGTCGCCCCATTTAACGCCAACGTTCCAAATATCGGAATCACTCAAGCCAGATGCTTTTACCCACTCGCCATCAATACCGAATTTACCAATATTATACTTAGCATTAAATCCATATATATTATCGAATTCGTTATTTTTCTTTCCATTACCCATACGTACATTCGTTGTACCTACATGAGCAAACATACCACCAAAACCAAAGCGATCATTAACAGCTACATTAGCATTGATAAGACCTACATCACCATTATCAGCTTTACTAGTCTTAGCAAAACGACCTGCTGTCATGTAACCATAAGCGCCATTTAATGTAACTTTATCACCAAGCTTAGCTGTAGCGCCTACCCCATCAAAGTTAGAGCTATAAATCAAGCCACCACCAAATTTTTGAGTATAGCGACCCGCATCGACCACAACATTTTTACCGAATTTGTGTTCTACGTATGCCAAATCCCAATTAGCTTGTGCCTCTTTAGAGCTATCACCTAGCTCAATAGAACCTGATGTAATACGTGCTTTGACAGAGGTATTTTTATTAACCTTTGCGTCGAGACCTAGACGTACACGAGCTGTGATCTTATCTTCGTAATTATAACCATCGCCACCCTCTTTACCGATGTAATTGATACGAGCATCACCAGTAACTTTTACATTGCCTACGCGGTCTTCCAATTTAGCTACACGCACACCAAGTGTATTCAATTCATTGGAAAATTCATCCGCCAAGCGATTTAACATAGCTTGTTGTTCCGCATTTGCCCGATCTTGATTAGCCATACCTTTCGCAATCATTTGAGCCATTTCATAACGCGTAATATTATTTTGCCCTTTGAAAGTACCATCAGGATATCCATTGATAATACCAGCTGTAGCCAATTGATCTACTGCTTGATAAGCCCAACTATCAGAAGGAACATCAGAAAATGGGTTAACAGCAAAAGCTGTAGCCACACCCATCATGGCAGCCACTGCAAAAGCACTGGTCATTTTACGTTTAATCATACTAAACCTCACACAATAAAAATAACAAGAATAAAAATGAATAGATAATGAATCTGTGAACCTAATTATCATTATCATGTTTAACATACAGATAATAACAATTTTCATTATATGAGTAAAGAGAAAATGTATATCAATCTCATAATCATTTATGACTCAAACTGATAATATCCTATGTTAATTTACTAGAAACTATAAATGTAACGAAAAATCCCTTCTGCATGATACAGAAGGGATTCTAGTAATTCATATTATTTCTTTTTAAATATCAAGTAAATGCAGTAAAGAACGAGACCGTATGTAATGATATCAAACACTTGTAAGAATGGTACCATTTTAGAAATACGATTAAAACCATGAATATGGATATCTGCAGCAACAAGTGCTACAAGATTTAATCGATGTAACCAAATACCTACATTACGACCAGATGGTGTAACCTTTCTAAGTTTTGGAGTTAAGAACGCAAGGCCAGAGATTGTAGCAATACCAAAGGAGGTAAGAGCCACATATCCGCCCCACCAACCAAGGATGGATTTAGCCGCTTTACCAAAATAGAGATATAAATGGAATGCAATAACAGCTACAGTGGCAATACCTAATGCACGGTGTACCTTATACATGTCACCTAAATTATAGCGACTTGTAAACCATTTAGGGCGAGTCGCTAAATAGGTCATGATGATCCATACACACCATGGCACAAGACCCGTATACACTTTATAATTACCAAAGGCACGACCACCGGCCATGTAGCCCCACTCTAATAAACCGATCATAACTAAGGAGAAAATAGCAATCCATACAAAGATATGGTAAATACTTTTTTTCTGTTTTGTTTCAACTTGATTCATCATATACCTCTCGAAAATAATACCTAAAAAATTCAATCTATACGATATAGTTTATCATTTAAATCGAATTTTGTAGATTACTTATATTAGATACATAGTATATATTATAAGAATAATTCTAAATTAAAATACCTATTATAGTCATTCTAAGCTTATTACAATGAATAAATTTCTTCTCTACAGAGAATACATTGTAATCTACTAATATAGAATCGGTAAATAAAAGCCCCTCATAGTTGTGAGCATATGCTTTCACCACTACAAGGGGCCATAGATTAATGAATCCTATTATATATAGGCATACAAATTAATCATCATCCTAATTATTTTTGATCCCGTTTACGATATACGATGAACGGACGTGTTAAGTAGTTGAGTGGAACACTCAAGCAGTGTACCAAACGGCTGAATGGGAAAATAATAGCAACCACCATCCATGCCAACATGTGGAATTTAAACATGAATGGTACGCCTTCCATCAAGGATGGATCAGGCATAAAGGATAGTAAGCTACGGAACCATGGACCGATGGATACACGGTAATCAAAGAAGCCAGATGCATTAAGCAATGTACCAGCCATACCACTAAAGATAGCTAATGTTAAGAATAAATATAACCATTTATCAAGGCCAGATGTATTTACTTTCATAGCAGGTACAGTAAAGCGACGTTTCATCAAGAGCAAGAAACCAACGATGAAAATGATACCCGCTACAGCACCCATATATAATGCACCTTCATGGTACATATGGTCATTGATACCCATAGCTGCAGTCCAAGCTTTAGGTACTAATACACCTACTACGTGACCGCCGATAACGCATAGCAAACCAAAGTGAAACAATGGATTGGCAATACGCAATTGTTTTTTCTCTAAAAATTCACTTGATTTTGTAGTCCAGTTTCTTTCAAAGTAGAAGAAACGAACAAGTGTGCCTACGATTAAGAAGGTAAACGCAATATATGGCAAAGCGCCCCATAAAAATAGATTCATCGTGCACCGTCCTCCAATCCATTTGCAACCGACAATATGATATCAAATAAGAATGCATAGGTCAGTTTTGCTTCGATCAATCGATCCCTAATATATTCTAGCTTTGGTTTACAATAATCATATACTTCACGAGCCTTTTCAGGTTCGATAACAGCGCATAACTCTAGAATAGCTGGAATATAGTCAGGCATCTCCTTTGGTAAATCATAGCCATTTTCTAGGAAGAAGGCTTTATATTTAACGAGTTCCTCTGCTTGTTCCCCTGTACCTTGCAATTCATAAGTTGATAAGTACATTGTTGTATTACGACTGAAGTCAAAGATACGTACGTATTGGTCTTCAAAGGCCTTACGATCCGTTTCTTCAATGTAATCAAAGAACTCTAACAATCCTTGGCGAAGTTGAGGATGCTCAACAGAGCGAGTATCCTCTTTCCATTCACCAAGTTCATTGTACCAAGATTCATCTGGATACCGAAGCAAAAAAGAAGCAATGAGAGCTATTTTTTGTGCATCATCCATTATGGCAACCCCCTGTCGGGCATGCAAAACCACGATTGTGTTGCATTTCTAAGCGACCTTCGCGAGATACATTAACATCGGATGGGATAACAAAACGATCATTATATTTAGACAAGGCTAACAATTTGTACATAGCATACATTTGCTCTTCTGTAAGATCTACTTCATGAGCGATTGCTTCATCACCTGTTTCACGGCGACGCATGTATTCACGCATATCGAGAATGCGTTGTAATACACGAGCTAAAATATCTGTATTACCAGCAGTAAACATATTAGCTAAGTATTGTACAGGCACGCGCATTTCATGTGCATCTGGCAAGTATACATCAGATGTAACACGTTGTAAAATTGGGCTGAGCGGTGGCACATACCAAACCATTGGCAATGTGCGATACTCTGGATGCAATGGCAATGCAACGCCCCATTCTTTTACAAGCTTGTAAACAGGAGATTTTTTAGCTGCTTTCAAGAATGCTTCAGAGATACCTGCTTCGCGAGCGGCTTTAATAACCTCTGGATCATTAGGATCCAAGATTAAATCTACTGTATTTTGGTAGATGTCTTGTTCATCCTTCGTAGCTGCCATTTCTTGAACTTTGTCCATATCGTATAAGACTACACCAACATAGCGCATACGACCTACACATGTTTCAGCGCATATTTGAGGCAGACCATTTTCCAAACGAGGGTAACAGAATACACATTTTTCAGCTTTATTTGTTTCCCAGTTATAGAAGATTTTTTTGTATGGGCAAGATGGAACGCAATGTCTCCAACCGCGGCATACATCTTGAGAAACAAGTACAACACCATCTTCATCACGCTTGTAGATAGCACCGGATGGGCATGCTGCTACACATGCAGGATTCAAACAGTGGTTACAAAGACGTGGTAAATAACGCATGAATACTTCTTCGTAGTCAAATACGATATCATCACCCATCTTAGCCAAGTTCACATCTTCCCGTGCATGATGACCACCAGCCAAATCATCATCCCAGTTAGGGCCCCATGTTACTTCCATTTTTTGCTTTGTTAACAAAGAACGAGGACGTGCTACAGGTTGATTATTTTTACGACCGGTATGAATCAATGTTTCATAATCGTATGTCCAAGGTTCAAAGTAATCCGTAATTTCTGGTTGTTCTGGATGATAGAACAACTTCATCAATCGAGAACCTTTAGAACCTGTGGAAAGCGCCAAATTACCGCTTTTATCGAGAGTCCAGCCACCCTTCCATTTTTCTTGGTTTTCCCAATTACGTGGGTAACCTACGCCAGGGCGGGTTTCCACGTTATTAAAGTACATATATTCCGCGCCTTCGCGGTTCGTCCATGTATTTTTACAAGTAATAGAGCATGTATGACAGCCTAAACACTTGTCCAAATTTAGGACCATGGATACTTGAGCTTTAATCTTCAAGCCAATCCACCTCCTTCAATTTACGAGCCACAATTGTCATATCACGTTGGTTACCAGTTGGGCCATAGTAGTTAAAGCCATAGCTCAATTGACCATAACCGCCGATCATGTGTGTCGGCTTCATGTGAATATGTGTTGGCGCATTGTGTGTACCACCACGACGATCTTTCTTAACTTGCGTACCAGGAACGTTGATGTGACGGTCTTGGGAGTGATGCATATAAGAAATGCCACGAGGAATACGTGGAGATACAACTGCACGAGCTGCAACTACACCATTTTTATTGAAAGCTTCTACCCAGTCATTATCTTGAACACCAATTTCTGCTGCATCATCTTCGTTAAGCCAAATTGTTTGGCCTCCGCGGAATAATGTTAACATTTGTTGGCTATCAAAGTACATACTATGTGTAGACCACTTATTATGTGGTGTTAAGTATTTCAACGTAATTTCTGGAATACCTTCTTGTTTATAATCACCTTGTACTGGTTTATATGACAATACAGGTTTGTACAATGCCATAGCTTCGCCATAGTCGCGCATCATTTCATGATCACAATAGAACGATTGACGACCTGTTACAGTACGGAATGGTACCTTATCTTCTGTAGATGTTGTAAATGGGGAATAACGACGGTTTTTATCGTTCTTACCTGTACTTGTTACAGAGCTAATGATAAAGCGTGGTTGACGAACCATGTCATCGAAAGTAATCTTTTCTTGTTCGCGACCTTTTGCATTCTTTTCAAGCCCAGAAAGACCTGTTTTTTCTTCCATCGCTTTCCAAGAACGAACCGCTAATTTACCATTTGTACAAGAAGATAATGTTAATACAACATTACAAGCTTCCTTACATTCGTAAATGCTTGGACGGCCATGAGAAATGAAGTCTGGATTATCAATCGTACCATTTTGACCATACAATGTTTGATATTCGTCAGATACATCCCACGCCAAACCGTGAGCACCCATTTTATTTTCGATATTAGGTCCTAAAGCAATGTATTTTTCAAAGATTTGACTGTAATCGCGTTTTACATGAACGAGGTTCGGCATTGTTTTACCAGGGATTGGTTCACATTCGCCTTTACTCCAATCAAGAACTTTACCTTCTGGTTGCGCTACTTCGCCTGGGCTATCATGGCCAAGTGGAGTAGCTACAATATCTTCATATTCTGTAAAGCCAGATTCTTTTGCTACGCGAGATACTGTTTCTGCAAGAGTGCGGAATGTATCCCAGTCGGATTTAGTTTCCCATGCGCAATCAACAGCTGCTTGGAATACATGTACATATGGATGCATGTCCGTAGAAGACAAGTCTTCTTTTTCATACCATGTAGCTGCGGGGAACACGATATCAGAATATAAACCTGTAGACGCCATACGGAAGTCGATATCAATTAAGAGATCAAGCTTACCCGCACCATCTGCTTCACGCCATTTAATTTCTTCTGGGCGTGTAGGAGCATCATCATCTTCCAATACGGCATTTTTTGTGCCTAATAAATGTTTCAAGAAGTATTCGTGGCCTTTAGAAGAAGAACCGATAAGGTTCGCACGCCATACAAACAAGTTACGTGGATGGTTTTCTTTAGCTGCTGGATCCTCTACACAGAATTGTAAATCTTTATTTTTCAAGGCTTGTGCCACATATTGGTTGATTTCCGCTTCTGTACTAGCACCGGCTGCACGAGCATCATTAATCAATTCTTGGCTACCTTTATTGAAAGTAGGATAGGATGGCAACCAACCTAAACGAGCTGCTAAGACGTTGTAATCCCCAGGATGACGATAGCGAGGTTTAGCCAATTTAGATACGCGGTCTGCCAAGTCGATGCAGTCAGAACGATATTGTTCTGTAGCAAAGTAGAACCAAGATGTACCATTTTGCAAACGAGGAGCCTTACTCCAGTCATTGGCAGTCATGATACCACCCCAACCTTCAACAGGACGAAGCTTTTCTTGACCTACGTAGTGGGCCCAACCACCGCCGTTAACGCCTTCTGTACCACAGAACATGATAAGGTTCAAAATAGTACGGTAAATAACATCGGCATGGTACCAGTGGTTGATACCACCGCCCATGATAATCATGGAACGACCTTTCGTTTTTTCAGCATTATCTGCAAATTCACGTGCTGTAGCAATAGCAATGTCCGCTTTTACGCCAGTGATTTTTTCTTGCCATGTAGGTGTGTATGGAGTGTCATCAGTATAGCTTGTAGCCACTTCACCACCGATACCACGGTCAATACCGTAGTTAGCAAGAATGAGGTCATACACTGTAGTTACTTTCACAGGACCATCTGCAGTTTGTACCGTAATAGTAGGAATAGCACGTTCAATAACACCTTCGTGCTCTTCATCACCAAAGTACGGCAATTTAACAATCGTCACATCTTCCCGTTGATCAAACACGGATAAGCGAGGATCAATTTTAGCTCCTGTGTCGCGATTTTCAAGTCGTAAATTCCATTTTTGTGGGTTCGTGTGACGTTCACCCATTGTACCATTAGGTACAACGATTTCATTTGTTAATTCATCAATCAATACCATTTGGAAGTCAGCGCCTTCCTCTTGGCGACCTAAGTCCTTAGCATTCAAGAAACGGCCTGGTTGAACTGTGCCGTTGATATCTTCAACGCGTACAAGGAATGGCATATCTGTGAACTCTTTTGCATACTCTTTGAAGTATGGAGTTTCTTTGTCGATGTAATATTCTTTTAGGATAACGTGACCCATTGCCATTGCAAGAGCCGCATCGGTACCAGCTTTTACATTGAGCCATGCATCGGAAGAAGTTGTAGATTCCGCATAGTCAGGAGACACGGATACTACTTTAGTACCTTTATAACGAACCTCTGTCAAGAAGTGAGCATCTGGCGTACGGGTCAACGGTACGTTAGAACCCCACGTCATGATGTAACCAGCATTATACCAGTCACCAGATTCAGGTGTATCAGTTTGTTCACCCCAAACTTGAGGGCTGGAAGGTGGCAAATCGGCATACCAGTCATAGAAGGACAATGGTGTGCCACCCATCAAGTTAAGGAAACGAGCCCCTGCTGCATAGGACAACATGGACATCGCAGGAATTACAGAGAAGCCTGCGTTGCGGTCAGGGCCATATGTTTTTGCTGTATATAGTAAGGATGCTGCAGTAATTTCTGTTGCTTCATCCCATGTGGAGCGCACAAAGCCACCCATACCACGGGCTGACTTATATTTTTTCGCTTTTTCAGGATCTTCTACGATAGATTTCCAAGCTTCGATTGGATTCTTAGCATGCTTCTTCGCTTCTCTCCAAAGCTCGACCAATTCGCCACGTACATAAGGATATTTTACGCGCAAAGGGCTATAAAGATACCAAGAGAATGTTGCACCACGAGGGCACCCACGTGGTTCATAATCTGGCATATCATCTGGTGTTTCAGGGTAGTCAATTGCTTGATTTTCCCAGGCTACAACACCGTTTTTGACATAAATATTCCAGCTACAAGAACCAGTACAGTTTACGCCATG
Organism: Veillonella parvula; assembly: GCF_018378075.1. Lineage (GTDB taxonomy): Bacteria > Bacillota > Negativicutes > Veillonellales > Veillonellaceae > Veillonella > Veillonella parvula_K. Next base: position 172,225 of record NZ_JAGZYE010000004.1, read on the forward strand.
CGTTGTGCGGACAACTTTATCGTAAGACCAACGGTCACGATAATAATTTTCCCATTCACGACCTCCATCTTCTGTGATTTGATGGCCGTTTGGAGATACTTCCTTCTTGCGAAGAAACTTAAACTTTTGAGACAACAAGCTCATCTCATGTCCTCCTTCAAAACTACAAAAAAATCCCTTGTGCTAGATGTGCTAACACAAGGGAGAAAATCCTGTTATTCGATATTACTAATATTAGGGTCAATACTATCAACCTCTAAATCAAGTAATCCGATTAAAGCGTCAAAATCACAGATTACTAGATGGTGTTTGTCATAGGCTACATAGCCTAACTTACGTAACTCACTTAACATGCGATTTAAACTTTCTCTTGATGTGGCAGCAAACTCAGCCAATTCTTGATTTGTTAGGGCAATATCAATAAAGATACCATCCTCGCGCTTTACACCATAACTATTGGCTAAGCGCAACAAGGTAGAATAGAATGCTCCCTTCTTGCCGTAAAGTAGCAAGTCCCGGTATTTTGCCTGTTGACGACGCATATGTAAAGTGTAGATTTTCATCATTGCAATAGCCAATGAATGGTCTTTTGCAATAGCCCCTTCCAACACATCATAGCGTATACAATAAACAGAGCAATCCTCCCGAGCAATGGCGTTGAACACATATGTTCTAGTGTTCTCCTCATACAACGGAACCTCACCAATTACATTATTCGGCCCTACTAAACGCAACGCAAAAATGTGCCCGCTAGCTTCGAACTTCTTAATGCTCATTCTACCTTTTACTACTACGTAAAAGTATTCTGCCTTGTCCCCCTCACGGAAGAGAAAATCACCTTTTTTAAGATGTAGTTCCTCACCCGGCAAAGCAAGCAATTGGTTAATTAATTTTTGATCCATACCATTATCACTCCACAGTACTTTTATAACAAAATCCATTAGTTATACTAATCTATTTATAGTAAAAGTACGTATACTATATACTTTTTCGTATATATATGATTATTATAACTTATTAATTTCAGAATATGTGTGTTTTACATCACATTCACAAAAAAAATTACACTATATAATATATCTGTGATGTAAGACATTGAAAAATATTAATGCTACAATAATTATAACGCAGTTTTGTAAGTAAATCGAATGCTTTCTATGGAAATTCTTTAGATTTTACTATTATATATATATATTATATATAATCTTATATATTTTTCTTGTCTACGTGTATAGTTGTTACAGTAAGGAGAAGTTCAAAATGAACGAACTAAAAATGCCTCAAGTAGGTGCAAGCCGCAGCGAAATCGTGGCTAATTGGCAACCGGAGAATCCGGAATTTTGGGAAAAGTTTGGTAAAAAAATTGCTAAACAAAACTTGGTTATATCCACAATTGCATTAACCCTTTCATTCTGTGTATGGTATTTATGGGCAACCATTGCAGCGCAACTCAACGGCGCAGGCTTTAATTTCACAACCGATCAATTATTTACCTTAGCTGCATTGCCAGGCCTTGTAGGTGCTACATTACGTTTTGTATATACCTACATGCCAGCCTTAATCGGTGGTAAAAACTGGACATTTATTTCCACACTTATTTTATTAGTTCCTGTTGTATGGCTCGGCTTTGCCGTTCAAGATACAACAACTTCTTATACGACATTCATGATTTTGACTGCCCTTATCGGTTTAGCGGGCGGCAACTTCTCGTCCTCCATGGCGTACATTGGCAACTTCTTCCCTAAATCCGAAAAAGGTACTGCTCTTGGTATCAACGGCGGCGTTGGTAATCTTGGTATTTCTGTAATCTACTTCCTAGCTCCATTTGCTATGGGATCTGCCGCTTTAGGTAGTGTATTTGGCGTAACGCCAGCAATTATTAAGGGCAACGCAGTATATCTAGCTAATGCTGCTTTCATGTGGGTTGTACCTCTTGTAGTTATCCTTGCATTGATGACACGTTTCATGGATAACTTACCTCTAGAAAAACCAAATCCTAAAAATCTAGTACAAATCTTTGGTAACAAACACACTTGGGCTCTTACATTACTTTATACATGTTCCTTCGGTGCTTTCTCTGGTTATGCAGCAGCACTTGGTCTATTAGTAGGTAAAGAATTCCCAGAAGTACCATTTGCTTCTATCGCATTCGTAGGTCCACTTGTATCAGGTGCACTTCGTCCTGTAGGTGGTTGGTTAGCAGACAAAATTAACAGCGGTACAAAAGTTACCTTTGTAAGCCTTCTCGGTCTATGTGTAACAACAGCGCTAATTGCAGTTGGCGTAGATATGCACAACTTCCCATTCTTCTTTGCTATGTCCGTGTTGACCTTCGTAAGCTGTGGTTTCGCAACAGGTGCAACATTCCGTATGATTCCACACGTATTTGGCAATCCGCTATTATCCTCTTTAATCACTGGCTTCGTAGCTGCCGTAGCTGCATACGGTGCCTTTATTACACCTAAAATCTTCGGCTTTGTATATTCCACATTTGGTAATATCCATCCAGCCTTTGCTGTACTATTAGCCTTCAACATCGTAACTGTAGCAGTATGCTACTGGTTCTATGTGCGTAAAAGCGCAAATATGAATGTATAATTTTCTGGGAAACAGAAAATTTACGTTCACTCAACGGTACAACAAAATATAATTCACTTTTCTTAACTAAGTGATAAAAGAAACCCCGCATCTCTCCTCCATACTTATCAGGTCTGCGGCCTAGGGCCTTGACCTCGTAAGTCGGATAGATGCGGGGTTCTCTTTTAGCAGTCCATTCATTCTAATTTGACGATATATACCTTTATCTCTATAATATAAATAGATAGTCAGACGAGTAGGAACGTCAGGCGCATCTCAAAAACTAATTATCTAGGAAATGGCCTTTCTGTTTATCTAATTACACTTGGTAACGGAGGGCTATTTGCTTTTTGTGAGGCAAATAAGCGCTATAAGTGCTCCAAAGGAAATGACTAGCGTCAAGATTCCAGTAATAACTGTAATAAGTTCAAAGTCACTCATAAGCTCACCCCCTTCTATAACGAAGAGAGGCCCAACCTCGCCGACTACCTTAACAACATTATAAATTGAACAAATATACGATACAATAAGCAGTTATTTATCGATATATATGAATTAAATAATCAGAACCACCCGTAAAACGGGTGGTTTGCTCACGGGCTATAAGCCCGTAGTACTAGACCAGCGTCTAAAGGCGCTGGCTTTCACTACGTTCAAGCC
>NZ_JAGZYE010000019.1:0-2473 GCF_018378075.1 Veillonella parvula
GGGAGGACCACCTCCCAAGGCTAAATACTACCTGATGACCGATAGTGAAGCAGTACCGTGAGGGAAAGGTGAAAAGAACCCCGGGAGGGGAGTGAAATAGAACCTGAAACCGTGTGCCTACAACCGCTCAGAGCCCCTTATGAGGGTGATGAGGTGCTTTTTGTAGAACGAGCCAACGAGTTACGGTATGTAGCAAGGTTAAGTACTTAAGGTACGGAGCCGAAGGGAAACCGAGTCTGAATAGGGCGACTAGTTGCATGCCGTAGACCCGAAACCGGGTGACCTATCCATGGCCAGGTTGAAGCGAGGGTAAAACCTCGTGGAGGACCGAACCACGTTGCTGTTGAAAAAGCATGGGATGAGCTGTGGATAGCGGAGAAATTCCAATCGAACCCGGAGATAGCTGGTTCTCTCCGAAATAGCTTTAGGGCTAGCGTCGAGTATGAGTAGTGGAGGTAGAGCACTGAATGGGCTAGGGGGCATAGCGCTTACCGAACCTTATCAAACTCCGAATGCCACATACTTTGAGCTCGGCAGTCAGACTACGAATGATAAGATCCGTGGTCAAAAGGGAAACAGCCCAGATCGTCAGCTAAGGTCCCAAAGTGTAAGTTAAGTGGGAAAGGATGTGAGATTTCTAAGACAACTAGGATGTTGGCTTAGAAGCAGCCATTCATTAAAAGAGTGCGTAATAGCTCACTAGTCGAGAGATCTTGCGCCGAAAATGTAACGGGGCTAAACTTACCACCGAAGCTACGGGCTTGAACATAGTTCAAGCGGTAGGAGAGCGTCGTAACCGGGCTGAAGTCGTACCGTAAGGAGCGGTGGACTGGTTACGAGTGAGAATGTTGGCATCAGTAGCGAGATGTGGGTGAGAATCCCACAGGCCGAAAACCTAAGGTTTCCTCAGGAAGGTTCGTCCGCTGAGGGTTAGTCGGGACCTAAGCCGAGGCCGAAAGGCGTAGGTGATGGACAACTGGTTGATATTCCAGTACCACTACCATCGTTATTATCGATGGCGTGACGCAGGAGGATAGTGTGTGCTAGCTATTGGATGCTAGTCTAAGCGTTTAGGCAGTGAGAGTAGGCAAATCCGCTCTCATAATGCTGAGGCGTGATGGGGAAGGTTCTACGGAACCGAAGTACATGATTCCACGCTGCCAAGAAAAGCGTCTAGAGAGAGAAGTAGTGCCCGTACCGCAAACCGACACAGGTAGGTGAGGAGAGAATCCTAAGGCCGGCGGAAGAATTACAGTTAAGGAACTCGGCAAATTGACCCCGTAAGTTCGCGAGAAGGGGTGCCTACGAGAGTAGGCCGCAGAGAATAGGCCCAAGCAACTGTTTAGCAAAAACACAGGTCTCTGCTAAAGCGTAAGCTGATGTATAGGGGCTGACGCCTGCCCGGTGCTGGAAGGTTAAGGGGAACACTTAGCGCAAGCGAAGGTGTGAACTTAAGCCCCAGTAAACGGCGGCCGTAACTATAACGGTCCTAAGGTAGCGAAATTCCTTGTCAGGTAAGTTCTGACCCGCACGAATGGCGTAATGACTTGGGCACTGTCTCAACTGTAAATCCGGCGAAGTTGTAGTGCGAGTGAAGATGCTCGCTACCCGCGATTGGACGGAAAGACCCCGTAGAGCTTTACTGTAGCTTAGCATTGAGTTTTGGTATTGTCTGTACAGGATAGGTGGGAGACTAGGAAACCAGGGCGTCAGCCTTGGTGGAGTCAACCTTGGGATACCACCCTGACAGTACTGAAATTCTAACTGGCGGCCATGAATCTGGTCACAGGACATTGTTAGGTGGGCAGTTTGACTGGGGCGGTCGCCTCCTAAAAAGTAACGGAGGCGCCCAAAGGTTCCCTCAGAACGGTCGGAAATCGTTCGAAGAGTGCAAAGGCAGAAGGGAGCCTGACTGCGACACCCACAAGTGGAGCAGGGACGAAAGTCGGGCTTAGTGATCCGGTGGTACCTCGTGGGAGGGCCATCGCTCAACGGATAAAAGCTACCTCGGGGATAACAGGCTGATCTCCCCCAAGAGTCCACATCGACGGGGAGGTTTGGCACCTCGATGTCGGCTCGTCGCATCCTGGGGCTGAAGTAGGTCCCAAGGGTTGGGCTGTTCGCCCATTAAAGCGGCACGCGAGCTGGGTTCAGAACGTCGTGAGACAGTTCGGTCCCTATCCGTCGCGGGCGTAGGAAATTTGAGAGGAGCTGTCCTTAGTACGAGAGGACCGGGATGGACTGACCTCTGGTGTACCAGTTGTTCCGCCAGGAGCACAGCTGGGTAGCTAAGTCGGGAATGGATAAACGCTGAAAGCATCTAAGCGTGAAGCCAACCTCAAGATGAGATTTCCCATAGCGTAAGCTAGTAAGATCCCTTGAAGAACACAAGGTTGATAGGTCGGGGGTGTAAGCATGGTAACATGTTCAGCTGACCGATACTAATAGATCGAGGGCTTGACCAAATATAGTA
>NZ_JAGZYE010000020.1:0-2324 GCF_018378075.1 Veillonella parvula
GTAGATTGAAATAAAATTTTGTCAAAACTCAATTAATATAATTAAAAGGACTGTCCTTTTGTTGACTTTATTATAAGTTAATTGAGATTTAATTTCAGTGTCTATAGCAACAGAATTGAAATAATTTTATATAAATAAAACCGCCACCAACGGTGACGGTTTAGTATGACTCACCTATATAAAATTACGGGTTAAATGGGAATAAAATTGGCAATAATACAAAAGAAACGATGGCAGATACAATAATCAATGGTACGCCAGCTTTTACATAATCCTTAAAGCTGTAACCCGCCACGTTATACACCATAGCATTTGGAGGCGTGCCCATTGGTGTAGCATATGCAAGAGAACTGGAAATAACGATAGCTACGAGAATCGCTTTTGGGTCAAAGCCTAATTGAGATGCCAAGGACAAGCCGATAGGTGCCAACAATGCAACGTCCGCTGTATTGGACACAAAGTTTGTCATGAATATAGACAAGAAGAAAAGCACTGCTAACAAGACCAATGGGTTAGGTGTCTCACCCAAACCATCAACGATAAGGTTTGCAATAAATGCACCTGCGCCGGATTTTACCATTGCTGTACCAAGAGCCAAGGAACCTACAAACAACAGAATTGTCTTCATATCGATAGACTTAACAGCCTCTGTTTCAGTAATAACCCCAGTTGCTACGATAACAAGAGCACCTACCCAAGCGCTAACAGCCAAAGATACACCGATTTGTTTTTCAAAAATCATAGCCGCAATAGTCAATACAAGCACCAAACCTGCTGTCCATTTTTTCCACATTGGAACATGATCAAAGTCAGCATTTTTTTGATAGTTTGCATCAGGCTCACGAGTTGGAACCTCTGGCACGAAACGTTTGCCAATGAATGCATAGAATAGAGTGCCGATGATAAGTATAGGTAAACCTACTTCACCATAAGCGAAGAAACTAAAGGAACCAAGACCAGCCTCTTGTAAATTAGAGTTTGCAATCATATTACCAGGGGAACCAATCATAGAAATATTACCACCCATAGCGGCTGCAAATGCGATTGGCATTAGGAATTTAGTTTGGTTGAAACCACCCTTTTTACAAATACCGATGACAACAGGAATCATAACGGCTGCCGTACCTGTGTTGGACAAGAGACCAGACATAATACCTGTAAGCATCATGATAGCGATAATAAGGATTGTTTCGTTTTTAGCAAATTTATTAACAACATCACCTACATCAACAGCAACACCTGTTTCAAAGAAAGCAGCACTGATAATAAACATAGCAATGAATAAAATAACATTAGAGTCAACGAAGCCTTTGAAAGCTTCCGTTGCGGTTAATACACCAGAAAGATGCAAACCAACGGCTACAATCATAGCCGTAATAGACAATGGAATCTTCTCCAATGCAAACATGACGATTGCAAATACGAGGAATCCCAATGTAACAGCAACACTATAATCCATGAGAACTTTCCTTTCATGGTAGTCATACACCTATAGTATATAGATATAACTCAGTGATGTAAATCATATAATTTTTTATAATGAATATTTTTCATATATCTACAACGCTAGATAATACCTTATATATTAAAAGGGGCACAGAATTGGCAATAATACCAATACCACAATACTAGATACAACAATAAGTGGTACACTAGCTTTCACATAATTCAAAAAGCTATAGCCAGCTATATTGTAAACCATAGTATTGGCAGGCATACCAATTGGTGTCGCATATGCCAAGGAACTAGCAATTACGATAGCCGCGAGCACTGCTTTTGGATCTACTTTCGTGCTCATCGTAAACCTCCAGCAGGACTTCCTTTTCTAGACCTCTAAAATAAAATCTATTAAATATGTTAACGCCTCTCCATAATTTTATTGTACTCTTTTTTACAAATATAACTATCTAAATTATATATTTTTCTAACGGAATATAAAAATACACCCCTTATTAATCCAAGGGATGCATTCATTATGATATATTTATTTAACGACGGTCAACAGCATCTTGAAGTTTTCTCGGGCATCGAGGCTATGAGGGACTTCAGAAGGCATGATCAATGTTTCACCAGCTTTCACATTGTATTCCACATCACCGACGACGATATGTGCCTCTCCATCGAGGATTTGCACAATCGCATCGCCTACAGTTACATGCGTTGAGATTTCTTCGCCCTTTGGTAACGCAAATAAGGTAATACTGAGGCGTTCATTTTGGGCTATAGTAATACTAATCACTTGCCCTTCTTTATACTCTAAACAATCGCCTAGATGTAAAATTTCGTTGACTGGGATATTTTTTGTGAAAGTCTTACTCATAGAA
>NZ_JAGZYE010000005.1:0-191697 GCF_018378075.1 Veillonella parvula
ACAACATTTCAACATAGGAGGTTCAATGTCAATGAATGACGTAAAAAGCTTATCACATAGTAAATGGAGATGTAAATATCATATTGTTTTTGCTCCAAAATATAGAAGACAAATAATTTATGGTCGGATAAAAGCTGATGTAGGTAAAATTCTAAGAGATTTATGTAAAAGAAAAAATGTAGAGATTATCGAAGCGGAATGCTGTCCGGATCATATCCATATGCTAGTAACGATTCCACCACATTTAAGTGTATCGAGTTTTATGGGGTATTTAAAAAGCAAAAGTAGCCTCATGATATTCGACAAACACGCAAATTTAAAATATAAGTATGGAAATAGACATTTCTGGTGTAGAGGATATTATGTGGATACGGTAGGACGATATGAAGGAGCGATAAAAGAGTATATTCGCAATCAACTACAAGAAGATATAGCACAAGATACATTAAACTTTAAAGAGTATACCGACCCGTTTACGGGTGAGCCGGTAAAATAGGCAAAATAAAAGCCCCCGAGTAGGGGGCAGCCAGTGGTAATAGAGTGGTTGTCAGATCATTCATTCGTAACGAATTATTTTTTAGATTTAGTAGATACTTTGTTATTGGACACCTTAGCAGATTGTGCAATTGCGTATGCAGTGCCTTTTACTAAATCAGAAGCTTCAGCAGTGTTGCCAGATACGGTTACAGCTGCTACAGTGTCTTCAGTTACTGCGAATAATGCAGTTGCGTAAGGGTGTTGCGCACCATTTGGTACAGTTACAGCACCGGATTTAACAACAATGTAACGACCGTTGTTGTTGAAGATATCGTAATGAGCTGCTTGTTTTACACCATCATAGCTTTCATTGTAAGCGAACAATGCAGCTACTTCACCACTTGCTACTTGACCAGATTGTTGCATGGAACGCAATTTAGCGGCTGCCACAGCTGTTGGTTGAGTCATGTTTACAGTGATGCGCAAAGAGTTGTTATTTACAACTGCTTCAGTGATTACGTTTGTAGAGAATACATTCGCAACACCGTTGCCAGCACGGTTGTAAGAGCTAGCAGTTTTAACTTGGTAGCCATTAGTGTATGCAGGCAAGTCATATGTATAAGTTTTGCCATTTAATAATAAGTCAAACGCATTCAATTGGTTAGCTTTGTAGCGAGAAACGTAGGAGCTGCCGTTGCCATTAGCTGTTACGGAGTTTACAGTTTCTTGGTATACAGGTTGGGCTTCAGTAGGGATAGGATCCATGATTTGAAGACCTACAGCTGTTGTTTGAGGTGCCACAAAGATTGGATCACCTAATTCTTTAGATACAGGCATTTGTTGAGCCATATCGCCTGCTGTATAAGGCACTGCTGGCAATGGTTTGTAACCAGGACGTGGTGCACTTGTGGCATAACTAGTTTGGTAAGCTGGCGTAGCCGCTTGTGGTGCAGGATAAGAATATTGCTCTGCTGAAGCACGTTCATAAGCGCGTGCATTAGCATCGATAGTTGCAGCAAAAGCAGAGAAAGACATTGTTGTAGCTGCAAATACTGCAAAAGCAGTTGCTAAATGTTTTTTGTTCATAATAATTTACTCCTAAATACATGATTTTACAAATAACACAGATACTAACTTGTATTATATAGGAATTCATGCTAATTGTAAATAAAATATAAAATATTATCTTAATTATAAATAAATATAATCAGATGAGTCAAATATTGTACAATTAGCCATAGAATGTCATATTACTATATAATAATAATCAGTATAGTAATTTATTATATCGAAAAATTTCGTTTAATGCTATATCTAATTCGTATAGTGCTACAACTAATTTGTGTAGTGTTATATCTAATGCGTTAAATGATATGAGCAACATACATTTGTGAATTACATCAATTGAGATGGTGAAAGTTTCACTAGGGAGGTCTCATGAGTATTAGCGTCTATTATGGACGGGCTGGATCAGGCAAGACACGTGCCGTATATGAGCGCATACGTCAGGTCATGACAGATTGTCCAGGGGAACCAATAATTTTACTTGTTCCTGAACCTGCCACCTATCGGGTAGAACGGGAGCTAGCTGAATTTATGCCTGAAAAAGGCTTTACTACGGTTCGTGTCGTAGGCTTTGGGCGTTTGGGTTATCAGGTATATCAATCGATAGGCTCAAAAGGGGCTGGTCAATCAAGTTTATCAAGCTTTGGCCGGTCTATGTTGTTGCGCCTTGTAATGAAACGAAAGCAAAAGGAACTGGGGCTGTTAGAACAGGCTACAAAGCGGCCTGAGTTTTCCTCCGTATTGCAACAGCTCTTTTCTGAATTCCGCGCCTTTCGTGTAGGCCCTGCTGACCTAGAACGAGGGGCAGAATCTGTTAAAAATAATGTATTACAAAAGAAATTACGCGAGCTAGCTATCTGTATGTCTGCTTATGAAGAGGAACTCAGTCATCATGGGGAGCGCGACATCGATCCTATCATGGAAATCGTAGAGGCTTTGCCACAATCTCCTCTCATGGAGAATAGCCACGTCTTTATCGATGGTTTTCATTGGTTTACGCCCACACACTACGAGTTGATTTATACCTTGTTTGACTTGGCAAAGGAAGCCGTTATTACTATCGATTTACCGATGGCCCCAAAGGCGTTAAATTTAGCTCGTCGAGGGGAGCATCTTTTCAGCCGCCCTTTAGAGATTTACGACACCTTAGTTGCTCGTTATGGCTCTAGTATCAACTGGGTTGGCTTTGATGGGAAACGAGGCCCTCAAATCGTTCAAGAGCTAGAGGCTAATTATTTTGCTAGCCCTAGTAAGAAAAATACTACAGATGCAACGATTCCGCTTATTCGAGGCTATAACAGGGAACGCGAAGCCGATGCGGTGGCTCGTCGTATTTTAGCCTATATAGAATCATCTGAAGAGGCTCGTTACCGAGATGTATGTATCATGCTCCGCGAGTCTGAAACCTATGGTGACACTTTAGAAAAGGTTTTTGCTCGCTACGGCATTCCGCACTTTATCGACCGTCAGCGGCCTATGAAAAACCATCCATTAGGTGAGCTATTGTCGGCTCTCTTTGATATCGTGCGTCATAACTATAGTCGGGACAGCATGTTTCTATTGCTCAAGACGGACTTGATGCCGCTTACTCGTGAGGCTGTAGATGAGTTAGAGAACTACGTTCTCGAGTTTGGTATCGACCATTATAAATGGGAACGTGAAAGCTGGCCGTACCTACGAGGCTTTCATGAGGGGCAAGATGAAGAGAGCCACGTAGATGCACCACGCAGAGCACGTGTTAACAAAGCAAGAGAAACCATTATGGATATATTATCTCCATGGTTTGACTTTGCTGCTAATGCGGAGGGTCATACAGGGGCTGAGTGGGGTACACAACTTTATGGTTTATTAGAAATCTTACAAGTGCCAGAGCGGCTCTATGAATGGGCGAAGGACGCAGAAACTATAGGTGATCAAGAATCCAAAGCTAGTCATGAACAGATGTATAATGCGGTTCTTTCCTTTATAGACGAAATTTCTATGGTCATGAAGGATGAAATATTGACTCTGGACGAGATGATGCTCCTCCTCGAAGAAGGCCTTAGCGATGTAAATTACTCTATGATTCCGCCGTCTTTAGACCATGTGGTGATTACCACTATCGAACGTGGTTACAGCCAGTGGTGGCCTAAGGTGTTCGTAATGGGCCTCAACCAAGGCGTATTCCCTCAAAGTATGGGCGATGAAGGCCTCATCAAGGATAAGGAGCGTCAAGAATTGGCCGATGCTGGCATTACCTTAGCAGAAGGGGCCTTGCCGAAGGCTTTCAACGAGAATTTCCTATTATATCTCGCCATGACACGGGCATCCGATTCGTTGACCTTGTCCTATGCGGGCTCTGGTGAGGATGGAACAGGTCTTGAGCCATCCCTCGTTGTAAAGCGATTAGAATCTCTTGGGTACGTAGATCAGGCAGTAGATATTCCTCTCTCCATTGCACCTGATACAGAGGCAGATTACATGTGGCGCCCGCTTCAAAGTCTGTCATTGTTATCGGAGCGTTGGGGTGCGCTCTTTAGTGGTTATGAGGTTAATCCTCTTTGGTGGGGCCTCTATAATTGGGCTCGTGAAAGCGAAACCTATCGTCCTCGTTTAGCGGAGGTGTCACGTGGCATTCGAGATAACAACGATGTGCCTGTCATAACGCAGGATTTAGTGAATGGTCTATTCTTGTCTAAGGGCTACATGTCTGGTTCTGTGACGCGCCTTGAACGATACCAACAATGTCCGTTTAAGTTCTATGCCCAATATGGTTTGAAACTAGAACCGCGTCCAGTACGCTCCTTTGGAGCTCCTGAAATCGGTACGTTCTTGCATGCTAATTTAGAGCGCTTAGGTAATTATCTACTAGAAAATAACAAACAATGGCGTGACCTCGACGAAGAGGAACAAGAAAATCTATGCCGTACTGTGGCAGACGAAATCTTGCAAGAAAATCAGCTAGGTGAAGAAACGAGCGATGCCTACCAAAAGGCCATTGAACAGCGTGTACAGAGAACATTACATGTGACGGTAGACCGCCTCATAGAGTGGTCTAAGCGCAGCGATTTTGATACGAAGTATTTAGAGCAAGATTTTGGTCGTCAAGGTGGCTGGGATCCTATTCGGGTCCCTCTTGGTGAAGACCGTTACTTGCGACTTATCGGTCAAATTGACCGCATTGACGAATATACACGGGATGATCAAACCTATGGCATGGTTATCGACTACAAGTCGGGTGGTGCTCATGTGACGGCCCAAGATGTGTATTATGGACTTAAACTGCAACTCATGACCTATCTGTTGGCTTTGGAGTCCGCTTATGGTAAAACACATGGCGGATTTATGTCCCCTGCGGCGGTGGTTTACTCTTACGTGAAGAACCCTAAAATCCCTGCTGATGCGCCTATATCTTATGAAGATGCCGTTTCGTTGGCTAATGAAAGCGATGCTTGGCAAAACAGTGGGTACTTCTCCGATGATATAGAGTTGTTGACGCATATTGACAATAAGTTCTTGTCCTATGGATCTAAGCGAGGGCCTTATGTGCCGATTGCTACGAAAAAAGATCAAACCATTTCTAGCAGAGATTTGCGGAAGGTTAAGTCTACAGGTGAATTTGACATAATGTACCGCTATACAAATCACGTGATGGCTGAGACGGGTCGTCACATTGGGGAAGGGCAGTTCCCGATTAAGCCATATCAATTGAATGGCCTTAGACCTTGTACATTCTGCGACTACAGAACGGTATGTCGCTTTGACTCTAGCCGTAATCGATATAATTATTTGTCTAGATTGTCCGAAGATGATGCATTAGAACGGATGAAAGAGGTCTTAAACGACAGAAATAATAGCAACGAAGGAGGTGAAAACCATGGGTGTTAAATGGACGCCAGAGCAGGAGTCTGCTATTATAGCGCCTAAGGATTCCTCCTTAGATAATCAGACCTTACTTGTTGCGGCTGCTGCCGGTTCAGGTAAGACCGCGGTTCTTGTAGAACGCATTATTACGCGCCTTAAGGACATGGATAATCCCTTATCTGTTCAAGAACTCATGGTTGTAACTTTCACAAAGGCTGCGGCCCAAGAGATGAGCGCTCGTATTGGCCTTGCCTTGGCTAAAGCCATGGAATCTACAGATGATGCTGCACTACAAACGCGCCTTGAACGACAGCTCAATCTGTTGCCCTCTGCTCATATTTCTACATTGCACTCCTTTTGCCAATGGGTAATCCGGTCCTATTTCTATAAGCTCGACATTAATCCGACAGCGCGCATCGGCAATGAAGCAGAAATGGCATTGCTACAACAAGAGGTATTAGCCGATTTATTAACTAAATCCTATGAAGAGGGCCTTTATAATATCTATGAGCTAGCGGATTTCTTCAGCGATGATAAATCCGATGCAGGCTTAACGGCGAAGATTATGTCCCTGTATAACTACGCTATGTCCCTCGCCAATCCCGATGGATGGTTACGCAAAGCCTTAGAGCCTTATAAAGAGGCGATGGACATAAACCCTAGCGATACGTTATGGGGCGAATATATGTGGTCGAATCATTTAGCTACTATCAATCGTATTCGTGAGCGCTTAGAGCGGATGGAACAAATCTTGCTCGATCCGACAGGGCCTCACAAATGGCAAAACATATACGATAATCAACTGGCTGCACTAGGCATGCTTTCAGCGGCTCAAACTTGGGACGACATGGGCGAAGTTTGTAAACATATAGATACCTTTATTAAAGATCAGTTCCGCATGGGTTCAAAAGAGGCGCAAGCCTATGATCCTATATTGGTGGCAGAGTTTAAATCTTTGGGTGGTCAAAATAAAGATGACCTCAAAGCTATGCAAACCGCTATATTTACCGTTCCGGAAGCTACCTTGCAAGACCAGTTCAAGGCTCAATATCCAATCATAGAAGGGTTAGTAGAACTCACAATTGCGTTCCACCAAGCGTATCGGGATATGAAACAAGAGCAAGGCATCATGGATTTTAGCGACCTTGAGCATCTATGCTTGGCCCTTCTCGTTGAGCCTGGCACAGAGGATGAGCCTAAGCCATCTGAAGTAGCAAAGGAACTGCAAGATACGTTCAAAGAAATCATGGTCGATGAATACCAAGATACGAACGGCGTGCAAGAGACGATTATCAACTTGATTTCTCGCGTCGATAATAGGTTCTATGTGGGGGACGTGAAGCAGGCTATTTATAGCTTCCGTATGGCCGATAGTTCTCTATTTATGGAGAAATACAACACCTATGGGGGTAATGATGCCGTAGAGAGACGTATCGACTTGGCGAAAAACTTCCGATCTGACGCAAATATTTTGGCTGCTACGAACTTCTTGTTCTACCAAATTATGACGGAAGACGCGGCAGAGCTCAATTACACAGAGGCTGAATCGCTCATTCCTGGCCGCATCGTAGAGGATGCGCCAGAGGATTGGGTCGGTGGTGACGTGGAATTGCAACTCTTAGATGTGAGTAAGGATACCCTTGGTGCTGGTGAAAGCGACGAGGACGAAGGAGATGATCCTGAAAACAACGAGCGTGAGCTAGATTTCATCATTCAAAAAATCAAAGAAATCCATGCTGCTAAGAAACAGGTGCAAAATCCAGATGGCACATTCCGTCAAATCGAGTGGCGAGACTTTGCTATTTTGCGCAGATCCTTAGCGGGCTGGGGGACGCGTGCCGTAGAAGCCATGCGGCAAGCGGGAATTCCTGCAGTTGTAAATGAGCGAGATGGTTACTTTGAAGCCCAAGAGATTCAACTCTTATTGGCATTGTTATCCATCATAGATAATCCTGAACAAGATTTGCCGATGGCTGCCGTGTTGCACTCTGGCCTCGTAGGCCTTGATGCCAACGAACTAGGTGCATTGCGTCTGTCTGGTGAGGGCTCCTTATGGTCTCTTATGCCAGCCTATGCAGAAGAGGTTCAAGATGAGCGTTTATTGGCCTTTATTGGACATATGGAAAGGTGGCGCACCTTATCGCGTCGTCACGGTGTGACCGACTTGTTGTGGGATATTTACGAATCTCAAGACTATGTAAATTATGTGGGAGCTATGCCGAATGGCCTCGTTCGCCGTGCCAATGTGCTCGCCTTATACGATAGAGCCAAGGGCTATGAAGCCTCTGGCTTCCGTGGGCTCTTTAGGTTCTTGCGCTTTGTGGAAAGCTTGCGCGACAGCAACCAAGATATGCCTCTTGCCAATGTGGTGAGCGAGGCGGATAATGTGGTGCGCCTCATGACCATCCATAAGAGCAAGGGCCTTGAATTCCCTGTAGTATTCCTATCTGGTGTACAAAAGCGATTCAACATGATGGACTTGCGTTCAGAACTTCTTATCGATAAAAATGCAGGTCTTGGTTTGAAAGGGTATTTCCCAGATATTCGAGTATCCTTCCCGACCATGCCTTGGTTTTATGTGAAAGACGTAAAAGAAGCGGCCCTCAAGGCGGAGGAGCAGCGCATTCTCTATGTTGCTTTGACACGGGCACGAGATAAGCTGTTCATGACAGGCTTTATTAAAGGCTTTAAAAATTCTAAAGGTGTGTTAAGCACCATAGGTGAGCTCATTAAAAATGCGGCTTCCGTAGAAACTCAACAGTTACCGACAGATATTATTACACAAGCTAATACCTATCTAGACTGGATGATTATGGGCTTTGCTCGTCATTTAGATGGTGGCAATCCATTGCGCGTAGCCATTGAGTACGAAGGGCCAACTTATTTTGATTTACCGGATAAACAGTGCCGTTTAAAGGTTGAAATCCATGATGGCTCTCTTTATGGTGATCTCGATTACAAAGCGGATATCGACGAGACAACCATCAACAAGGTGCGTGAGTTAAAAGCTGTTAATTCCGTAGAATTACCGCAGGAAATCGTGGACCGCTTCAACTATAGCTATCCGTACAATGATGCTACTCGCCGAACCGCAAAAATTTCTGTCAGTGAATTAAAACGACGATTCCAAGAACGAGAACTTGAAGCAGGAACTATTGATACTTTGAATGAACCAATCGCAACGGTAGAAGTTTCAGCAGATGACCTAGCAAACTCCGTATTCGGTCGAAAGCCACAAGCATTACAGTCTGAAGATGATGTATTAACCGGTGCTCAATGGGGGACCTTGATGCATGAGGCTATGCAATGGCTACCTCTTGTGACGTATACGCAAGCTTCTTTGACGAAAGAACTCGATGCACTGGTGGCGAATGGGACTTTTACAGAGGAAGAACGGAATTTATTAAGCGATACGAGTTTGTATAAATTTTTTAGCTCTGATCTTGGTAAGCGCCTTATCAATGCAAAACGTATCGAGCGAGAGTTGCCGTTTAGCATGCTCTTTGAAGGAAAACGCGTATACGACACCTTAGAGGACGGGGAAAATCTGTTCCTTCAAGGTATTATTGATACGGCCTTTGAGGAGGATGGCGAATGGGTTCTCGTAGATTACAAAACGGATCGCGTTACATCCGGAGAAGAACTCATTAAACGATATAAAATCCAAATGGACCTCTATAAAGAGGCCTTGCAGCGATTGACGGGGATGCCCGTGAAAGCATGCTATATTTATAGCTTCCGCTTGCATGATGCAATCATCGTGGACTAATGTACATAGATTCTTATAAACTAATAAACACAAAAGCTCTCTATCTTTTGATAGAGAGCTTTTGTGTTACCAATTACTTGTTATATATGTGGTAGTTTAGGCAGATTTAAGGCTTTTTTCTTTTTGTGTTTTGCAGGTGCAAATACTTTGAGTACGCGTGGCAATACTTCAATATCCACAGGCATATCCGGACCCGCATCACCATCCATATTGGTCGATAAATCATCGACGTCAGATAGAAGTTCGATATGAGCTTTTTTCACCGTTAATGTCGTTGTATAACGAGAATTATAGATGGCACCACTGATAATGAGTGGTAATACGCTGAGAATATCGAGGATAAAATATTCCTTGAAGATAATGATACGCATATAACCATCATCTACTGAGGCTTGTGGCATAAAACGCTCAAAGCTAGAGACTACATTGGTAAGTAGGGCTAAAACGAGAGGAGATTTGCAAATGAAATCGTCATCCTCTGTTTTGATGCGGTACGTGTAGTCCTTTGTAGTGAACAATGCTTGGCCTGCTCTCAAGAAATACGCGAGAGGGCCGAGTATGCTTTTTTCCTTTGGTGTAACCTCATCTACAACTTTAGGAATAACGCCAGCTGCAATGTTATTGCAGAAATACCGATCATTACAACGGCCGATATCAATGGTTCGAGTTTCATTGATATCGATACGCCTGATAGCTTGTGTTGGATTTTGGGGAATACCGAGCGCACGAGACATATCATTTACTGTACCAACGGGGATAAACCCAAAGGTACAGGAGAATCCACCTTGGGCAATACCATTAACGGTTTCGTTAACAGTGCCGTCACCACCCATGCAGAATACGGCATCAAACCCGCGCTCACAAGCGTTCTTAGCGAAACGTGTAGCATCGCCTTCACCTCTGGTGAATTTGACCTCAATCGTTTCGAACAAGGTACTCAATTTCCATTGTAAATCGAGGGCGTAACGGCGCGCTGCACCGCCTCCTGAGACAGGGTTGATGATAATCAAACAACGGCTCATAGTATACTTCCTTACTTTCAAAAATGAGATATAGCTATTATCTATAGTTAAATTGACAGTCTTAATGATGAGTTCTATAATTGTAATGTATGCACTTAATTTCGCACAACATACTGTCTAAGATATGTTGTATACTATATTATACTCATTTTAACCGTTCTTTGAAAGTCTGAAAGCATGAATGGTTAGTAAGGTTTAGGGGCTAGTAATGGGAAGACAAAGTTCAAAAGATAAATACAAATTGTCCGCAGTGGATTCTATCGAAAGATTACCTCTCAGTGAACAAGTATATTTAACATTAAAAACAGCTATCTTAACAGGCGAATTGATGCCTCAAGAGAAGCTTAACGAAGTAAAGATTGCAGAACAATTACAAGTGAGTGCTACACCTGTGCGTGAGGCATTCCGCAAATTGGCTAAAGATAATCTCGTAGTTATCGTTCCTTGGAAAGGTGTTACTGTAAAAGCTGACACGCCAGAAGAAATCGTAGCACTTTACCAAGTTCGTGAAGTAATGGAAGGACTTGGTGCTAGATTATGTGCTCGTCATGCTACACCTGAGCAAGTACAAGAGCTAAGAACCCTTTGTAAAGAAATGCATGAAATTGAAGATGCCACAGAACGTGTTGATGTAAACAGCCGATTCCATACAATGATTGCTCATTACTCTGGCAATGAACGCATTGTAGATTATTTAGCAGGTTTCCGTGAACGCGTAAATCGCGACATGTACATCAGTTCTTTCAATGCTGTACGTACACATGACTGTGATGATGAACATGACCAAATCGTAGACGCTATTGAACGCCACGACGAAGTAGCAGCAGAAACGGCTATGCGTCAGCATATCAACAATGCATTTATCTTCAAAAAAGCAAATGCGGAAGTACAGCATAAAAAACTTAATGAAGTATAATGTTTGCTGATGCTGATGCTGATGCAATGGGCATAATGACATATGAGAGGCTCCGCCAATGGTGGAGCTTTTTTGATTATTATTTTGAATATCTAATCCAAATTTAATATAGATTATCTTAATATAAGGTAGTTATCATTTGTTGTACTTAATTAACAGCTATATTAGATCATTAGATTAGTTTGCTTTTGTTTGGTTTCGAGACGTTCTCTTGGTGTGGTTCAGAAACTCTAGCCGTTTATAGTGTGATGTTAGGTGCGCATTACAGTTTTTATAATCTATAACACGCAGTCTTACGAGCTGACTTACGTTGATTTGAAAGGCTTGAGCGATTTTAAAAAGAATTTCTAAAGACATGCCCGAGATGCCTGTACCACATTCTAATTTACTTAAATAACTACGACTGATACCAATGTGACGAGCTAACTCTTGTTGAGACATATTTAGGGACACACGAATAATGGCGATTTTATGACCTAAACAAACATATTGATGTTGTAAAAACGGGTCTTCGTACGTGTTGATCCGCAGTTCGGTGAGCGGTGTAGCCGAGGGGTTCATAGGGACTCCTTCCTTTTCCCTACTCTCTAAATATAGTATACTGAGATTGTTAGCGTCTGACTAATATAGAAAAGTAGATAATTATCGGCTATTACAGATAATTACACGAATTGTGAAAGTAGTATTACATGTATGCTATAGTAATGTGATCATAACATCTAGTATGTTATCGTAAGTAAAGGAGGCACTATGGAAAAATACATAGCCGTTGCCCTCGGTGGCGCCACTGGGGCCTTATGCCGTATGGCTCTCGGTGAATGGGTTATGACAAAGGTCAGCTCTTTTCCGTATGGTACGGTAGTAGTAAACCTCGTTGGTTGCCTCATTATCGGTTTAGTCTTAGGCCTTTATATGCAAAAGCCAGATCTACCTCAGTGGGCGAGATTTTTCCTCGTTGTAGGTGGGCTAGGTGCATTTACCACCTTCTCAACCTTTGCCTTTGAAATGCTACAGCTTATGATGGCTGAATCCTATGTACAAGCATTATGGTACGGTGTAGTACAAGTCGTAGGGGGCTTAATCCTCTGTTGGGTTGGTATGCTAGTAGTGCGTCTACTCTGTAGTATTTAAACATATTAACATTGAATAATAGTATTAAATACATTTTGATGTTATATCATAGTGTATTTTATTATTAATGACTTGGGAGATATTATGAAATCTATTAGAACACAAGATGCCGTAGGGCACACATTATTACACGATATTGTAAGAATCGTCATCGGTGAGGTGAAAGACACGCCCTTCCGCCGTGGCCATGTTATCACAGAAGAGGATATTCCAAAGTTATTAGACCTTGGTAAGGAGCATATCTTTGTGATGGAACCAGAAGATGAAGGTTTCTTGCACGAAGAGGATGTAGCTCGTGCTTTGTACCATATGGCAGGCGGCGAAAACATGCACGATGGCCCTATGGCGCAAGGTAAAATTGAAGCCATTGCAGATGTAGATGGTCTTTTCAAGGTTGATGTGGAACGCTTACACGCTATCAATAGCATTGGTGAACTGACTATTGTAACGAGATTTAATAATACACCTGTGAAAGCTGGTGATAAACTAGCAGGCATGCGCTGTATTCCATTGTTGTTAGAAGAACAACAAGTAGAGGAGGCAAAGAAAATTGCTAACGGCGAGCCTTTACTACATGTGAAGTCATTCGTACGTAAAACTATGGGTATCGTTACGACTGGTTCTGAAGTATTTGAAGGTCGTATTAAAGATGCTTTCACCCCGATCATTGAAGAACGTTGTGCTGAATTTGGCGTTACAAAGGTAGCTCATGAAATTGTAACAGACAATACGGATGATATCGTGGCGGCTATCGACAAGGTGAAAGCGGCGGGTGCGGATATCATTTTCTGTACCGGCGGTATGAGTGTAGACCCAGATGATCTCACCCCAGGCGCGATTAAACGCTATGCAGATCACGTTGTTACCTATGGATTACCTGTATTACCAGGGTCCATGGTTTGCATTGCTTACTGTGCAGATGGCACACCAATCCTTGGTGTACCAGGTGGTGTATTGTTCAGTAAACCAACTGCCTTTGATGAACTCGTGCCACGCCTCATCGCAGATGATGAAATCACCAAAAAAGATTGTATAGCTATGGGCCATGGAGGATTCTTGGGCTAATAGGTTAATATAACTAGAATAGTTAGAATAACTAATATAGCTATTCTAAGTATTCTAGCTAAAGCAAACAATATAACTAGAATAATTAGTATAGCTAATATAATGAATATAGTTAATATAGCCAATATAAGGAGATAAGATAAATCTTATCTCCTTATATTGTTATTATGCTATTAATTTATAGTATGATGAATTTGGTAGAATTTTTATTTATCGATAAAATTGATATTTTTATCGATTTTATTAAAAATTTCGTTTACTTCATTTAATATTTAAAGTACAATAATAGTTAAGGATAATGATAATACATTATTTAATAACGGACGTATTTTATGCTGAGTTTTGTTGAATATATATTATAAATGATAATATATTATCCGTTGTATTTATAATTTTAGATGTAGGGAGGAATAGTAAACGATGAAAAGCAAACAAGTTGCATTATCATTGGCAATACTACTTGCGTTAGGGACGGGAACTGTATTACATGTAGAAGCACAAGGAAATCCGACAGAGTATTCACGTCACTTTGGTGATGAAAACACGGTTACCAGTGACCATAGTTTGGCAGTAGGCTTCAGAAATACGGTATCCGGTTCGTATTCAACTGCTGTAGGTCAGTCATCTACCGCATCTGGTGGAACCTCACTGGCTATCGGACGAAGTGCGCAGGCAACCGCTAATAATACTAATGCTATCGGTCGGAGTGCACGGGCGGAAGGCGAGAATGCCACTGCAATAGGCCATGGATCTGTTTCTTCTGGACGTAATTCAAATGCCTTTGGTTCATCCGCGAAAGCATCTGCTGAAGGTTCTACTGCGGTTGGTAATAGTACAAAGGCTAATGGTATTTCAAGTACCTCTACTGGCTTTAATACTGAGGCATCCGGTAATTTCTCTTCAGCATATGGTAATGATGCTAGAGCAAAGGGAAATCGTTCAGTAGCTGTTGGTTATAATGCAAAAGCTGACGAGAGTGCAACTGCTATGGGTAATAATGCTAATGCTGGTGCTGCAAATGCTGTTGCAGTAGGTGCAGGTAATACGATTACTGCACGTGGTGGAGTTGGAATTGGTAGCAGTAATTCTGTCTCTGGCATTGATTCTGGTGCTTTTGGGGTTAGAAATAACGTAGCACAGGCAAATACATATGTACTGGGCAGTAATGTGACGTCGACACAAGGAAATAGTGTTCTCTTAGGAAATGCATCTACCGATAGAGTTGCCACAACAGAAACACAAGCTAATATAAATGGTATTAACTATTCCGGCTTTGCTGGGGTAGGGTCAGCTCGTAACGGTGTTACGAGTGTTGGTGCATCTGGTAAAGAACGTCAAGTGATTAATGTAGCATCTGGGAAAGTATCTTCTGATAGCACGGATGCTATAAATGGTAGTCAATTATATGCAGTAGCAAATACAGTGGGCGGAATTCTTAATAATCACAATACATTAATTCAAAATAATATTAATGAAATCGATAAAAATAAAGAAAAAATTGCCGACAATGAACGAAAATTAAAAGATCATACAGATGTCTTACAAAAACATGAAGATATTTTAAATGGACATAGTCAAGAATTAGAAAAACATAATAAATTAATTGTAAATCATGATAATCAAATTACTCGTTTAACTAAAGAAAATCTTCGTCAAGATGCTGATTTACTTCGTCATGAAGATCAAATTTAAAATCATGACATTCAATTAAAAAATCAAACTGAACGTATGAATAATCAAGAAAAACGTATTGACAATCAAGATAAGCGTTTAGATTATTTAGATAATCGTGTTGATAATCATGATGCTCGAATTGAAAATCATAGTGAGCGTATCGAAAGTCATGAACGTCGTATTGAATATAATAAGACTTTAGCCACAGAAGCATTAAAAGAAGCTAAAAAACATACTAGCATTTCTGCAGGTAATAATGTAACTGTAACTACAAGCACAAATGCTGCTGGTGGTACTGATTACAAAGTATCTGTAGATAAAGTTAAATTTGGTAATGTTTCTTTGGACAATAAAGGTCTAAATAATGGTGGCAATAAAATCACTAATGTAGCCGATGGTGAAGTATCCGCTACATCTAAAGATGCCGTTAACGGTAGCCAATTGTATCAAGCTACTAGCGGTATTAGTAATGGTGTGAACCTATTAAATAGCAAAATAGGAAAAGTTGGTGCTGGTGCGGCTGCATTAGCGGCTATTCATCCATTGGATTTTGATCCTGATGATAAATGGAATTTTGCGGCTGGTTACGGTAACTATGCCGGTGAAAATGCGATGGCATTAGGTGCTTTCTACAGACCAAATGAAGACACTATGTTCAGCGTAGCTGGATCCATGGGTAACGGTGAAAACATGGTCAATGCCGGCGTTTCATTGAAATTAGGTCAAAAAAATGGTGTATCTACTTCTAGAGTAGCTTTGGCTAAAGAGGTTCAAGACTTAAAGGCCATTGTAAAAGCCCAAAATGTAGAGATTCAACAAATGAAGGTATCCATGGGAATGGCACCTCAGTATGACAAGAAAGATGTGAACTTCCCTGATGTACCAGCTAATCATTGGGCTTATGAATATGTAAAAGACTTGGCTGATAAAGGTCTTGTTGAAGGTTATCCTGATGGCGAATTTAAAGGCGATCGTGCGATGACTCGTTATGAGTATGCCGCGATCATTTACCGTGCTTTACAATTGGGTGCTCCAATTGATGGCAAAATGGGGCGTGCGATTAACGAATTTAATCCTGAATTGGCTCGTCTTCGTGACTTGGATCGTACTCGTGTGGATCGAATCTCTGGTAAAGACAATGACCGTCATAAGGTAGAACGACTTCGTGTAAACAATAAAGACAATAAGCAAACTAATGATTACAGAGATGTTTACGGTAGTCATATCGATCGTAATGCGAAGTAATTACTTGTCTTGAAATAACCTTTTACACTAAAAGGAAGACAACAAAATAGTTCTTGTATAAACTAAAGAAAAAACAAAGGAGGCTGTGATAAACAGCCTCCTTTGTTCAATTAATTGCATTATTAATTGCGTTATTAAAATGATTTTTTACCTAGTGTAGGGTGGCTACAACGTTTTAGCGTTAGGGTATCAATCATATGGACGGCTTCGTCCAATGTAATATCTTCGCGCTTCGTTGGTGTTTCTAGGACAGCTAACGGATGATCCGTGCCCACCTCACCAGAAGGTAAGTATATATATTCTTGGTTGACGGTGTCACCAAAAATATAGCCGGCTTGTAAATGTTCTTTATGAATGCGACTCATGGTCTCTCCTTAAATAATTTGCTTTAGCTTGAAGTCTAGATAGTCTGCAGATACCAACTCTAGTTTTGTCGTACCGAATTCCTTTGGAATCCGGTTAAAGGAAATTTGATCGTGTAAGTGGCCAAAGATACAGATATCTACCATATATTGCTCCATGAGGTCCGTAAAGCCCGAAGGGGCGTTGGACTCGTTGAATGGAGGGTAGTGTAGCAACAATAATTTGGTTACTGGAATATTCTCTATATCTATAATTAAACTAGATGTTGTAATTGAATCAGATGTTGATGAATAGGATTTTTTAGAACAGGTCATATCTGTGACGTTTGTTTCCGTCCTGAGTTCTTCAAGCACTTTATGTATTGCTTTATCCATTTCTTGAAGTGCCGCTTCGGTACGCATCAATTCTCTATCGTAAATGGATTGGTCTGTTTCCGGAGAGAAGTGGGAGTCTCCAGGACAGAGGTAGGCACGCGTTCCTCCGAATGCAATAAGGCGCGGACCTTCTTCGGTTTGGATGAGTTCTGCGGTGCCGTGACCTTGTATAAAGGTAATAGCGTCGCCCATGAGATTATGCATCTTGTTCGCCGATGCCCACCAATAATCATGGTTGCCGCGAATCATATATTTTTTACCAGGTAGAGATGCAATTTCTTGTAAATCGCAGGCCGCTTCTTCAAGGCGGAGAGCCCAGCTCATGTCACCTACGAGAAAAACGATATCTTCATCGCTTACATTGGCATTCCAATGCTCTTTGATGCGGGCCCAGTGATCATTCCAGTGAGGACCAAAAATATCCATCGGCTTTGTGGGAGGATTGCCAGATAGATGGAGGTCGCCGATGGCAAATACTTTCATAAAAATCCTTTCAAATATGTATGGTTAAACCATATATAAAATTATATATCAAATTATGTACGGTATATGGTTAGAGCTATTTAGTAGCTTGAAAATAAGGCGTAATATCGTGCTTGATTTTAGCAGCTCGTCCCTCATCGCAAGTTTGTGGTATTTTGTATCCTACATAGAGGGGTGTCGTTACATAGCGCGCCACTACCTTGATGTAATCATAGCCGTCCTCAAGATTATATACAAAGTAATTATAGGACTGGCTAAAGTTTGCTACACTATGCAATACATAGCGCAGAATTTGCTGTAGTCGAAGGGCTACAGCACGAACCGGCGCATCTGGTTTGAAGCGAATATTGTACTCAAAGAACCCGATAATCGGATGGGTAGACAAGGTGATGCGTACATCTTGATCCTCGTGCAAGAGCCAACCCTCCATATTTTGCACCGTAATATCTTTATGGTAATCGTAATTCTCAAGGCCTATGATTTGGCTGTGAGGATGGCGAATAGAGCCACCGGACATATAGCCATAATTCTTGAAGAACAGTACGGATTTAAACTCTTTACGCTGACGAGTTTCGCGCCATTTATCGAGACCAAATTGGAGAATATGGGCGGCTTCATCTGTAGGTAAGGTGGAAAATTCGCCTTCGTCGGTTTCCGTTTCAATGATGACGGTAGGCCAAGTTTTTTCTAATACAGGATACTTGTTCATGAGCCATATAATATGGCCTGATGTATCGAGAATATCCGTTAATTTGGAACGATCACAGAAGGGACAACGCACTTGTTCATTGCGAATATTGACGGGCTTTGTCCGTCCTAATTCGATATTAAATCTAAGTGGTTTGTTCATCATGTGCCTCCTCCCTTGTAAGAAATTCTATACTCTTAATCATACCACAACTAGCACATTCGTACATGAAATAATGGTATAATAATAGTGTGTTATTTTTGTAATTAAGGAGATCCTATGAAACCAACGACACTCGTATTTCCCATTGATGAACAAAATCGTATATTGTTAGGGCGTAAGAAGCGTGGTTTTGGGGCTAATAAATATAATGGTTTCGGTGGTAAACTTGATGATGGTGAAAGCTTCCGAGAGTGTGCCATTCGCGAACTCTATGAGGAATCTGGCCTTCAAGGACGTGTCGAAGACTTAGAATGTGTAGCGGCTTTTGATTTTCAATTTCCTTTTGATGAAAGCTTAACGCACGTAAGCTATGTGTATTTCTTGCGTGCTTTCACAGGCGATGTAGAGGAAACAGACGAAATGGAGCCTCATTGGCTAGAACCAAATCAAATTCCTTATGAACATATGTGGGATGGTGACCGCAGATGGTTGCCGATGTTGTTAGAAGGTAAGAAATTAAAAGGACCTATCGTGTTTGGACGAGATAATAATATGGTGGATAAGATGGATTTGACCACTGTTGATACTGTTCTTGAAAGCGAACACTTGGCGCGCATCGATCTGTATATTAATGGATGATGAATGTACGATTTGTTACAATTTAACGTTAAAATCGTTATCTGGTGGGTATTGGAGTATAAAATAGGGAGTATGTAGCCGTGAAAGTGGTACTAGACTCCTAAATTTATAATATATTGAGGTAATATGACTGATAAAAAGAACCCAAAGTGGGTGCCACAGCTATTGGCGTGGTATGATGTACATAAACGGGAGTTGCCGTGGCGCGGTTGTGGGGACCCTTATAAGATTTGGGTTTCCGAGGTGATGAGTCAGCAGACCCGCATTGAGGCAATGAAACCCTATTATGATAACTGGATGCGTCTATTTCCAACCTTGGAGGATTTGGCAAAGGCCTCCGAAGATGAGGTAGTTCACGCATGGCAAGGGCTTGGCTATTATAGTCGTGCTCGTAACTTGCGTCTTGGCGTAAAGGACGTCGTTGAAAATTACGGCGGTATCGTGCCTCATGACCGTAAGACCATGGAGTCCTTGAAGGGCGTAGGTTCTTATACGGCAGGGGCTGTGCTATCCATGGCGTACAATGAACCAGAGGTGGCTGTAGATGGCAATGTACTGCGCATCTATGCTCGGTTATATCGCATCTTTGATGATATTTTGAGTACTAAAGGTAAAAAGGCTATTACGGCTATCGTAGAGGAGACTTTGCCTCATGATCGACCTGGCGACTTTAACCAAGCCTTGATGGACTTTGGGTCTGCCGTATGTATTCCAAAGACACCCCGCTGTGGCGAATGTCCTATTGTAAATATGTGCGAAGCATACCAACATAAGGATACAGATAAACTACCTGTGCGCATCAAGAAAACAAAGGTAGTAGAGGTGCCTTTATTTGTGGGGATCTTGCAGTATAAAGGCTATTATTTATTGCATAAACGGCCGAACCGTGGACTTTTACGATCCATGTGGGAATTCCCATCTGTGGAAATGGTATCTGCCTTTGAGGATGGAGAACGAGGCCTTGAGGAATTAGTTCAGGCCCTTGGATTTGATCTATTTTTGCAACCAGTACTTGTGAAAGAAATAACACATGTTTTCTCTCACCGAAAATGGTTTATGAAAGCATTCCGCGGTGATTTAACGTACACAGGGGATGCTAATAATATATCGATTGCAGATATCCAACAGCAATTGCCAAAGGACTGGATGCTCATCAAGCGTGATGAGTTCTCCGACTATGCTTGGGCGGGACCTCATGGTAAACTGACGGAAATCGCAAAGTAATTTGTAGGAGCAATGAATGAGAATTCTATTTAATATCATTTTTTCTGCCATCCTCGCAATAGGTCTGGTAGGATTTTGGGCTCTATTCCTCAACTTGTGGAAGCCTAAAAAGAAATGGCCAGCCTGGGTGGGCTATATAATCATTATCGGTGCGTGGTTCGCGGCTATCCGATACTATATACTCAATCAAGTGGATTTATATGGTACGATGTACTATCCTTTGATGAATATGTTCCGTACTGAAAGCTACGGATTCCTCTTTGGCGTATTCCTAGCGATTCCTGTATTTATCATACTTAGTCTATTATATTGGACAATCAATAAGATTTGGAGCAAAACACCAGAGGAAAATAGAACAGGCCGTCGCGCCTTCTTTAGAACTGCTGCAACTATAGTGCCGTTGGCTACTATTGGTGGCTCTAGCTATGCTGCCTTTGCGGGTCAACAAGAGGTAGTGGTAACTCATGAAAGCTTTGGCTACACGAACCTACCACCTGGTTTGAAAAACTATAAAATTGTTCAACTTAGTGATATTCATATAGGACCGAGTATCGACTTAGATGACTTTGATGAAATCCTGAAACTAGCGCTTTTACAAAAACCTAATCGCGTTGTTATCACTGGCGATCTCATTGATAAACTTGCATGGTTGCCGCAAGTCTGTGAAAGACTGACAATCTTTGCAAAACAAATCCCAGATGGGGTTGACTTTATCTTGGGAAATCACGAGTATCATCACGATGTAAATAAGGTACTTGACGCACTTAAACGAAATACACCTATGAATATTCTCGTGAATAGTAATATTCAAATCATGGGCGGCAAACAACCTGTATATATTGCGGGCGTTGCGTACGATAACGATCGTAAAAAGGACAACAGGGAAGCCATGATTAACAAAGCTTTGTCCGGAATTCCAGACTATGCCTTTGTTATTCTATTGGCTCATCACCCTGAATTCTTCGAAGAATCTATTGAACGAAAGATTCCGTTGACTCTATCTGGACATACCCATGGAGGTCAAATCGTATTCATGGGTATGTCATTAGTACCATTAGGCACACCATATACAAAAGGTCGCTATGTAGAAGAACAAAGCGTATGCTACGTTAATAATGGTACAGGACACTGGTTCCCAATCCGTATTAACTGTCCACGAGAAATTACGGTTATTACATTCTTTGATGGAGTGGCGTAATTTATTGGTTTATTGGTTAGAATGTTAAAGAGGTATTGTACTTCACATACAATACCTCTTTTATTATATAAACTTATATAATAATTGTGATATATTAGAATTAAAATTTTTAGTTATGTTGTGAATATATAGCTTTTATGTTGAGAGTAAATATATGTTTTTAAAAATTTATAATTATTTTGTGAGAGGCTTAGTACTTTTTTTACTTATAGGTATTCCATATAGTCTTGTCACAAATCCAGAGTTGATTGAAGATGAAGTAGACTATTATTTCTTTGTTATCGCGTATGTCATAATACTTTTATTCTATGTGGTATGGAACTATATTTATAACTATTTAACACGTAAAAGAGGTTAGCATTTGTACATATTCATTTACCGTTAGTTCTGAAATCTATCTTTTTTCGGTGATTGTTTTATATATAAACGGTTAAAACGAAATGAGGAAGAATGACTATATTTGAATTAATTCTAAGAATATGGCCATTTAAACTCAAAAGGACGCTATAGTCTAATCTTCAGTAATAAGTAGTACTGAAGGTTTCAAGACTATAGCGTCCTTTTATATTCCGTTCATTTGAGGTATGAGAGGATGTTACAGATATGTCATAGATATGAGAGAGATTTTATTTCATGCGAACTGCTTCGGCAAATTCGTCTTCGGTCATGAGTTTTTCTTCCAAGATGATTTCTTTAATAGAGCAACCGCGTTTGTACGCTTCTTTTACCACCTTGGCGCTCTTGTCGTAGCCAATATATGGTGTTAAGGATGTAGCAATCATGAGAGATTGTTCTACGAAGAAGTTGAGTTTTTCAGGTACAAATTCTACGCCGTCGATGCAGTGTGTTGTGAAAGAGTTCATAGCGTCTGCGAGGAGGCGACAGCTTTCAACAAAGTCATAGATCATGATAGGCATGTATACGTTCAATTGGAACGCACCGCTGCCTGCACAGAGCGTCATAGTTGTATTGTGGCCGAATACTTGGGCGCATACCATGGTCAAAGCTTCACATTGAGTAGGATTTACCTTGCCTGGCATGATGGAGGAGCCCGGTTCGTTTTCAGGAAGATGCCATTCGCCGTAGCCACAGCGAGGGCCAGAGCCTAAGAAGCGCACATCGTTAGCGATTTTGAATAGGGTAGTCGCTAATGTGTTAAGTGCACCGTGAGCCATCATAAATGCATCTTTGAGAGCAAGTCCTTGGAATTTGTTATTCTTAACACGGAATGGAGCGCCTGTTACCTCTGGCAATACAGTTTCCATAACGTCTAGATAGCCCTTAGGTGTGTTCACACCTGTACCGACCGCAGTACCACCGAGTGCTACGTCGAGTAGGTGGTCAGCATTTTGAAGGAGCATAGTTTTGGCAGTTTTTAGGCCGTCCACAAAGGCGCTAATTTCTTGGTCTACCATGATGAAAGTAGCATCTTGTAGGTGGGTACGACCAACTTTTTGCAATCCTTTTCCTTTTTTCTGCAATTTTTCAAAGGATCCGATAAGGCCGTCCAATGCAGGAATTACGCGTTTTGTAATTTCAAAGTATGCACAGATATGCATTGCCGTAGGGAATGTATCGTTTGTACTTTGACCGCGGTTTACATCGTCGTTAGGATGAAGCGGATTGGATTCATCTAACTGTTTAGCTCGGTGAGCGATGACTTCGTTCACATTCATGTTAGTTTGTGTGCCAGAACCTGTTTGGAATACGGTTAACGGAAATTCATCATCCCATTTTCCGTCCACGATCTCATCTACTACTTGAGCGATGAGTTTCGCTTTTTCCTCAGTTAATGCGCCACATTTTGCATTGGTTAAAGCACATGCTTTTTTTACAAGCGCAAGCGCCTTGATTTGTTCAATAGGGATGCGGTGGTCACCGATCTTAAAATTATTGAACGAGCGTTGCGTTTGAGGTCCGTAAATTCGTCTAGCGTCGACTTCGACTGGTCCCATTGAATCATATTCAATTCTTGTTTCCATAATGTTTACAACCTCCTTAAAAGACATGCCGACCCTACTGTCGGTACTTTAATTATATAAAATCCTGTATATTTGTACAGAGTAAAAGAGAATGATTTCTATTTTCATATAATTGATAGGTGTATATGCATAATGCGCATATACACCTATCTCCTCCCTACAATATATATGTGATGATTTATATTTAATTTGTATATATGTTTTATATAATGCTGATCTGAGAGGGAGAAGGCGATAGCCCAAAAACGACTTAGCGGCCCCGCGAAGCGGGGTGGGTGGCTTTGGAGGCTTTTGGGCTATTGCCTTTCCCATAGCTCAAGGGTTGGAGAAAATATGTATACATTATAAATATCGCATATATATTGAAATCATCGCTTTAACACGATAAAATGGAAGTAGCTTAGTATATTGTTTTAAGTTTATGATTTCACAGAGGAGGTAAGTACTTATGAAACATGACTTTACGAGCCATGACCTTCATCTGCCGGAACTGACGTTACGTGGGATGCTACTTGGTGCATTGATTACTGTTATTTTTACAGCATCTAACGTATATCTCGGTTTGAAGGTAGGTTTGACATTCTCGTCATCCATTCCGGCAGCAATTATTTCAATGGCGATTTTACGGTTCTTCAAGGATTCTAACGTTCTTGAAAACAACATGGTACAAACGCAGGCTTCTGCCGCTGGTACATTGTCCGCCATTATCTTTATTTTGCCAGGTTTACTCATGCTTGGGTATTGGAATGGCTTTCCGTTCTGGCAAACATTTTTGCTCTGCGCATGCGGTGGTTGTCTAGGTGTATTATTCACCATTCCATTGCGTCGTGCTATGGTAGTGAATAGTGATCTACCATATCCAGAAGGCCGTGCAGCAGCAGAAATTTTGAAAGTTGGCTCTCACAATGGTGAACAAGGCCCTCAATCTAGCTCCGGTATGACCGATATCGTGTCCGGTGGCTTTGTAGCTGGCCTTATTAGCCTTTGTGCAAATGGTTTCAAAGTGCTTGGCGATAGCATGAGCTTCTGGATTCCTGTAGGTAGCAAAGGTATTACTCAAATTCCTTTGGGCTTCTCTACAGCGTTGTTAGGTGCTGGTTACCTTATCGGTATCGCTTCTGGTATCGCTATCCTCGTCGGTGTACTCATCGCATGGGCTGGCTTCGTGCCTTACTTCACTAACATGTTTGCTCCAGATGGCGGTGCTACTGCTAAGTTTGCAATGGCTATTTGGAAATCTAAAGTTCGTTTCATCGGTGCTGGTGCTATTGGTATTGCTGCGATTTGGACTTTGATTACCTTAATCAAACCTATCATCGAAGGTATGAAAATTTCTGTTAAATCCATGAATAGCAGCTCCGCAGAACGTGAATTGCATCGTATGGATACAGATATGAGTACAAAATCCGTTTTAGGTGTATTCATACTTATTCTTATTGGCTTAGTATTTACATTCTGGGATTTCGTATCTGTCGTACCTATTAGTGCAGGTTTAATGTGGACACTCGTTGTAGTAGGTATCGTAGTAGCTTTATTGATTGGCTTCTTCGTGGCTGCAGCATGTGGCTATATGGCAGGCCTTATCGGTACATCTGCTTCTCCAATTTCTGGTATCGGTATTTTAGCGACTATTATTTCTTCCTTAGTTGTATACTTTATCGCAGCGGAAAATAATTTATTTGCTACACAAGAAGGTGTTCAGTTTGCTACTGCTATGGCTATCTTTATGACATCCGTAGTTATTGCGATTGCATCTATTTCTAATGATAATTTACAAGATTTGAAGACTGGCCAACTCGTTGGTGCTACACCTTGGCGTCAACAAATTGCCTTGTTACTTGGTTCTGTAGCCGGTGCCATTGCAATTGCTCCAGTTCTTAACTTGCTTTACCAAGCATACGGTTTCACAGGTGCGTTACCACGTGCTGAAATGGATCCAAACGCTGCATTATCGGCTCCTCAAGCGACTTTGATGACTACCATTGCGCAAGGTATCTTCAACTCTAGCATGGATTGGGATTATATTTTAATCGGCGTTGGCGTTGGTGTTGTGGCAATTATCGTCAACTTGATTCTCAAGAGCACAACTGCTACCTTAACATTGCCTCCATTGGCTGTTGGTATGGGTATTTATTTACCACCTACTTTAGAAGTACCGCTTATTATTGGTTCTTTCATCAGCTACTTCGTAGGTCGTTATCTTGTAGCTCGTGCTAAAATGCGTGCCGGTGAGCTTGCTGACTACGATGTAGAGCAATCCAATCGCCGCGGTGTTCTCTTTGCTTCTGGTCTGATCGTTGGTGAAAGCTTGATTGGTGTAATCATAGCTGTTATTATTGTATTGTCTGTTACAACTGGTGGTGGGGAAGCTCCACTTGAATTAGTAGGTCCTGAATTTGAAAGCACAGCACAATGGTTAGGATTGCTTGCATTCATATTCGCTGGTCTCTATCTTGTTCGCCGTGTTGTTACACACAAGTTCAATAAAGAAGAAGCTCTTGCTATGAAAGCTGAGCAAGAACAATAAGAGGTTAAACAATGAAATTAAAACAGTCTGTACTCATCATTATGGCTGCTGCATTGCCAGTAGTCTCCTTCGCAGCAAGCGAAGTAATACCTGTAACGCAAGATACTGTAAATGTACAAGCAAATCAAACAAATGCGAAACGTGTAAATCGTAATGATTTAACATATCGTATTTCTAGTACTGCTACACCTGAGCAGAATCGTGCGTTGCGCTCTAAAGCGTCTAAAGTAGATCGTAATGCAGTTGAAGTGGTAGCTCCAAATGCGGACCGTTATATGGATCGTAAAGAGGTTGCTGTATCACCTGTGGAATCTACTACAGATCATTTGGATTTAGTATTCCCAGAGGTTAAATCTGTTAGCCCTGCGGTAGAAAAAGCAATCAATACGACCATCAAAAAGTATGTTTCTAAAATACAAAATGATGTAGAAAAGTTAAATGCTAAAGAATCTGATAAAACAAATGTAGTTATGTACTATGATGTTAAAACAGATAAAAACGGCATTTTCAGCGTATTGATTCATACGTATACAATGCGTGATCATGATGCCAATGGTGTAAACTATGTAAAAGGCTTCACATTTAACACCACAACAGGTCGACAATTGTCCTTGTACGATCTTGGTGGTCTTAATAAAAAAGAATTGGTGAATGCGATTAATAATAATCAAGATGTGAAAGATAAATTAGGTGGCGATGTAAATATCGATAAAATGCCTACTGAATTCTACACAACAGATGATTATTCCGTTGTAATGATCTTGCAACAAGACGTAGATTCAATCCATAGCGCAGGTACGGTATATGTACCAGTTGGTATCTTGCGTGACCGCGAAAATGATGTAACAAAAAAATAATCGAACTGTGTAAATTCGATTATGTGTGTATAGTAACAGCTGTTTAATTGTGAAAAGAACCGCTCCTAAGGGGGCGGTTCTTTTTTTATCTACTTTATTGTTTGTCGTTATAATAGTTTACGCGTGGCGGTAATGGGAATTGAATATTTCCATCTGACTTTGTAAGCGGTTCCGGTGGTAATTGTAAGAATACATTATCATGGAATTTCTTTTTAAATGCTTTCAACGTCGATTTTTGAATAGAATCAACGGTAATGAGAAGGGCACTCGTATCAGTATTTGGGGAGATGGAAAGGATCTTTCCTTGAGGTTCTTTTTGTTGGTAAAGGGCGATGGCATCGGATTGATACTCCTCTAGTTGGGCCTGATTTAATTTACCTTTTGATACGACTACAGTTCTATCTAGCTGTGGATCATGAGCTTCTGTAATTGCTTTGGAGACGAGGTCAGTTTTCTTTTGATCCGTTAAAGATGCATGTAATTGGCCTGCCTCCCAGAAGAGGGCCCCGTCTTGACGGAATTTGGTGAAATCATTGCCATAGCCTAATGCTTTGTCGATGATATTAGCTGTTTTATTTTCTACTTGTTGCTTGAACAATGTGTTGTGGAAGGCAAGTGCTTGTTCTGTTTGTGTCATGCGGTACGCAATTTCCGCGGCTTCTGCACGAGTTACATATTTTTCAGGGTTAAACAATGTACCTGGAGCGTAGTTTGTGAACCCAAGATAGGCAAGCTCGCGAACGGCATCTTGTGCCCAAGGAGCCACGAATTTTTGGTCTCCATAGGATATATTATCAAGAACTGTTGGGTCTTCAGTGGTATATCCTAAATAATGGATATAGTTATCTGCTACTACAGCAAACTCTTGGCGAGACATATATTTTTCTGGTTTATATGTGTCATCGCCATATCCGCTGATGATATTCTTGCGCGCTACAGATTCAATAGCAAGAGCAGACCAACGGTCAGATGTAATATCTTTAAATTTACTTGATAAAAAGGCGGCCGTACCATCATCCGTGATATTGTTGAAGAGCGCTGCTACTTCTTCACGTGTCATAGGTTGGTTAGGTCGGAATGTACCATCGGAATACCCCTTCATTAGGTTTGCTTTTGTTACAGTGCTAATCGAGTTAGCTGCCCAAAAATCACTAGGCACATCTGTAAAGATGTGGGCGCGGATTCTTTTAATATCTTGAGGTGTACCGATAGAGGTGTTTACAATTGCAGGTGATGCGGTATTAGTAGATTTAACGTTAGCCGCTTCTGTTTTAGTAGTCTCCATCTTCGTAGCATCTGTTTTAGCCATTGGTGCTTTAGTTGTTTCCATTTTAGTGGCTTCAACAGTAGTTGCAGGAGCATGAGTTGTAGTGGTTGTGTTTGCAGAAGCAAAACCAAAGCCTGTTGTAGTTAATAATGTGCCGAGTACGAGGGCACGTAATGCGTGAGGGGTATTCTTGTACATAAAAATCCTTCCTAATCATGGTAAAGGCTAGCGCTTGATAGCCGTAGAATATAAACTTTCACCAGCATAAAAAGTTATATCCGTCGCATCATAGTCAATTAGTTGGCATGCATAGTGATATACAACAAAGCAGCGTAGTACTGTCGAGTATACGCTGCCTTGGCTGGTTAAGTGTAACGCCGATTAGCGTTTTACTGTCATTTTTACTTTGGAACCGAATAATTTAGAGATCCCTTGTTGTGTTTCTTTAGATGCTGTAGATACAACTGCGTAAAGTTGGTTATTTTCTACATCAGGGAATGTAGCTAGAATTGTACCTGCTTTTTCATTTTTGTTGTAGTAGTTGCGGAAGTTTGTATCGATTGCATCGTATTCAGCTTGGCTGTATTGGGAGGATTCAACTACAACATAGTTATTTACAGTAGAATCACCACGGTTTGCAAGGTTAGCTTTTACTGTGGAAATATCGCTGTCTGTTTTCAAAGCTACGTGTAATTGATTGTCACGCCAGTACATTACGCCATAATTTTGGAATGCATCTTCTGTTTTATAAGTTTTATTTAATTCAGAAAATACTTTGTCTTCTAATGCAGCTTGTTGTTTTTGATCAAGTGCTTTTAGTGTGCTGCGACGAACAGGGCGAACGGTGCGAGTAGGTTCAGCTTTTTCAGCTACTGCAGCATCTTTATTGCCTTTTACGTCTTTTTCAACTTTTTTTGCATCAGATTTTACAGCTTTATCAGCTTTAGCTACATCCTTTT
Organism: Veillonella parvula; assembly: GCF_018378075.1. Lineage (GTDB taxonomy): Bacteria > Bacillota > Negativicutes > Veillonellales > Veillonellaceae > Veillonella > Veillonella parvula_K. Next base: position 28,931 of record NZ_JAGZYE010000005.1, read on the forward strand.
TAGCGTCTTTACTTACTTTAGATGTATCTTTCTCTAATGCTGTATCAGCTTTTTTGGCATCTTCTTTTACAGCTGTCTCAGCTTTAGCTTCAGTTGTACTGTGTTTCGGTGTTGCAAGGCCAGCACCATTAAGCATGCGGTTCAAGATTGTTGCCGCTTGTGCTCTTGTTACAGGTTGTTTAGGGTTAAAGTTTTCTGTTGCCCCAGATGCTACGATGCCTCGTTGTGCCATGTATTGGATATCTGCCAAGTAAGCAGAGGAGATGCTAGCTTCGTCTTTGAATGTTACTTTTTCTGCTTTTACAGGTGTAGAAAGATTCAATTTTTTAGCTAGACTAGCAGCAGATGCAACGAATTGTTCGCGGTCCATAGTTTTGCTAGGTGTGAAAGCTGTTTTAGATGTGCCTTCCATTACGCCTGCAGCACTAACTAATTTGATAGCAGAGCTAGACCAACGATCTGCTTCCACGTCAGAGTAGGAGGTAGAGGATTCTTTTGTTGCAATCTCTGCTAATTCTTGTTCGTTTAAGTTGTGTTGTAGCACTTTGCCATAAATAGCAGCTGCTTGTTCACGAGTAATTTGTGCACTAGGTTTGAATGTATTATCAGCATAACCAGAAAGGTAACCAGCTTGTGTCATTGCTTGGATAGCATCGCGAGCCCAGTTATCTTTTGTGTCAGGGTATACACCAGTAGGTAAGTTTTCTTTAGTTTTTACAACTTTTTTACCTTCTACCTTTGCAGCATCTTCTTTTACATCATTTTTTACGGAAGTATCAATGCGTTTAACGTCATTTTTTACAGAAGTATCAACGCGTTTAGCATCGTTTTTTACGGATGTATCAGTGCGTTTAGCAGCGTTTTTAGCGGATGCATCAGCATATTTTGCATCACGTTTTACAACTGTGCTACCATGTTTAGCATCATTTTTGACGGATGTATCAATACGTTTAGCATCGTTTTTAACAGATGTATCAACACGGTGTTCATCCGCTTTAGCAGATACCTCAGCTCTAGTAGCCACATTAGATACTTCAGATTTTATATGAGTCGCAGTTGTTTCAGCGTGAGCCATGCTGAATGTAGAACCAAGGGCCAATGTAATTGCTAAAGACAAAGATAATTTATTTAGTTTCATGAAAAGGGCTCCTTTCAAACTATACTTATATAAAATAAATTATAACACTTTTTAAATTTATACACTACTATAAGAAAATGTAATCTATAAGGATAAAACTTACATGAATTTGAAAATTTGAGTACCATTATATAAATATAAAATGAAATATAGATAAAAGTTGATTTTCTAGTAGTTAAAAATGCAAAATGATAAACATTCGCAAAATCTAGATTTTATGGGGCTTTTACAAGAAAAAATGATAAATGAAATAATAGATGTGATAAAATTCAATGTTTGTTATTACAAAAAGTCATAACGATATAAGAAATAAAAGGGTACATACGAATATAGCAATTCTTTGGACAATATCTACATGATTAATTTATAATTATAGCGATGAGCTTTTGAATATTTATTTGAAAGCATAAGTAATGTTCAGGGCAGAAATTTAGTCGAAAAATTCACTACTAAAAATTGCCATAACACATACATATCAAAATTTTTTATTAGGTTAAGTACTAGAAAAGACGAGGAAGATAATATGAAAATTCATCTTTTCCAACAGTGTTTGATTGACATGTTCTACCCTCATGTAGGTATGGCTGGTGTAGAAGTACTTGAAAGATTAGGTTGTGAGCTTGTAGTACCTAAGAAACAAGTATGCTGTGGACAAATGTTCACTAACTCCGGTTATAATGACGCGGCTATGGACGCAATTAAGAATACAATCGAATGCTTTGAGAACGCTGAATATGTAGTCAGCATGTCCGGTTCTTGCGCTTTTGCAATCCGCGATGAATATCATCATTTCTTAAAAGATCAACCAGAGTGGTTGGCGCGCGCAGAAAGATTGAGTGGTAAAATTTACGAATTCACTCAATTTATTACTGACGTATTAGGTGTTGAAGATGTAGGGGCTCGTTTTAACGAATCCGTTACATACCATACATCTTGCCACGTAACTCGTTTGATGGGCATTAAAGAGCCTCCTTTCAAACTCCTTAAAAACGTTAAAGATATCAACTTGATTGAATTACCACGTGCAGATCGTTGCTGTGGTTTCGGCGGTACTTTCTCAGTTAAAAACCCTGAAATCAGTGAAGTTATGACACGCGAAAAAGCATTGGAAATTGCTGGCACAGGTGCCAACGTTATCTCCGGTTCTGACCAAGCGTGCTTAATGAACATCGCTGGTATGCTTGATCGTCTTCATAAAGAAGGCGAAATTGATCGCCGTATCAAAGTTATGCATATTGCTGAAATCTTAAACTGCCGTTAAGGAGGAGACGACATGGCACTTATATATGACAATCGCCCCTATAAAACACGTATAAAAGAATGTTTGGCTGACGATTTCAAAGTTGCAGCTATTAAAAAAGCACAAGACGTGTTTTATGATAAACGTAATACAGTAGTTGCGGATGTTCCTGAATGGTTAGATTTCCGCGCTGAAGCGGCTAAAATTCGCGATCACGTACTTAACAACTTGGATTACTATGTAAGTCAATTTGCTGACAATGCTGAAAAAGCTGGTTCTAAAGTTCACTTTGCGTTCGATGACAAAGAAGCGACTCAAATTGCATTAGATATCCTTCGCCAACGCGAAGCAAAAATGATCGTTAAATCCAAAACTATCTTAACTGAAGAAATTGGTTTGAACGAAGTATTAGAAGAAGCTGGTATTGAAGTTAACGAAACTGACTTGGCTGAATTTATTTTGCAAACTGCAGTAAGTCCTCCATCTCACATCGTAGTACCAGGTCTTCATTTTGAACGTAACAAAATCCGTGAAATTTTTGCTGAAAAATTAGGTTATACAGGAACTGAAAACCCTACGGAAATGACTCACTTTGTACGTGGTTATGTACGTGAGCGCTTCTTAAAAGCTGATGTAGGTGTTAATGGTTGTAACTTTGCAGTTGCTGAATCTGGTACATGTACAATCGTTTCCAACGAAGGTAACGGTCGTATGGCTAGTTCTATTCCTAAGACTCAATTAATTTTCTTAGGTACAGAACGTATTGTTCCTGATTTCAAAGCTCTTGATGTTATGATGGAAATGTTGAACCGTTCTGCAGTAGGTTCTAAGATTTCTAACTACTTCTCCATGATGACTGGTCCTGCGCGTCCTGGTGAAGCTGATGGTCCTGAAGAAACTCATATCATCATTATTGATAACGGCCGTTCTGGCATCTTGGGTGGTACATTCCAAGAAATGCTACGTTGTATCCGTTGTGGTGCATGTATGAATATCTGTCCTGTATACCGTCACGTTTCCGGTCATGGATATGGTTCTGTATATCCAGGTCCAATGGGTGCTGTATTGACTCCATTATTCAAAGGTTACGATGTAGCCGGCGATCTTCCATATGCTTCTACATTATGCGGTGCATGTACAGAAAACTGTCCAGTAGCTATTCCATTGCATGAATTGTTGATGGAGCACCGTCATATCATGGCTGATATTGAAAAGACTCGTCCAAAAGCAGAAGAAGCTATCTTCACAGCAGCTGCTAAGATGTTTGGTAATGCAACATTATTTGATCTTGGCACAAAAGCTGGTGCTATCGGTATGAACTTAATTAGTAATAAAGAAGGTAACATGCCTGAATGGACTCAAGCTATTCCAGTTATGAACGGTTGGACTAAGTCTAAAGAGTTGGGTTCCTTGAAATTCAAGAAATTCCGTGATTTATATGCTGAACATGAAAAGAACAAGAAGAAGGAGAAAAAATAATGGATGTAGCTAAACGTAATCAATTTATTGCACGTTTATCTCGTGCATTAGGCCGTGATCAAGAAATGTGCCCTGCTTTTGTAGAAGGCTTTGATTATAGCCATGGTCCTCAAGAAACTATGTTCCAAGATTTGAGTCGGGATCAAATTTTGACAATGTTTAAGGAACAATGTCAACGTGTTGGTACAAAATTCGTTGAAACTACACCTGACAAACTAGGTGAAACAATTTTGGCAGCTATCGAAGACTGGGGAAACGGTAAAATTGTATTCCCAAGCTCTCCTGAAGTAGAAGAATATAAATTAAAAGAATTGTTCGAACAAGATGCAGCTAATAATGGCGGCACTCGTACATACTTCCAATGGGATCCAGCTAAAGGTCGTGAAGAATGTATTTCTAATACTGCTAATGCTGATATTGGTATTACATTCCCATACTGCGGTATTGCGGAGACTGCTACTGTAGTACAAGCTTCTGGTGAGGACTCTGGCCGTGTGATTAGCTTGTTGCCTACAACACATATTGCTGTGTTGTATACTGATACAATCAACCCTCGCATGACACAAACAATGGAACATTTGGCTGAACGGTATCACAACGATCCAGCTAAGTTCCCTACAAATATCTGCTTGATTTCTGGTCCGTCCCGTACGGCGGATATCGAATTGGTAACTGTAGATGGTGCTCATGGTCCTATCCAAGTAACCTATATCTTAGTTAACAGATAATATAATAGCTAGATTTACTAAAGGCGATTTTCTTCTGGAAAATCGCCTTTTTGGTGTATATATTACAGAATACATTAAATATTACCAAAAATTAAATATTATACTTGTATTTTTTTCGATATATGCTATACTAAGTTCATAACCTATTGTTGTGATATGAATTAAAGAGGTGTATTATGAATATTCCATTCTTTACAGATTACCTCATGTTAAGCAATCCACTAAGTATTGGTATTATCGCGGTGTTCGTGCTCGTGTTAATAGGTATTTATGTATTGCAACGCAAGGGCACATCCTTCGGTAATCTCGTTATTATTGGTACTATTGTTGGTGCCGTACTTGGTATAGCGGTCCAAATTATTGCAGGCTTCCCTGATGATCCATCCAAAGTGGTTTACATCAAGGAAAGTACAAAGTGGTTCTCTCTCGTAGGGGGCGGTTTCATCGACTTAATCCGCATGCTTGTTATTCCTATCGTTTTTATCTCTATTGTTCACGTTATTTTGCACATGGAGGCAGGTGCTAACCTCAAAAAGTTAGTAGTTGCTATGATTTCTACAAATCTCGGCATGGTAGCCGTTGCTGCTATAGTCGGCCTAATTTTGGGGAATGCTTTCGGTTTAGGTCAAGGTTTTGATATTGTTGAATCTGGCAAGAAGATTCGTGAAATCAAACCTATGGTTGATACATTCCGAGCACTAATCCCAAGCAATCCAATTCAAGCGGCTGCTGAAACAAATGTTATCGGCATTGTCGTATTTGCAATTATCTTGGGTAGCGTAGCTCGTCTATTAAAACAAACAGGGACAAACTCTATGGAGGTGTTCACAAAACTATTTGATGAACTTCACCAATTGATTTCCTGGGTAGCTGATTTCATCATTGGTCTTATGCCATATGGTGTAGTTGCTTTGTTAGCTTCTACATTGGCAACACGCGGTGTACAAGCTATTCTTGATATGGGCTTGTTCGTAGTATTGCTTTACGTTGGTCTTTTGATTATGTTTGTCGTACAAGCAATCTTGATTACTAGCTTTGGCTACAATCCGATTACATACTTCAAGAAAGCGAAAGCACCACTCTTATTGGCGTTCACTTCTCGTTCTTCGATGGGTGTATTGCCATTAACTGTAGAGACTTTAACAAAACGTCTTGGTGTAAATGCTACAACTGCTAATACAGTAGCTTCCTTCGGTACTACTGCGGGCATGCAAGGTTGTGCCGGCGTGTTCCCAGCACTTGTTGTGGTGTACATCTCTAATGTAGCCAATATTCCATTCGATATGACTATGTATATCATGAGTGTTATCGTTATTGCTATTGGTTCTGTTGGTATCGCAGGCGTGCCAGGTACGGCTACAATGGCGGCATCTGTATCCCTTAGTGGTACAGGACTTGGAGCGTACTTCACCTCCATTAGTCCAATTCTAGCTATCGATCCATTGATTGACATGGGACGTACATGTTTGAACGTATCTGGGTCATTAACAAATGCTTTGGTAGTAGACAAAATTATGGGAACCATCGATAAAGACGCATACAATAATCCTAACGAAGGTCGCGTATAAAAACTAGCAACACTTAATCATATAATTATTATAAAAAGGGGCTGTAGCTGAATGTGGTAAAACCACATTTGGTTACAGCTTCTTTTGCCTTTTTAAAAGTGATAATTATTACAGATTGTAAACTATATTATTAATAATCGATATTGAAATTGTGAGCTTAGCTACTAACATACTTATGCATATATGGTATACTAAGCGTTATAAAGTTACGAATTATGCTTAATAAATATAAGCCAAGAGGGTAATAGTATGATTACACAAGAATTGAAAGATCGATTAATTGCAGATTATCCAAAGTTTGAGGATATGACACATAAGTTCTATAAGAAAGAATTATCCATTGCAGACTATAAAGGACAATCTGGTGCTTATGGTAGTTACGCTGAGCGCGGTGCAAATACTGGCATGAGCCGTTGGCGCTTCAACGGTGGTCGCATGACGCGCGAGCACATACAGTTTTTAGCGGACTCCATTCGTAAATATAACCTGCAACATGTACATTTCACTACCGGCCAATGCTTACAAATGCATGGCCTTGATGGTGATACTATATTGAGTCTCTATAAGGAATGTTATGACCACGGTATCTATAACCGTGGTGCTGGCGGTGACAATCCCAATGTGGTGGCTAGTATTTTACGCGGCATTGATCCTCGTGAAACTTTAGATATTACGCCATATACAACAGCTATTAGTGAATTTCTTATGGAGCAAATGTTCTATATCAAGATCCCTCGCAAATTTAAAATGGGTATAGATAATGGTTTTGATAGTACCCCACATTCTACGTTCAAGGACCTAGGTTTTAACTTAACAAAACACAATACTTTTGATGTGTATGCTTGTGGTGGTATTGGTCCTAATCCTCGCATTGGTATTCCGGTGGCACATGATGTAGCACCTGAGGATGTTTTGTATCATGTGAAAGCTATGCTTATGGTTTTTGCTAACCATGGTAATTTCAAAAACCGTGGTAAGGCTCGTACCCGTTACATGCCTGCTGAAATGGGTGGGGCGGAAGCTTTCATCAAGATCTATGAAGAAACCCTAGCTATGGTAAAAGAAGTAGAACACCTAACTATTAATCCAGCTGATTATGCTTATGAAATTACAAAAACTGGTAAGCGTGATGATTCTGTGGAAAATTATCGTATTCACCGTCAAAAACAGGAAGGTTTATATTACGTAGAATACCATCCAGCAGGTGGCGATGTGAACGTAGCACACTTGTTGGCTGCCCTTGACTATGTAGTGACACTTGACCAAGTAGAAGCACGTATTGCGCCAGACCAAGCATTGTTCTTCATTAATCTTACAGCTGATGAAGCACGCAAAATTGCGGAATTAACTGATGACAGCGCTGAAAATGATTTCCGCCGTTCCGTATCTTGCGTTGGTTCTACTATATGTCAGATTGGAATGCAAGACTCTAACGGTCTTTTGAAAGATATCTTCGCACACCTTGAAGAAAAGGGTATAGATACAAGAAAACTACCTCGTTTACATATATCCGGCTGTCCACACTCCTGTGGTACACACCAAATCGGTGAAATTGGTTTCCATGGTGCTGTAAAATTAGTAGATAAGAAACCTATGGTAGCATTTATCCTTGTAGACGGTGGCTCAGAACACATGGGCTCTGAAAACTTCGGTAAAATGGCTGGCAATATTGTAGCTACAAAGATTCCAGAATTTTTGGAATCTTTGGCAAATATTCTGAACGAATCCCCAGAACCAGACTTTGGGACCTGGAGACTTACGCATAAAGGGGACTACATGAATCTTATAAAAGCATTTGAGTAAATATGTAAAAGCATTTGCGTAAATATGTTTGGGTTGCTTGTGATGGGGCCCACTTAGATTGCGACAACTTAATAAATAATAAAAAGAGTTCCCTCTTTGCTCCGTTCTTCGCAAAGTCGCTGCATAGGGAACTCTTTTTATTATTTGAGCGTCTGCTATTAACCAGTCCCATCACAAGCTACATCTGATATTTACTCAATATGCTTTTATATGATGGGGGAAGCTTTTAGAAAACTAGGTATTTCTTTGCTCCGTCCTTCGTAAAGTCGCTGCAGAGGTACCCAGTTTCATTTTTATAACACCTGATGTAAATTAGTCCCATAGTAAAGCGACTTACCTTACTAATATACAGAGCGGCCTCATGACAAGCTACATTCGATATTTACTCAATATGCTTTTATAATTAGAGGAGCGGAGAGGCGAGAGCGGTTAAGTAGTTTTGACTGAATTTGCATCAAGACAAGCCAGTAGATTAGCCTCTGGCTAGTCCTTCCCATACGGTGGGCATGGCGCCACTACTATAAAGTTTATTATAATGTGTAAAATGATAGTGTTTTCTATGATTTATTTCAAGGTGTAATTGTAATGACTCTATATAAGTATTAGCTAGATTATTTACGCTTTTGGATGGGGCATCTTTATAAATACAGTGATAAAAAAGTAAGAATACGCTTGTGCAACGACTTTGCGAAGAACGGAGCAAGCAAGCGTATTCTTACTTTTTTTACCAAGTTGTATTAATGAAACGGGGCCCCATCCAAAAGGCAAATATAGGAACAGGGATTAGCTCCATTACAATTAGAATAATTGTTTAAAACTAGATATGACTTGATTTTGTATGTTATAATAGACTTTATAGTAGTATTTGGAGGATATTCAGATGTTATTTACCGTCAATACAGAAGTCTGTACACGATGCGGCCTTTGCGTTGCTGACTGTCCGACCGGATTGCTGGTGATGTCCGATGCTGGACCTGTAACTGGCAGGGGAGGTTGTATCTCCTGTGGGCATTGTATTTCCGTATGCCCAACGCTTGCTCTTGATAGCGATATGACACCGCGTAAGGAGCAAATCGATATTACAAAGGAACCTAAGTTAACGCCTGAGCAAGCTGAGCTATTCATGCGTAGTCGTCGCTCTATTCGTAACTATCAAAATAGACCAGTCCCTGTAGAGCTCATTCGCAAAGTGCTAAACGTTGCAAGAATGGCGCCAACAGCGACTAACACACAAGGTATTTCGTATATAGTAATCCGAGATAAACAAACGTTGCGCCGTATTGCTGATCTTGTTCTAGAGTGGATGCATCTGGCTGCAAAAACAGTACCGATTATGCGTCTCTATGCTCGTGCTGCTCAAGCAGAGGTAGATAAAGGCAAGGAGTATATCTTGCGCGATGCGCCGGCTCTCGTAGTGGCAATTGGCTCTAAAAAAGATATTCATCGTACCCATGATAGTGGTCACTCTTGCTTGTCTTATGCTGAGCTATATGCGCCGACTTTAGGCCTTGGTACTTGTTGGGCTGGTTTCTTTGAACATGCTGGAGAAGCTGAATACCAACCATTATTAGATGAATTAGGTGTACCTGATGATAAAATTGTAGCTGGTGGCATTCTTATGGGATATCCTAAAGTACGATATCGCAATATTGTAGAGCGTCAACCATTAGATGTTACATTTGATACAGAAGAGTAAAAAAGAGATGCCCCAATGATTGTAATCATTGGGGCATCTCTTTTTAGTTATATAGTGACGATATAAACTTTATTAGTTGGCAGTTGTAATAGTGCCTTTGAATGTTTCGTCGATGTATTGTTTAATAGCATCAGATTTGTAAATATCTGCAATTTTTTTGTATGTTTCGTTGTCTTTGTCTTCACTACGAACTGCAAGTACGATAACTGTTAGTGGTTCATCTTTAGATTCGAAGAAGAAACCTTGTTTTTCTACACTAAGACCAGCACTTTGCACATAGTTCATTGGAATAACTGCAATTGTTACATCATCTAGACTACGAGGTAATTGAGCTGCTTCTAGTTCTTGAATCTTTATATTCTTCGGGTTAGATGTGATATCTGCAACTGTTGCTTTGAAGCCGACACCATCTTTTAACGTAATTAATCCAGCTTTAGCTAATAATGCTAATGCACGACCACCATTAGTAGGGTCATTTGGGATAGAAACAGTAGCGCCTTCAGGTACATCTTGTACGCTGTGTACGCTATTACTATATAAGCCCATACGCACCAAAATTGTTTTACCGATTGCTACTAAGTTGGAACCATTTTGTTTGTTAAAGTTTTCCATAAATGGTACATGTTGATAAGCATTCAGTTGAATATCGCCATCTGCAAGGGCTTTATCAGGTGTTACATAGTCTGAGAATTCAACTACTTTAAGATCGATTCCTTGTTTTTTAGCTTCTTTTGCTACAGCTTCAGCTACTTGTGCATGAGGACCAGATGTAGCACCTATTTTGATTTCTTTTTGTGTTTGTGTTGATTGATTTGATGTACTACCACAACCAGCGATAGTAAATGCAAGAGCACCGATAAGTAATGGTGCTAACAATGTTTTTAATTTCATATAATCATCCCTTTCAAGTCTTATAATGGTTATATCCTATCATGGATGAAGGGGATTTGTATATGATAAAAGCATATCAGTTAGCTATAGATTAAAACTATGGTGAAATTCTAGCTCATTTATAATACAATTCAATATAATATATTGATTAATGTGTTATATTGAATGTGTGATCGCTAGGTAGTAAATTTATATTTTAAATATTTTTGTATAATTCTAATATGGATTCATATATCTATATGTCGGATTAATGGAGGATGTATGTATAATTTTGATTTTTATAACCCTACACATATCGTATTTGGTAAAGACCGTTTAGATGAATTAGATACATTGGTACCAAAGGATGCAAAGGTGCTCATTACTTATGGTGGTGGCTCCGCTGTGCACAGTGGTCTTATTGATCGCATTGTGAAAGCTCTTGGTAACCGCAAAGTTGAGCAGTTTGGTGGTATTGAGCCAAACCCATCTCTTGAAACTTGTGAACGTGCGGTAGCTTTCATTAAAGAACATGGCGTAGATTTCGTTCTCGCTGTAGGCGGCGGTTCTGTAGTAGATGCTACAAAACTTATCGTTATGGGTGCTACCTATGATGGTCCCGTTATTGAGGTAATGAAAGTTGGTGTGCCAGAGGTTCCGGTAGACATGGTACCAAATCCATTACCATTTGGCACAGTTATGACACTACCTGCAACTGGTTCCGAAATGAACAATGGTGCAGTTATTACTTATGGTGACGGTAAATACCCTGTATTCAGTAGCTTAGTATTCCCTAAGTTCTCCATGCTTGATCCAACATTGACTTTCACCTTGCCTGAAAGACAAGTTAAGAATGGCGTTATCGATACCTTTGTGCATACCACAGAGCAGTATTTAACATACCCTGTAGAAGGTCGTATTCAAGATCGTTTCAGCGAAGGTATTTTAAAAACTATGATTGAAATCGGCAAAGAAACAGTAGAAAATCCAGAAAACTACGATATTCGTGCTAACCACGTGTGGGCCTCTACATTGGCATTAAATGGTTTAATTGGTGCCGGCGTGCCACAAGACTGGGCAACTCATCTGATTGGACATGAGTTAACTGCGGCGTACCATCTTGACCATGGTATTACATTGGCTATCGTATTACCTGCATTGTTAGAAGTGAAAAAAGCAGACAAACTTGAAAAATTGGCACAATATGCTACACGGGTATGGCATATTACAGAAGGTACAAACGAAGAAAAAGCGGACAAGGCTATCGCTAAAACTCGTGAATTCTTCGAGTCCCTTGGCGTATCTACGCATTTGAAAGACTATGGTCTTGGTGAAGAAGCAGTTGATAAAATTGTGAAACAATTAGAGGACCATGGCATGACACAACTTGGTGAAAATGGTGATGTAACACCAGAAGTAGCTCGCGAGATTTTAACGCGTGCCTTATAATTAAGGGGATTAACAGTGTAAACTTGTATGATATGGAAAGGAGGCGCTCCCTATAAATAAAATAAAAAATAGAAGTGCATTTTCTTTTGCACTTCCTATTATGATTCCCATGGGGCTTAGTTTCCTTTTTCTTGGAGTAGGCTTTGGTTTGTATGCTACCAGTCAAGGGTTTCCTTGGTGGACCGCTCCTGTTTTAGCTAGTACCATATTTGCAGGCTCCATGGAGTTCGTAACTATTGGGCTGTTAATGGCAGGCTTTGATTCAGTGAATACTTTTATGTTGACCTTGTTTGTCAATGGGCGCCATTTCTTCTATGGTCTATCTGCACTACAGCGATATGTGCATATGGGATGGAAATGGTTTCCTACAGTTGCGTGGATGTGTGATGAAAGCTTTGCAATTAATGTATCTACGAAGTTACCCGATGATGTAGATGAAAAATGGTTCTACTTCCATGTATCGTGGCTTAATTATATCTTCTGGGTGGTGAGTACTCTTGTAGGGGGATTGTTCGGTGATTTATTAGCATCTGTAGATTTGCGAGGTATTGGTTTTGTATTACCTGGCTTATTTATTGTTATATTCCTTGAAATGTTATTTAATGCTAAAAGTAATAATATTCGAGGCTTAGGTGCTGTTGGAGCCGTTGTAGCACTAGCAATGCTTCTATTAACGGGAAAATCCTTATTTATGCTTGCTTCTATGGGGTGTATGCTCGTAGTATGTTATATAGCGTATAAGTGGGGAGGTGTACATCTTGACTAGTTTTGAAATAGTCATTACCATTGCCATTGTTGTAGCGGGCACATTACTTACACGTTTCTCTGCTTTTCTTATTTTCCCACATGGTAAGAAGGCCCCAGATTTTGTACAGTATTTAGGCAAGGCATTACCTGCAGCGGTTATGGGGATGCTTGTTGTGTATACCTTTAAAGATACAATTGTGTTATCCTATCCATATGGAGTACCGGAACTTATTGCTTTATTAGTGACCGTTGGCATGCATGTATGGAAACGAAATATGTTTATGTCTATTGGAGCCGGCACTGTAGTATACATGATACTTGTTCAAGCCGTATTTAATATACCTAAATAAAATAAAGTATACTAACATAAACTATAATAAAATAAAGAGCACTAAAATAAACCACTTATATCTATTCCTAAAGGAGGATATAAGTGGTTTTGTTTTTATGTTCTATTTAAGTTGTAATAATCTTTCAAGACCTAGTGCAGTGTGGTGGTCCTCTAAGAAGTCTTGTTGATCTAATAATTCCATAACATCCATGTCGATGTTAGTGAGTTTGAAATCGAATACATCAAAGTTAGCTTCCATATGGCTTACATTATTTGCCTTTGGTAATGGAATGATGCCTCGTTGAATATGCCAACGCAAGATGATTTGATGCTTTGTTACACCGTATTTTTCAGCCAAGCTTTTGATGATAGGATGATCAAAAATCGGTTGGCGATCACGGGTAAATGGAGACCATGCCATGCCTACAACTTGATGCTTTCTCATCAATTGTATAAGAGCTTGGCGTTGGTTGAATGGGTGACATTCAATTTGGTTCACTACAGGTTTTACATTACAGTGATATAGCAAGTCGATTAATCGGTCTTCATAAAAGTTAGAAAGACCTAACCCACGCAATATATTTTGGTCGTATAACTCCTCCATGGCGCGCCAAGAGCCGTAGTAATCGCCCAAAGGTTGGTGAACGAGCATGATGTCAATATAATTGGTATCTAGTTTCTTTAAGGAGCTTTCAACAGCACGCATCGTATTATCGTAGCCTGCATCGGTGTGCCAAATTTTAGTAGTGATGATTATATCTGTTCGTTTGATACCAGATGCTCTGATTCCTTTAGCCACGGCTTCTTCATTGCCATAATAGGCGGCCGTATCGAGTAAACGATAGCCTACGCTAAGTGCATTAGCAACAGCTTGTTCAGTCTCTCCTTCGGTACCTGTTTTATAGGTACCATAACCGATGGAGGGAATGAAGCTACCATTATTTAAAATCCTAAAGTCCATCCGTTCTTCCATGAGAACCTCCGTTATATCCATAAATTAAAGGAATTAGCTTTCATACAATTCTAACTGATTTTATGATATACTAAGGTATTGATAAAAATCAATATGATAGGAAGTGACAGAATGCAAATAAATCGTTTTTGCTCTGTAATTGCTATCCTTGGTGTTATGATTATGACACTCGCTATTGCGGGATGTGGTACGAAAACCGTATCCGTCGCAGAGGTAACGTACAAGGATATGCCGTTGCAGATTCATAATGATGCCAATGTAACGGCCCTTAATAAAGCGACGATAACGCCGACCTTGACGGGGCAGGTCGTGTATGCCGTGAAAGTAGGCGATCAAGTACAGCAAGGTCAAACTGTGGCAACTGTAGATACATCGGCTTTACAACAACAGCTAGCATCCTTGCAAGGACAATTAGCGCAAGCCCAATCACAATCATATGCCACAGCTGTGACGACTACGACTGCAGCATCTATAGACAGTACTCAACTGGAACAGGCTCAACGCATGCGTGAAGCGGGCATAATCACACAAAAAGAATATGATCGTATTTTGGAACGATCTCAACCACAAACTACAACAGTTACAACCGGTGGTGGCGGAGGCATCAATACGGCAGCCATTGAGGCACAAATCGCACAAGTATCGGCTCAGATGGCGGCATCTACAATCGTGGCTCCTATAGCAGGTACTGTAACATCTATCTATAACGAAGACCGTCAAATGGCGATTGCAGACCGTCCATTTATGATGATTCAGCAATCTACGCCGATGGTTGCATCCCTCAGCATTCCTCGTGATGCGGCTATGAAATTAGGTACACCTGAAGCGAAGAATGGCATGAAGGTACTTCTCAAGGTAGGTGACCAAGAATTACCAGGTGAATTGACTTACGTAGATATTACTCAACCTGAAAATGTGCCAAGTGTTCTTGTGAAAGCCACTTTCAATAATGAGAAAGGCCTAATCAAGGCTGGTGAATTCTATACACTCGTTATTGAATCTAATGTGAAAGCCAAGATGCTGACCGTTCCAACTAAGGCGGTTCGTGAAAACCAAGATGGCAAGTACATATATGTGTTAACTGAAAATAATACCGTTGACGTACGTGTTGTTGAAGTGGGTACTACAGTAGATGATGATGTAGCGATTATTTCTGGCCTAAATGAAGGTGATAAGGTTATCACTACAGATGGTACCTTTGAATTAGGGGAATCTGTAAAATTATAACTACAAATTAAGTGACTTCAATAGAGTATTATGAAGAGCCTAATGAATATTTGGCTATATTCAACTTTTACCGATAACGACGGTAACCTCAGAAGAGGAATCTGATAGGAGGGATTATTATTTTAGAATTTAAACGTTTTGAATTAAGAGATAAACCATTAATCGACAAGTATTTTGAACAACATCATTATGAAGCATCTGATAACTGCTTTACTACATTATTTATGTGGCAAGATGCGTACGGCATTCGTTGGGCTGAAGAAAATGGCGTGTTGTACATTCAAGGTGGCGGTAAGCGTGAACCATTCCTATTGCCTCCATTTGCTGGTAAAGATGCAAAGTTCCTTGATGGTTTATTGCGCGCTAAAGAATGGTTTGTGGAAAATAAATTGCCATTCCGCTTCAAAGGTATTAGCAAAATCATGAAAGAGCGCATGGAAGAATTATGTCCTGGACGCTACACATTCACACCTGACCGCGATAACTACGAATACATTTATAAGTCTGAAGATCTTATCAATTTGTCCGGTAAGAAGTTCCGTCAAAAGAAAAACCATTTAAATCAATTCCGCATGCAATATTCCAACTATGAATATGTGCCAATTACAGAAGATATCATTCCATTATGCCGCGAAACAGCAGCATCTTGGGTAGAAACCCATCATGAAGAAGGTATCGAAGATGAATTGGTTGCTATCAATTTATTATTTGATAACTGGGATGTGCTAGGCCTTAAAGGCGGCACCATTAAATTGTTTGGCCGCGTGGAAGCTTTCAGTATCGGTGAATTGTTGAATGATAAAATGGCGTTGATTCATATTGAAAAAGCAAATCCAGATATTCGTGGTTTGTACCAAGCGATCAATAATGAATTTATTCGTCATGAATTCAGCGATGTAGAATTCATTAACCGTGAAGAAGATATGGGCTTGCCTGGTCTTCGCCAAGCAAAAGAATCTTATAACCCAGATCATTTTGCTGAAAAATATGACGCAGTATATGCTAACGAAGCAGATAATGCGACAGGTGGTAAATAAAATCTGAGCTATGAAGTCGATGTGCTTCATAGCTCATTTTGTTATAATAGAATTGTTAGACTATCTATTTGAATGTAACTATCGTATCATCATGGCGATATGGCGATATGGCGATATGGCGATATGGCGATATGGCGATATGGCGATATGATGTGCTTAAATTAGATCAGATTAGATATTATACGCTGTGACGCGATAGATAGATAACGGCTCTTATGATATAACGAGGACAAAATTATGGAATTTAGAATTGCGATGGCTCAAGATACGCCTCATGTAGAAAATCTATGGGCGTACTGCTTTGAACCAAAGGAAGATCCATTCTTTCAATATTATTTTACAAATTGCTATGAACCAGAGAATACAATGGTCGGGTTAGAACAGGACCAATTGTTGAGTACCGTTCATTTGCGTCAATACAATCTTAATGTACGTGGTGCCGTATTGCCTACGAGCTATATGGTAGGCGTTGCAACGCATCCAGCAGCCCGCCGTGGTGGTGTAGGCGGTGCACTGTTAACTGCTGCACTAGAGGAGCTTCGTAAACGCGGTCAAGCTATGACGATTTTGATGCCATCCAAGGCAGCGTTCTATCAGCAATATGGTTGGGAACTTTATGCTCATCAATGGGTGAACACCATGTCGCTAGAAGACTTGCGCCCTATGACAGATAAAACGTTGAGCTTTGGCTTACTAAATAGCGTAGATCAATGGACTTTGTTAGATCCAGTATATAAAACATATACGGCTCGTCTTTCTGGCTACGCAGAACGTGGCGAAAAGGAATGGAAACGTTTGTTAGGCAGCTTCTTTGCAGAAGGTGTAAATGTTGCTGTAGTGCGCAACGATGACCATGTCATTGAAGGCTATGCAGTGTATCGTTTAGGTCAGCCTGAAATTCCTGTTACTGAGCTGGTTTACACGACACGCCGTGCACAACGTGCATTATTAAATTATTTCTATAATCACCGTTCTCAAGGTACGTCTATCCGTTGGAATGAAGGCCTTCACGATACATATTATCGCTTCTATCCTGATGGTAGAACTGGCCACGCTACCATGCCATATATGATGAGTCGTATTGTAGATGTAAAAGCTGCTTTTGAAGCAATTCCTGTCAATCAAGAGGCATTGATGATGCCTATAACAATGATCTTTGCTGTAAAAGATGGGCTTTGCAGTTGGAACGAAGGTCGCTATGAAGTACAATATGGCAGTGCATTAACTCCATCCGTTAAAAAGATTTCTGATACGATAGAGGATGAAACAGATATTACCATTGAGGTCGGTGCGTTGAGCCAGTTATTAATGGGCACACTTACGGCTCGAGACCTTGCGTTTGAAGGGAAACTTTCAGTAAGCGAAGAATGGTTAGACTATTTCGATATTCTCTATCCTGAACAAAAAACGTATATTAACGAGTGGTGGTAATATGAGCTGGAAAACATATACGGTGAAAGAACCGACAGAGTTGACGGTCTCTAAATATGTAAAGGAACGATTTTCCCTATCCGCTCGGGATATCCAAATGATGTTTCGCAAGAAACGGGTAAAAGTTAATAGCCGTGTGGCTCATTCGCAGCGAGCACTTAAAAAGGGTGATGTATTAACCTTAGAATTACCACAAGATAAGGATTATGGAGTAGACGTAGAAAAGGGGCCGATTACCGTTCTCTATGAAGATGCTCATACCCTAGTTGTGAATAAGGCTCCTTTTATGCTCGTTCATCCAGCAGGGCAAACAAAGTCTTGCACCTTAAGCAATTATATAGCTGGTTATTATGCGAAAAAGGGTGTAGTTCATAAGGTTCGTCCTGTGCATCGCCTCGACCGAGATACATCGGGGTGTATTCTATTTGGTAAAACAAAGGAAGCACAACAATATTATACTGATGAGCTACAAGCAGGGCGTATCGATCGTATTTATACAGGACTTGTAGAAGGTCGTATTGATGTGGATGGCATGGTAGATGCGCCTATTGGGGTAGATCCAGTATTTGATAATCGCCGTGTTATCGATGAGTTTGGTCAGTCGGCTCAAACGGAATATACCGTTCTCGGTCATGAAGGAGACAACACTCTGTTACGTTTTAAGTTGTTGACTGGCAGAACTCATCAAATTCGGGTTCACATGGAACATATTGGTCACCCTATTATTGGTGATGCTATGTATGGTACGCGCAATAAGCCCTATACACGCCAATGTTTGCACGCATCAGAGCTAACTTTCGTGCCGTATGGTAAAGACGAAGCTATTACGATTACCTGTGAAGTAGGGGATAATTTTGGTCGAGAAAAATAACTGTTGGTTTTTCCACTCTAAATAATAAGACTATCGTATTTATTGGATGAGAAGCTTATTATCCCTGTATCCTTGTATACAAAAAACAATAGTGATAAAAACTCATAGTCTATGCATGAAAAGCATAGACTATGTTTTTTTTATATTTTCAATTCACAGTGGACAGGAGTATACTGTGTATAGACATAAAATTCTATAGAATGTTAAATTGATAATTTTATAGAGAAATAGTTTGTTAGTTATACTTTTACCAAGACCGAACGGAACGATGCCGCAGTGCTTGGAATGATCAAGTGATATGAAGGAGTGCACGTTATGGATATGAAGCAAAGCACAATAGAGCAACAACGTCTAGATCAAGCTAGACTTGAAGCCAATGGTATGTACAGTAGCCAATTTGAAAAGGATGCGTGTGGCATGGGCTTCGTTGTTAATATTAAGGGGAAAAAATCTCATGATATTATCGACGATGGTTTACGCATTTTAGAGCGCTTGGAACATCGTGGCGGTGCCGGTGCCGACAAGGATACTGGGGATGGTGCCGGTATTTTAGTACAAATCCCACATGAGTTCTTCAAGCGCGAGTGTGAAGTGCTTGGTATTAATCTACCTGCAGCTGGCGAATATGGCGTAGGTATGGTCTTTGCCCATAAATATGAAAGTCTCCGTAACGAGCAAAAACGAATTCTCGAAGAGGTCGTACGCGAAGAGGGGCAAGTTGTTCTCGGCTGGCGTGAAGTACCGGTAGATGGTACAAAGGTTGGTAAAGAGGCTGCGGCGATTCGTCCTTGGATGATTCAAATCCTTATCGGCAAAGGCCCAGATGTAACTAACAATAAGGAATTTGAACGCAAATTATATATCATTCGTAAATTGGCGGAAAAACGCATTATTCCATTGAGCAAGGAATTGTCTAGCGATTTTTATATTGCCTCCTTGTCTTCTAAAACAATCGTATATAAAGGTATGTTAACACCTGGTCAATTGCGCGACTTTTACCTTGATTTGAGCGACCTTGATTTTACCTCCGCATTGGCAATGGTTCACTCCCGCTTCAGTACGAATACATTCCCAAGTTGGGCTCGAGCACATCCTAACCGTTTCTTAGTTCACAATGGTGAAATCAACACCATTCGCGGCAATGTAAACTGGATCAATGCTCGTGAAGGTAAAGCGGAATCTCCATTGTTCCCAGATATCAAAAAGGTATTCCCTGTAGTAGATGATAGCGGATCTGACTCTGCTATGTTTGATAACACATTAGAATTCTTGCACATGACAGGCCGCTCCTTGCCTCATGCGATTATGATGATGATTCCTGAGCCTTGGGAACGCAATAATCTCATGAGTCAAGAAAAACATGATTTCTATGAGTTCAATAGCTTTATGATGGAACCTTGGGATGGTCCTGCGGCTATGGGCTTTACCGATGGTACAGTTATCGGCGGTGTCCTTGACCGTAACGGTTTGCGTCCTGCTCGTTACTATGTGACAACAGATGATCGCGTTATCATGGCCTCCGAGGTTGGCGTTGTAAACGAAAATGCTGAAAACATCCGCGCTAAAGGCCGTTTGGAACCAGGTAAAATGCTACTCATTGATACAGCGGAGCAACGTATCATCTCTGATGAAGAAATCAAACATCGTGTCGCTACTGAATTACCATACAATGAATGGGTAAAGGAACACGTTATTCATTTGTCTGAAATTACGCAAGCCGATGAAAGTACAATTCCAACAGTAGATGATTTATTCAAAGAACAACAAGCTTTTGGTTATACCCAAGAAGACCTTGTGCGCATGATCGTGCCTATGGCAAAAGATGGGAAAGATCCTGTTGGTGCCATGGGAGCGGACGCGCCTTTAGCTATCTTGTCAGATAAACCACAATTGTTATATAGCTACTTCAAGCAAATGTTTGCGCAAGTAACGAATCCTCCAATTGATTCTATTCGTGAGGAAATGGTTACATCTACACGGGTTATGCTTGGTAACTCTGGGAATTTAACAGAACCTAACAAAGCTGGTACCTATGCATTGTCCATGCGTACCCCAATTCTTACAAACCAAGAATTGGCATCCATTAAAGCTCTTGATTGCCGTCGCATGAAATCTGTAACCTTGCCAATCCTATTTGATCCAACTAAGGGTGCCGAAGGCTTGCGCGATGCATTAGATGAATTGTGTGCTAAGGCAGAAGAAGCAGCTCGTACAGATCAAAATGTATTGATTTTATCTGATCGTGGTGTCGATGAACATCATGCGCCAATTCCAGCGTTGTTGGCTGTAGCAGCCGTTCACAATCACTTGATTAGCAAAGTATTGCGTACAGAAATTGGTCTCATCCTTGAATCTGGTGAACCTCGTGAAGTACATCACTTCTGTACATTAATCGGCTATGGTGTAACAGCTATCAACCCATACTTGGCGCTTGAAACTGTACGCGATTTACAAGCTCGGAAACGTCTTGGCGATATTACACCAGAACAGGCAGAAAAGAACTACATCAAGGCCGCTGTAGGTGGCATTATGAAGGTCATGTCCAAAATGGGTATTTCCACAGTTCGTTCCTACCACGGTGCACAAATCTTTGAAGCGTTGGGCTTGAATACTAACTTCATTAATAAGTTCTTCGTAAATACACCAACACGTATTGGCGGTATTGGTCTTGGTGGGGTAGCACATGAAGCATTAGCTCGTTTTGAACGTGCTTTCAAATCCGATGAAACAGTACTCGAACCAGGCGGTTGGTATGGTCCTGTAAAAGATGGGGAAGAGCATCTATTCAATCCTAAGACAATCGAGCTTTTACAAGAATCTCTTATCAACGGCGACTACGCAAAATATAAAGAATATTCCAAAGCGATTCGCAATGATTACCATGTTACATTGCGTTCCTTGATGGAATTGAACTACCCTGTAGGTGGCGGTATTCCTATCGAAGAGGTTGAACCTGAAGAATCCATCGTAAAACGCTTTAAAGCTGGTGCTATGAGCTACGGTGCGATCAGTAAAGAGGCGCATGAAGCCATTGCCATCGCTATGAATCGTTTAGGCTCCACATCTAACTCTGGTGAAGGCGGCGAAGATGTAGATCGTTTTAAACCATTGCCAAACGGCGATAGCATGAACTCCGAAGTAAAACAGATTGCATCTGGTCGTTTTGGGGTAACCGCAAACTACCTCATTCATGCAAAAGAATTGCAAATCAAATGTGCTCAAGGCGCTAAGCCAGGTGAAGGCGGTCAATTACCAGGCAAAAAAGTATATCCTGAAATTGCCAAGGCTCGTCACTCCACTCCAGGCGTTGAGCTCGTATCTCCACCACCGCATCATGATATTTACTCCATCGAAGACTTGGCAGAGTTGATTTACGACTTGAAATGCGTCAACAAAGATGCGCGTATTTCCGTTAAATTGACTTCTGAAGCAGGTGTTGGCACAATTGCTGCTGGTGTTGCGAAAGCAAAAGCAGATAACATCTTGATTTCCGGATACGATGGTGGTACAGGTGCAGCAGGTCGCACGTCTGTAAAACATGCAGGTGTACCTTGGGAACTTGGTCTCTCTGAAACTCATCAAACCTTGATGCTCAACAGATTGCGTGACCGTGTTCAATTAGAGGTAGACTCCAAGTTGATGACTGGTTTTGATGTGGCTGTAGCAGCCATGCTCGGTGCTGAGTTATTCGGCTTTGGTACATTGCCACTCGTTGCGGTGGGCTGTAAAATGGCTCGTGTATGTAATCTTAATACATGCCCTTACGGTGTAGCTACACAAGATGAAAAATTGCGTGCTCGTTTCACAGGTAAGCCTGAATATGTTGAAAACTTGATGATTTTCATCGCACGTGAATTGCGTGAAATCATGGCTCGTTTAGGTATTTGCTCCGTAGCTGAGCTCGTTGGTCGTATCGATCTTGTGCGTCAAAAATCTCAAGATGATAACTTCAAATTGTCTCGCGTTGATCTTAAACGCATATTGTTCCGTCCATACATTGATTCCTCTGTGGGACATATGCACATGGTTGACCAAGATCACGAGTTGGAACGCACCTTGGATATGTCCAAACTTTTGCGTATGTGCCGTCCTGCTATTGAGGATCAAAAACCGATTCGCGCTAAATTGGCTATCACTAACATCAACCGCGTTGTAGGTACCTTGGTTGGTTCTGAGGTGACACGTCGTTATGGTGAAAGCGGCTTGCCAGACAATACAATCAAGTTGAATTTCGAAGGCTCTGCGGGTCAATCCTTCGGTGCTTTCATTCCTAAAGGCATGACACTAGAACTTGAAGGTGATGCGAATGATTACCTCGGTAAAGGCTTGTCCGGCGGTACTATCACTGTATATCCACCTAAGAAATCCATCTTTGAAGCTGATGAAAATATCCTTATCGGTAACGTTGCCTTCTATGGTGCAACCTCTGGTACATCCTACATCAACGGTGTAGCTGGTGAACGTTTCGCCGTACGTAACAGCGGTATCACTGCCGTTGTGGAAGGCGTCGGCGACCATGGCTGTGAATACATGACTGGTGGCGAAGTGCTCGTACTCGGTAAAATTGGCCGTAACTTTGGAGCAGGTATGTCCGGTGGCTATGCGTACATCCTTGATTGCGATGAACGCTATGTCAACACAGGTCTCGTAGAATTACGTACTGCCAATAATGATGACCTTAAACGCATTAAAGAACTAGTAGAACAACATGTATTGCATACTAACTCTGCTAAAGGCCGTCACATCTTAGAAAACTGGAATAACTTTGTAAACAGATTTACAAAAGTTGTGCCTGTAGCCTATGAAGAAATGCAAGCTGCTATTGAACGCTTCAAAGAACAAGGCTTATCCTTAGAAGAAGCACAATTGGCTGCATTTAAAGAGAAATATGCAAAATAATTTTTAATTTGATTGAATATCGTTTGGATAGGATATATGAAAAGCCTCTATAGCTTTGACTATAGAGGCTTTTTCATGTATAATATTTGTATTGCAATATTGGATCATGGCAGTTCTCGGGCCTGTGCAATGGAGGCCTGTGAATCGTGTCAGGACTGAGAGGTAGCAGCACTAAGCGGTAACCTTCATGTGCCACGGGGACCCCGGGGGCTGTCGTGATCGAATATTGCAAGGCGGCCTGTGGGGCCGCTTTTTTTATGTCTAATTGATGGGCTCAAATGACTAGTGTAAATTACTGATAAAACTCTATAAAATGAGTCGGATTTTCTTGAATATGGTATAATAAAGTATTGCAAGTTTCGGAAAAAAGGGGGTGTTCCAATGGCATATATTGCGCTATATCGTAAGTATCGTCCGCAGACATTTACCGATGTAGTTGGTCAGCATCAGGTGTCTGATACATTGATGCGCGCTATCCGGGAGGATAAGGTAGCTCATGCCTATTTATTTGCCGGTCCGCGGGGGACTGGTAAGACGAGCATGGCGAAGATTTTTGCGCGCGCTATCAATTGCGAGCAGGGGCCAACGGATCACCCTTGTAACGAGTGTAGTGCTTGTAAATCGATTTTGAGCGGACAGTCCATGGATGTTCTTGAAATTGACGCCGCATCAAATCGCGGTATCGATGAGGTGCGTGCTCTTCGTGAAAGCGTCAAATTTATGCCTGTTGAAGGGCGTAAAAAGGTTTTTATCATAGACGAAGCCCACATGCTCACTACAGAGGCGTGGAACGCGCTTTTAAAAACAATCGAAGAACCTCCTGCTCATGTGATGTTTATCTTTGCCACTACAGAAATTGAAAAATTGCCTGTTACTATCGTGTCTCGTTGTCAGCGCTATACTTTTAGACGCATTACTTCTGATGACATCGCACAACGGTTATCTTACGTAGCAGAAAAAGAAGGCTTTGGTCTTGATTCTGCGGCGGCTCAGCTTATCGCTGTTCATGCAGATGGTGGTTTGCGTGATGCCTTGAGTATTCTAGACCAATGTGCAGGTATGGCAACGGGCTCTATTACACCGCAAGTGGTGGAAGAGTTAATCGGTCTCGTAAGTAAGGAATGGATTATTCACTTCCTAGATGCTTTGCGCAACGGCGATGGCCCTAAAGTATTATCCTACGTTCACGATGCATTGGCGGAAGGTCGCGATGCGACGCAGATTATGGAAGCCCTCATTCAACATGTGCGTGCCTTGCTCGTTGGTAAGGTGGCTCCTGATGCGGATGAGCTCAAGGTATACGATACCTTTAAGAATGAGTTCCTAGCTCAGGCCAATAGTGTTGATTTCAATGAACTTAACCAATATGTACGCAGTGCTCAATCCATCATGAATGATGCGAAACAAGTGGACAATCCACGAACCATCATCGAAATGGGTCTACTCGTGCTTTGTGCTAAATTAGGCTCTGTTGATGAAAGCTTAGAAGATCGTGTATATGCTCTAGAAAGTGCTGAGCGATCTGAACGAAATGATTTATTGAACCGCATGGCTCAATTGGAACAACGAGGCCCAGCGGCTCCTACACCAGCTTATAGTGCTAATGCATTTGGTCCACCTAGCGGCTATGCGAACAGCTTTGTTCCTGTAGATAATGCTGCTGTACAGAATTCTTCCATGAGTAGTATTCAAAATACTGCTGTTGGCACTGTGCCACCTCCAAGCAGCGTAGGCATGACACCACCGCCTGCGAGTATAGGTATGACGCCTCCACCGATGGGAGCACCAGGTAGTACACCGCCTCCGATGAATGGAGTGGGTATGGCTCCGCCACCAATGGGCGGCGTTGGCATGGCGCCACCACCGAATAATGGAGACCCAGTTTCCCGAAAAAACACGAGAAACCAAGCTAAAGGTCGCGGTAAAAAAGGCATTAGTACACAGGCCATCATTAGTGACCAAATCTTGTCTGCTCAAGAGTATCGCAATGTACAATCCAATGTGATTAAATACTTGAAGGATAGCAATCGCAATATGACCTCTACCGTTATCGGTCAAGGTCAGCTGGTGTACGTAGACCAAAGCAAGGCGGTCATGGCCTTTAAAAATGCATTGCATCTCAATGTAATGACCAATGAAGTGAATTTGGCGGAGGCGGTTGATGCTTTCACCTATACACTGGGCTATGCAGTACATGTAGAAATCGTGGATGCTCTCACGCAAGTTTATAAAGACTATAAAAAGGCTGCTGGTAGCACCACACAACGCCAAGTAAAAGCACCCCAACGACCACAAGAACCGATGGTTGACGTAAAGACGACTTCAGGTGCGGAACCGACACAAATGGATTTAACCAATAATCCGCAAGAGAGTAAGCCTGATTCTGCAGCCGTGGACGCGGCTAAGGCTGCGGCGATGGCATTCTTAGCTAAGAAAACCGGCGGTGCCGTTGCAAATACGGTAGTTAGTGATAGTGCGAATACAACTACAATAGATGCATCAGAAACTGCATTAGGAGCTGGCGTAGAAACAGAGCCAGCATCCAGTGGTGATGTGCCAATTACATCCTTTGATGGTAGTTCTGCGACACAGGTGCCAGATGGTGAAATTTCTATTGAGTCTTTAGCAGGTTCTATAGAAGGGGATGATATTCCGGTTCATTCCTTTGATGATGTGCCTGTAGACGATATGGAGGGTTCTTATGTATCATCCTTAGATGATATGCCACCACATCCATTAGATAGTGTGACTGTTATCAGCGAGGATGGCGAAGTGTTAGAGCGCCCTATGGATAGCGGTGCGCATATCGAGGTTGAAGCTGTCCCAAAGTCTGATGGGGGTGAACCTCGTGAGGGAACCCCATACCAAAGTGATGGAAATACAATGCTTTCACCAGCACCTATTGAAGTAGAAGCAATCGATAGCGTTACGGTGGCTCGAGAATACGCCTGGGATCCAGAGCATATGACAGAAGAGGAACGAAACAATCCTCTCTTGGCGGAAACATTAGAAAAATTATCTGAAGACCATGACATCATAGTCGAGGTTATCGAAGAATAGATAAAAAGTAATTGTTATATAATAACCTTTGGCCTTGGGGCTATTAGGTGACACATATGTAATAAATCTATGTCATATATTGTTAATGATATGGACTTAGAATATTAGTATAGGACGATGTCCTAAAAGGAGGAAATACAATGTTTGGTAAAGGTATGGGCAATATGACTGGCATGATGAAAAAAGTTCAAAAAATGCAAGCAGATATGAAGAAAATGCAAGAAGAGTTAAAAACTCGTACTGTAGAGGCTTCCGTTGGTGGCGGTGCTGTAACTGTTGTGATGAACGGTGAAAAAATCATCGAGTCTTTGAAATTGAATCCTACAGCTGTTGATCCTGAAGATGTGGAAATGTTAGAGGATTTAGTAATGGCTGCAGTAAACGAAGCTAGCAAAAAAGTAGACGACCTCTTGGCTCAAGAAATGGGCAAAGTAACTGGTGGTCTTAACTTGCCAACAGGTTTATTCTAAATGACAAACGCTTTAGAACGGCTCGTAGAACAGCTACGCCGCTTGCCTGGCATCGGTTCCAAGTCGGCTAGACGCTTGGCTTATCATTTGGTAGAAATGCCGAAGGAAGAGGTAGACCGCCTCGTGGAAACCATCGTAGAAGCGAAGGGGGCTACGCGTCACTGTTCTATTTGCTTTAACTTATCAGCTCAAGATCCTTGCGAATTCTGTAGCAATCCAAATCGCGATCAAACGACGATTATGGTTGTTGAAACATCTCGCGATGTCATTGCTATCGAGCGCAGTGGTGATTATAAGGGCTTGTATCATGTATTGGAAGGCGCTTTGTCCCCTATGGAGGGCATCGGTGCTGACGATATTCGCGTAAAAGAATTGATTGCACGCCTTCGCGATGGTGTTGTACAAGAGGTTATCCTCGCGACAGACCCAGATGTCGAAGGGGAAGCAACAGCTCTGTATTTGGCGAGATTATTAAGTCCAAGTGGCATCAAGGTAACGCGCATTGCCCGCGGTGTTCCTGTGGGTGGCGATATCGAATATGCCGATGAATTAACGCTAGGCGGTGCCGTAGTGAACCGTCAAGAAATGAAAGGATAGTAGTATGGGAGCTTTATTAGCATCACCGATTATATCGGCGGTTATTTCCATTGCTGTAGCCTACATTGCTTTCAGAGTAGCATTTTTCACCATTAAACGGGTGGCTATGAATGTTGTGATTGGTGGCTTAACCTACTGGGTATGCGTTTATATACTTAATATCCCAATGGATATTGGGGTGGGTATTTGGGCATTAACAGCAATTTTAGGTCCTATTCCTATGGTCTTAGCTGCTATATATTACGGCATTAAATAACAGGAGGTTTTTATGCTTATCAATCGTGAACAACAACGCGTTATTGATGAAGTGGAACAGAATATCCTCTTGTTAGCGTCCGCTGGGACGGGAAAAACGAATACACTTGCTTATCGGGTGGCGCACCTCATCGAGGGTGGCTATGCGAAGGCGGAGAATATCTTGTGTATGACCTTTACGAACAAGGCCGCAAACGAGATGAAAGACCGCATTCAATCGCTCGTAGGCAGTCCTGCAAAGGCTGTGGAGGTTAGTACATTCCACAGCTTTTGCTTTTTCATTCTCCAACAAGAGGGAAAGCGCAACGAAACCTTGTACACGGATGTGACCATCTTTGACGAAGAAGACTGCAAGGAACTCTCTGAACCATACCGTCCTGGTAAATTGCGAGAAATGTCCTTTGCTAATGTTATCGCTATGGTGAAAGAATATCGTTCCTTATATGGCTTTTATTCTGATGATCTCGTAGGGGATTACAAGCGGACAATCGAACGCTTACAGAAGGAACAGCGCGAAGCCATTGAGCAGCAATTCTCTAGCTTTGGCAATGTCCTCTACAGTGAACTCCATGATTTCTTGAACCATGGTCACGAATGGATTGCTGCGTATGATGAAAGCTTAGCTTCCGTGCACGGCCTAGATTTTACAGATCTCATCTGTGGTGTTCATCGCCTATTTCAAGACCCTGTAGTTCGTGAGCGCTGGCGCAGCCGTTACAGCTATATCTCTGTAGATGAAATGCAAGATACAGGCGTACTAGAGTACAAAGTTCTAGAAATGTTATGGGAAGGTAATCACGTACTTTTGTGTGGTGACTATTTCCAAACGATTTACGAATGGCGTGGCTCCGATCCGTTCCGCTTGCTCAAGCAATTTGATGCGGATTTTAAGCCTTTGAAAATTATCTTCTATGAAAATTATCGTTCTAATTGGACGCTCTTTACGACGGCTTTCAAGACCTTGCAAAATATGTTCCCTGACCTAGTTGGGTCTATTTACACTGAATTGCCTCGTGCCAATAGTGAAAGCAAGGGCAAGCCAGTTCTGATTAAAGGCTGTAAAAATAGCTACCTTGAGGGCCGATATATCTACGAAGCTATCTGTGCCTTGCCAAAGGATGCTAATATCGGCGTTCTTGTGCGGGATAATAAAAAGGCACAGCGGCTAAGTGATTCTTTTGAACGTCTTAACGGCGAACGACCTGAAGAGGAACGCCGTCACTTCATGATTATCGACGAGTTCAAATTCTTTAGACGTCAAGAAATTAAAGATATTATGGCCTACTTCAAATTATTGATGAATCCTAATGACTCTGTCAGTGCGAAGCGTATTATTAAACGCTATGTTGCAGGGATTGGTGACGCTCGTATTGCAGCTATTGAAAGCCCAGAGACGCGGGAAGTGGGTTTAAAATTGACGGACTTTATGGATATGCCTATTTTTGAAGCGGAGCCTTATGCAAAGCTTGTCAGTGGATTAGAACAGCACGAAGTAGTTGTTTATGACGTGGAGAGCACCGGCACAGATACGTCTCAAGATCGCATTATTCAAATTGCAGCTATCCGCATCGATGAAAATGGACAGGTCTTAGAGACCTTTGAACGCTTTATAAACCATGGTGTACCTGTTGGTCAATCCGAAGAGGTACACGGCTTCTCCGATGCGTATTTACAAGAACACGGTGAAGAGCCAGCTATAGTGTTACAAGCCTTTAAGGAATTTTCCAAGAATGCTATTATTGTAGGTCACAATGTAAACTATGATGTGACCATCTTTACGAATGAATTGGCGCGTCATAACTTAGGCAATCCTGAGTTCAAGGCTATTTATGATACCCTCGATATCTACCGTCGTTTCTATCCTAATTTGCCAAATCATAAATTGGGTTTCCTTGCGTCTAAGTTTCCTATACACCATGAACCAACGCACAATGCGATGGACGATATATTAGCCACTGCACAGCTTTTAATTTATGCGGTGAAAGAAAAAATCGTACCGACCACAACGGGTCGCATGGTAGCTATAAATAAATATAAGGCAGCTTTTACGGATATCGCCTCTCAAATGGCGACCTTGCGTAGAAAAGCCTATACGGAGATGCCAACGAAATTATTGGCGTATATCATGAACCAAATGGGGGTTTTAGAATACTATAAATCTCATGGAGAAGCGGCTAAAGTAGAGCATATACGCGATTTGTATCGCATCATGGAAAAACTAGATGCGGCTTATGAAGGGCCTGTAGGTTTGGCTCGATTAAACCAAATCTTACAGATGGCGGCCCTTACGGCGGGCGAGCCTGCACAACAGGTGCGAAACGAAGACCGCATTCCTATCATTACCATTCACCAAGCAAAGGGCAGTGAGTTCGATTATGTATTTTTAGCAGGACTCAACGAAGGTACGTTCCCAAGTCCTTTTGCCCTTGCAGAAGGTCGTGATGATGAAGAAAAGCGCTTGTTCTATGTGGCCATCACTCGACCTAAACAAGAATTGACTATTACCTTTGAACAGACGAATATACGAGGTAGGGCAGTTCAACCAAGTTCGCTACTCAACTATATGCCACGAGATCCTGAACTCGTAGAAAGGAGATACTAATGGCGCGAAAAACACATCGCCCCGATGATATTCTGTGGACCGTGACAGCTGTAGATATAGAAACTGTACTTAGCAAGAAAAATGCAAGACAAAAGCTAATAGGTAATGGTCAAGATATATCAAGTAAAAATCGAGATATATCGAGTAGCAATCAAGACATATCAAGTCGCGATTCTGAGCATATTGGAGAAGTACGCGATATTTCACTTGGTGAAGTGTTAGATACTAGATATCCTCGAAAATCTTTAGTTAAACTTTTTGAAGAGAAATTAATTCATATTAATGGTCATAAGGCTACGCCAAAAGATGCAATCTCTGAAGGCGACGAGATTTGGATTGCTATGGCGAAGGAAAAAATAGATCATGACCCTATCGAAATGGACTTACGCATTCTGTATGAAGATGATGATCTCCTTATTGTGGATAAACCAAGTGGTGTGACTGTAAACTCTAAAGATCAAGTTTCTCTTGCCAATGGTGTGGCGCACTATTTTAAAGAACATGGTATCAAGCGAAAGGTACGTTTCTTGAACCGTCTCGACAGAGATACGACGGGCTGCATTGTGATTGCAAAAAGTGGTTTAGCACAAAGTATTTATCAACAGCAAATGGATGATAATACCTTTGAAAAGTGGTATATGGCGACTGTGGAAGGCATTGTAGAAGCCGATGAAGATTCTTTGGTATTTCCTATGGAACGCAGTGCTGATGGGATTCATTACGAAGTGAATCCTAAGGGAAAAGAGACTCGTACAGATTTTTCCGTCCTATGTAGACATTCTTCGCAGGCTGTGGATAACTCTGTGAATAAGTCTAAAAATTCTGTGGATATAGCAGCAAAAAATGTGGATATAAACTTAGGAGATGTTGATAAAAGTAATCAAAATGTGGACAAAACTGTGTATAAGTCCAATAAATGTGGATATTCTGAGGTTTTAGTTCGTTTGTACACAGGGAAAACACATCAAATTCGAGTAGCTTTCAGCCATATAGGGCACCCTCTTGTAGGAGATACCTTATACGGTGCACAACCTACGGAACAGCCATTTCAATTACGCGCTCAAAAGGTGGTATTTACACACATGCGCACAGGAGAGCGTATTACGGTTATGGCATAATCTGATCTGATTAACTTGTTACGTAATACAAAATACTAGTTTGTTAATAATAGGTTTGTACTATACATTGTGAAGTCACAATACATCAAATACTCTAATTGAGAAATGAGAATTATTGATAACTCAGTAAAATCAATAAGTTTAAAAATATTTTTCAAGAAAAATAATGACAAATGATAATCGATAAGCTATAATAGGATTATAAGTAAATCGATATAGTTCAATTTAAAAACTATAAATCAGAATGTAAGAGGTGTAGTATGATTTTACAAGATAATGGTGCAGCACGTAATCGGGGGATTACGCTTGCCAGTATAAAAGGCATTATAGGTAATGTCGTTCTCGTTATTTTTAAAATGATTGTGGGCTTTGCGTCTAATTCCATCGCCATCATCCTTGATGCGGTAAATAACTTAACAGATGTATTGTCCTCTGTATTAACTATTGTGGGTACGAAATTAGCCGCCAAAGGGGCTGATAAGGAGCATCCATTTGGCCACGGTCGTATAGAATATATGACTACCATGGCTATAGCTTTCATCATTCTCGGTGCAGGTATTGGATCCCTTAAGGAATCTGTGGATAAAATTATCCACCCTGAGGTATCTACATTTGATATTCCAGGTCTTGTTATCATCGCTGTTGCCATCGTTGTGAAAGTAGTGATGGGTCGTTATATCAAGGCACAAGGTGAAAAATATAAATCTGATGCGCTCGTAGCATCTGGTATAGATGCCCTTTTTGATGCGGTGATTACCTTTGCTACATTGGTATCTGCAGGCTTAGTATTTTTCTTTAACTTTGATATTCAAGGTTATGTGGGCGCTGTTATTTCTGTTTTGATTTTAAAAGCGGCGTATGATATTTTACGTGAAATGTATAACCATTTGCTCGGTGTTCGAGCAGATGATAATTTAATCCGTAATATTAAAGAAACTATCGCACAGCATCCGAATGTGGGTGGTGTATATGACTTGGTATTAAATAGCTATGGGCCAGGAGAAACAATTGGTTCCGTTCATATTTCTGTACCAGATACGATGACAATGGCAGAAGTTCACCCATTAACAAAGGGCATTGCGGTTCATCTTTATAAAAAGTTTGGTATCAATATGACTGTTGGTGTATATGCTGAAAACAAACCAAGTGTAGAAGTACTTGAAATTAGAAAAGCTCTTGATCAAGTTATTAGTTTATATACACATGTAGTACAAGTACATGCCTTCTACGTACAAGAAGAAAAGAAGGTTATCTACTACGATATTATCTTTGACTTTGACGAAGAAGATCCACATAGTACATTAGAAAAAATCAAGGCAGAAATGCAAAAACGTTACCCTGATTATACACAATTCGCTATTGTGGATACGGATTTTAGCAACTAATTTAGTAAATTATAATTTGTGTTGATAAATTCTCTAAGGAGAGATAGAATGAAAAAAATTGCTCTTATCGCATTAGCTGTAATGGCGGTTGTTGGTATGTTCGCGGTTCAGCCTGCAGATGCAAAAAAGGTAGAACAAGATCCAGTAGTGGCACCTATTGATATGCCTATGAATGATGAAATTCAACAGGTTAATGGTGTGTCTAAATCAACAAATAAAGAAACACGACGTTTGTCTAATAATTTAGCAGAAGCTACAAAAGTGATGATTAAAAAGAATTGGAAGACCATTTATATTAAAGCTGTTCCTACGGGAGATAAGGATGCTGTACGCTTTTATTACAAAGATAATAGAGGTCAAGTATACAATGGCCAAGTCATTAGAAATACAGGTCTATCCAAGGGTAAATATATGGCCGGTTCTTTACATCAAACAGAGGCCTTGCAAGAATTAGTTAATCACTTGCAACAGAATGGTCAAGAAGTACCATCCTCTATTGATATCATAATCACTCAAGAAGGCTATCGCATTAAGACTATCTTTAATTACAATGAAGATACAAGTAACTTACCAGCATATCTACAACAATATGAACAACAAAACTTCCCGTCAATGAAGTAAAAGAAAAGCTCGTGCATAGCACGAGCTTTTTTGTTAGATTACGTAATCATCGGAATCGTCTTTTTTAGGTTTTTTGTAAAGTTCTTTTACGCCTGCCATTTCGATGAGTTCTTCCCCAAGGGCATCTTCATCGTCCGTGTTAAGCATGGAGTAGAAGGCCCAAAGAATAATAAACCAAATTGGTGTGAACAAGAGGGCAATTCGCGTATCTTCGTTTAAGGCTAGAATGGCTAAAACGAAAACGAAGAACGCGAGGATAACGTAATTCATTACTGGGTATAGAGGCATTTTAAATTTAGACTGTGCCACTACATCAGGATTTTTTTTGCGATATTTGAGATGGCAAATAACCATCATGGCCCAAATAAAGATAAAGCAGAACGTAGAGATTGATGTAATCATAACGAATACTGCTTCAGGCATTACGTAGTTGAGTACAACCGTAATCAATAATACGGCTGCCGAGAAAATCGTTGCTTGGTATGGCACACTGCTGTGAGTCAAGCGGCGCATCGAACTCGGAGCGTGACCGCGTTTTGCCAAGGCATAAATCATACGGCCTGTACTGAAGATACCAGAGTTTGTAGCGGATGCTGCAGAAGTAAGAACAACGAAGTTTACGATTCCTGCAGCGGCTGTAATACCAACGGCGGTAAATACGGCTACAAATGGACTCGCAGCAGGGTTAACGGCAGTCCAAGGGTAAATACTCATGATGATAGCTAAAGAGCCTACATAGAATAAAATAATACGCAATGGGATATTGTTTATGGCCATTGGAATAACCTTTTCAGGATCTTCTGTTTCGCCAGCCGTTAAACCTACGAGTTCTATGCCTGTGAAAGCAAATACAACCATTTGGAATGATAGGATAAAGCCCATCGTTCCATTCGGGAACCATCCTCCGTAATTCCACATATTGCTAAATGCGGCGACACCGGCATCTGTAGTGAAACCAGTAACAATCATGATGATACCGATGATGATAAGAGAGATGATAGCGATCACCTTAATCAAGGCAAACCAGAATTCCATTTCGCCAAAATATTTTACAGCTGTCAAGTTCATTAACAGCAAGGCGACTAGAACAAGTAAGGCTGGTATCCATTGGGGCAGCCACGGTATCCAGTACTGCATGTAGAGGCCTACGGCCGTTAAGTCTGCCATGGCTAGTGAAAGCCAGCAGAACCAGTATGTCCATCCCGTGATAAATGCTGCTCGATCCCCTAAGTAATCTTCTACAAAGTCGATAAAAGAGTGGTGGTTTAGGTTAGATAACAGTAATTCGCCTAGTGCTCTCATAATAAAGAAGCACATAACACCTGTTATTAGGTAGGCGAATATGATGGATGGACCAGCCAAGTGAATGGCGCGACCGGAGCCTAAGAATAGGCCTGTACCAATAGCACCGCCGATGGCGAGCAGCTGTACATGCCGGTTCTTAAGACCCCGTTTTAACTGATGCGTATCAGACATAATAAAGACCTCTTTTCTACAAACTATCTATAAACATAAAAAGCCATGGATAACCATAACTTTCATAATCTATAGAATCTTTAAAACTATTTTTTTATAATACAGTATCTATTCTAAAAAGTCAAATGTATTTTTACAGTAGACAAAAGATGATATGATTTTCTGATAGAGTATATCCTTATATTGATAAAAGCAAAGAATATTCTTTTTTTATGAAGTTTATTGACGAATAATATAAAATAATTTATAATAAGTACACTTATAATAAAAGGAGGATATAAAATGGAATTTAGTTTTAGTTTGAAAATAAAAGCAACAAAAGAAGCTGTGTGGGCGTACTATGCGAATATCGAAAAATGGTATGACTGGGAAGAGGATCTAAAAAATATTACATTAAACGGTAAATTTGAGACCGGTTCATGTGGTACAATGGAGCTTGAAGGTATACCACCTATGGAATATCAACTTACTCTTGTAAAACCTTTTGAAGAGTTTTGGGATAAGACTGAAACTCCATTTGGTGCTATTCTTTTCGGACATCAAATAATTGATAATCATGACGGAAGTGTAAATGTAAAACATACTGTAAGTTTAGAAAGTGAAGATAAGCAACATTTGGAATTTTTAAGTCAAGTTTTTTCGGATGTTCCTCAATCTATATTTATTCTAAAAAATTGTTTAGAAAGATAAGGTGATTGCTGTTTGTTTACATCAAAATATAAAGACAATTCAGAAAAATCAACAGGATTATTGTTCATGAGGGTGTACAATAAATGGCATTTTACTATAAAACAAGCGTTAAAAGAGTTGAACTTAACACATCCTCAATTTGTTGTTTTAGCGTCTCTTTCTTATCTATCACAACATGATAACGAAGTTACACAAGTTATGATTTCAAAACTTTCAGGGATAGATGTTATGACGGTATCTCAAATATTGAGCTTATTGGAAAAACGTGGTTTTGTAGAGCGAAAAGAGCACTCTAGAGATACACGTGCGAAAGCTGTTCTTTTAAATGAAGAGGGCGGTGCAATATTACAAAAGGCAGTCCCATTAGTTGAAGAGATTGATGAAATCTTTTTCGGAAAGCTGAATAGTGATGAGGCTCAATTTAAACATCTTCTTGGCAGATTACATGAAGAGTAAGGTGTATTAATTTTCCGATTCTTGTGGAGGCTATTATGAGACGTCAAGATCGTATGGTTACAAATATAGATGAAATTAAGGGCATTTTAAGTAGCACTCGCATCATTCACTTAGGTATGATGGATGGTGATTATCCTTACGTGGTACCTTTACATTTCGGTTATGAAATTGTAGATGATATACTCTACATCTATGTACATGGCTATCATGAGGGGAAGAAGTTTAATTTGATTAAAGTGAACCCCCATGTATTTATCGAAATTGACGGTAATGATGAGGCCCTCGTATCAGGTGGAGATATTCCTTGTAAATATAGCTCAGTTTATTCTAGTGTGATGGGCCGAGGAGAGGCTACCTACTTAGAGCGTGTTGATGAAAAGGATCATGGTTTACAAGTATTAATGAAGCATCAGACTAGTCGAGAATTTACCTTTACCGATGCTATGGTAAACTCTGTGGGCGTCGTTCAAATTAAAGTTGTAGACTATACCGCAAAGAGACGAAGACAGCTTGAACAAGATATTATTATGCCTCCATTAACTAAATAATAACAAAACATCCTATTGAACTCTATTGTAATATAGCGTTTAGTAGGATGTTTTATTATGTATAACTAGTTAGAATTAAAGCAGCTAATGGCTCATAACTATACTTTCACAATAGGAAAGATAAAAGTTTTATGAAGTAGCTAGGGCAACAGAATCGGCAGCATGTTTTTGATATAAATAAGAAAATATATCATTATATGTGTAAAGTATATATCAATTTTTTATAAAAGGAGAGATCATGAAGAAGCTTCTATTTAAGTCCGTTTTGTCTGCTATGGCTGTAGGATTATTGTGTGCAGGATATGTTTCAGCTGATGTTGTTAATGATTCAATATCTACCGATAATGTTGGTGTTTCCGCTGCCGTTACATTTGATATGCCTAGAGTTCATCCTGATTCAGCAATCAAAGCATTACCAAGAAAGACTTTATTAGAGTGGCCTATGAAAACGCAAGAAGGGGCTCGTAATTGGAAAGGAATAGTAGAAACTGCACAGCAACTGCCGTATGAGGTCAAGGCGCCTAGCTATATACCTTATGGTTATCAGCTCTATACAGCGCGTCAAGATCGAAATGATGTATTAGAGGTTGTATATTACAAAAAAGGTGTGACTATCTATCGGGATGGGAAAAAATATATAGATAGTATTATGGCCTATAGAATGGGATATTCCTTGGATACTGTAAGAGATACACCATATGTTCCATCTGAATACGGCGATCTTGAATGGTCTAAATCAGGTGATTCTAGTGAGGTTTATTATACCGGTAATCCTGAAACGCATATGGTTCGCAGCATTACGTGGGCGAAGGATAATATGGCTTATTCCCTATTCTTCTTAGAACAGGTGAAAGAGGCTGATGCGGAATTCTATAAGGACCATGTGGTACCGTTGAAAAGTATTGATAGCTCTCGTTATGAACTAGTTGGTAACTATCCGATGAAACCGATTAAACCTAAAACTATTGAAGAAATAAAACAGGAACATGTAGTCCTATGAAAGCAAAGACTGGCGTGTTTTATTAAGATTACGTAGCACTATTAAAAGTCAGTGATCTGAGTTAAAAATGTAATAGATAAGTGATTACCTCGGTAATATATACTTATGAAATATCTAAATTTAGAGAGAAGAAATTATGAGATTGAAAATAACAAAATCATTATTAGCCATGGGAATACTAGCTGCTGTGGTAAGTAGCTTTGGAGTACAACCAGTTAGTGCGTTATCCCCTTTAGTGGATGAAAATGGAAATACTGTTACCATCGATACAGTGGAAAAGAATAAAGAGCTAATGAATCGTTATCGGTGGTATGATCAAGTTGATAATGGTGATATAGTACAGCTTAATGTTGACGCAAGTACAAATTATTTTGGATATGATTTACAAATTCCATCTTATATGCCTGAAGACTATGCAGTACGCGATGTAAAGTCAAGGGATCATGACGTATTAGAAATCGTATATACGGAAACGGGCCATGATGGAGAATATGGTCCGAAATTAACTTTCTCTAATACAGATATTGTGTATCGTATGGGGTGGGCTATCGATACCGTAGTAAAGCCTATTTTGGAAAAGACAAAATACAATGCTGATGATGCCGTTAGCTTTACTACCCCTAATGGAATCTCTGTACATACTTTAGGCTCTAGCAACGATTCTGTTCAAATTGCTTATTGGGAAAAAGATAACAAAGTTAATATGCTTTACTTTGCTTCCTCAAGAAACCAAAACTATGTAAGCAAAATTGTAGATTCAGTAGGGTCGTTAAGTAATGTGGCTTCTGATGATACTAGATTACGTGGTGACCGAAATGATAAGCAAAATGTTAAAGGCAATAATGCGCAAAGTGTTAAACAAAATGGAGAACAAGATAGACCTCATTTTGAATCTATTGGACTGCCATTGCGCACACATACGAATTCTGAGTGGCCTATACTTACGAATAAATCCATCGGCTTACCAAGCGGTGTAATGGATGCATCTCGTAAGATGCCGTATGACGTATTTGTACCAAGTTACTTGCCTCTTGGCTATACATACTATGCTACACATTTTTATGATAATGATGTATTAGAAACTGTATAATGGAAGCAAGATAAAGAGTACAAAGAACATAGCGGCCGTTGGGTAAATCATGTTATGGCCTTCCGCATGAGTTACTCTAAGGATACTGTATG
Source organism: Veillonella parvula (assembly GCF_018378075.1). GTDB lineage: Bacteria > Bacillota > Negativicutes > Veillonellales > Veillonellaceae > Veillonella > Veillonella parvula_K. Next base: position 67,878 of record NZ_JAGZYE010000005.1, read on the forward strand.
GCCTAAAGAATATGTTCCAACGGAATACCATGACGTACAGTGGATTGACTCTACGCCAACAGGTGATGTGCAGTATACAGGTAATTTAGATAAGAGCTTAGTTCGCAGTATTACGTGGAGCAAGGATAACATGGCATATTTCTTGTTCTTTCAAGTGCCTGTGAAAGCATCTGAAGCAGAGTTTTATAAAGAACATGTAGTACCATTAAAAAATATTGATTCAAGTCGTACAGACTTAATCGGTGTAAAAACGATTCGTTAATACTAAACCCTAATAAGACTCTATAGTACGATTCGGTAATGCCATACGACGTTAGCATTTAGTAAAAGAGTACATAATAAAAAGAACCTATTTCCTAGATATTAGAGTAATATCTTTGGAGATAGGTTCTTTTAGTGTATGTAATTTATATATATTTTGCTTTTAGGTATTAGTGATTTTATAGCTATCGAATATAAAGTAGCTTTCACTAATAGCATCATTATGGGTATATGTTAATTAGAAGAATACGTAACGGATGATAACGAGTACCGCCAATACGTACATAATCCAGTTAACTTCTTTTGCACGGCCCGCAATAATTTTGAGTAGAGGGTATGCAATAAGACCTGCAGAGATACCGTTAGCGATGCTATATGTGAACGGCATTAATACGATAACGAGGAATGCAGGGAAGCCTTCTGTCCAATCATCGAAGTCAATATTGCGAATGGCACCTAACATGAGGGCACCTACGATGATAAGAACAGGAGATGTGGCTGCATTTGGAACCAAGGATACCAATGGAGCCAAGAATAAGCAAATTAAGAAAAGTACGCCTGTTGTGACAGCTGTTAAACCTGTACGGCCACCAGCCCCTACACCTGCCGCACTTTCAACGAAAGCCGTAATTGTAGAAGTACCGAGCAATGCACCGGCACTAACACCGATAGCATCTACGGTCATGGCTTTACCAAGACCCGGGAATTTACCAGATTTAGGATCTGCAATTTTCGCCTCTGTAGCAGTACCAATCAAAGTACCCATCGAGTCGAACAATTCTACGAAGGTGAAGGAGAAGATAATCGTAATTAAGCCCATGTGAAGCGCACCAGGAATATCTAATTGCAGGAATGCTGCTTTGGAGAAATCAGGAATAGCCAATACGGTGAAGTTCTCAGGCATTGTGGAAAGGCCTGTCGCATAGGAGATGATTGTTGTTACTAAAACGCCAATCAAGAGGGAACCTTGAATTTTGCGAGCCATCAATAAAGCTGTAAAGATGAGGCTGAATAGTGCTAACAATGTTTCACCACTGTGCAAATTACCAAGCGTTAAGAGTGCCTCAGATGCTGGAGGGACTAAATTACCATGTGTCTGTACAACCTGACCTAAGGAGTTTGGAGACAAACTAATGGAGATGGCCATCAAGCCGGATAACTTCAAACCGATGATAGAAATGAAAAGACCAATACCAACGGTAATGGCAATTTTCATGGAGGCTGGGATACCTTCAACGATCATTTGTCGTATTGATGTCAATGTTAATACGAGGAAAACGAGACCTGAAATGAATACCGCACCTAATGCTGTTTGCCAAGATACGCCCATACCGAGAACTACGGTAAAGGAGTAAAATGCCAAGAGGCCAACCCCTGGAGCGAGAGCAATTGGGTAGTTTACGAATAAACCCATAGCAATCGTCACAAGACCTCCACCTAAGGCTGTGGCAATGAGGACCGCATCCTTATCCATGCCTGCAAGACTAAGAATGTTTGGCGCCAAGAATAGGATGTACGCCATCGTGATAAACGTAGTGATACCTGCTAAAATTTCTGTTTTAACGGTTGTGCCACGCTCACTGAGTTGAAATAATTTATCTAACATTAGATAAAATCCTCCCTATATGAAATTAAAATCATACCTAAATAAAGATATTTCGATATATGTATAGTGTATCATATTTCCCACCATTTTTTGTATGAATTTGTGATATACTATTAATATATTATGAATGATATAGAGGTTAACTTATGAAAATATCTACAAAGGGGCGTTATGCCTTACGGATATTGGCGGATATTGCAGAACACGGGGTAGAAAAAAATGTACCGATTCGTGAGATTGCAGAACGCCAAGGATTTTCCGATAAATATTTAGAGGGGATTGTATCTCGTCTATCCTCTGCGGGCCTTGTTAAAAGTGGACGTGGTAAATATGGAGGATATCGTTTGGTGAAATCTCCGGCTGAATACAATGTATATGAAATTTTATATGCCGCAGAGGACTCCATTGCTCTCGTGTCTTGTTTAGAAGATGATGTAGAACCGTGTCCTATGTTTAATGACTGCTTGACAGCTCCATTGTGGCAGTATTTACAAGATGAGTTCCGACATGTTATGGAACATGTTTCCTTGCAAGATGTAATGGATCATAAATTTCCTACGGAATAATTGATAGTCCGAAAACTTTAGTTTGAATGATCTTTGAGGATTACTACATTGTATACCTATATTTTAGGTATTTTTTATGGAAAGAGTCGCGTTTCGTATGCGGCTCTTCTTTATATATGAAATTAAAATGTAATAACATCTTATGAATAGTAACATAGATTGAAATCTAAGTAGAATCGTAATTTAAATGGAACTGTAATTAAAAGTGATTTATGTGTATATTAGTTTATCTAAACGATTTTATGCGGAAGGGAGGGTACCATGAGTACAAGTGTATATGATGCTCGAGGTGGCATGCGCAACGTGTGGATTATCACAACTAGTATGACGGTGCTAGCCATATGTTATACAATGATAATTCCTTTTTTGCCAATATATTTATTGGAACTCGGTGTTCCAAAGGATGATGTGGCACTTTGGTCTGGTCTCGTCTTTGGTATTACATTCCTAATCGCTGGCATTATGGCGCCGATTTGGGGCAAAATTGCAGATAATAAAGGGAAAAAGCGGATGGCTTTGCGCGCTGGTTTTGCCATTGCTGTCAGTTATGTTCTCATCGGCATGGTAACGGATCAGTATCAATTGTTAATGGGGCGTGCTTTAGTTGGGTTCGCTAATGGTTTCTATCCTGCAGCGATGACCATGGTTTCCCTCAGTGTGGATGAGAAACAGGTGGGCCGTGCCCTCGGCATATTCCAAACAGGTCTAATTTTAGGTAATGTCGTCGGTCCATTTTTGGGCGGTGCCGTTGAAAGTGTTGTAGGTATGCGCCCTGTATTTTATATATCTGGTATAGCCGTATTCATTGCTACTTTAGCGGTATTGTTTCTTGTAAAAGAACCAAAACTAGAAGTTGAAAATACAACTTCTAAGGAGCAGTCCAAACAGCCGGTAAAAGCTACATCCTTGCGAGAAGATTTTAAGTCGGTTCAAGAACAACCTGTATTAGTAAGACTTTTATGGATTTACTTCTTTATGCAATGTGTCATCATGATGCTACAGCCTATTTTGGCGCTTTATGTAGGTGATATGCAAGGCACTATGGAAGGGGCAGCCATCATTTCAGGTACAATCCTCAGTATCGGTGGTTTAGCCGGTTCCTTAACGACCAATATATGGGTGCGCCTCGGTGAGCGTCGTGGGTACTTTAGAACCATTTCCTACTGTATGCTTGGTAGTGGTGTTGTTCTCTTACTTCAAAGCTTACCAGTAGGTATTTGGTGGTTTGGTGTACTACAAGTATTAATTGGTTCTTGTATTGTGGGCATCAACCCATCTTTGAGTGCAGCCGTAACTCTTAATACAGAACCAGGCTTTAGAGGTCGCATGTTTGGTATGACGACGACGGCCCAACAATTCGGTTCTATGGTAGGGCCTGTGTTCGCAAGTATTGTATCTACCTACATTGGGATATCCTATGTATTTAGTATTACAGGTTTGTTATTACTCTATATGGGATTCCAATCACGGAAACTATCCGTACAACATGATAAATATAGTGTGTGAATTAGAGTCTAACAAGCTCCTTACTAATATATATTGGTAAGGAGCTTTTACTTTTTTAGGCTATTTTTATAATACGAGGCTTTCAGATACAGACCGTTTATTGGTAAGAGGTCTTAATCTAGGGTATAAGAAAAAGTGATGTTAATCGTTAATCTAAGAATACTGTTTTAGTGCATAATAGTAGGCTTTCATACGTTTTTAGTGAATAGCAATCCAATATGGGCCGATTGATTGCTTTTACAAAAATATTGGTATATAGTTAGTTTAAGGTAAGTCACTAGTCTCACCGTGTGGGACAGAAAGGAGTTATTATGGTCCGTATCGGTCATACTGTACTCGGAGAAAAGGGTACAAAAATATGCGTGCCTATTGTGGGCACAACAATGAAAGAGATTCTGGATGCCACCGCAGTAGCATGTAATACACCGTGTCACATAGTAGAGCTACGCATTGACTATTTCGAGCGGGCCCACTCCATTGATGCTATTATTGAACTATTAATGCTCATCAAGCCACAACTGAAAGGTCGTGGATTGCTCTTTACATGGCGCACAAAAGGTGAAGGTGGGGAAAGAACGATTTCTACACAAGATTACTTTACAATGCTAGAACGTTTGATTCCTACAGGATTGGTGGATGCTATCGATATTGAGCTGTTTTTTGATCAAGATAGAATGCTTAAAACGATAGAGTTTGCTAAGATTCATGGAATCACTATTATCATGAGCAACCATGATTTCCACTGTACACCGAGTCGTGAAGTCATTGTAAATCGACTTATTCAAATGAAAGAGTTCTTGGCCGATGTGCCAAAGATTGCCGTTATGCCTCACACAACTGGTGATGTATTAACGCTACTTGAAGCAACGGCTGAAGTGAAAGCTTTATATCCTTCGGATCCAATTATTACGATGGCAATGGGAGAACTAGGTGCTGTTACACGCACTGCAGGAGCTCTATTTGGAAATGCCATGACCTTTGCCTCTGCTGGTAAAGCATCGGCACCAGGGCAAATCGATGTACATGCTTTAAAACGAATTCTAGATACCATCGATGTAGATGGCGTATTCGATGAACAACAGCATAAACGGGTAAAAGTGCATTAAAAAAGTCGGCGAGAGCCGACTTTTTTATATGTTTTGTATTTCTTGTAGTATATTCATTTTTGAAGGGCGGATATAAAAAATATATATGTTATTATTAATGACTTTATATAGAAATACAGATGTAAATGCTCTTACTTCTAAAGATGTAGAAGCCCTTACTTATATAGAGGAAACAATCTTATAAATACAGTTATATAAACTCTTACAATAAGTTTGATTCAAAGTCTTCGAGAATAGCCGCCACCGTTTCTGGTGCATTGCGATTATGTTCCACGATGCATTGTGCAAAGCTTTCATACATTGGAGTGCGAGTTTCTTCGAGTTCACGTAAACGTCCTATGCCGCCACTAGATAGAACACGACCTGAAGTAGATAGTTTTTCTACAGGTTGTGTTAATTGGTAAATACGGCCATTTTGGCGCAGGTGTGCATAGTTTTTAGGTACTGTTACGCAGCCGCCACCAGTGGAGATGACAAGGCCTGTTTGAGTGCCTAATTTTGCAATCATTTCTGCCTCTTTTTCACGGAACGTAGCCTCCCCTTGTTCTGTAATATAGGTAGAAACATTGCCAATTTCTTTTTCTAGCTCGTGATCCACATCAAGCCAAGTACGGCCCATCTCTTTACCGATTGCTCTGCCCACTGTTGTTTTCCCAACACCAGGCATACCGATGAGGATGATATTTTCCTTTTCACGGCGCATATCTCGCAAGATTTGTTCTATCTCTTTGGTACCAAAGCTTTCACCTTGAAAATGATTAGCCGCCTCAACACCTTGTGCCACGAGGAAAGGTAGACCATCACAGTACGGAATATCCATCATTTCTGCTTGTAAAAGCAAAACTGTACGGCGCGGATTGTAGATGAGATCTACAACGCCCTCTAATTTAGAAAATTGCATAATATCTATGAGGTTAGCTGGATTATGCGGATACATACCGATAGGCGTGCAGTTAATAATAATCTGTGCTGTTTCATAGTAATTAGGCGCATCAGTATAGAGCGGAGCCGTTTTACGGGATAGATGCGTGATGCTCTTAGCACCTAGGTCTTCAAGAGCTACGTGAACCGTAGCAGAGGAGGCACCATCGCCAAGGATAATACATTCTTTACCGGATACATTTATACCAGCGTGTTCTAGAGTAAATACGAAACCATCGTAATCTGTATTGTAACCATGCCATTTGCCGTCTTTACGAACCATCGTGTTTACACAGCCAATGCGTTCTGCGCGAGGGTCTACTACATCGCAAGCTTCAAGGGCGTTAACCTTGTAAGGGAAGGTAATATTAATACCTTGTAATTCTTGGTCTGCAAAGAACTCTTGCAGTTGGCTCGGTTCTCGTTCAAATAATTCATAATTAGTATTTCCCAAAGCATTGTGGATGCGTGGGGAAAAGCTATGGCCCAACGTACGGCCAAGTAAACCAAATTTCATAGGACCTCCTAGGTCAATATACACAAAATGGCTAATAGGCTGTCACCTATTAGCCATTGGAGTTTTAAAACTATATCCATTGTACTATATATGCCATTAATAAGCACTACCATAAAGGAAAATATCAATTTTCAGGATAATTGCCGAGCAAGCGGAATTTATCTTGCGATGCGTGGAGCTCTGCTAATACGGAAAGTACTTTTGGATCTGCCAAGGATGCTTCTAAATCGAGGTAGAACAAGAATTCAAAGTTATGTCCTACGATCGGACGGGACTCAAGTTTTGTAAGGTTCACACCGATATTAGCAAACTTGGTGAGCAATGTACCAAGCCCGCCTGGAGCATGACTTGCAGTCGTTACTACTGAGATTTTATTGGCTCCTGGGTATACGTGGAAATCCTTACTAATGCAGATAAAGCGCGTATAGTTGTTATCGCTATTTTGGATATTTCTCAACAATGGAGACAAATTATATAGGTCTGCACATTGAGGTGCTGCGATAGCCGCTACTCCAGGGTCATCACTAGCTGCTACGAGCTGTGCAGCTCGAGCCGTATTGTCATAGGAGCGTAATTCTACGCCTTCTAACTTATCTAGGAAGTGACTACATTGGCCCAACGCTTGAGGGTGGGAAATTATGGTATGAATATCTTCTAGTTTTGTGCCTTTTTTCACGAGCAAGTCGTGAGATATCCAGAGGCGCGTGCCGCGAACGATATAACATTTGCGCTCTTCTAAGAGGTCATATACTTCTTTTACGGAACCATTGGAGCTGTTTTCGATAGGCAATACACCGAATTGACATTCACCTGACTCGACGGCATCGAATACGGAACGGAAACCTGTTACATAATGGATTTGGCTAAGAGGTAATAATTTATCACACGCCATTTGAGCATTGCTACCAAATACGCCGGCGCAAGCTACACTGCCCCGTTGAGGTGGTAAAGTAGGGGATTGCTCAATGGCTTTTTTCATTTTTAAAGTAAATTCATTGTCTTGGAATAGTTGTTCGGATTGGTAGGTACGACTTAAGCTAAATAATGCCTCAAAAAAACGGCGTGCATATAGATCGAGGTCTGGACCTGCATCTTTTGTTACCTTGTCGAGGATGTCGCGCTCTCGTTTGGCATCGTAAATGGCCTTATTCATTTCCTTTTTTGCAGCCGCTACGTCCTTAGAGAGTTCCATACGTTCTTTGAAGAGGGCGAGCATTTGGTCGTTTATATCGTTAATCTTAACGCGTACTTCATCTAAGTTCATGGTCAATATCTCCTAAGAAATCAAGAATGACGAGGGCCGTGACGGCTTCGATAACAGGTACTGCACGAAGTGCTACACATGGGTCGTGACGACCTTTGATGGTGAGTAATATGTCCTCTTTTTGTGAAAGCGACACAGAATGTTGTTCCTTATAAATGGACGGAGTAGGCTTAATGCCCACTTGCATAATGAGGGGTAAGCCGTTGGTGATACCGCCTTGAATGCCACCGCTATTATTGGTAGTTGTTGTGATTGTATCGCCGTCCATGGTGAAAGCATCGTTCACCTCGGAGCCAAGGCGAGAACACATGTCGAAGCCACCTCCAAAGGACACACCTTTGATGGCAGGTACGCCAAAGATAACACGAGCTAATCGGTTCTCGATGCCGTCAAAGTTTGGATTGCCAAGACCGATTGGTAATCCCGTAGCCACAACCTCAACGATACCGCCTGTGGAGTCACCGTCCTTTTTGAGTTTCATGACTAAGTTTTCTACTTCAGAACGTTTGTCTGCATCGACCATAGCGATAGGTTCTGTAGCGATTTCAGAAAGTGCTTTCATATCTGGATGAACCATATCGATAGGGGCATCTTGGATTGTACCAACTTGTTTTAAATGACCGTGAATTTCGATACCTTTTTCACGTAGTAGTTGAAGGGCGATGCCACCAGCCACGCAAAGAGGTGCTGTTAGACGCGCTGAGAAGTGGCCGCCACCTCGCATATCTACCTTGTCACCGTAGCGCATGCGAGCCGTAAAGTCTGCGTGCGATGGACGAGGTATGTCGCGCAAATTATTGTAATCGCTAGAGTGCTGAGAGGTATTGCGAATCATAAATGCCAATGGAGATCCACTGAGCATGCCATCTACCATACCTGCTAAGAATTCAGGTATATCGGCTTCTTTACGTTGCGTCTGTAATTGGTTTTGACCTGGCGCACGGCGCTTTAAGAAGGCTTGTAGCTCGTCGATGTCGATGGTATGTCCACAAGGGAGGCCTTCCACGATACCACCGATGGCGTACCCATGAGACGCGCCAAATGTAGCTACTTGTATAGTTTTACCGAAATTAGATGCCATTATGTTTACTCCTACTTATAGTATGTATGACTAGTATTGTTATCTATTGAAACGCATTAGCTATGATTAGGCAGCTATACTGGTTGTGCATTGCCACCTAGCATGTTCCAGTCCTCAAAGAAGTCTGGATAGGATTTTGTGATAGCTTCGCTATCTTTTAATGTCACAGGATTTTCACTGATGAGGGCCATCAATGTGCCTGCCATAACAAGGCGATGGTCGTTAACACAATCACCTTGTCCTCCTTTTAGTATACCACTACCGATGATATAGAGGTCATCACCATCTTCGCGAACCGTACCGCCTAAGTCTCTAACGAGATTAGCAACGGCTTCGAGGCGATCGGATTCTTTCAAGCGTAGGCGCGCACCCTTAACAAAGGAGCTTTCACCATGGATAGAGCAAGCGAGGGCTGCCATAACTGGCAACATATCTGGCATTTGCTCGAGGTCAGCATAGATTGGTTTTTCTGCACGGCCTGTAACGGTTACGTTCATGCCATCCCATACTACATCACAACCGGCATCAATCATAACCTGCATGATGCGGCGGTCAGCTTGCACAGAATTCTTGTTCATACCTGTAATAGTAATAGGTTTGCCTGTCATGCCCGCTGCGACCATCCAAATAGCCGTATTGGACCAATCGCCTTCGATTTGGTAATTACTTTGACCTTTAAAAGTAGCATTAGCCGCTACTGTAAAGGATTCTTGGACGGTGTCAGCAGCAGGTGTATGGTCGACTGTTACGCCGAAGTCTGCCATCGTTGTAGTTGTTAATGTTACATAGTCGCTAGATTGAAGCGGCGTAGTAGATGTGATTGTAGCGCCTCCACATTGTGGCGCAGCTAATAATAATCCAGAGAAAAACTGGCTACTCACATCGCCAACCATACCGAACTCACCGCCTTGTAGACGACCTGTCATAGTGAATGGTGGTTTATCTTGGGAGAATGTTACGCCGTGAGCTTTCATTTCACCGAGCATGGGCTCTAAAGGACGATCTGGTAAACGCCCTTTCGCATCCACATCTACCTCATTACAAATGGACGCTGCCACTGGTAATAAGAGGCGCAATGTAGTACCGGATTCATGGGGAACTATATTGCCCTTTGTTGGCACAGGACCAGGTGTAACAGTGACAACTTTGTTTTCATACACAACGTGTGCGCCTAAGCCTCGCAAGGAGTCAATAGTTGCATTGATGTCTTTAGAGGTGCGGCTCAGTAGTATGGTAGATGGCGAGTTTGCGAGAGTTGCGCAAATCAGCGCACGGTGCGCATGAGCTTTTGCAGGAATGGACGCGATAGTCCCTGTAGGGATGGCGTTCGTTACGGAATGCATATAAATCTCCTTTATATCTCAGTCTAAATAGGTTGCAAGTTCCTCGTGTGTTACCACTTTGAGCTCGCTGTGACCATAGCTAGTAGGTACTACGATTTTAATGGTTGCTCCTTCGCTTTTTTTGTCGTGCTTAGCGGCAGCTAGAATTTCTTCTTTGCTTATCGTTGTTGCGGTTGGCAAATCGTGTGCTTTGATGAGGGCCTTTAATTTCTTTAAAGCTTCCGCATCTAATTCTCCATGTTTGACGGCACCTTGTGCCATGAGCACCATACCAATAGCAACGGCATAACCGTGATGTACCTTGAAATGACTCGCTTTTTCGATGCCGTGACCAAAGGTATGACCGAGGTTTAAGAGGGCACGAACGCCAGACTCGCGTTCGTCTTGTTCCACGATATCCGCTTTTGCTTGAACGCAACGAGCGATGACAGTACTAACACTATCGCGATGTTTAATTAATGGTTTATGTTCTAGTTGGGTTAATAAACCAGGTACGTCGAGGAAGCCGTATTTGATAATTTCGCCGCACCCATTAATCCATTCCATATCAGGTAATGTATTGAGTGTAGCTGGATCGCAGAGGACGAGGATAGGTTGTTTGAAAGCGCCCCATAGGTTTTTCCCGGCTTCGAGGTTAACTGCTGTTTTACCACCTACAGAGGAGTCTACTGCGGCTAATAGGGATGTAGGAACCTGAACATAGTCGATACCACGTAAATAGGTCGCTGCAGCAAATCCTGCCATATCGCCTACAACACCGCCACCAAGGGCGATGAGCAAGTCTTTGCGAGTCAATGATTGGGCCGCCATGTATTCTACTAAATCGATGAGTTGATGTGCATTTTTGGAGCTTTCACCAGCAGGGAAAACATAATCACAAACAGCATAACCCGCATGTTCCATATTAGCTTTCACAGAGTCCAAATAGTGAGGCGCCACGTTGCTATCGCTGACGATGATAACACGGCAATTTGGTTTTAATGGTTTAATATAATCGGTGATGCGTTGTAAAGCGCCTTCCTCGATGACAACATCATACGGTGTAGATGCATTAATATGGATGCGAGTCATAACGGTTCCTTTCTTAAAAGAATAAGCTAGTATCTATTATAACGGATACTAGCTTATTTGTGTGATATGTAAGATTATTTAGTGCATTCTACCAATGCTTGGCGTAACGCATTAATTTCTTTCATAAGGCTAGTGAATTGGTCTGGACGCAATGCTTGCGGACCGTCGCACAATGCTTTGGCTGGATCGTTGTGAACTTCAATCATAAGGCCGTCTGCACCGCCGCCTACGGATGCAAGTGAAAGCGGACGAACCATGCGGCTCATACCTGCTGCGTGGCTAGGGTCCATGATAATTGGCAAGTGAGATAATTCATGCATCATAGGAATTGCTGTTACATCTAAGGTATTGCGAGTCTTAGTTTCGAATGTGCGGATACCGCGCTCGCATAATACAATTTGTTCATTGCCTTCGGACATGATGTACTCAGCAGCCATCAACCATTCTTCGTATGTGGCAGATAAACCACGTTTTAAAAGAACTGGTTTATTTAATTTGCCCACTTCTTTTAAAAGCGTGAAGTTTTGCATGTTACGAGCACCGATTTGAAGCATATCTACATTATCAAAGTATTGTAATTGGGAGATATCCATAACCTCAGAAACGATAGGAAGACCTGTTTCTTTTTTAGCAAGCTCTAATAACTCTAAGCCTTCTGGGCCCATGCCTTGGAAGGAGTATGGGGATGTACGAGGTTTGAAAGCGCCGCCACGAAGGATTGTAGCACCAGCTTCTTTACATGCTTTAGCAGTGGCTAATACTTGTTCAGGTGTTTCCACAGAGCAAGGGCCAGCCATTACTGCGAAGTGGCCACCACCGATAAGTGCACCACCTACGTTGATTACAGAGTCATCTGGATGGAATTTGCGGTTTGCTTTTTTGTATGGCTCTTGAATGCGAGTTACTTTATCTACGAAATCTAGAGACTCGATTTGACGGGCATCAAGAGATGCAGTATCACCGATAAGTCCTAGAATATTGTATCGCGTTCCTTCTACTGGATGGATAACGAATCCTTGAGCCTCTAATTCACCGCGTAAACGGGATACTTCTTCCGCTGCTGCGTTTTGTTTCAATGTAATAATCATGATAATTCCTCCTTGTAACTACAGTGAATAGTAGGGCTGACCATACGGATAGCAAACAAAAAGGGCTACCCGTAATCTAATACGGGTAGCCCTTTTACTATTCTAAGCAACTAATGTTGAATAATCCTTAATTAGCGCATCACAAATAGTTCCTTACCCGTACGTTGGATAAAGAACCAATAAAAGTATTGCTTTGCTGTGAGGCTAATTTGGTTAGTCATCTTTGGTTGCTCCTTTCTAAAATATTGGGTATAGTATAAACCCAAATGATAAAATTATGCAATACCTAAAAATGAATTTCATGGAAGTTTTAAAATATTTTTGATGCGGGAATTAATAGGAACTGAGAAGTTTTGTGGAATTAAGCGTATTTTTGATATAATAAAAATAAGAAGCTTTTATTGCTTATAGGATATTTTGTAATACGCCTAAATCGATTCTTATAAATATGCTTATAATAAGAAAGGGCACCTATGATTATTCAAATCTTAGATTATATAACAGAGGAAATAAAACAAATTCGTGTCGATGTATTTATGAAAGAACAAGGGTTTGAAGACGAATTTGATGAAATCGATGAGACTGCAAAGTTTGTGCTCTTATCCATTGATGGTAAAGCGGCTGGTACGTGTCGGTATTTTCCCAGTGACGTAGTTGGAGATGCACATATTGGGCGCATGGCGGTACGTAAGTTGTATCGTGGACAACATTTAGGTACTAAGATCATGATGGCCGCCGAAAATGTTATTCGTCGTGACGGCTTTAAAACGTGCTCTTTGTCAGCGCAAGTACAGGCCAAACCATTCTATGAATCCCTTGGATATCGTGCTGAAGGGGACGAATACCTTGATGAAGGCTGTCCGCATGTGATGATGCGGAAAGTATTATAAGCCGTTCAATAGTGTTGTATAATAAGAATTGATGGATATATTATTATTGTACATAGTATTTTATAAGTAAATTGATATATCTTTTTGAGAGGTGAGCGTTTATGAAACTAGCAGAAGCATTACAAGAACGATCTGATTTAAATTATAAAATAAGCGATTTAGAGCTTCGCTTAACTCAAAATAGTTTAGTGCAAGAAGGGGAAGTACCGAATGAGAACCCTGAAGAACTTTTGAAAACATTAGAACAATGTGTAAATAGACTTCAAAAATTAATTGCAGATATTAATTTAACAAATTGCAAAACTATTATAGAAGGTCGATCTATTACTGAAATCATTGCCGAAAAAGATTGCGCTGCTTTGCGTCTAACTGCTTATCGAACATTGGCATCTAGCGCAGGTAGTATCAATTTCCGTGCGAGAGGGTCTGAGATTAAGCTAATGCCGACTGTGAATGTGGCAGACATCCAAAAAGAAGTTGATCATATCGCAAAACAAGTCCGTTTATTAGACAATCTATTGCAGTCTGCTAACTGGACAACTGAATTGATTGAAAGCTAATAATAGTTGGTAGTTTGAAACAGGGTGGACACAAAAACTTTTGCTTTTACCAAGCTTATTATGAATACATTCATGGGGCGAATGAAAATCTACGGTGTAGGCCTATTTGCGCACAAATGTATTGATACAATTTACAATGTATAACCATGTGTCAACTGTAAAAACGAGGGTGGCGTTTGGGGACTATATTTCTAGCAACATATACACTGATATGATAGTATTTTGTTTTTTTAGAGATAAATAGGAGAGAGCTGTTTAAACTTGCAGCAATTCCTCATAACTAAGGTTTAAATAATCATGAAAAAAGAGCTGATAGCGTTATAGCTATTAGCTCTTTTCTATTGGCCCGTACGTCCTTAGATATTGTATTTTATAACGTCTATTATTCTAAATCGTCAAAGTCAAATGCCGCTGCTTTTGTATAGTTTGTAACTTTAGCTTCGAAAAAGTCAGTTTTTGTGCTATTCAAGTTGGAGAAGCTTTCAATCCATTCCATTGGATTTTCCTTAATTTCAGGATACAAATGAGGCAAGCCGATTGCTTCTAAGCGGATATTTGCAAGGTATTTGATGTAGCGTTCGATAAGAACGTTGTTAAGACCGAGAATTTTATCGTCAGTGATGTATTGGCCCCAAGCGATTTCGTTCTCTGCACCTTGGCGAATCATGTCCGTAATTTTCGCTTCTAGTTCAGGTGTGAACAAGTCAGGACGTTCACGACGTAACTCGCGAATGATGTTTTGGAATAATACGAGGTGAGTTACTTCATCGCGGTTGATGTATTTGAAGATTGTGGATGTAGCTGTCATCTTACCTTGGCGTGCTAATGTGTAGAAGAAGCTGAAGCCAGAGTAGAAGTAGATGCCTTCTAAGATATAGTTAGCGATGATTGTATGAATAAGGTTTGCTTCGCTAGGATCATCGCTGAAACGTTGGTACGCATCGGCGATGAAGCGGTTACGTTCAAGCAATGTTTTGTCTGTACGCCATTCGTCATAGATTTTGTCACGTGTAATCGGATTTGTTACAGTGTCCAAAATGTAGGAATAACTTTGAGCGTGAATTTCTTCTTGGAATGCTTGGATATTCAATAAGGATGCCACTTCAGATGCTGTAATATAACGGCTCAAATTAGGCAAGTTTTCAGATTGAATGGAATCAAGGAAGTTCAAGAACGCAATGATTTTATCGAAGGCACGACGCTCGTAATCTGTTAAGTATGGGAATTGTTTAACATCTTCGTTCAAGGAAATCTCTTCTGGAATCCAGAAGTTGTTGAGCATTGTACGGTACATTTGATTTGCCCAGTCGTACTTGATACGGTTCCATTCGCGAAGGTTTGTGGTATTACCGCCAATCATGGATTGAGTGCCACGTTCGCCATGTTCGTTAAAGATCAGTTTTTTATCCATAGTAGGACTCCTTTATACAACGATGCGACCTATACGGCTATAGGTCGTCATCAGATTTATAGTGCTGGTGAAAGTATCCTTCTCGAAATCGGTACTCTCTATTTATAGTGAATAGGTTTTGCAAAATATAGCAATTATATTTTCAATATTAGGAGGAGCAGCTAGTGCATTCGTCCATTTCAAGGGATTGATTACGGATATAGTAGATTGTTTTAATCCCTTGTTTGTAGGCTTCTACGTAAAGGTCAAGAATTTCTTTCGCTTTCATTTGAGGCGTAATGTACAAGTTGAAAGATTGTGCTTGGTCAATATGACGTTGACGTACGCCACAAGCTTTGATGGACCATTGTTGGTCGATTGTATGCGCCTCTTTGTAGAGCCAGAATGTTTTGTCGTTCAAATCTGGTGCAGTTTTTGGTGTGAAAGAACCTTTCTTTTCTTCGATGAAGAATTTTTTGAAGATAGGGTCGATACCAGCTGTTGTATTTGCAATGTTAGATGTAGAACCTGTAGGAGCTACGGCCATTAAGTAACCATTGCGGATACCGTATTTTGCAACGTCTGCAGCCAGTTGTTTCCAACGATCAGATGTGTAGCCACGACGAGTGAAATATTCACCAGTTTCCCATTCGGAACCTTTGAACGCAGGGTACGCACCTTTTTCTTTAGCAAGCTCCATAGAAGCTTTAATCGCATAGAATGCGATATTTTCAAATAATTTGTCCGCTACTTCGATGTGCTCATCGGATTCCCATTGGATATCATGATTTACGAGGTAGTGGTGGTAACCAGATGTACCAAGACCGATAGCACGGTATTTATCAGAAGTCATGCGAGACTCTGGTACTGGTGCTTGGTTGATGGAAATAACATTGTCTAACATGCGAATTTGAAGGGCAATGTTTTCTTCCAACTCTTCGTCTGTAATGCGACCGAGGCTGATGGAGTTTAAGTTACATGTAACCATATCACCTGCGTTTGTTTTTGTAGTAATTGTACCGTCTTCGTTGATGATTTCTTCAGCAAGATTAGTGAAGCCAACGTTTTGTGCGATTTCATGACACAAGTTGGATGCGTAAATCATACCTGCATGTTTGTTAGGATTGGCAGCATTTACAGTATCGCGGAAGAAGATAAATGGTGTACCAGTTTCAACAGCGGAGCGCATGATTTTTTTCATCATATCTAATGCTGGTACTTCGATGCCGTGTAAGTTAGGATCTTGTTCACATTCGAGGTAACGTTTTGTGAATTCCTTATTGTCATCAGTATCGTAGTAGTCCTCTAAGGAATAGCCCTTTACAGCCAAGATTTCATGAGGATCGAAGAGGGTGAAGTTTTCACGAGCTAACATACGTTCCATGAAGATGTTTGGAACGGAGATAGCAGGGAAGATATCGTGCGCTTTACGGCGGTCATCACCATTATTTGTACGAAGCTCTACGAATTCGTAGAAGTCTTTATGCCAAATATCAAGTGTTACTGTAGCGCCGCCCTTACGTTTACCCAATTGGTCTACTGCAACTGCAGTATCATTGTACAAGCGGATCCAAGGAATAACGCCACCAGAGGAGTTTTTGAAGCCGCGAATATCGGAGTTCAATGCACGAACTTTACCAAGGTAGATACCAAGAGCACCACCGTGTTTAGATACGCGAGAGAACTTGCTATTTACATCGTAGATAGACCATAAGTTGTCATCTACACCAGAGATAAAGCAAGAGGACAGTTGATGGAATGGTGTGCCCGCATTTGCCAACGTAGGGGTAGCTGTCGTCATTTTTAGTTGGCTCATCAAATCGTAGAATTTCTTAGCATATTTTACTTTGTTTTTCCCTTCTACAAGAGCTAAGTGCATTGCGATAGCCATGAAACGTTCTTGCGGTAATTCAAAGATTTCTTTGTTGAAGCCTTTTACCAAGTAACGGTCAGCCAATAATTTGAGACCTTCATAGTTGAAGAGATAGTCGCGCTTAGGTTTGATATAATCGCCTAATTCTTGCAATTCGTCAGCTGTGTACTCTGTAACGAAGAAGTCTGCGTATTTTTTTTCTTCTACAAGCATGTTGACTAGATTTGGGAAGTTTCCGTAGCCAAATGCTTTGTAACGACGAGTAATAGCGGCTTCTTTATAGAGATCGAACAAGAATAGGCGGGCTGCTACGAACTGCCAATCTTGGTTCATTTTATTAACTTGGTTGCCAAAGCCGTCGTCTTTTTTAGATATAACTTTTTCGATGGCTGTTTGGACTAAAGTTTTTTGAATTTCTTTAGTGGTCATGCCATCAACGAATTGCAACTTCGCATCCATTTCTAATTCTAGTGGATCACAAGAATCTAACCCCAAACATGCGAAGGCTATCATTCGTTTCGTTTTTTCAACGGACAACGGCTCGAAATGGCCATCCCGTTTCTTGATCATAATCTCCATTACTGTTCCCCTTGAGAGCAAAAAGTCATAAAACTGTTAATATAGTCGTATAAGCATATATAAGATTAGAATGAATTATATAAAATATCTTTAAGTTGAGTCTAATCAGAAAAATAAGAAAACTACTATATATGGTAGTTTTCTTATTTGGCTTATACATTATGTTACGATTATAGCGAAAAAAATCTATATATTCAATATTGACATTTGGAAATTTTTTAATATAGTTTTACAAAAAATGTCGATATGGCTGAAGATGCCTTAAATTACTAGCTTTCATAATTAATTATATAATACGCTAAAAATAATTCTTCGTGCGCTGTCTTGATATGCATAGTAGGAGTGGATTAAGAGTTTGTATCCCGTACCTTCTATAATGACTGAATCTGAAGCCGTTTTAGGAACAGTGAGAAATTTTTCATATATATGATGAACCTCGGTCACGCCATTTGGTAGAGATACCTCTAAATCAAGGCCTTCATTGATGAATCTAAAGTTGATAGATTCATAGGATGCTGTTGGTATGTCAGCTGTACTATCAGCAGGCTCACGTACTTCTAATTCGATGTTAGAAATGAATTTATTATATCCTACAAGCGAAATAACATGAGGTTCTTCAACGGCCGTAAAACTGATAAACTGAATATTTCGTTCCTTATATATTTCCGTTGCTCCTGGTTTTGAAGAATCCCCCTGTATAATCGTCCTGCCATAATCTGTAAAATCAGGGTTAAATGTTTCTGTAATAGGCAAGTATACGTGCCATTGACTGTCAATTTTCGTATAGTTTGTAAACTCTCGATGGGATGTGTAACCGATAAAAGGCATTAAAAGGACTGCACCTAGGGCGAGCGCCATAATCGTTGTATGGATCGATGGAGTCAAACGCTTTACAAAGGAGTATACATTATGTGCTAAGAAGATTAGATTGAATGTGGCTACGTAAATCGTATTGAGCCAGAGTACGGGCTCATTTATTACGCGCTTGCCAATCAGGATTAAACACAATATTGTAATCGTAATAAATAAGAAACATAGGATCCTTTGTGTCTTGCTGCTTTCACTAGACCTGAAACTAGCCAAGTAAAATAGATAGAAAATGGCTACATACGGATAATATGTGTAAAGGAATCGCGCATCTTCGCGGAGGCCTAAGAGGATCAATACCAAGTAGATATTAGCTAGAACACCTGTAATGATGGAAGCCTTTGGTAGTATGATTCCAAAAACAACATTATAGAATGTATTTGGTTCTGGTGGTCCATCAGGCTCCTCTTTGTAAGTGCACAGCATGGACATACAGATAAATATATTAATAGCGGCTAATACTTTAAAGATTAAATCATCAAAGGTAAATGGTTTGTTCAGAATGATGAAGAAAAACCATAGAGTCATGATTATGACGACATTGTACAGTGTTGATGTAACAATGGTAATACCAATCCGTTTCAGGCGATTGATGATTTCGCCGATGTAGTATTCTCCAGGCGATGTAAAATACAGAGCAATCATAGAGTACAGCCATAGATATGATATGTTTTCTGTGGCTAGCTCTATGCCTCGTATGTGATGGTACGTTTCATGAATCGTATATAGACCAACGCTGATACCTATGCTTAATAATGTATATACTATGGAGAACTTTCGATCTCGTGTTATATATGATTGTAGTATGACGATGAAGAAATACAGCCCATAGAACCAAAGGTCTATATCGGCAAACCAATCTTGCTCTAGATAAAACGGTGTACATGAAAATACGGCAATTAATGCCAGTAATATAGGTGACTGCGTTGCTAGGTCACGCAGCGAAGACCATAAATGTGTAATTGCAGATTTCATAGATTCTCTCCCTTTATAAAAATAAATGCCCCCCTCTTATCTGTAGTATACATGTTTTCTAGTGAAAGTCCTATGAGGTTTTACAGGCGTCTGAATTTACATTACAATAACATTAAGAGCTAGTATTTATAGAAAAGAGGTCGTTCACATGGAGTTCTCTTATTTTTTACCAGTACATATCCAATTTGGTTGGGATAAGGTCGATAGTGTTGCTGATTTTGTTAAGCCTTATGGCAATAAAGCACTCATCATAACAGGGCGGACAAGTGCCAAAAAATCTGGACTATATGACCGTGTGACGGCTAAACTTGATGCGGCACATATCGAACATGTGTTGTTTGACCAAGTGGATGCAAACCCCTTAACGACGACTGCGTTGGACGGTGCTGCTTTAGCTAAATCTGAAAGCTGTGATATGGTCATTGCCATCGGTGGCGGCTCTATCATGGACTGTGCAAAAGGCATTGCATTTATGGCCGTTAACGATGGTGACATTAACGACTATATATTTAACCGTAAAACCAGTGATAAGGCGTTGCCTCTTATTGTAATTCCCACAACCTGTGGCACCGGCTCCGAAGGTAATGGCTTTGGTGTACTTACTAATCCCAAAACAGGAGACAAGAAATCCTTGCGATGTAACGCCATCGTACCAAAGGTATCCATTGTAGACCCTGCTGTAATGGGTACAATGCCTCCTTATGTATTGGCATCTGTGGGCTTTGATGCACTCTGTCATAATATCGAGGCGTATACCTCTAAAACGGCACAACCTTTTACCGATGCATTAGCTCATTATGCGGTAACCTTATTAGCACAATATCTTGTGCCACTATATAAACATGTGAAAGCAATGGCTGAAGGCAAATCAGCTGTTCTCAACGAAACTCAACTTACAAAAGCTTGGGAGTCCGTTACATTGGCTAGCACAATTGGAGGCATGGTTATTAATACCGCCGGTGTAACACTTGCTCATGGCATGGAACACCCTGCCAGTGGGCTTAAGGATATTACTCACGGTGTAGGCCTTGCCGTTATTGAACCTGTTGCGGTGGAATATACATGGAGTGCAAACCCCGATAAATTTGGTGCCTTAGCTCGTATATTCAACCACGGAGATGGATCCGAACTAGGTGAAGCATTACGCTTGATTGTACATGACCTAGACCTTACTACAAACCTTACAGAACTTGGTTTTACAAAAAAAGACATTCCTTGGCTTGTCGATAACGTGTATGTCGTAGCTACTGGCAATATTGCTAATACAGTGGCTGATGTGAGTCAGGAAGATATAGAAATGTTGTATAAGAAAATGTTCTAAGTATTGTCATGATAGGAGAGAGTTTTGTTTCAAGGATTTTATGGTTTATTAACGGTTATGCTATGCGTGTTGTTTGCAATCGTGGTAGCGCTATTTAACATAGCACCTATTACATACATGGTTTTTGGTATAGCCATAGTATTGAGTGTGTTACTGCAATATGGTCGCTTTAAGAAACAAACCATATCTGAAAGAGCCCATAGCCGACTAGCTTGTGGTTTATTTATTGTCATAACCCTTTGTATATCTTGGCTTGTAGCTGATTGGGTTCAATATGATACTCAAACGACTCGTGATCAAACTGATGGTTTTGAGTTTAGTACGATGGATTGGAAACGTGGTTGGCCTAATAGTGAAGAATTGCCGGAGGGGTTAAAACGACCAGAGAAACTTCCAGAAGGTATTTATAGAGCATCTGCTTTTCGTAGTGATTTAGTATGGGCTAATGCATATCGAGAAAGATATACAGTATTTGAAGGAGACCTTAAAGTAATCTCACAATATGAAGCGATAGCTAAGCAAAATGCAGCTTATACAGCGCAAATTGATGCGGATGGTGTATTGCGTGATTTAGATACTGGGGAGAAAAAGCGCTTTATATCTCACCCAAATAGCTATAACATTATAGAAAGTATAGGAGAAGAACCTTTAAATTTGCCGCAACGGAATTTTATAGAGTGGTTGCGCTTTGCACCTCGAAAAGAAACAAAAACAGTAGTCAAGGATACATATAATTCTACGCGGAATCATAGATTATATGTATTTGTTGATGATGGTAATACAAAGAGACCTCATTTTGTGGAACTTTTGATTAGTGATGATGGGACTCGAGCTGTGTTTTATCAATCTAAGTAACTTGAATAGGTGTTGTTGTGGAGAGTGTATATGCGACAGTGTTTAATGTATTTAAAGAATTTGTTTACTGAGCCTCCATATAGAAAAAGTATATGGTTCTTTATAATTCTTTGGATACTAACATTTTTGTTTTCGGATGAGATATCATATTCTGGGTTATACTATCTGATTTTGTTAGTAGCTACGATTGTGTTATTGCTTGAAAAATGTGGAGTAATCGATAGTGAGAAAGCTATACGAAAAAGATTTTTAACATATTTTTATGTAATCTTTTTCCTGTGTATGCTTCCTACATTAGCTGTTAATTTAGCATTTTCTGCTATAGGGGTATCTCATTATGATACAAAACAGTGGCACTCTACATGGCCCTCATCTAAAGCGGGGTATATTCCGGCTCCATTACAAACACCTAAGTCTTTACCAGAGAGCTTGAAAGTGGTTTCTTCTGCTGAGGTAATTGGATTGGGTGGGAGTTATAGTTGCTTGGTATTAGATGGTGATAAAACTACTATTTCACAGTATGAGGAAACTGTTAAATCCCATGCTTGGTATTCGTTTGTAAATGGTAGGAAAAATGATAGTACCTTTAAAGCACTTAATTCATTTACATATCCAAAGGATAGAAATTTATTAGTTAGTGACGTGAATGAATATTATGAGATTATTACCGTTCAACGACAAAACTGGAAATTATTTCCCTGGGTAATTGATGGTACACAGAGTGTCGGTGATGATCCTAAGGAAGATTATTATTATAGTACTCGGATATCAGCTGAGAAATAT
Organism: Veillonella parvula; assembly: GCF_018378075.1. GTDB lineage: Bacteria > Bacillota > Negativicutes > Veillonellales > Veillonellaceae > Veillonella > Veillonella parvula_K. The sequence continues at coordinate 90,301 of NZ_JAGZYE010000005.1, forward strand.
ATAGTATATGTTGTTTACCATAACTTTGATCATGACCAGCCTAGAGTCATTTACTTTATGTTTAATCCAGAGCAAACGCGAATGATTACTGTAGATATAGATATGTATCATTAGTTTTTATTAGAATGTCTATAAAAATTGAAATAATACTTGAATATATTATAATGTGTTCAAATATTGGAATTGACAATTTTAAATCATATCTCTATAATGTGAATTAAAGAGAGACTCGGATATTCATTATCCCAGCCCTAGGGCTGGGATTTCTTTTTTTAGTCTCTAGTAGTTTAGTTTGTAGAGAGGTGTTATTATGGCAGATCAAAACGACAAGAATGTGGATGCCTTAGCGCAAGAGATTACCTTAAAAAGTCGTGGTCAAGGTAAATTGCGTCAGTTCATTTTATGGATGGGGGCACTCATCATTGGTGCTATCTTAGGATGGCAACATATTCCGGCTTTAAATGAGCTCTTTAACTTTATTGCAGCGGTCTTTACCCGTTTGTTCCAATTTATCGCAATTCCAACCGTATCCTTAGCGGTAATTACAACATTATCCATGCTAGGAGCTAAAAAGGATACAGGCCGTATCTTTGGACACGCCGTAGTATACACATTGCTTACTACAGTTTGTGCAGCAGCTGTAGGACTTGGCTTATTCCTATGGATTGCACCAGGTAATTTACCACTTGATGTAATCGGTGCCGGTGCAGCTCAAGTGCCTGAAAAACTTGGCAATGTTACGTATTATGATCATTTCTTATCTGTTATTCCAAACAATATTTTGCAACCATACTTACAAGCCAATGTATTGTCTGTAATGTTTATTTCTGCTTCCGTTGGTTTAGCCTTTGCGTTCATGCCACGCACAGAAAATCGTGAAGCGGTGTTGAAAGTGTTATTTGGTTTACAAGAGTTATTGTTCACGTTGATTAAAGCATTGCTTTATGTATTGCCAATCGGCATCTTTGCTTTTGCAGGTCAATTATCTGCACAAATCGAAGCAGGCGTCATTGTTGGTGCCTTAGGTAAATATACGGCTGTTGTTATTGGCGGTAACTTGATTCAATTCTTTATCGTAATTCCATTGTTCTTGTTATTCCGCGGTTTGAACCCTGTGGATGTATTCCGCAAAATGTCTCCAGCTGTAGCCGTTGCGTTGTTCACAAAATCTTCTGCAGCAACATTGCCTGTTACATTGGCATCTGCTGAGGATAATTTGAAAGCTCATCCTGCAGTAGCTCGTTTCGTATTGCCAATTTGTACAACTATTAATATGAATGGTTGCGCAGCTTTCATTCTTGTTACATCCTTATTCGTAATGCAAAATGCAGGAATGGAATTAACTATGGGCACAATGGTGGCTTGGTTATTTATTGCTGTTCTCGCTGCGATTGGTAATGCAGGCGTTCCAATGGGTTGTTATTTCTTAACCTTGTCCTTGATGAGTTCCATCGGTGCACCAATTGGTTTGCTTGGTATCATCTTGCCAATCTATACGATTATCGATATGATTGAAACCGCTGAAAACGTATGGTCTGATGCATCTGTATGTGCCATGGTTGACCATGACCTTCAAGGTAAATTGGACGACTTTAGTGGCGACGATATGCCTCAATTCCAAGGTGCTTAATTTCGTAGGTTAGATAAGCTTAAGAAAATACTTAATTATATAACTCAAATAAAAGGTTATCCTGTGAGGGGATAACCTTTTTTATCTGCTAGATTGATTGTAATTATATAATGATAATTTCAACTAAAAATATAGATGCTAAAAGACTAAAATTCAAAACTAAATTATATTTTTAAAAACTAACAATAGTCACATTACTAGATATATAATTTATGCTATACTTTCATATAGAATAATATCGAATTAATAGAAGGCTAGTTGGCACATTAGGTGCGGATTAGAGAATAAAATGAAAGATAAGTCAGTATTACCGATAGAGAAACAATTAAATAAATTTCTCCAACCAAAATGCCTTATCCCAGGTGGTCTTGGTTTATGGGAAATATATTTCCGTAAGATTTGCGCGGCTTGGGGCGAGATTAATGGTGAAATCCGACCACAGCATATCATATTTTCTGCTGATAATGGTTGTAATATGGAAGGTTATGTAGGCTATAACTACGAGGTGACACAAAAGCAATCTCGTAATATGTTACTCGGTGGTTCATCGGCGACACAATTTTGTAACTTTAACAATATTCCTTATGAGGTTGTAGATGTAGGAATTGCCTCAGATGATGGTATTGGTGTGAATCGCAAAGTAGCGAAGGGTACAAAGAATATTTTGAACCATCCTGCCATGGCTGAGGATGAATTTAATAGCGCCTTTCAAGCTGGATATGAACGGATTCAACATTATGTAGAACAAGGAATCAATCTGTTCTCCTTTGGTGAAATGGGGTTAGGGAATACGACAACCTCTGCGTGTGTGCTGTCTGCATTGACGGGGGCTGATCCGACGGAAACCGTGGGCCCTGGTTCCTGGCCAGATAAACCAGATTTGATGAAACGAAAAATTGACTTTGTACGTTCTGTATTAGACAAGCACAAGGCTAGTATTGATTCTGAAAGTGAACCAGACCGAGTTCGTGAAATCGTAGCTCATGTAGGTGGTTTTGATATTGCGGCTATTCTTGGAGCCATGCTAGCTTGTGTAGATTTTGAAAAGCCTTTTGTTATTGACGGCTTTATAACATCTGTGGCAGCTGCTTGTGCAACGCACATAAACGCTCGTATTAAGGACTATGCATTGCCATCGCATTATTCTAAAGAAAAAGGTACGGAAATCGCTTTGGCTGAGGTGGGGATCACTCAAGACATGGTTCCTATTCAAGCACAAATGTCGATGGGAGAAGGCACGGGGGCCATCTTGATGGTTCAAATGCTAAAAACAACGCAGCATATGTTTGTAAATGTGGGCACCTTTGCAGAGCTAATGAAATTATAAGGAAGAAGAATGGAAATAAATAAATACTTTGATATACATTTTGAGCGAGCCGATGATGCAACCATTGCTAAAAGGTTGATAGGTGGGGCTAAGATTAAGGGACCTGCTTTGGTTATCCTGATCCTCTCCATGTTTATTGCCTCTATTGGGTTGAATATGAATAGTACGGCAGTTATTATTGGTGCTATGCTTATATCGCCGTTGATGGGACCTATTCTAGCAACTGGTTTTGGCTTCGCTACGCTTAATTTTACAGTTGTGAAAAGCGCTATTTTAAGATTATCCTTACAGATTACGATTGCTGTTTTGGCATCTACTTTATATTTTTATATTTCCCCCGTTCAGACGGCTACATCTGAACTATTAGCGCGTACAGAACCGAGTATTTTTGATGTATTTATTGCTATATTTGGTGGGTTAGCTGGGATTATTGGGCAAACGCGTAAGACCTTAGATAATGTTATACCAGGGGTTGCGATTGCAACTGCACTTATGCCACCACTATGTACGGCAGGGTATGGCCTTGCTAATGGAAATTGGAACTATTTCTTTGGGGCTGGCTATCTATTCTTTATAAATGCATTCTTTATCTTCTTTGTATCTTTTATTGTTTTAAAGGGTGTATATAGTTTGCCATTCCATAAACAAGCAGAAGAGCTTATTCGTCGTAATCAGCTAATATTTCTTGTGATTGGTCTTATTATGGCTATACCAAGTATTTATGCAGGCTATGATATGACCATCAAGTATTCTGAGTCAAATCATATAGAGCAGTTTATTAAGAATGATATTAATCAAGATGGACGTCGACAAGTGATTGATTATTCATTGGATCGAACGAATAAGCTAGTAGACTTAGTAGTTATAGGAGCTCCTGTGAATTTAGAGGAGCAAGCCCAGTTGGATGACAAGTTACAGAAGGATGAGTACTTGCAGCCTTATACATTACGATTTGTTAATAGCGTAGATGAGAAAAAATCTACTATGGATAAGACGAACTTGAATAAATCTTCAGAGAATCTTGAAACATATAAAAACTTGAGTAATCTGTACCAGCCGACTTATCAACTAGTAAGTGAAACTATAAACACTATGAAAACGACAGAAGCTGAAGCAAAGGCGTTGTTCCCATTTGTAAGTAAAGTGGAAGGCATGCCTTTGATAGATAATTTAGAACAGCCTAAAGCGAGTCGCTATATGGTGATTATCTATACCACGTCCACTGTATCTGATGCAGATTTGGAACGAATAAAAGCTTGGCTAGAGGCTAAATTATCAGCACCTGTAACTATTTCTATCGAGCAAACAACGTCAACTCTATAAGTTGATTTTTTGATTTTGATTAGATTGTTTATTATATAGAGCGACATTTATAACGGTACTAAGTTTGATTTTAGCTATTAGGTATATTACCTAGTAGTACGGGGAATCATCTTAGTACCATTTTTATTTGCTTGGTATAGTTAAACGTTATTATTTTATCCTTGCTATAGATTTTAGTTATAAAGATTAATATATAAAATCTATTATGCAAGTAGGATTTAAATTGCTATACTTACAACATCGAAATTATTAAATAATTAAATGTAGATACATGAATAAGAAAATATAAATTTATTACAATATCTACGTGTGTTGTATACGCGTGAGTCCTCGTCAATAGATGTAGGTGTTCATCGTAGATAGGAGGATTACATGAAAAAATGGTTAGCATTAGCAGCGACGGCCGTATTAGGCGCGTCCTTATTGATTAGTGGTTGTGGCTCTTCCACAAATGACGCAAGTTCCAGTAGTGCTGGTGGTTCTAAAGCAGAGGTGTTAAAGGTAGCAGCGAACCCTGTACCTCATGCTGAAATCTTAAATCAAATTAAGCCTTTATTGGCTAAGGAAGGTGTAGATCTTCAAATCATTGAATTTACGGACTACATCCAACCAAATATGGCGTTGTCCAGTAAAGAAGTAGATGCAAATTTCTTTGCTAACGTGCCTTACCAAAATAACTTCAATAAAGATCATGGTACAAACTTCGTAAGCTTTGCCCCAGTTCACATCGAACCATTGGCCATTTACTCTCAAAAAATCAAAGATTTAAAAGATTTGCCTAATGGAGCAAAAGTAGCGATTCCATCTGATCCAACAAACAGTGCTCGTGCACTTCTCTTGTTACAAAGTGCAGGTCTTGTAACTTTGAAAGACCCAACTGGTTTGACTAACACACCATTTGATGTGACTAGCAACCCTAAAAACATCCAAATTACAGAGTTAGAGGCAGCTCAAATTCCTCGTTCCATTCAAGACTTAGACGCAGCTGTAATTAATGCTAACTATGCATTGCCAGCAGGTCTTAATCCTACAAAAGATGGTTTATTCGTAGAAAAAGCGGATTCTCCATATGCAAATCTTCTTTCCGTAAATCCTGGTGATGAAAACAAACCAGCTATCCAAAAATTAGCTAAAGCATTACAATCTCCAGAAGTTAAGAAGTTCATTGAAGAACATTATAAAGGGGCTATCATCCCAGCGTTCTAATCAATGATTGGAATAACATATATGTATTAAATTTAATACTCTCTTATGACATAACTTTATAGATATGAATAAGACGTACTGTCTTATGAACTAACCCCGAAATTGGAATCAATTTTGGGGTTAGTTTCTTATATATTACATATTGTCTGATGCAATTAATATATTTGATTTGACCTGTTATGTTACAAAAGATACGTTATTTTTCATTGTAAAATGGTATAATATTTTTTACATCCTATTATATATATGACTTTGTAATTCAAATCTTAATATATTTTCTATAACATTTTAGATATAGAAATAACTTAGATTTTAACTGCTGTTGTTGTATAATAAAGATAGGATATTTAAAAATTTAGATATTTTGGTGAAAGTATTATATCCTTATCTATTTTAATTTTTTATTTTAGATGCTTAGTACAGTATATATGTTGTACATATTACATGTGAGACTTTCACAAAAATAAGTATGGTCACTTAGGTGGTCATACAGTCGTTAAAAAGAGAGGTATTTATGCAGCACATGCTACGCATGGGGATTGACGTGGGGTCTACAACGGTTAAAGTTGTATTATTGGACGAACACGATAATTATTTGTATAAAAAGTACATACGCCATTATGCAAACATATTGGACACAGTATATACCTTGTTACAAGAGGCTCAAGTTGGTCATGAAGACGCTTTTGTTCATGTATGTATTACTGGTTCTGGTGGGATGGCTATGGCCGAAAAGGTGCGCATCCCATTCGTACAAGAGGTTATTGCTGAAACGCGAGCTGTGAAAGCCCTCTATCCAGAGACAGACGTTATCATCGAACTTGGTGGTGAAGATGCGAAGGTTACGTATTTAGGTCAAACTGCAGAACATCGTATGAATGGCTCCTGTGCTGGTGGTACGGGCGCTTTTATTGACCAAATGGCGACTTTATTGCAGACAGATGCATCTGGCCTTAACCAATTAGCCATGAATGCTGATACGATTTATCCAATTGCGGCACGCTGTGGCGTATTTGCTAAAACAGACGTACAAGCTTTGTTAAACCAAGGTGCATCTCATGAAAATATTGCAAAATCTGTATTCCAAGCAATTGTAAATCAAACGATTGCTGGCCTTGCATGCGGTCATAAAATCGAAGGTAATGTAGCGTTCCTTGGCGGTCCGTTGACATTCTTGTCTGAATTACGCCAATGCTTCTGTGATACCTTAGAGCTAGATGAAGCGCATCGCATTATCCCTGAAAATGGTGAATTATTCATCGCTTTAGGGGCGGCATTGATGAAAGATGAGTGCCGTGAGATTACGGTTGGTCAATTGACAAAGGAAATCGGTGCACTTATTGGTATTCCTATGGAAGCTACAGACCGTGTGGATCCGCTGTTTAAAAATGAACAAGAATTAGAAGAGTTCCGAGCTCGTCACGCTAAGGCGGTAACGCCAAAGGCGAATATCGAGGATGCTCAAGGTCCTTGTTACCTTGGTATTGATGCTGGCTCTACTACTCTTAAGGTAGTTCTTATCAATAGCAACAAGGAAATTATCTTCTCTCACTATGGTCCTAACCATGGTAAACCGTTAGAAAAATCTCGTGAAATCATCGAGAAAATATATGAATTATTGCCAAAAGGCGCCTATATTGCACACTCTGGCGTAACTGGCTACGGTGAGGCCTTTCTTAAACGCGCCCTCGGCATCGATATTGGTGAAGTAGAAACGATGGCTCACTATCGTGCGGCCCGATTCTTCTGCCCTGATGTATCCTTTATTTTGGATATTGGCGGTCAAGATATGAAATGCTGTAAGGTTCGTGATGGGTACATCGAAGATATCGTGTTGAACGAAGCTTGCTCCTCTGGTTGCGGCTCTTTTATTGATACATTTGCATCTGGTCTACGCATTCCTATCGATCAATTCGCAAAAGAAGGATTATTGGCACCTATGCCAATCGACTTAGGATCTCGTTGTACTGTATTTATGAACTCTAAGGTTAAGCAGGCTCAAAAAGAAGGTGCTACGGTACAAGATATCGCAGCAGGTCTTGCTTATTCTGTAATTAAAAATGCCCTTTATAAGGTTCTTAAGGTGAAAGACCCTAAAGAATTAGGCGATCATATCGTTGTTCAAGGTGGTACGTTCTATAATGAATCTGTTTTGCGTGCCTTTGAGAAATTGATGGGCGTAGAGGTGATTCGCCCTGATGTATCTGGCTTGATGGGTGCATACGGTATGGCTCTTCTTGCAGCGGAAACGGCGGAAGAGTTACAAAAGGGTGAAAGTACATTGCTAGATAGTGAAGGCCTTAATTCTTTACAAGTATCTACGACAATGCGCAATTGTGGTCTTTGCCCAAATAACTGCATGCTTACTATCAATGCTTTCTCCGATGGTCGTACATACGTAACGGGCAACCGTTGTGACCGTGGCGCTGGCGATATGATTCAAGAGAAACGTAAGCCAGTTCCTAACTTGGTAGATGTAAAATTACGTCGTTACTTTGATTACTACTTGAAGAAAAATATTCCCGAGTTTGAAGGTAAAATGCGCGTAGGTATTCCTCGCGTTCTCAACATGTATGAGGATTTTCCATTCTGGTTCACATTCTTCAATAGCTTGGGTTATGAAGTAATCCTTTCAGATTATACGACTAAGGAGCAATACAATAAGGCTATCGATACAATTCCATCCGATACAGCTTGCTATCCTGCAAAAGCTGTACATGGTCATATTCGAGATTTAGCGAATGCACAGGTAGACTTTATTTGGTACCCTTGTATTCAACATGGCCCTAAGGAATTTAGTCGCGACAATAATTACCATTGTCCAATGGTTATTTCCTATCCAGAACTTATCAAAAATAATATGCAAGAGGTATTGGGCGATACTCCATTCCACGCACCATTCTTGCCGTTAGCTGATAAAAAATCCCTTGTTCCGGCCCTTGTGAAAGCATTGGATTTTTTAAACTTAAAGAAGAAGGATATTGCTAAGGCTGTAGACCTCGCTTGGGAAGAGCAGGAAAACTGTAAAGCGTCTTACCGTGAAACGACAAAGAAAACTGTATCTCGCCTCGTAGCAGAACAAATTCCAACAATCGTTTTAGCTGGTCGTCCATACCATTTGGACTCCGGTATCAACCACGGTATTCCAGAATTAATCACATCCCTTGGGATGGCTGTTCTTACGGAAGATGGCGTTGCGCCACTCGGTAATGATATCAAGCATTTACGCGTTGTAGACCAATGGTCGTATCATAGCCGTCTATATCGTGCCGCTGAATTTGTAAGTAGAACTGAAGGATTCCAAATTGTAGAGCTTAACTCCTTTGGTTGTGGCCTTGATTCTATCGTAGCAGATCAGGTAAAAGATATACTTTCAGCAAATCATAAAATCCATACCTTGCTCAAAATCGATGAAGGTACAAACCTTGGAGCCGTGACAATCCGTTTGCGTTCATTGCAATCTGTAATGGAACGTAGCTTGCGTCGTCATCATAATCCTGAGGCGCCGGAAGAGGTAGTGGTAGAGAAATTACCAACTTACGATTACAATCGCGTTGTCTTCACAGAAGAAATGCGTAAGACTTATAAAATTTTGGTGCCACAAATGTCACCATTGCATTTTAGCCTTTTAGAGCCAGTACTCAAAAATGAAGGATATGACTTTGAAATGTTGCCAGCGCCTACGCGTGACGATATCGAAGTGGGTTTAAAATACATTAATAACGATGCATGTTACCCAGCGATTATCGTTGTAGGGCAGCTCATGTCCGCACTATTATCCGGTAAATATGATGTAGATAAGACGGCTGTTATCATCTCTCAAACTGGTGGTGGTTGTCGTGCTACAAACTACATCGGTTACTTACGTAAAGCATTGATTGATGCTGGTATGAAACAAGTACCTATTCTATCTCTTAATGCGAGTGATATGGAACGCCAACCAGGCTTTAAGTTGACAAAAGGTTTCTTACATCGCATGATTCAAGCTGTTGTATACGGTGATGCGCTCATGCAATGTGTTCTTGCCACACGGCCATACGAGACAAATCATGGTTCTACCGATGCATTATGTGATTATTGGATTAAAAAATTACGTGATAATATTACATCTGCCAGTCTTCGACAATATAATAAGTACATCAAAGAAATCATCCATGATTTTGATAACTTACCAATTAATAAAGATGTACAAAAACCTCGTGTTGGTGTCGTAGGGGAAATTTATGTTAAATTCCATCCAAGTGCTAACAATCATATTAATGAGCTTATCGAAAAGGAAGGCGGCGAAGTCGTTACATCTGGCTTGCTAGATTTCTTCTTGTATTGTGCAATGGATAGCACATACCGTGCTAAGCACCTTGATGGTACATGGCTATCTGGCTTCTTTGGTACATTGGCTCGTGAAGCCCTTGAGCTCTACCGCTTGCCATATGCAAAAGCCGTAGCAGCGTCAAAACACTTTGACCCGCTACAACGTATGACAGAAGTAGCAAAAGAAGCAGCCCAATTCATCGGACTTGGTAACCAATGTGGTGAAGGCTGGTTCCTCACAGGAGATATGATTGACCTTATCGAAAAAGGAGCTAAGCAAATTGTATGCTTACAACCATTTGGCTGCTTACCAAACCACGTAACAGGTAAAGGCATGGTGAAAACACTATCCGCTGCCTACCCAGACGTGCGAATCGCAGCTATCGACTACGATCCAGGATCCAGTGCGGTTAACCAAGCAAACCGATTGAAACTACTACTATCGACAATGTTTGAATAAGGGTGCTCTGTTATATTTTCAATGGGGCCCCGTGACAACTACATAACACTAGTATAGAAAAAACACAGCCCTCTCTTGGCTCAGTACGGCGCTACGCTTCGTAAAATCGCTGCAGAGAGGGCTGTGTTCTTTTCTATATACACCTGTATGAAGCGGTCCCATTGAAAATATAACTAGTGCAGTGGGGAGAAGTTGGGATGGAATTTAGTGAATAAGCGATAAGGTCCCTTACATTTTATAATGGGGCCCGAATACAACTGCATATTACTAGTATAGAAAAAATACAGCCCTCTCTTGGCTCAGTACGTCACTACGTTCCGTAAAATCGCTGCAGAGAGGGCTGTATTCTTTTCTATATACGCTAATTATGAAGATGTCCCATTGAAAATATAACTGGATAGAGGAGGGGGAAGAAATGTGGAGATGTGCCTATGGCACATCTCCTTTCTCCTACAATCAGTTGTGTAGGTGGTTTTCGTTATTATGCCTAGGTGTTTGTAGAGTTAAAGAATTAATCTATTTTGAAATATGCTTGTAAAGCCCAACAATGGGACGCCTCTATAGATAATGTTAATATAAATACGATACCCCTTTCCGAAGCGATTTTACGAAGTACTGAGCAAGGAAAGGGGTATCGTATTTATATACTAATATTATTTTGTTGTAGTCGGGCCCCATTGTGGGGCTTATACAAATGTGTAAAAGAGATTAATCTTTTTCTACCAAACCATATAGGCACAATAAGGAAAGCACTGCACATACTAGCATTGTAATCCCCATGGGAATCCCCGTATATTCCCCACCAATACCAACTAATGGAGATACGATTCCTGCAGAGAACATGCTAGCAAAGCCAAGTACTGCAGAGGCACTTCCAGCCATTTTACCGTATTTAGCCATTGCCATAGAGAAAGAGGCAGAGCCAAATAGGGATACTGTACATACGGTAAAGAATAGAATGGCCGTTACAGGAATAAGTGGCCATTCGAAAAGCATAGCTATTAAGAATAGCAAGGAGCCGATTGTTAGTTGCCAGAGGGCAAATGTTAGTAATTGTCGAACTGTGATTACATTACTTAATCTAGCGCTTATGGCACTAGCTAAGATAATACCACAGCTATTGATACCAAAGAGATAGCTAAATTCTTGTGCAGATAGTTGGAAGATGTTTTGGTATACAAAGGATGAACCTGAGATATACGCAAAGAATCCACCAAAAGCAAAGAATTGGATTAGTGTTTGCCCAAGGAATCGCTTATCTTTAATAAGCGTAATGTAGTTCTTTGTAGCAGTTGCAACGCCACCTGTAACGCGTTTTTCTTTAGGTAAGCTTTCACGGAAGAGAAGAGATCCCACTAATAGAATAGCAGAAAATATTGCTAAAATAACGAAGATAACGCGCCATGTAGTGAATAGTAATAATTGACCTCCGATGAGCGGAGCGATTACTGGCGCCAAACCGTTAACCATCATGAGCAATGCAAAGAGTTTAGTCAATTCTTGACCAAATGCAAAATCTCGAGCGATGGCCTTAGCAATTACAACGCCCACAGATCCTGTTAAACCTTGTAGAAAGCGTCCTAGTAAAAGTATTTCAATGCTTGGTGCATAAGCACAGATTATGCTAGAGATAACGCAAAGTAAGTTGCCTGTTATAAGAGGCAACTTGCGGCCCATAGTATCACTAATAGGACCTCCAAATAATTGACCTAATGCAACACCAAAAGTCATCACACCAATGGTCATTTGAATATTTGATGCAGATGTATTTAGTTCACTAGGCATAATTGGTAATGCTGGTAAATATAAATCTGTTGCAAGTGGTGTGATGGCTGTCAACAGACCAAGGAATACTACTAAGATGAAAGAGACCTTAGCAGAATTTTCTTGAGTCATAAAACCCTCCTATACTAAAGTGAGAAAAATAAAAGTCTGCGAATCGCACTTCGCAGACTGCATTTAATTTTTTCTATTTGATACGATGTATTTTACCATGATTGAGAAAAAATATCTATATGAAATATTGAGTTTGCTATATCTCTATTTATAGATTACAATTAGTATATTAATTATATCTAAAAATATCAATGTGTTTATTGGCGATGGGAGAATTATATGAAATATTAACTAAAAGGTTTTGTGTTAGCTGCAATAGTAGTAATCGGGACAGCTACGGTTTCATCTGTAGAAGCAATATCATTAAACCATGTTATATGTAGTATTCTCATATGTGGCAACAAAAAAGAACAGCTCGTGAAGAGCTGTTCTTTTTTTGTTACCAGTTCTTAGAAGAAGAAGTGGTGAATTTCATGGATGAAATGTTGACCGAAGAAGGAGATACAACCATGCATAACGATGAAGATCAAGAAGTATTTGAATGCGCTGTTCATGATAACGCTTGCTTCGATTTCATGTTCTAGTTTATGAGCTTCTTCAGCACTGATTTCTTTGTGGTTTTCTAGGTATGCTTTTAAAGCAGGTCCTACGGCACCAATAGAAATCGCGATGGATTGTGGGGACAACATTTTGCCGATACCAGCTGCACCGGAGTTAACTGCTGCCAACCAGAAGCCAAGGTCTTCGAAGTTTGTAGGATCTAAACCTTGAGCTGCAGCGATTTGAAGTGGACCAAACAATACGTTGGAGTTTGTACCAGAACCAGTTAAGAATGCACCCAACGCACCCACGATAGGAGCGAATAGAGGATACAATGTACCTGTACCAGCAACCATTGCTTTTGCAATGTCTGCAGTCATACCAGAGTAAGTCATCAATTTAGCTGTCATAACAACTGTGATGATTGTAAGGTATGTGAATTTCAAGTTTTTAACTGTGCTACCCAATGTACCGAAGATTTCGCCAGCTTTTGCTTTTTGGATGAAACCACCAACAATACCAGCGATAAAAATCATAATACCAGGAGTTGCAATCCATACGAATGTGTAAGGTTTTGCACCAGCACCTTGATAAATAGGTACAGATGTTTTAATGGACGCAAGAGGACCATTAATTGCAGGGAACAATTTAGAAGTTAATAACAATAATACGAAGATTAAGATGAATGGCATTGCAGCTACAAGGCCTTCGCCACCAGAAACTTTAGGGACTTCGCCAGTTTGTTTAACTGCGTATTTAGGATCATTAGGAGGCATGATTTTTGCACAACCAATGATAACTGCCATGATAACGATGGATGCAGAAATTACGGATAATTCTGGACCCATTACAGCGTTGATTACAGTTTCAGGAACTGCTAATGCTAAACCAGAAAGCAATGTTACAAGGAATACGCCTTTTAACGCTTTAATACCGCCACCAATAATCATAACAACAAAGAATGGAGCGATAAGGTTAAGCAAGAACAATTGTACGGAAATGAATGTACCTAAATGGCTTGGATCAAGGTTTGTTAAGGATGCCAATGTAGTTGTTGGAATCCCGATAGAACCAAATGTTGTTGGTACGGAGTTTGCAACGAGACATGCGATGATAGATTTAAGTGGGTCAAAACCTACGGCAACCATCATAGCTGCAGGAATTGCAACGGCAGTACCGAAGCCAGCCATACCTTCCATGAAGGCACCAAAGCCCCATGCAAGTAGTAATGCAAGTACACGAGTATCAGATGTTACAGAAGAAAGCATGGTTTTAATAGTTTCCATTGCTTTCGTATGTACTACCAAGTTATAAACGAAGATAGCAGCTGTAATAACTAATAGGATTGGCCAGATTGCCAATGCGGCACCTTCAAGGGCACCAGTGACCATAATAAATGGGTCAGCTTGGAATGCTGTAATAGCGATAATGAAAGAACCAATCGCAGCAACACTTGTTGCTTGCCATGCAGGTAATTTCAAGATGGATAACGCTACAATCAACCAAATGATTGGAGATAGCGCTAATAGAACGGTGATAGCACTCATTTCTAAGATCATCCTTTCAAGTAAAACAAAAATATATGCTCAACAGGACGACGTAGTTTAATCAATTTAATTGATGAATAAATCGCTATGATGTTAATTTGTAAAAGTTCAGTTAAAATAAAAGCTTACAATAAAATAACAGATATACTTATCATAAAAATTGATATAGTACATAAAATTTTTTAACCTCATAGCCTATGAGGTTAAAAACATAAGAGAGGGGACATAAACAGTGTTTATGTCCCCTTCTGTACTAACTACAAGTCCTTGTTAGGGCCATTACTAAGTTTAGGTATTAGTAGTTACCTTTGAACATTGTAGCAGGAGCTTCTGGTACATAATCGCCGAAGTAGGATTTGAAGTCTAGACCTAATTCATTGCAAAGGTCTTGAACTTCAAGCATTGTACCGTTAAGTACAGGGATGCCTTCAGCTTTAACTTTTTCAACGGATTCATGTTCTTTTTCGCCATGAGTATAGATACGATCTTGACCTTGAGCTTTAGGTGCTTCACGTAATTCTTGTAAGAATTGGGAGAAGTGTTTTTTGATTTCCGCAGGGTCACCGAAGAATTCAGGGTTGATAGCCATGAAGCCATGACAGATGTTGGATTTACCACCAACCATACATTTGTTGGAAGTACCACCTTGGGACAAGATAGAGGAGAACAACTCAGCAATCATGCCGTTACCATAACCTTTGTGACCGCCAAGAACTTCTGTAGCACCACCTAAAGGAAGGATACCGCCACCTTCATGACGGGAGATGTTGCCCAATACTTCAGCTGCATCAGTGGAAGGAACGCCGTCTTTATTAACAGCCCAGCCATCTGGAGTAGCTTTGCCCATTTTGTTGTACATTTCAAGTTTACCACGAGTTACTACTGTAGTGGAGCAATCGAAGAAGAAGTCAACTGGATCAGCTGGTACAGTCCAAGCGATAGGGTTAGAACCAAGCATAGCTTTACGAGCATATGTAGGAACCATGATTGCTTCGGAGTTTGTACAAGAGAAACCGATTAAGCCTTGGTCGGATGCCATTTTAGCATAGTAACCAGCGATACCGTAGTGGTTGGAGTTACGTACAGATACGATACCAACACCGGATTTTTTAGCTTTTTCGATAGCCATTTCCATAGCTTTATGACCCAATAATTGACCCATGCCGTCATGACCGTCGATAACTGCAGAAATTGGAGTTTCTTTTACGATTTCAGGTTTAGCGTCGATTTTAATCAAGCCATTAGTGATACCTTTATGGTAACGAACCATACGTTGCATACCATGGCTTTGAATACCGAACAAGTCAGAAGTCAAAAGTACGTCTTGGATGATGTCAGCTTCTTTTTCGGAGAAACCAAATTTTTGGAAAGCGTCCATGCTCAATTTTTTTAGTGTTTCATAAGGGAATAACACAGTGTTTTTTGCGTCTGCCATCGTTAAAACCTCTTTTCAGAAAATATGTACCTGATATAGCTACTTCACATTAGATAACCATGAATTCAAAATGATTTCTTGTGAGTTCTATATCCTCTCAAATGACACTGTCAGTATAGCACAGAAACAAGTGAGATTGAATAGTCTTACAGTCTGAACGACATTACTAAATACGCATACGTACCGGTGATTTTTGTCACATAATCTATACGACACTATTAAAATGTCTGATTATACCTAAAACTATATGGTTATGACTTTTAGTAATGATTACATGATTTTTTTGAAGAATTTTGGTATTTTTATAGAACTTATTAGTATATCTGTTTAGGCATTGGACAAGAATGATAATGGATAGATATCGATAAAACTTGAAATGTTTAACTACATATATCAAAATAAATGATGAGGTCATAAATGTAATGTGATAATTGAATGCATTGATATACATAAAATAATCATTTCTAAAACCTTTTTAATTCAGAATATGTGCAAAAGGTTATACTTATACGAGTCATACTATAATATAATATAAATATACATCCTATAGTTTATACAATTTATAAGCGAGGTGCTTATCATGAAAGAATATAAATCTGTATGCCCTTACGATTGTCCTGATGCATGCGGACTCATTGTATCAGTCGATAATAATAAAGTAATATCTGTTCGAGGGGATAGAGCACATGCTTTCACAAGAGGTACACTATGCCCTAAGATGGCACATTATGAAAAAGTAATCCATTCTCCGTTGCGCTTGAAGTACCCTATGAAGCGTGTCGGTAAAAAGGGAATTGGTGAAGCTCAGTACACTCGTATTAGTTGGGATGAAGCCCTTGATGCAATTGTCAATAATTTCAAAGAAACTATTGATACTTATGGCAGTGAAAGTATTTTGCGTTACTCTTATGCAGGAACAATGGGGGTTATTCAGAGTCCTGCAGCAGATTATTTTTTTCGCCGTATTGGTGCTACAGACCAAGATCGAGGTATTTGCTCTCCTGCTAAACAAGCGGGGTTCCGGTCCGTTTATGGTGAAACATTAGGTATTAAACCACAAGAGGCGCAACATAGCGACTGTATCGTCTTGTGGGGGATAAATGCGACAGCTACAGATGTTCATATTTTACACGATGTGAACATAGCAAAAAAGAATGGTGCCCGCGTTTGGATTATCGATACTCATAAAACCTATACTTTTAGCCAAGCTCATGAGCATATTTACGTTAAACCAGGTAGTGATGGAGCGCTAGCATTAGGTATGCTCCATATCATTCATCGTGACGGTTTGGCGGATACAGATTTTATTAAGGAACATGTCCAAGGCTACGATGAGCTGGTAAAAGAGGTGTTGCTTAATTTTACGCCGGAGAAAGCATCTGATATTTGTGGTGTTTCCGTGGATCGTATGACTGAGTTCGCTCATGCATACGCTACATCAAAAGCGCCGTTTATCCGTCTCGGCAGTGGTTTGTCTCGATATGGTAATGGTGCTATGACATGCCGTGCTATTAATGCCTTGCCTGCTGTGGTTGGAGCATGGCAATATCCTGGGGGGGGATTGTTGTCGAGTGCTAGTGGTAGTAAATTTATTGGCAAAGATATGATGCAACAGGCTCATGTTCATGCGCCAGCTAAACGATTGATGCCTATGATTAAACTTGGGGAGATGCTTACAAATCCCGAAAGAGTTGGGGTCCATAGCTTATATGTGTTTTCCTCAAATCCTGCTATTACAGCACCTAATCAAAATGTGGTTCGTAAAGGTTTGATGCGTAATGACTTATTCACAATTGTGCATGAGCGTTTTTTTACGGATACCTGTAAATATGCGGATATTATTTTGCCGGCCACAACATCTGTAGAGCATGATGATATTTATAATTCTTATGGTCATTACACAATTGGTACGGGTTACAAATTGATTGATCCAGTTGGGGAGTCTCGTTCCAATTGGCAAGTTATCGCCGAGTTAGCAAAACGTATGGGGTTGGAGGATGCATTTTTTAACCTTAGTGAAAGAGAGCTTATTGAACAAATTGTGCACACTTCGAGTCGTATATCCAAGAGGGACCAAGAGTTGATTTTAAACGGTGAGCCTGTGGAGATGACGGTACCTGAAAATTATAAGATGGATTTCAAAACACCGTCTGGAAAAATTGAATTATATAATCCGCAAGATGTAGAACCATTAATTCGGTATATGCCTCCATATGGTGACAATGCACCGTTTTGGCTCATAATCGGTAATGATATTCGAATTTTGGACTCTAGTTTCTGCGAACTAGAATTTAATGATCCTGAGTTGATGAAACTTCGTATCCATCCAGAAGATGCCAAAATGTATAACATAAACGATGGGGATGAAGTAGAAATCTATAACGATCGTGGCAGCGTAAAAATTAAAGCATACTACGACGATGAGGTACAGCGAGGTACATTGGTAACACTAGGTGTATGGTGGCAATCTCAATCTAGTGATCCTCACGTGGCAATCAATGCGCTTACCGCAGCTCGTCCTACAGATCAGGGATGGGGTAGCACCTTTTATGATGTACAAGTTCATATAAGAAGTCTTTCGTAGTGAATGAGCAATTAATAGTCTGTAATGATTACTGTAAAATAGGGAACTATCTACTTATTCCTATAGGTAAAAGTTAAAGTTTGTTACTTATGGGAATAACTCTATACGGATATAGAATAGTGAGGATATTTTTCTTGTATACCCGAGTTCCTTTAGATTATAATAGTAATATTATTTTATATGACCTAAAGGGGGTTACATTTATGAATGGTAACGACAATTTGTCGACCCGTGCCTATCTGGCTATAGGTATGATGTTATTTGCTCTATTCTTTGGAGCAGGGAATTTGATTTTTCCAGCGGCTTTAGGGCAACATGCTGGTGATAATGTAGGCTGGGCTTTGCTTGGCTTTGTGTTAACTGGTGTAGGACTTCCACTCTTAGGTGTTGTAGCAATGGGCTATTCTTCCTGTAAAGATGTTGAAGAACTAGCAAGCCGAGTTCATCCAATTTATGGCTTGTTGTATACGATTTCTCTTTACTTGAGCATTGGACCTATGTTTGCTACGCCACGTACTGGTACTGTAGCTTATGAAATTGCCATTAAACCTTTTGCTGATGGCTTGCATATGAATATGGAACCAATTTTCTTGGCCTTATTCTTTGGAATTTCTTTGTGGTTATCTATTAGTCCGCAAAAGCTTGTTAACCGTATTGGCAACATTTTGACACCAGCATTGCTTCTTGTAATTTTATTGCTAATTGTTAAATCCTTTATTACTCCGCTCGGTGGCTATGCGGTGCCACAGCCGTCATATGGTGATGCACCAACGGCTGTATTGCAAGGCTTCTTGGATGGCTACAATACAATGGATGCCTTGGCTTCCGTAGTTTTTGCTATTCTTGTAATCGATTTTGTACGCCTTAGTGGTGCTACATCTCGTGCTGTGATTACAAAAACAGTAATGGAGGTAGGTGCTATTGCGGTAGGCCTTCTTGGGATTGTTTACGTATTTATTGCTAACATTGGTGCCACAAGTGTTGAACGCTTTGGTTTATTCGAAACAGGTGCTCCTGTATTATCCGTAAGTGCTAACTATTTGTTTGGTGAGTTTGGTCAAATCATCTTGGCTATCATCGTTCTGCTAGCTTGTTTGTCTACAAGCATTGGTCTTATCACTTCTTGCGGTACGTATTTCCACAAGCTGACTCCAAAGATTAGCTACAAATTATATGTAGTAATTTTCTCTCTAGCGGCCTTTGGTCTTAGTATGTTTGGTTTGAAAACAATCATCAGTGCAGCTATTCCTGTGTTGATGCTCTTGTATCCGTTGACTATCGTAATCATCTTGTTGGCGCTTCTCCATAATGTGTTCGGGGGCCGTCGCTGCGTATATGTATGGACTGTGGCATTCACAATGATCTCTGCCCTCATGACTGGTCTTGAAACTGCAGGTATTGCACCTACAGCTTTGGAACAGCTCTTTGCTCAATATATTCCATTCCAAAGTGCTGGTATGGGCTGGGTAAGCTTTGCGGTATTAGGCTTTGTTGTGGGTCTTATCCATAAAGGTCTTGCTTCCGATAATAAGTAATAAAGATAAAGGCTCTATGCTTTCATTTTGTGAGAGTATAGAGCCTTTTTATGTTTTGATTGTTGTCATATAAAATTGATTTTGTGTGTAGAAGTTTCTATAATAAGGATAAATAAGGATATAAATGATAAAAGAAGGAAGGAAATTTTATGCGTAGTACTCATTGTTTACCTAGTTATAGTTTTGGAGGTCATGATGTATTTGACGCTATTCCAAAGTTTACAAAATTATATGGCAAGTCTGTAGCTATCATCGGTGGCGAAACAGCTCTTTCTAAAGCTTTGCCACACATTCGTCCAGTGCTTGATAAAGCGGGGATTAAGGTGCTAGATATTATCCACTTTGGTGGAGAGTGTACTTTTGCTCGAGGCAAGGAAATTGCACAAATGGCATCTGTAAAAGATGCGGACTTTTTGTTTGCTGTTGGTGGTGGTAAGGCCATGGATACGGTAAAAGTAGTAGCTATAGAGTTAGATGATAAACCATTCTTTACAATTCCAACCATTGCGTCTACTTGTGCGGCAACGTCAGAAGTGGCAGCTGTATACACGGCAGATCATACTTTTGATGACGTAGCTTTTGTAAATCATCCTCCTGTGCACTGCTTTATTGATGCTGATATTCTCGTAGAAGCACCAAGCCGTTACTTGTGGGCAGGAATGGGAGATACTATTGCAAAACACTATGAAACTCATCTTTCTGCTCGCAGTCGCGAGCAAGACTATAATACTCAGTTAGGCCTTACTCTAGCTTCTATGTGTAGTGAACCAATTTTAGCACATGGTATACAAGCCTATAAAGATAGTCAAGCTAATAAACGTAGTGATGCCTTTGATACCATTGCTATGACTGTTATCTTTACTACCGGTGTTGTATCAGGTTGTGTTCCTATGGCATATAATAGCAACATGGCTCATGCTGTATGTTATGGCTGTGTTACTAATAAAGAAACAGAAGAAAATCATTTGCATGGTGAAATAGTAGCTTATGGCTTACTTATTTTGTTAACCGTTGACCAACAAATGGATGAGTTACAACGGTGGTTGCCAGTATATCGCGAATTAGGTTGGCCTACTAAACTTTCACAATTAGATCTTACTGCATCGCATATTCCTCAAATTGTTGAAAAGGCTACATCTGTTCATGATATTGATGTATCTCCATATAAAATTACAGCAGATATGTTGACTAAGGCTATTCAATATATGGAATCTCTTGATTAATATGGTTTGTAACTATTTGTGTATGTTATGTGATGAGGTTATAAATGCAAGAAATTGTAAAGGGTGGCTTATATCGTCATTTTAAAGGCATGTACTATTATGTGTTAGATGTTGCAACTCATTCGGAAACGAGTGAACAGTTCGTGGTATATCAAAAATTATATGATCAACATGACTTATATGTACGACCACTAGATATGTTTTTGAGTGATGTGGACCATGAAAAATATCCAGATGTAAAACAAAAAGAGCGGTTTAAGCTGATGAGTGGACGCGATTAGGAGGGCCTGTGGAACAGAAGTTTTTCTTTTTCGATATCGATAATACCTTAGCTGTATGGCCTGAAGGTAAAATCCCTGAAAGTGCTCAATACAGTTTAGATGAGTTAAAGCGTCGTGGTCATCGTGTAGCCTTAGCAACTGGTCGTATTCAAGTGGATGCTAAGCGTTTCGCAGAGCAAGCGGGCCTTACTGATTTTGTAGCAGATGGTGGTCACAGTATCACTGTTAATAATGAATTGGTATCTATGATAGGTATGGATCGTGATGCATGTATTAAATATTTAGAGTATTTAGAATCACATAATATTCCTTGGGCCGTAACTGATCGCAATAAACTCGGTCGTATTACGCCATATAAGGAAATTCTAGAGTGGCATCCTAATTGGGATGTATTTAAAACAACTGTAGATCCTAATTTTGATTTTCATAGTGTTGAAGAATTTTATAAGATTTATGTGTTTTTCAAGGAAGGAGAGGAAGAGGAGAAGGATATCGAGCATATGACACATAAGCTCATTCGTTATGGTGATGGCTGTGTTCTATATGAGCCTATGGAAAAGGCGTTGGGTATTCGTAATATGCTTGAACACTTTGGAATGAAGCCAAATCAAGCCGTTGTATTTGGTGATGGGTATAATGATTTGTCTATGTTTAGACCTGAGTGGCTAAATATTGCTATGGGTAATGCGCGCCCTGAATTAAAAGCAAAGGCTGATTATATTACTACAGACTGTGATAAAGATGGCATTTATAATGCGTGTAAGCATTTTAAATGGATCGATTAATTATTGATAATTCCTCTAAGTTAGGTGAAGCTTATATGAAGATTTATTTTTGTAGCTGTGGCTACAGAATTGGTGTAGTATAGTTAGTATAATGCGCTTAGTTCAATATTCATGTGTTAAAAGGAGAAGAGAAGATATGAACAATAAACGCAGATTATTTTCAACTTTACTTTGTGTAGCAGCATTGACAGCAGGTTTATTTGTTTCTGGTTGCGGCAGTGATAAAGCGGGTGGCATTGGCTCCGTAGTATCCTCCGTAGTTGATGGCGGTAGCGATGAGAAAGCAGCTGCTAAGCTTAATACCCTTATTGATGCAACAAATCGCTTCAATGGTGACAATGCTACTTGGGGTCAAAACTATGCAGACAGTTTGGCTAAATTAAAAGGTGGTTTCCAAGAAGGTGCTATTGGTCGTCAACCTCACTATGATACTTTAAAAGAAGCTTTGGAACAATCTAAAAAAGAGGGTTCTACGTTCAAAGAAGTTGATACAGAACGCGATAATGTATTAAATGTTCTTAATGAATTAGTACCAACATTCAAAGATTTGAAAGCTTATGATGATTCTAAAGCCTACATGAACGATGGTGGCGCTAAAGGTAAAGAACTAGCAGCTAAATACGTAGCACAAGTAGAAAAATTTGATGCAGCTTATGCGAAGTTCAATGATGCTCTTAACAAAGCTAATACCGAACAAACTAAGAAACAAATCGAAAAATTGAAAAAAGACGGTAAAAAAGGCTATGCTGCAGCAATGGAATCTACGCTTCGCTTGACTACTCTTGTAGAAAACGTAGAAAAAGCTCCTAGAAATGCAGACAAACAAGCTGTAGAAAAAGAACTTAATGAAATTCAAACATTGCTTAAGAGCATAAATAATGATCGTGGAGAAGTGCTTGTTAACTCTTATAACTCTGTAGTTGGTTCTGTTCGTCAAGTACTTAACGATGCAAATGAAAACAACCTTAACGACATGATTGAGAATTTCAATAATTATATTGAGTCTTATAACAATACAACTCCAGATCAATTTGATTCTAAATAATCGAATTAACTACGTGATTATTTGAGGATTACAAAAACAGAGCTCCTTTGAAGCTCTGTTTTTTATTGTTATTTATTGTTATATTATTTTTTTATATTTTTAATCTCAATAGTGCCATAATATGATATACTAAAAAAGAGCCGCTCATGGGTTGAGCGGTTTTTCTATGTAAATTTTAAATCTACATTTTAGTTAAATATAATATTAGTATTTTGGGGGACATATGAACTGGAAACGCTTGGCTTTATGCGCAATGTTGGGGATTACAGTGCTTGGTACAACTGCATGCGGTACAAACAGTGGTGAACAACCACAAGGTAACACCGTGAAAGCAGAAACTGTAGCTATGCCCAATTTTACAAACGCACCAATTGCTGATGAATATGCTATCTTTGATACAAACTATGGTCAATTTAAGGTTCGTTTGTTAGGGTCTAAAGCACCGATTACGGTCAAAAATTTTGATTATCTCGTGAAAAAAGGCTTCTATAATGGTGTGACATTTCACCGTGTTATCGAAGGCTTTATGATTCAAGGTGGAGATCCTGATGGCACAGGTGCCGGTGGACCGGGCTATACAATTCCTGATGAATTCTCCAATGATTTACATTTCAATAAAATGGGCGTTCTTGCCATGGCAAACCGTGGCCCTAATACAGGAGGCTCTCAATTTTTCATTACCTTGGGACCTACGGATTGGTTAGATAATAAACACACCATCTTTGGTACTGTAGTACAAGGTATGGATGTAGTTGAAAAAATTGGCAAGGTTAAGACTGGTCGCAATGATAAACCAGTTGAACCAGTAATTATCAATTCTATCACATTGGAACCAATCACTGATGATGCGAAAAATGGCAAATAAGGATGCTAAGTCTGAAGAACGGCACTATGTGTACTTGGTGCGATGTGCAGATGATTCTTTGTATTGTGGATGGACTACAGATCTCAAACGTCGAATAGATGCTCACAATGGAGATATCCCAGGTGGTGCAAAATATACGCGAGGACGTCGTCCTGTGACCTTGGTATATTCTGAAAGCTTTCATCAAAAACAAGAAGCACAACGCAGAGAATATGCTATTAAACGGATGACGAAGACTAAGAAATTGGGACTCATTAAGGGTGCAAAATAGTCCTTGATTATGGTATAATATGATGATTAATTACTACCATGGAGGTTGAAAATGAAGCGGGTTCTAGTGTCCGTAAAGAGTGTACAACGAGATATGGATGGCAAGGATACCGTAGTGGAACTGATTTCCCCAGGTACGTCACATGAAAAAGGTAATGCTCAATATGTGCGTTATGAAGAATCTAGTGTGACTGGATTGGATGGGGTTAAGACGACCATTAAAATTCATGATGATTCTATCGTGTTGCTCCGAACAGGGGCTGTCAATATGCGTCATCAATACGTCCGTGGTGAAGAACGTGAAGCCGTATATGAAACACCATATGGTGATTTACATATGGCTGTAAATACTCATGAATTAACAGTAGACTTTCATGATGGCGTAGGTCATGTTCATTTAGGATATGATATTTCCGTTGAAGGTGAATGGCAATTTTATAATCAGTTAGATATAGACGTGCGGGAGGATATAGAGCATGGACATGAAGGAAATCCTGAAATCGGGGATTGAACAGGCATTACAAGATACGATTAACAGCGGTGATTTGCCGGCTGGGGAATATCCAGAAATCGTTCTCGAAGTGCCACCTCAAAAGGAATTCGGTGATTTTTCTACAAACATCGCTATGCAATCCGCTCGTGTAGCTCGTCAAAATCCTCGAGCCATTGCTGAAGCTTTGATTAGTCATATGAATTTTGATTGGCTTGAACGTGCTGAGGTTGCCGGCGCAGGTTTTATTAATTTCTTTTTGAAATCTGATATGGTGTACGATACGTTAAAAGCCATTTTGAATGCTGGTACTGAGTATGGTGTTCAACCATTGCGTGCGCGCGATACAATTCAAGTAGAGTACGTAAGTGCAAACCCAACAGGTCCATTGCATGTTGGTCATGGTCGCGGTGCTGCGTACGGTAGTGCTCTTGTAAACTTGTTACGTGCAACGGGTTATAATGTACAATCCGAGTACTATATCAATGATGCAGGTAATCAAATCGACAACATGGCTATTTCCATTGAGTACCGTTTCCAAGAGTTACAAGGTGCTACATTAGTATTCCCACCTAAACGCAATGAAGACGGTTCTATGCCTGAGTTCGATATTCCAGAAGGGGCTTTAGTGTTCCCTGAAAATGGCTATCGTGGCCCAGATATTATTGAAACAGCGAAAGCGATTGCAGAACGCGAAGGCTTTGATAAATTAAATGCTATGAACGAAGCAGATCGTGTAGCCTTGTTTAAGGAAGAGGGCTTAAAAGAAAAATTAGCTCGCTTAGAGGAAACATTAAGAAACTTCCGCGTTACTTTTGATAATTGGTTCTCTGAACGTACAGTTCATGAAACGGATGAGATTCATCATTCCGTAGAGGCATTAAAGGCCCTTGGCAAAGTTTATGAAAAAAACGGTGCTTTATGGTTAAAATCTACTGATTATGGTGATGATAAAGACCGCGTAGTTATTCGTGATAATGGGGTTCCTACATATTTGGCGGCAGATATTGCGTATCATCGCAATAAATTTGATCGTGGCTTTAAAGAAATGATTGATATTTGGGGCGCTGACCATCATGGCTATGTATGTCGTGTAAAAGCGGCTATGGCGGCATTTGGTTATGACCCTGATAAATTAACAGTATTGTTATTACAAATGGTAGCATTGTTCCGTGACGGACAACTTGTTAAATTGTCTAAACGTAGTGGTGATAGCGTTACATTAGATGAATTGATTGAAGAGGTTGGCGTAGATGCGTCTCGCTATTTCTTCTTGATGCGTTCCTTAGACAGCCAACTTGATTTCGATATTAACTTGGCAAAATCTCGCAGTAATGACAACCCGGTGTATTATATCCAATATGCTCATGCTCGTATTCAC
Source organism: Veillonella parvula (assembly GCF_018378075.1). GTDB lineage: Bacteria > Bacillota > Negativicutes > Veillonellales > Veillonellaceae > Veillonella > Veillonella parvula_K. Next base: position 116,375 of record NZ_JAGZYE010000005.1, read on the forward strand.
AGCATTTACAACCAAGTGCGTGAAGCTGGCATCGCATTTGGCGATTATAGTGAAACTGATTTCACAACACTTACAAGTGAAATGGAATTAGAATTAATTAAGAAATTAGCTGAATATCCGGAAGAGGTCGTTCAAGCTGCTGAACATCGTGCACCTCATCGTATTGCTCGGTACTTATACGATTTGGCAAGCATGTTCCATTCATTCTACCGTCAAGGTCGTATCATTGGCGTAGATCCAGCGTTGCAACAAGCTCGTCTTGGATTAATCACAGCGATTGCCCTCGTTCTTCGTCAAGGCTTGGGTATTTTAGGTATTTCCGCTCCGGAAAAAATGTAATAGGTGGGAGGCATCATGGCAACTAAGTATATTTTCGTAACTGGCGGCGTTGTTTCTTCTCTTGGAAAGGGGATTACAGCAGCATCTTTGGGTCGCTTACTAAAAAACCGCGGTTTCAATGTAACGATTCAAAAATTTGATCCATACATTAATATCGATCCTGGTACGATGAGCCCTTACCAACATGGTGAAGTATTCGTAACAGATGACGGCGCCGAAACGGACCTTGATTTGGGGCATTATGAACGCTTTATCGATATTAACCTTAGCAAACGTTCTAATATTACAGCTGGTAAAGTATATTGGTCTGTAATCAATAAAGAACGCAAAGGTGATTACCTAGGTAGCACTGTACAAGTAATTCCACATATTACAAATGAAATTAAACAAAATGTTTACCGTGTAGGTAAAGAGGATAATGCTGATGTAGTTATTACAGAAATCGGCGGTACTGTAGGTGATATTGAAAGCTTGCCATTTATGGAAGCTATTCGCCAGGTGAAAAAAGAAGTAGGCCGTAACGATGTACTTTACATTCACGTTACGTTAGTGCCTTACATCAATGCCGCAGGCGAGTTGAAAACAAAACCTACACAACATAGTGTAAAAGAATTGCGTAGCATTGGTATTCAACCAGATATTTTGGTATGTCGTAGTGAGAAACATATCTCTGATGATATGAAAGAAAAACTTGCTTTGTTCTGCGACGTAGAACCTGAAGCAGTTATTGAAAATCAAACTTGTAGCTCTATCTATGAAGTGCCATTGATGATGCAAGATCAAGGTCTTGATGATATTGTTATCAAAAAGTTAGGTCTTGAAGATCGTCCATGTGATATGACTGCATGGAAAGAAATGGTTCATAAGATCTTGAATCCTAATAAAGATATTACAGTTGCTATCGTTGGTAAATATGTAGCGTTGCATGATGCGTATTTATCCGTAGTTGAAGCTCTAGATCATGCTGGTATTGCTACAGGTACTAAAGTGAATATTCGTTGGATTGACTCTGAAGAACTTGATGATACTTCTGTAGATCCTAAAGAGGTATTTGAAGGTGTTGAAGGTATCATCGTGCCTGGTGGCTTTGGTTCCCGTGGTGTAGAAGGTAAAATTCGCACAATCCAATACGCTCGTGAAAACAATATTCCATATCTTGGCCTATGCCTTGGCATGCAATCTGCAGTAATGGAATTTGCTCGTAACGTATGTGGCATGGAAGGAGCAACCTCTAGCGAATTCGATGAAAATGCTAAGTACAAAGTAATTGACTTGATGAGTGATCAAGTTGATGTAGATAAAAAAGGCGGTACAATGCGTTTAGGTATCTATCCATGCAAAGTGGAAGCCGGTACGAAAACTCACGAGGCTTATGGAGAAGATTTGATTTATGAACGTCATCGCCATCGCTATGAGTTCAACAATGAATATCGTCAACAATTGACTGATGCAGGCCTCGTAATTTCTGGTACATCTCCAGATGGCCGTCTCGTTGAAAGTATTGAAGTAAAAAATCATCCATTCTTCATTGGTACACAAGCACATCCAGAACTTAAATCTCGTCCAAATAATGCACATCCATTATTCCGTGGTTTCGTAGATGCAATCTTAGAACTAAAAAAATAGATTAAAGCGATGGAATCTATTTTATCTATTATAGGTTTATTTATATTAGCTGCACTCAAACTAGAGCAGTTTGTATATGGTAAATCGGGAAAAGAACAATCTACAACTGGTCACATAGCACGGAGAGGGCTTGCTAATATAGCGGGTTTAATAGCTTTTGATCACGCTACTGTGAACAGTAAGTCTGTTGTAGTACGTAAAAAGAAGAAAGATGCTCAGAAATGAGCATTTTTCTTCTTTTTTTTGCCTACATCGAAAATGTTGAAAAAATATATCGATAAATTTAAAAATAACGCTTGCAATATTGAATGATATTTGTTATTATATAGACAAAGATAGATATAGATATGGTGTTAAGTACACCAATGTAAATATATTCGTTACATATGGAACTCAAATAAGGAGGACATAACATGTCTATTATTGGTAAACAACTTCCTGAATTTACACTTGATGCTTTCAAAAAACCTGAATTGGTAAAAGTTAGCACTGCAGACGTGTTGGGTAAATGGTCTGTATTCGTATTCTATCCAGCAGACTTCACATTCGTATGCCCTACTGAGTTGGAAGACGTACAAAATTCTTATGCAGAGTTGAAAGAATTGGGTTGCGAAGTTTACTCCGTATCTTGTGACTCCGAATTCGTTCACAAAGCATGGTCTGATGCTTCTCCAAGCATTAATAAAATCGAGTACTACATGTTGGCTGACAAAAAACATGAATTGGCTGATTTCTTCGATGTATTCCAAGAAGAATCTGCTATGGCTTACCGTGGTACATTCGTAGTAGATCCAGAAGGCTTCGTGCGTACAGCAGAAATTCATGATATGGGTATCGGCCGTTCCGCTGAAGAATTAGTTCGCAAAGTACAAGCTGCTCAATTTGTAGCTAAACATGGTGATCAAGTGTGCCCTGCACGTTGGAAACCAGGTAAAGATACTTTGAAACCAGGTCTTGATCTTGTAGGTAAAATCTAATTAAGAAACTTATACTTAAATGCTAGAGTAATCTAGACAACTCCTCAAATGACATAAACACGGGCGCGCATCGTTTTCCTGACGATACGGTAAGTCCCAATACCAGATGAACCCTCTCCAATTCATCATGGTAAACCTCATATAACAAACTACAAACTATACGCAAAAGGACTGGCCTTCGGGCTGGTCCTTTTGTGTTATAAGATTATCCTTACTTCGTTGTGTTGCGAATTAACAAAAGTATTATAACTTGAGCTTTCTACGAGGCAAGTTATTAAGTTAAAATATAGGATAAACTCAATAAATATAGAATGAGTAAATATCCCTTTATAAAAGTAGGAAATAAGTTCTTGCATTTTTATAGTGAGTGGTCTATAATGAAATTAATTCCTATTAATATGAAAGGTTTTATAAATATAATATAAGTACTTTATAATATGGGGTGTGTTTAACACTAACGTTTACAAAGAAAGGCAAAATATATGAGGATTTCCACAAAAGGTCGGTATGCATTGATGGTCCTCATCGATTTGGCAGAGCAAGGTCAAGATAAACCTGTCTCCTTGCGATCTGTGGCAGAACGACAAGGCATATCTGAAAAATACCTAGAAGGTATCGTAGCTCGTTTAGGCGCTGCAAAACTAGTGGATAGTATCCGCGGTAAGTATGGCGGCTATCGCTTATCTAAAAGTCCTAAAGAATATACAATTATTGAAATTTTGCTTGCTACAGAGGAATCTATGGCTATCATCTCTACCCTTGATGAAGGGGTGAGTACTGATACAGTGATCAACGAACGGACTGTTGGTTTCTGGGCAGGATTACAAAACTATATTCATGATTATTTAGAAAACGTAACCCTTCAAGATGTAATCGATGGGACCTATGCTAAACTTGATACAAAATATGATAATTGGGATGGTTCTATTTAATAAGGAGTGACCACTATGTCTAAAATTGCAAAATCTTTTGTTGAATTAATCGGTAAAACACCATTATTAGCTGCTACACGTTTTGGTAAAAAATATGGTGCAAACGCTAATATTTTCGCAAAATTGGAATACTTCAACCCAGGCGGTTCCGTAAAAGACCGTATCGCAGCAGCAATCATTCAAGCTGCAGTTGAATCTGGTGAATTACAACCAGGCGGCACAATCGTAGAAGCTACATCTGGTAATACTGGTATTGGCTTGTCTGCTGTAGGTGCTGCGCTTGGTTATAAAGTTGTAATCGTAATGCCTGAAACGATGTCCATTGAACGCCGTAAATTAATGCTTGGTTATGGCGCGCAACTCGTATTGACTGACGGTTCTCTTGGCATGAAAGGCGCTATTGCAAAAGCTAAGGAAATCGTAACGGCTACAGCCGGTGCTATTGAAGCAGGTCAGTTCGTAAATCAAGCTAATCCAGCAATTCATTACAGAACAACTGGACCTGAAATCTGGCAAGATACTGATGGTACTGTAGATATCTACGTGTCTGGTGTTGGTACAGGCGGTACGTTGACAGGTGCAGGTCGCTACTTGAAAGAACAAAACCCTGATGTACATGTGGTTGCCGTAGAACCAGCAGATTCTCCTGTATTGTCTAATGGTAAACCAGGCCCTCATAAAATCCAAGGCTTAGGTGCTGGCTTCATTCCAGATACATTGGATACTAACATTTACGATGAAGTAATCCAAGTTTCTAACGAGGATGCTTTTGCTACATCTCAAGCTTTCGGTCACACAGAAGGCGTATTGGTAGGTATTTCCTCTGGTGCTGCGCTTTGGGCGGCTCAAGAATTGGCAAAACGCCCTGAAAATAAAGGCAAAAATATTGTAGTAATTCTCCCTGATACAGGCGAACGCTACTTATCTACAGCATTGTTCCCTGAAGTTTAATCGCCTATCATGGTGAAAGCATAATAATTGCTTTTACCTGGCTCAAACACATAGATGCCCCCTGTATTTTACAGGGGGCATCCTTTTTTGATTGAATTCTTTTATTATTATAATAGGGTGATGTACTGATTAAATAATGGTGCAGATTATTCATAGTCGGAGAGGGACTTTCACAATAACATTTATAATTGAATACACAAGAAAATTTATAATTGTATATGAAAAAGGAACTACTAGGTAGCTCCTTTAGTATTTTGGTATGTATTTAATTGTGATTATCTACCGTTTTTAACGATATTATCCATCCAGTTGAATAATTCTTCTAAATCGTAGTCACCAGAGTGATCTACATTAAATGGTGTTGCCATATCTACTCTGTACCCAAGGTTTTGAGCACGTGTACCTACGATTAAAGGAATTGCAACAGATGTATTACTGTCGGCTGTGCCATAACGAATACGATAGAATCGTGCATTTGTCGCAGCAGGAGAACCAAGATAGTTCATTGGGTTCATCATAGTAACGATCTTAGCATTTTCTACGTATACATCTTGGTTAGCTGTTGAATCGTGTAATGCAGCAGTAATGGTAAAGTGATTATTATCTGTAGTACTTGTACCAAATAGATTGTTTTCACCTGTATCATTAGCACGAGAGTCAAAGGCACCAGGCGCTTTTGAGCGACTTACAAAGTGGTTATATGCTTCCCAGTTTATGTCTTTGATAGTTCCTGTTTTATTATCTCGTACAAGGTATGTATGCTTGGATAAATCAGTACCTTTAGCTGCTGCTTTATTAGCGGCAGCAACAATAAATTCTTTTACATAATTTTTGAAAGTACCGTTACCGTTCTTGTCAAGTTTTAGTACACGACCTAGAGAGTCACGTAATTGTAAGTTATTTACGTAATCAGGGAAGTGTTCGCTGAGCATTTTAGAGTATGATAGATCGTCTGCATTCAAGTTTACACGTTGCATCGTGCGTTGTGGTGGAGCAGAGTTGCCACCTACATTAGCTTGTGGTAATTCGCCTTGGCCCATAGTTACTTTGTTAAAGGATGTGATACCATTATAGCTCCATTCGTAAGCCATATCAGCCGCATCAAGGTTAGTGATAGGGGCATACGCAGATACTGCGTATACATTAGTTGCCGCTGTAGCTGCACCTAATGCTTGTAAATATGGTTGGAAGTCGGAACTGTTACCAGTTGCACCTTGTAACAAGGATACACCACCGCCTGCACTTGTACCATTTGTGATAATGCGGTTTGCATTACCTGGCATAGCGGAATCGTTAGCGTGTAAGTAGGCTGTAGCCGCTTGTAAGTCAACGATTACTGCCGGGGCCTTACCGATGAAGTTGCCATCGGAAGCTTTATTGGTACGACCACGAGTAGATGGGGAAGCTACTACATAACCACGGGATAATGCGTAAAGAACACTGTTAGGTTTTCCATTTTCCACCTTAGGCGTCATAGCTTGGCTCGGCATGTAACCACCTACTGCATTTGGCATGAAGATAGGGGCTGTTTGGGTATTGTAACCATTGATTGTACCGTTGTTGAAATATTCCTCTGGTACATAAATGTTCATGTATTGCTGATCTATGTCGATTGGATTAGCCACGTAAGGGATATACTCGAAGGCGCGATATTTAATTTCCTTATTATCTACTGTGGTAGACATGGATTCATAATTTTTCGCGTCGAAAGCAAGACTAATCTTTGCAGACGCATCAGCTTGCAATGGGGGTTCAATTGGTTGGGAGAGAATATTTTTCTCTTCTGTAACAGTAGAGCCCTTTGTGGAAGCTTCATTACGAGCGTTTACATAAGATTGCGGTAATTTACTTTCTTGAACCTGTTTAGTCTCTGCGTCAGATTTAGCTTTTGCTTCGGCTTCAGATTGAGCTTTAGCCTTAGCCTCGGCTTCAGCCTGAGCTTTAGCAGCAGCATCTACTTCTGCTTTAGCTTTTGCCTCTGCTTCAGCTTGCGCTTTAGCAGCAGCGTCTGCTTCTGCTTTAGCTTTTGCCTCTGCTTCAGCCCGAGCTTTAGCTGCAGCGTCTGCTTCTGCTTTAGCTTTTGCCTCTGCTTCAGCCTGAGCTTTAGCTGCAGCTGCCGCTTCTTCTTTTGCTAGTTGTTCAGCAGCTAAACGTTCTTGTTCTTCTTGGATCACAGCTTGTCTTGCAAGTTCCGCTTGTTTAGCAGCAATACGTTCTTGCTCCGCTTTTATAGCGGCTTCGCGTTCAGCTTTAGCTTTCTCGGCCGCGATACGCTCTTGTTCAGCTTTTAAAGCTGCTTGCCGTTGAGATTCAGCCTGTTGTGCGGCGATACGTTCTTGTTCTGCTTTAATAGCTGCTTGGCGTTGAGCTTCAGCCTGTTGAGCTGCCATACGTTCTTGTTCTGCTCTAATAACTGCTTGTCGTTCGGCTTCAGCTTTAGCGGCGGCTTCAGCACGTTGGCGAGCTGCTTCTTCAGCCGCTAAGCGTTCTTCTTCAGCCTGTTGAGCGAGGATACGCTCACGTTCAGCTTTTAAAGCCGCTTGGCGTTGAGCTTCCGCTTGTTGAGCAACGATACGTTCTTGTTCTGCTTTAATAGCTGCTTGGCGTTGAGCCTCGGCTTGTTGAGCAACGATACGTTCTTGTTCTGCTTTAATAGCTGCTTGGCGTTGAGCCTCGGCTTGTTGAGCGGCGATACGTTCTTGTTCCGCTCTAATAGCAGCTTGTCGTTGAGCCTCGGCTTGTTGAGCGGCGATACGTTCCTGTTCAGCTCTAATAGCTGCTTGACGTTGCGCCTCGGCTTGTTGAGCGGCGATACGTTCCTGTTCAGCTCTAATAGCCGCTTGACGTTGAGCTTCAGCTTGTTGAGCTGCCGCCATACGCTCTTGTTCAGCGCGTAAAGCTTCTTGTCGTTGCGCCTCAGCTTGTTGAGCGGCGATACGTTCCTGTTCAGCTCTAATAGCCGCTTGACGTTGCTCCTCGGCTTGTTGAGCGACGATACGTTCTTGCTCTGCTCTAATAGTCGCTTGACGTTGCGCCTCGGCTTGTTGAGCGGCGATACGTTCTTGCTCAGCTCTAATAGCAGCTTGGCGTTGCGCCTCGGCTTGTTGAGCCGCTAAACGTTCTTGATTTGCTTGTTGCTCAGCAATACGGCGTTGTTCCTCTTGGATACGGATGCGTTCTAGCTCAGCCGCTTGACGGCGTTCTTCTGCAATACGAGCTTGCTCAGCTTGTTGAGCCGCAATACGTTCCTGTTCAGCACGTAAAGCCGCTTGTCGTTGTGCCTCGGTTTGCTGAGCTACCACACGTTCTTGTTCCGCCCGCAAAGCTTCTTGCCGTTGTGCTTCTGCTTGTTGTTGTGCTTGTAGTGCTGCTTGCCGTTGAGCTTCAGCTTGTTTTTGAGCGAGTTGTTGTTGATCAACTTGTGATACATTTTCTTGTTGAGCTGCTTCTTCCGCGGCTAGTTGAGCTAAACGTTCACGCTCAGCTCGTTGAATATCTCGAATCGTAAGCCTCTGTTTTGCTACTACGGCTTTTGTTACTGTAGTATTAGATACAGTTAATGGCGCTATGGATTCTTGTTGAATAACAACAGGCGTACGCTGTACTTGTGTAGTTTGTACTTGTTGCTTACCATCTACTGGTTTCTCTACAGTAACAGGTTCAGTTTTTCGCTGTACATTTATCAAGCTGTGCATTGCTAATGTAGGTTCCATGACAGCCTTTGTATCTTTATTGACAACATACTGAGGTTGAGCTTGAACCTGTTGTTGAGATTGCATTGGTACTACTTGTTGCGGTACTGCTTGTAATGGTGTAACTTGTTGAGTTTGTATAGGGCTAACCGTTGCTGGTTGCATCACGTAGGATGGTTGAGGTTGTGCCATCGGTGGTGCTTGTTGTTGTACAATGGTGGCTGGTTGTGGTGTAGTTGGTAAGACTGGCTGAGTTGCCATTGGTTTCACGACTGGAGTTGCTACACTTGTAGTACTTTGTGTCGTTGATTCAGCACTGGTACTCGTACCTACTAAATCATTCATGTTAAGTGTAGGCTCTGCATGGGCAACACCACCCAGCGCAGCTGCGGCAAGAAATGCAGCAGTAACCTTACAATTTTTGGATGATTTCATGAATTAGTTCTCCGAACTAGATTTCTAATAATAATTTATAATTTTAAAGTTAATTAATATTTATATAGTTTAACATAAATCGATGTAATTGTACAATTTTGAGGATTTGCTTCCACTTTTGAAAGTAGTTTTGATAATGAATTATAAAATAATATTAATTATTTTTGAATATAAGAAAAGGACTAGAGCACGTATATTTTTGAACTATACCTCCTAAATTATGTCCAATTTTAGGTCAGTTCAGAATACGTATATTCTAGTCCTTTTACTATATCTACTAGTGTGACACTAGCTTTTACCATCATAAGAGTCATTAATCAATTAGTCGCTAAATGTTAACTATTAGTTACTAACTGCTAATCGTCGAAACTCATCATAAACAATCAACAATTATCAGCCATCAATCAATCATATATAAGCTATAATTGATGGTTAATTTTAATGATTTATTTTGTGATACTATTTTTTAAGCTTGGCTTTACAAGTGCTAAGATAAAGCAAGCCACAACGGAACCGATTGCGATGGACGCAAGGTATAGTAGTGGATTACCAATTGTTGGTACTACAAAAATGCCGCCGTGTGGAGCGCGTAGTGTGCATTCGAAGAACATGGATAACGCACCGGCTGTACCAGCACCGATAATACAAGCTGGTAATACGCGAACTGGATCGGCTGCTGCAAATGGGATGGCACCTTCTGTGATGAAGGAAAGGCCCATGATGTAGTTTGTGATACCAGATTTACGTTCAGCCTCTGTGAAGCGGCTAGGGAAGAATGTAGTACAAAGAGCGATTGCCAATGGAGGAACCATACCGCCTGCCATGACAGCCGCCATAATACCGTATTCGCCAGTTGCAAGAGCACCAGTACCGATAACATAAGCCGCTTTGTTTACAGGGCCGCCCATGTCAACGGACATCATAGCACCAAAGATAAGACCTAACAATACGCGGCTCGTTGTGCCCATGGATTGCAAGGAGTCCATCAACCAGTGGTTAAGTGCGGATACAGGAGGATTGATGATAAAGGTAATGGCGATACCAATGAATAATACGCCAAGCACAGGGTAGAAGAGAACCGGTTTTGTACCTTCTAAGGCTTGAGGTAAACCAGATACTAATTTCTTAACTAATAATACCAAATAACCTGCTGCGAAACCGGCAATCAATGCACCTAGGAAACCAGAGCCACCTTGGTTAGCTAATAAGCCTCCAACAAAACCAGCTACAAGACCTGGACGGTCCGCAATACTCATAGCGATGTAACCCGCTAATACGGGTAACATGAAGCCAAAGGAAGCGCCACCGATTTGCATTAAGAAAGCTGCAAGAGGTGTACCGGAACCAAAGTTTTTAGGATTTGCTGGGTCGAATACATCGAATAAAAAGGCAAGGGCAATTAAGATACCGCCACCGATAACGAATGGCAACATGTGGGAGACACCATTCATCAAATGTTTGTAGATTTGACGACCAAAGTTATCTGCCGCATCGAATGCAGCCACTGCACCATTTTTGTCAGATGGGGAAGCATGGTATACAGGTGCTGTACCAGCCATAGCTTCACGCAATAACTCTTCCGCTTTATTGATGCCGTTCGCAACCTTAGTTTGAATCATAGGTTTGCCATCAAAGCGTGCCATCTCTACTTGACGGTCAGAAGCTACGATAATGCATTTAGCGTGCTCGATTTCTTCTGCTGTAAGAGCGTCTTTAACACCAGATGCACCATTCTTTTCTACTTTTAAAGAAACACCCATTTCTTTAGCTTTGCGTTCTAAAGATTCAGCCGCCATATAGGTATGTGCAATGCCTGTAGGGCAGCCAGTAACAGCAAGTACATCATAATGCGGGTTATCTACAGAAATCTTAGGTGCTACCTTTTCAATTGCTTCTGTAGCCTTTGCTTCGATAGCATCGGTAATGCTGGTTGCTTTTTGATCCTCTGCTGGTTTGATATATCCTTCTACGGATGGGTCAAAGTTTCCTTCTTCTTTAGCTGTAATGAGCTCTAAGAATCGATCAACAGTAGCCGCTTGAATTAGGGCTTCTTTGAAGTCTGGGTCAATCACCATAGTTGCTAGTTTGCTCAATACCTCAACATGAGTGTCAGCGGCGCCTTCTGGAGCCGCAATCATGAAGAATAGGCGAGAAGGTTGACCATCTAATGCTTCAAAGTCTACCCCATTAGGTACAACCATAGCGGCGAGGCCTGGTTCTTTTACTCCTGCAGATTTAGCATGTGGTGTGGCAATACCGTCGCCAAGGCCTGTAGAACCAGACTCTTCACGAGCGAAGACAGCTTTTAAATATTCTGCCTTGTCTGTCAAATAGCCTCCTTTGTCCATCAATTCACCTAAGGTGTAAATGGCGTCAGCTTTTGTGACAGGATCTGCATTCAGTAGGATAGATTGAGGTTTTAATAGATCAGTGATTTTCATATGTGTACTCCTTGATGCACATAAAATATAAAACTATTTAACTCGTACTTGTGAAAGCAGTGTTTCTACTTCTTCAAGGGTTGCGAGGTTTTCAGAGTAAGCGGAGGCAGAGCCACTGGAGATACCCCAATAGAGCGCCTCTTGTAAGTCACCCGTCTTTTCATAGCCCGTAATAAAGCCGGCTACCATGGAGTCGCCAGCACCCACGGAATTCACGAGAGTTCCTTTAGGGGCAGGACTGGTATATACAGTGCCGTCAGCGGACACCAAAATAGCACCATCACCAGCCATGGAGATGAGCACGTGTTGTGCGCCTTTCTCTTGCAATGTTTTTGCTGCTTCTACAAGCTGATCTTTTGTAGATAAAGTGCGCCCAAAGATTTCACTAAGCTCGTGATTATTTGGCTTAATTAAAAATGGTTTATAAGGCAAGACTTTTGTGAGTAGATCCTTTGTAGCATCGACTACGATGCGAATATTTTTATGTTGTAAGCGCTCCATAATGAGTTCGTACATATCGCTTGGTAGGCTAGAAGGAATGCTGCCAGCAAGGATTAAGGTGTCCTTTTCGGTCAACGCATCAAGCTGTTTGTATAGAGCTTCTAATTCGTCGGTACCGATGATTGGGCCGCGGCCATTAATCTCTGTTTCCTCATCAGAGGCTTTTACCTTAACATTGATGCGGGTTAATCCTTCGCGAAGCCGGATGAAATCTTCTTTCACGCCGAATTTCTTGAGTTGTGTTACGATTTCTTCGCCTGTAAACCCTGCGATGAAGCCGAGTGCTGTCGTATCCATGCCAAGATTGTTGAGCACGATAGATACGTTGATACCTTTGCCACCACCGAGAACGTATTCTTGGATGGTGCGATTAATAGTACCCGTCTTGAGGTGATCAAGGCGCACGATATAATCGAGAGCTGGATTAAAGGTAATGGTATAAATCATACAATTTCCCCTTTTGAGATAATACTAATTAGCGTATGATTGGTTGATCTTGCTTCCGTAATCGTAACCAATAGATGAGTGGTACTAGATATAGGAAGAAGGCAAATGGTACATAACCTGTTGAACTTGTACCCATCATGACAATGGGCACGTAGGCAGCGATATTCCATGGTTGTAATGGAGCGATGAGAATGCCACTATTTTCAAAGTCTAGCATTACATCTTCGTCTTGAATACCTCGCTGTGCGTAGGTAATACGCATAATAGAGTGCGTCATAACTACCGCAATAGCTTGGCTGCATCCAACCGCACCTGTTAAGAAAGCAAGACCTACATTGGCAGCAAATACATCGCTCCGTGTTTTAGCTCGCTCTAACAGTTGTCGTATATCGTTCCAGAAGCCAACCCCTTCGAGCATGCCTGAAATGGCAGTAGCCATAAAAATTGAAAGGGTAGGGATAAACATCGTTTGTAGACCGCCGCCATGAATGATATTAGCTAGTGGATTATAGTGCGGTAGTTCAAAGCCTGTTAAGGTATACCATCCCAACTCTGAGAGGCTCACATCCTGATTGGTATAGGCTAGAATGGCCGCCGCTAATGCACTGAGTCCGATAGGCCAACGGATAGATACTTTCAAAGGCAATAGGCCAATGACGATGATGACTGGAATCCATAAAGTCCAATCGATATTGAAAATAAAGTGAATTGTATCGGATAGTAAACTATTTTCGTAATTGAGTGGGTACCACTGAGATAGTAATAGATACAGCACTGTAGAGATGATGAGTGCTGGAATACCATCTTTAAACATGATGGGAATATTTGTCGATACCTTTGTATGGGTCAAGGCCGCTACAAGAGATGCACTAGAGGATAGTGGACCGTTTCGATCACCAAAGTAAGCACCTGCAATAATGGCACCGGCCACAATATTTTCTGGAATACTTCCAGCTCTTGCCATCGTGATGAGTACGATGCCTATCGTGCCTACAGTGCCTAGTGCAGTACCTAACAACATACTCACTATAGCTGTTATTAAAAAGGCACAGACGATAAAGATGGATGGATCAATTAAATCGATACCTGTGGCGATAATCATAGGAATAACGCCTGCTGCTTGCCACATGGCGATGAGCCAACCGATGAGAAGGAAGATTTGCATCACTACGATGGATGTTTTCGCACCTGTCCAAGATAGGTTTAATAATTCTTTTAGTGTATATCCTTTGCGGTAGAACACGTAGGCCATGATGCTCCATACGACAATCAAGGCATAACCAATAGCGATGCTATTGGCTACGGCTATGAGGATGACGAGAATGGATGCAAGTAGTCCCAAAAGGGGCTCTATATTCCGTGGCATGAGTGTGCGGCCCTGTTGGTACCTTAGGAACGCATTTAATATAAGTTGTAACCACTTCATTTTAATCGATAGGAAGTTCTGTTTCGAAGACTTCCTCAGCCGGGCCTGTCATGAGCACCGTGCCATCCTCCAAGTATGAAATATGCAATGTTCCTAAATAGAGTTCCACATCTACTTCGCGGCCTGTTAAGCCCTTTTCAAAGGACATAGCGGCAGAGGCACAAGATCCTGTTCCACAAGCTAAAGTAGCGCCAGCGCCGCGTTCCCATGTGCGCACCTTGATGTGTTTGTCGTTTACCACTTCAATGTAGTTTACATTGGTGTTGGCAGGGAAGGCATCGTGCTTTTCAAGGATAGGGCCTTGTGTTGTAACAGGGGCTTTTGTAATGTCGTCGATGAATACCTCCGTATGAGGCACACCGAGCAATACAGAACTCACTGTTACGGTTTCACCGTTTACATTGAGGTCTACGTCGATAACCTTATCCATGTTTACATTCATAGGAATGTCTTGGGCCTTAAAAAATGGTTTGCCCATGTCTACAGTAACTTGTGTGACTATACCGTTTTCGATAGTCAATGTAGGCTTCATTACGCCAGCTAAGGTTTCAATGGTGAAAGTCTCCTTCGTTGTTTCACCGTGTTCATAAGCGTATTTGGCAAAGCAACGGATGGCATTACCGCACATTTCTGCTTCACTACCATCGGAGTTGATGATGCGCATGCGCACATCACAGGTTTCGGAAGGAACTAGGATAGCAAGACCATCAGCACCAATACCCGTGCGACGATCGCAAAGGCGGATGGCGAGGTCTGTGTAGTCTTTAGACGTCCCTTGTGGGTCGGCAAAGAGGATGAAGTCATTGCCGAGACCATGCATTTTCGTTAATTTCATAAAGTCTCCTATCAATAAGTAAGACTTTCACCATGAAGCCCGTGAAAGTCTCATATGTTTATTATTATATATTCTATATTATAATATTATATCATAAATAGGTCCTAAGCATGGCATGGAATCGTATAAATTTATAGCAAAATAAAGGGAAAATAAGGAAAGCTTACAACGTTTATTGAGAGTTATAGTAAAACAAAAAATGCCCCATATGGGACGGTTATTTAAGGGAGTATAGGTATTTGGATTACTTTATTGTTTAACAGAGAAATGATAAAATAAAGAGTAATGTAGTTAATCGTAATAGAAAGAGGAACACATATGCGAATTCAAGGGATTTCTGGATCTCGTGGCGTTGCAGTAGGCAATGTATATAGATATATTCAAGAGGAAATTGTCATTCCTGATTACAATGTAACGGAAGACAAGGTAGAAGAAGAAATTGGCAAGTTTGCAACTGCTATGGCATCTACCTTAAAACAATTGGATACTATTCGTAAAAAAGCGTTGGATGAAATGGGGCCAGAAGAGGCGGCTATTTTTGAAGCGCATATGCAAATTGCTCAAGACCCATCCTTATCTGACGGAATTAAATCCCTTGTTGAGTCTAGCCATATGAATGTGGTAGCGGCTACGGCTCAAACAATTGAAACCTTTGCCAATATCTTTCTCGGCATGGAAGACGCCTATATGCGTGAACGAGGCGCAGATATTAAGGATATCGGTGATCGTTTGATGCGTAATATGTTAGGCATGAACCCTCGCGGTTTATCACATATTTCTGGCGAGGTTATCTTGGTGGCTCATGATTTGGCACCATCTGATACGGCATCCCTTGATAAAGCGGTAGTAAAAGGTATCGTTACGGCAGCAGGTGGCCCTACATCTCATGCGGCTATTATGGCTCGCACCTTAGAGATTCCTGCAGTTATGGGCGTTGGTGATATTGAAAGCTTTGCAGATGGCGATAAGGCAGTCGTTCTTGGTACGGATGGTATCGTGGAAATCAATCCATCTGATGCGGATTGGACGGAGTATACAAATCAAGCGTTGGCGTTCCAAGAAGAGTTAAAACGGTTACGCGAATCCGCTAATCTTGAAGCTACTACCATTGATGGTCATCATGTAGAACTATTCGGCAACATTGGTAAGGCGAAGGATGCTAAACATGCGCTCACTATGGGCGCACAAGGTATTGGTTTGTATCGTACAGAATTCCTTTACATGGAAAATGACGAATTGCCTGCAGAAGAAATACAATTCGAAGAGTATAAAAAGGTAGCCCAAGATATGAAGGGGCAGCCTGTTATTATCCGTACCATGGACATCGGTGGAGACAAGGAATTGAAATGCCTTGATTTACCAAGTGAAATGAATCCATTCCTAGGATATCGCGCTATTCGTATATCCTTAAATCGTCCAGACATCTTTAAGGTACAATTGCGTGCCTTATTACGAGCTAGTGCGTTTGGTGATATTCACATCATGTATCCTATGATTGCTTCCGTTGAGGAAGTGAAGCAAGCGAATGCTATGCTTAGTGAATGTAAGGAGGAACTGGAGGCTGAGGGTAAGGATTTCAACAAGGATATCAAGGTTGGCATCATGATCGAAGTACCAGCGGCAGCTGTTATATCTCCAATTCTTGCTAAATATGTAGACTTCTTTAGTATCGGTACGAATGATCTTTGCCAATACACATTGGCAGTAGACCGTATGAACGAAGCAATTGGTAGCTTGTATCAACCATTGCATCCAGGTGTGTTACGTCTTATTAAGCACGTCATTGATGCTAGTCATGAACAAGGTAAATTTACAGGCATGTGTGGTGAGCTTGCTAGTGATCCTGTGGCGACCATGATTCTATTAGGTCTTGGCCTCGACGAATTCTCCATGACTGCTTCTTCGATTCCTCTTATTAAAAATATCTTGCGTTCTGTTTCCAAAGCAGAATGTGAAGAGGTGGCAAATAAAGCACTTACTATGGACACAGCAGAAGAAATTACAGAATACGCTAAATCTGTATTAGCTGAAAAAGGTTTACTATAATCCAGTTTTGCCTTAAATAGAATCATTATATAGCAAATAAGATGTAATATACTTGAATTGAAATACTTGATATTGATACAATATATCTATTAGAACGTATGAGATAGGCTCTGCCTATCGAGATAGAAAGAGGTTATCATGAAAGAATTAACAGTAGAAATTACTAACGAATCTGGTTTACATGCTCGTCCTGCTACAGCCTTCACACAATTGGCTGCTAAGTTTGCTTCCAAAGTGACTATTGCTGCCAATGGCAAAACAGCGGATGCTAAGTCTATCTTAACTGTATTGACTTTGGGTGCTACAAAAGGTACATCCGTTACATTGACTGCTGACGGTGCTGACGAAGATGATGTACTCGCTGCATTGAGCGAATTCTTAACAACTAACCACGATTAATATTGGGGTAATAAAAAGGACCCTACATTTTGAACTGCACCTCCCAAAATTATGTCTAATTTTTGGGTGCAATTCATTTGTAGAGTCCTTTTTTATTTACCCATATTTGCAAAGCGTTCTACAGCTTTTGTAAAGTCGCTAATGGTTTTTTCTACGTCACCATGTTCGATACCATCTCGTACGCAGTGGTTGATATGTCCTTCAAGAATTACTTGTCCTACTTTATGTAGTGCAGATTTAGCTGCATTAATTTGGCTCAACACATCTTCGCAGGGAATGTCTTCTTCAATCATTCGATCAATAGCTTGCACTTGACCTAAGATTTTACGCAATCGACGATGCAGATTTTCTGAATCCATACACTGTTTCATTTTACTCCTCCATAGGCATGTTTTTATCATCTCATACATTATACTCTATTTAAAGTTTTTAATACAACTTAATAAGTATAACTAATATGCATTAATCGGTATATATAGATATAGGGTATCATGCCATTATTAAGATATATTAAATATATTTGTAGTATGAGTGGACGTAAAAACTAGTGTTTTACATATCTTCTTATTGATTGATGTGATACAATACATTTAATATACTTTATATTTGTATATGTATATAAGGTATTGTATAGATAGCTAGATTATAAACCTATAGTTACATGTGTTTATATTACAGACCTTTAAGAAATAGGTGAAAGAAATGAAAGTATTTCGCTACCTTCGAAATCTAGTTGTGTTCGTGGTGGTCATGATTTTGGCTATGTTTATATATGACGGATACCATAGCTTTCAAGGGACAAATCGTGAGAGTAAAGCTCATACAATTGTTGAAAAACAAATAGAACAAAGTGAAGATACGCTCAGTCGTACAGATCGAATTATACGACTGTTTACATTTAGAGATAAAGTACAGATAGCTCTTAATCAACGTGTTTCAAAAGAGCATTGGGTGAAAGGGGATGTTATTCCTGAGTATACAAAAAATGCATTAATCGCTATTGAAGATAAGCGGTATTATAAACATGGAGCTATTGATGTACTCGGTATTATTCGCGCCTTGTACACAAACACTATAGCAGGTGAAACGCTAGAAGGCGGTAGTACTATTACACAACAACTTGTAAAAAATCTGTTCCTTTCCTCGAAGCGTATCATGAGTCGTAAGGTGGAAGAGGCCATCCTCGCTAGTGAAATGGAACATTACTACTCTAAGGAAGAAATCCTTACCATGTACTTGAATACCGTATATTATGGTCATAATTATTACGGTATCTATGAAGCAGCTCACGGATACTTTGGGACAAGCCCAAGCCGATTAACATTGGGGCAAAGTGCTTTGCTCGCAGCATTACCCAATGCACCGTCCTATTTAGATCCTTATACGAACTATGAAGGTGCTAAAGCACGGCAAAAGCTGGTGCTCGAACAAATGGTAGACCAAGGCATGATTACACAAGCCGAGGCAGACTATGCGTACGAACAGGACTTGGAGCTTGTGGAAGAATAATTAAATTACTATTTTAGAATCTCTGTTAGCTGATTAATAATTGGCTAATAGAGATTTTTTTGATACATTTGTGTTATTAAGATGATTTTTTAGAGAGAATTTCGAGCATAAGGAGCGTAGATATTGGATAATGTTGAATTAAAGCGTTATGAAAAGGGTAACTTTTCTTCTATCTATATAGGTGTAAAACCTATAATTAAGTTTGCCATGCTTAGGCTGGAGAATTTTATAGCCTATTATTTAAGAGGTCCTGGAGGAGTAGATTATAAGTCTGAATTGCTTGATGTAGATTCCTATGCTCGTGAAATCTTTTACATTGAACAAGCTGATGCTTATAAAATTGAAAACTGGATAGTTTATTATGATGATGAACATGATTGTATGGCTGTAAGACATTGCTTTTGGGATAAAGCCTTGGATAGAGAGTTAATAATGGCTGATGAATCGTTGCGAGCTACTGTTAGAGAAGAATATATTGTTGATACAATTCCACATATTTGTAATCAGACCATTGTCAGTGTAAATGTAATGGCGAAACATAATATCCTAAATGCTATAAATGCTTTTGATACAGCAATATCTAAGATGAATATATTGGAGTTATTTAGAAATGTAGATTACTCTACAGGTAATTATAGAATTTCTAGATCTTATGATTTAGATGTTCGCATTGAAGCTATTATTAATGAAGAACAAAATGAGCTTTACTCGATTATAGGTGAAATTAAGTCTTTTATTATTGAGACTTTAAAAGAACCCCTTGATACAACTGATGATTATAAGATAGCTTTAGATTACCAATTTTCACCTATTGATATAATTTAAGGCCATATATTCCAAAGTGGTAATAAAAATAATAATTTGCTTGAACTAATAAATGATTTACAGGTATTAATAATTAGTAAACACAAAAAAAGCTATAACATATGCTGGTTTAAAATGTTGGAGCTTTATTACTCTCGAATGGTTACGTTCCGAATAATATTATATAATTGTATAAAAATAATACTTGCATTTATAATTATACAGGTGTATACTATTTTTTGTCAGAAGGAGAAAATGCTTGTCGGTAATAGAAGATACCACGGTACTTTCACAATTATCTGATACTGTATTGATTATATGAGTCTAAATAGATAGTGGTTTATGAGGTGTTATCATGGGTAAAGCAAATAAAGTAGTACTCGCATATTCTGGTGGCTTAGATACTTCTGTTATCATTCCTTGGCTGAAAGAAAATTATGGCGCTGAAGTTATTGCAGTGTGTGTAGACTTGGGCCAACCTGAGGATTATGATGCAGTTGAGAAAAAAGCGATCAAATCTGGCGCATCTAAAGCGTACATCGTTGACGCTAAGGAAGAGTTTGTAAAAGATTATGTATGGCCTACTGTAAAAGCTGGTGCAATTTATGAAGGTAAATATTTATTAGGTACATCCTTCGCGAGACCTTTAATTGGTAAAATTCTTGTAGATATTGCAAAAAAAGAAGGCGCTGATGCAATCGCTCATGGTGCGACTGGTAAAGGTAATGACCAAGTTCGTTTTGAGTTGACTATCAAAGCATTAGCTCCTAACATGAAAATCATCGCTCCTTGGAGAGAATGGGATTTGAAATCTAGAACAGACTGTATGGAATATGCTGCTAAACACGATATTCCAGTTGTAGCTACAAAATCTCATCCATATTCTATGGACCAAAACGTATGGCATTTGTCCCATGAAGGCGGCGATCTTGAAAATCCAGCAAATGCACCTAAAGATGATGTGTACTTGGTAACACATACACCTGAACAAGCTCCAGATGAAGCTGGTTATGTAACTGTATCCTTCAAAGAAGGTGTACCTGTAGCTGTAGATGGTCAAGAAGGTACTCCATTACAAATATTAGAAAAACTCAACGAAATCGGTGCACACTATGGTGTAGGCGTTGTAGATATCGTCGAAAATAGATTGGTAGGCATGAAATCCCGTGGCGTTTATGAAAACCCAGGTGGCTCTATCATCATGTATGCTCATAGAGAACTTGAATACCTATGCCTCGACAGAGCTACATACCACTACAAAGAACTCATTGCTAACAAATACGCTGAACTCGTATATGATGGCATGTGGTTCGCACCATTGATGAACGCGTTACAAGCGTTTGTTGACGAAACTCAAAAAACTGTAACAGGTGAAGTAAAACTTAAATTGTACAAAGGAAATATCATTTCTGCAGGTAGTACTTCTCCATATTCTTTGTACAGCGAAGATTTCGTAACATTCGAAGAAGATGATGTATACGATCAATCTGATGCAGAAGGTTTCATCAACTTGTTCGGTTTACCTCTCAAAATTAATGCATTGATGAAAGAGAAAGCAGGTAAATAATGGCTAAATTGTGGGGCGGGCGTTTCACAAAAGGCACTGATAAAGCGGTAGAGGATTTTACATCCTCTATCGCTTTTGATGCGCGGATGTACGCCGAAGATATTGCAGGCAGCAAGGCTCATGCGACTATGCTGGCAAAACAACATATTATCTCCGACGCAGATCGAGATGCTATTTTAGTAGGTTTAACGAAGATTAAAAATCAGATTGATAAAGGAGAGTTTCCGTTCTCCGTGGCTCTTGAAGATATTCATATGAATATTGAAAAACGCCTTACTGATGATATCGGTGAAGCTGGTGGTCGTTTGCATACAGGCCGCAGCCGTAATGACCAATGTGCAGTAGACTTGCACATGTACGTGCGTAAAGCTGTTGTGGAAATGGGTGAACTCATCGTAGATATGCAGAAGGCTCTCATCGAAACAGCTGAAAAGTATAGTGATGTTATCATGCCTGGCTATACGCATTTACAACGGGCTCAACCTGTATTGTTTGGGCATCATATGATGGCCTATTTCTCTATGTTGGAACGTGATTTTGATCGTTTGTTGATGGTATTCAAACATGCTGACATCATGCCACTTGGGGCCGGCGCATTAGCTGGTTCTACATACGGCATTGATCAAACATATACGCAAAAGCTTTTGGGCTTTTCTCGTATTTACGAAAATAGTATGGACGCCGTATCTGACCGTGACTACGTAGTTGAATTCTTGTCCTTTGCATCTCTAGTAATGATGCATTTGAGTCGTCTTAGCGAAGAGTTGATCTTGTGGTCTACCAATGAGTTCAATTTTATTGAACTTGATGATGCTCACTGCACGGGCTCTAGTATTATGCCGCAAAAGAAAAATCCTGACGTTTGCGAGCTGGTTCGTGGTAAAACAGGCCGTACCTATGGTCATTTGTTAGGCCTTTTAACAACTTTGAAAGGCTTGCCTCTTACATACAACAAGGATATGCAAGAGGATAAAGAAGGTATCTTCGATGCTATTGATACAGTACACTTCGCATTGTCCATTAATGCGGCTATGATTCGTGGTATGAAGGTCAATGGGGCTCATATGAAAGCAGTCTTGGATGACGACTTCTCCAATGCTACAGATATGGCGGATTATCTTGCGAAGAAAGGTGTTCCATTCCGTGAAGCCCATGAAATCGTAGGTAATGCGGTGCATCATTGCATCGAAAAAGGTTGTGTACTCCTTGATCTATCCGTAGAGGACTTCAAAGCTATTTCCAACCATTTTGATGCAGATATTCTTGACGCTATCTCCATCGAAGCTTGTGTTGCAGGTCGTAATAACTATTCTGGTACGGCTCCAGAATGTGTGGAACGACAACGTAATAATGGTAAAATCATTATCGCTGCTGAGGAAAAGCAAATTGCTGAATGGAAAGAAATCGTTGAATCTGTAGAAGAGTAGAGCTTAGTGCGGAATAAGTAGTAGATAAAAATAAAGAATAGTTATCAATAAAATCTGGAAAAATAAGATCGATATACATATAAGGATTTCATTAAGGGTCTAATATTGCCCATTATACTTATATGTATATCGATTTTTTATTTAAAAGCTAGACGATACCTATAAAGCCCAAAATTCTAATTGATAATCCACTATTAAAATGATGTATTTACATGTACATATATAGTGGACTGTGAGAGAATAATAGTCTTGTACTAGGACACTATAACCGTGATAGATAGGAAAAATTACATCTATACACAGAATAAAATGGGGTAAAAATATACTTTGCTACGATTAAAATGAGTTCTGTTCGATTTTGATGATAAATTACCTATGATTTATTCAATTCGTGTAATATGCCTTGTCCGCCAATAAAGTACTTTTATTTTGGTTTCATAGGTGTTATTATTTAACTCGTAATAAGAATAAAAACGGTAAATTCACATTCAAGCCCATCACAGCACGAACTGAATTTACTTAGCGGTATATATATTTTAAGTGAATTATGGACGAGAAAAAATTCACCTTAGTGAAAGGGGATTGATATATGAAAACCACCGCTAAAAAAATGTCTGTATTCCAGCTAACCACAATGGTAGCAGCCAATATGCTAGGAGCTGGGATCATTATGTTACCAACTAATTTGGCTCAAGTTGGTACTATTTCAGTTTTATCTTGGCTCGTGACAGCTGTGGGTGCGCTTTTACTAGCGTATATTTTTGCTCAAGCGGGTATGTTCTCCCAAAAACAAGGGGGCATGGGCGGTTATGCAGAACATCGCTTCGGTAAAACTGGACATTTTATGGCGAGCTATGCTTACAGCATATCTCTCATCATTGCTAATATCGCCATCGCGGTATCTGCCGTAGGTTATGGCGCAGCTTTCTTTGGTGTTGACCTCAATGCGACACAAACAAGTCAAGTAACAATTGTGCTCTTGTGGTTTGCAGCGATTCTAAACTTCAGAGGGAATCGTTTCACAGGTCGACTCAGCAATATGACTATTTGGGGCTCTATTGTTCCAGTTTTATTAATCGGTACAATCGGCTGGTATTGGTTTGATCCATCTATCTATTGGGCGGCATGGAACCCAAATGATCTTCCGCTTTATGATGCGGTAAAACAATCTATTTCCCTAACTTTATGGGGCTTCCTAGGATTTGAGTCCGCAGCGGCTAATGCTGATGCTGTTGAGAATCCAAAGAAAAACGTACCTATCGCAACTGTGGCGGGTACATTAGCAGTGGCAGTGGTTTATATCTTGTCCACAAACGTTATGGCAGGTATTGTGCCTAACGTTGATTTATTAAATTCTAACGCACCATTCGGTTTGACATTCGTATACATGTTCAATGATACAATTGCAAACATCGTTATGGCTGCTATGGTTATTTCTTGCTTTGGCGCTTTGCTTTGCTGGCAATTCACATTGTCTCGCGTCTTCAAAAGTGCAGCAGAACATGGTTACTTCCCTAAAATATTCGCTCGTGTAAATAGCAAAGATGCTCCTGTTCGTGGTGTATTGATTTTACTCGCTGTTGAAACATTACTTACTTTATTCACTGCAAGCGAATCCTTGCGTGAGCAGTTTGAAATCCTAGTAAACTTAGCGGTTGTAACTAACGTAGTACCGTATGTATTGTGCATCTTGGCAGTACCTACAATGATGCGTATGGCTGGCGTAGCTGAAAGTCGTATTAAACGCTCTAATTACTTGTTCGGTATAGGCGTTCTTTACTGCCTATATGCAATCTACGCATGTGGCTTTGATGCTATGGTAGGTAGCGCAGTGGCAGTAAGCATAGGCTTGGTGATCTATGTTTTGCGTAAAGCGTGGGATACACGCAGAGCACACCGCTTACAACAAAGTATTGATTAACTGAATACATCTCGTCTTATTAGAGGCTATTACTTGGTAATAGCCTCTTTTTTATCATAATCATGCATTAGACTTATAATTAATGCGAGCTAGATATGAAAAAATATAAAGAGTATTATTATTAATCAAATTTTTGCTGTGTATAAAAAGATTTTATAATAAAGTTTTTACATTGCTTTATTATTATTAAAATTAATATATATACCGTCATATACAGTAAATATAATAAAAAATTATTTATATAAGTTAATTTATATAATTTTATGCAGGATTGTGAATTTAATCATTAATCAATATTTTTTATCAGTATAAAAATTATATTGAAAATATGCGAAATACATATACCCATAAGGGGTATATGTATTGTAAATAGAGTGTTAATATAGTATATTTATAATCGATAAAAATGAATGAACTAGTGAGTGTCGGTATTTACCGAGCGTAAAAGAGGAAAATGGGTGAAAAACCCATACTATGCAAATAGCTGTAATGAGGAGCAAGGTTTCATTATAGGGTCACTGGGAAACTGGGAAGGCCGAAATGTTGCGATGAATCAGAGTCAGAAAGCCTGCTCTAAAGGCATGGTATGCATATGCTGTGCTTAATTTGGGTTAGTCGGGCGACTAACCTTTTTTCGTTCCCTAGCCTTTAAGCTTCATCGCTATATAAAAAGCTAGTACCATTAGTTTGTCATTTGAATTGTTGTTAGTGTTTAGAGAGTTTAGGAGGCGCCTATGGGCAAACGCTTTGTCAAACAATTGGGGCAATTTATTGTTACCTTGTTTGGCATCACATTTTTGACATTTTGTCTCACCTATTTAGCACCAGGTGACCCAGTAACGATGTTACTTGAAACGGCAGATACTATCGTATCTCAGGAGCTTATCGATGAAACTCGAGCTCAGCTTGGGTTAGATAAACCATTTGTAGTACAGTATGCAAACTGGGTCGTCAATGCCGCACAAGGTGATTTAGGGATGAGTTATTCTGCTAAAAAACCAGTAGTAGATCGTATGTTGGAGGCTTTACCAGGTACATTAATGTTAGCGGGTACGGCTTTAGTATTTACGCTGCTCTATGCATTGCCTGCAGGTATTATAAGCGCCTTAAATCGTAACAAATGGGTTGATTATGTGTTGAGATTTCTATCCTTCGTAGGCGTATCTATGCCTACGTTCTGGTTAGGTCTTGTACTGATTTACATCTTCGGTCTTAAATTGGGCCTTGTACCGATTGCATCCTCTCGAGTGACTGCGTCTGGTGTTATTTTGCCCGCTATTACTTTGGCAGTTGTTGTTGGGTCTAAATACATGCGTCAAGTGCGGCTAGTTATCCTTGAGGAAATGCAAAAGGATTATGTTATTGGCGCTCGTGCTCGCGGTGTTAGTGAGATAAAAATTTTATTCGGTCATATTTTACCTAATGCGGTGTTACCACTCATCACTATTCTTGGTGTTGTTATTGGTTGGTTACTAGGTGGTGTGGCAGTCGTAGAAATGGTATTCTCTTGGCCGGGACTTGGGAATATGGCAATTTATGCTATTACTATGCGCGATTATCCATTGATTGAAGGTTTTGTGTTGTGGGTTGCTTTAGCATATATGTGTATTAACGCATTGGTTGATGCATCATATATCTTATTAGACCCTAGATTGAAAAGGGAGAGAGCATAATGGCAGAATTTATTCAAAAACATAAATTGTTCTCTTTCTATAGTGGGTTGATGATTATCATTGTTCTCATCGCTATCTTTGCACCCTGGCTTGCACCGGGCGATGCTTTCACCTCAAATATAAGTCAGGCATTGCAAGCACCAAGCAGCCAACATTGGTTTGGTACAGATAAATTAGGACGTGATGTATTATCTCGTATCATTTATGGTACTCAATTATCCTTGTTCATGGGCGTATCCATCGTCGTTATCATGGTGAGCATTGGTACTATCATCGGTGCTATAGCAGGCTATTTTGGCGGTAAAGTTGAAATGGTTCTTATGCGTTTAGCAGACATCATGTTATCATTCCCTGGTATCGTATTGGCTATTGCTATTGCTGGTATTCTAGGTGGTAGCATTGTAAATACGATTTTAGCCTTATCTGTTGTAGGTTGGGCAAAATATGCTCGTATTGTACGTTCTATGACGCTCAAGGTGCGCGGTGAGGAATATGTAACGGCTGCTGTTATGATGGGCGCATCTACGACGGCCATCATCAGACGTCATATCATTCCTAATATTATGCCTCTCGTTATTACAACAGGTGCATTAGATATCGGGGCTATCATGATTGAGGTAGCAGGTTTATCCTTCCTTGGCTTTGGTGCTCAGCCACCGACTCCAGAATGGGGTCTTATGCTTAACGAGGGTCGCCAGTACTTGCAAACGAGTCCATGGCTCATGGCATTCCCTGGTATGTCCATCCTTATCGTGGTTGCTATTTTTAATCTTTGGTCTGACTCCTTACGAGATGTAGTGGATCCAAAAAATCAAGGATAAAATTGTTTTTACCTTCATAAATTTGAATCTTTATCTAGTGAAAGTTTCATTATGACTGGTAAGAAATTATGGTTTTTCCATCACAACTATTTTAGATAGTGATGATGTTAAATGTTTTTATGTTTTACATGTAGTTGTAAAAGGAGATTTTAAATGAAAAAATCTTGGAAAAAGGCCCTATTAGCAGGTCTTAGTATTGTAATGATGGGTTCCTTCATAGCTGGTTGTGGGTCTGATAATAATGGTGCTGCTAACAAAGATGTATTAAAAGTAGGCGTTACTAACTTCGCATCCACATTAGAACCTACAGAAAACTTCTTCGCATGGGTTGTAATGCGCTATGGTGTAGGTGAAACATTGGCTAAGTTTGACGAACAAATGAAACCTCAACCATGGATTGCATCTAAATGGGAAGTATCCCCAGACCATAAAACGTGGACTTTCACAATCAATGATAAGGTGAAATTCTCCAATGGTAAAAAAGTTGATGCAGCAGCTGTAAAGGCGTCTATTGAACGTGCTTTTGCAAAGTCTAATCGTGCGAAAACATTCTTCGAATATGACTCTATGGAAGCTAATGGTCAACAATTAGTTATTCATACAACAAAAGAATATCCTAATATGCCTGGCCTTTTAGCGGATCCGTTGTTCCTAATCGTTGACGTTCAAGCTGAAAAAGATGGCCGTAACTTTGCGAAGGAAGGTCCTATCGGTACAGGCCCATATGTAGTTAAATCCTTCACTAAAGAACGTGCTGAAATGGCTGCGAACGAAAACTACTGGGATGGTACAGTACCATTTAAAACTGTAGAAATTCCTTCCATCGATGACCCTAATACGCGTGCTTTGAGCTTACAATCTGGCGACGTAGATATGGCTGTTAACATCGGTCCTGGTGAAATTGGTTTATTCCAAGGCAATGATAAATTCAAAGTAGATGAAATCGCATCTCTTCGTGTCGTATTGGCCCGTATTAATCAAAAAGGTATTCTTGGGGATGACAAAGTTCGTGCTGCAGTTATCTCTGCAACAGACCGTAAAAACTATGCTGATGTATTGTTAAAAGGTACATTTATTCCTGGTTCTGCTCCAATTCCACCATCCATGGACTATGGCTTCAACGATTTGAAAGATCCTAATGCGTATAATCCTGAACGTTCTAAACAATTGTTGGCTGAAGATGGTTGGAAAGATACTGATGGCGATGGGATCCTTGATAAAGATGGCAAACCATTAACATTCAACTTCATAGTATATAACTCTCGTGCAGAATTACCACTTTATGCAGAAGCTGTTCAAGCAGACCTTAAAAAGGTTGGCATCGATATGAAAATCAAAACAGTTGACTATAACTTGATCGATAAAATGGGTCAAGACGGCGACTATGATATGCTTATCTCCAACATTGTAACAGCTAATACAGGTGATCCAATCTGGTTCTTGGCTAACTATTGGCACACTAACAACAATGGCTCCAACCCTCAAAATGGTTCTGGTTACTCCAATCCACAAGTTGACCAATTGTTAGATGCAGCTGAAACTGAATTCGACCCAGCAAAACGTCGTGATTACGCAATGCAAATTCAACAATTGTTGATGAATGATGGTGCTGCATTATTCTTAGGCTATCCTAAAACTAATATCGTTACAGGTTCTTACTTGAAAGGTGCTGTAATGTACCCAAGTGATTACTACTGGATTACTAACAAAATTACAAAATAGTGAGGAGCTATAATGGCAGAAAACATACTAACTGTAGAAAACCTTAACATTGCGTACCAAGGTGTGCCTGCTGTTATGGATGTGAACTTTACCTTGGAACGCGGTAAGGTATTAACCATTGTAGGTGAGTCCGGATCCGGTAAAACTACTGTAATCCGGGCCCTCATGGGTTTATTATCTGTAGGTGGTGAGGTTACAGACGGTACAATGATCTTTAACGGTCACAACCTTCGTACCCTATCTAAGTCAGAATGGAGAGCCATACGTGGTAAAGATATGGCTATGATTTTCCAAGATAGTGGTAGTGCATTAGATCCAATTGTTCGCATTGGTAAACAATTTAGAGAATTGTTTACATCTCATATTGAAATCACTAATGATGAATGTGATCGACGAGCAATTGAGTTATTAGAATCTGTATCTCTTCCTAATGGAGCGGATATATTGCGCCGTTATCCACACGAATTATCTGGTGGTCAACGTCAACGTGTTGGTATTGCTATGGCGTTAGCATTGGACCCAGCATTACTCATCGGTGACGAACCGACATCTGCACTCGATGTAACAACACAATCTCAAGTGGTTATGCAAATGCTTGAACTAGCTAAAGAGCATAATTCTGCAATAGTCATGGTAACTCATAACCTTGGTGTAGCAGCGTATATGTCTGACTATATTATTGTTATGAAAAAGGGCCGTGTTGTAGATGCTGGAACCCCACAAGACATTTTGGAAAATCCATCTAATGAATATACGAAACAACTAAAAGACGCTGTGCCAACATTGGGAGGAGGTCGTTACATTGACTAATTACGCAGTAGAAATTAAGAATGTATGTAAACGATTCCCACTTCCTACTGGTGGTGAGCTTGAAGCATGTAAGGATATTAATATAACTCTCGAAAAAGGTCAGTCCCTTGGGATTGTAGGGGAATCTGGCTCTGGGAAAACAACATTGGTTCGTATGATTATGAAGATGCTTCCTATTACGGAAGGCGAGATTTATGTAGATGGTGTAGAGATTCAACATATGAATTCTGAACAAACGAAAGAATATCGTAAAAAGATTCAAATGGTATTCCAAGATCCATCTGCAGCTTTTAACCCACGTATGAAGGTTAAAGATATCATTCTTGAGCCACTTTATAATTTTGGTCTTCTTGAAAAGGGAAAAGAAGAGCAAATCGCAGGTGACTACCTGGAAATGGTAGATTTACCTCGCGAGTTTATGCATCGCTATCCTCATGAAATGTCTGGTGGTCAACGCCAACGTGTTGCCATTGCTCGTGCTATCGTTTTAGAGCCCGAAATCCTCGTGTTAGACGAGGCTACTAGTGCCCTAGATGTATCTGTACAAGACTCCATTGCGTACCTTTTGGCGCGTTTACAAAAAAAGAAAAATTTAACATACCTATTTATTGCTCATGATATTGCCTTTATTCGTACGATGTGCCACAAGGTGGTCGTAATGTACAAAGGTGCTATCGTTGAAGAACTAGATGCTTTCCACTTGGCGGATGCAAAACATCCATATACAAAGGTTTTATTGAGCTCTATCTTTGAAATTGGTCAAGATCATAAGCCGCTTACCTTGGATGAGGCTGCATTAGAAGCTTAATAGGAAAATTTACTTTCAAAATTTCAAAAGTATAAATTTGAAATGTAGAGAGTTACATCGGATAGGTAAACTTAAAATAGCAGTTAGTTTCAAGACTAACTGCTATTTTTATGCATAGTTAAGATATGAAATTTTTTAATAGATATATTGAAATGTTTCTCAAATTATACATTGTGTTAACACCTAATATATAGTATAGTTGACTGTATAAAATATACCCCTATGGGTATAACAAGATATGCTCATATGAAGTGATGTACATAGATTCTCTTTATATTAACTATTGTAAAAGCAGGTTATATTTACTAGATTATGTTAATGCAAAAAATAGTGAGTATCTGAGTATAAATAGATAGTTAATGTGTGTAGAAAGGTTAGGTGTATAAATGAAAGGATTACGCAAGGCTTTACTAATTGGTATGACCCTTGGTGTGACTATGCTCGGGACTATTGGTTGTATGAATCAAGATTCTGCTTCATCTAATGATGTATTAAAGGTAGGGGCTATTAGTTTTGCTGGCACATTAGAACCAACGGAAAATTATTTTAGTTGGGCCGTTGTACGATTTGGTATAGGTGAAACGCTTATCAAGTTTGATGATCAAATGAAAGCAACGCCTTGGCTTGCCACCTCTTGGAAGCAAGGTGATGACAAGTTAACATGGACTTTCACCATCAATGATAAAGTTAAATTCTCAAATGGTAATAGTTTGACAGCTGAGGCGGTAAAAGCATCTTTAGAACGAACTTTTGCTAAAAGTAAACGAGCAAAAACGTTCTTTAACTATACAGAAATTACTGCTAACGGTCAGGAGTTGACCATCAAGACTGACAAGGAATATTATAATTTGCCCAACTTGTTAGGAGATCCATTGTTTTTGATTATGGATGTGACAGCAGAGGCGAATGGTCGTGATATTGCAAAGGAAGGTCCTATTGGTACTGGTCCATATGTAGTATCCTCTTTCACAAAAGAGCGTGCTGAACTAAAGCGCAATGATAATTACTGGGATGGCAAGGCAGGCTTTGCTAAGGTTGAAATCCCATCTATTAATGATGCGAATACTCGTGCTATGGCGTTACAAGCGGGCGATGTAGATATGGCCGTTAACATTGGACCTGGTGAATATAGTATCTTCCAAAATGATAAGAAATTCACTATCTATGAAGTGGCTTCCTTGCGTGACGTATTTGTTCGTATGGGGCAAAAAGGGAAACTACGAAATCCAAATCTTCGTGCAGCCCTCATTGCAGCAGCAGACCGTGAGTCTTATGCGAAGAACCTCATGAAGGATACCTTCGTAGCCGGTAAGGCTCCATTGCCACCATCCATAGACTATGGCTTTAACCAATTGCGTGATCCTAATAAATATAATGTAGAACGTGCTAAAGAATTACTGAAACGTGAAGGTTATGAAGATACAAATGGCGACGGTATTGTAGATAAAGACGGTGAAAACCTCGTACTTGATTTTTATGCCTACACAACTCGTCCTGAATTGCCATTATATGCGGAAGCATTGCAAGCGGACTACAAAAAAATCGGTGTAGATTTACGAATTAAAATCGTAGATTATGCGGTTATCGACACATTATCTCAATCTGGTGATTATGATATGATTATCTCCAGTGTTGTAACCGCTAATACGGGTCAACCAGTATGGTTCTTGAAACAATATTGGGGTATAGGCGTTGAAACTAATGGGTCTGGCTTCTCTAATCCTCGTTTCGATGAATTGTTGGCTCTTGGTGAAAGTAGTAGCGATCCAGTGGTGCGTCGTAATGCGGTTATCAATGCCCAACAACTGATGTTAGATAACGCTGTAGCATTATTCCTTGGGTATCCTAAAATTAATATTGTAGGTAATAAACATATTGATGGTATCAAGATAACACCGTCTGAATATTACATCATTACAAAAGATTTGAAAAAGAAATAAAGTTTGCTGCTTACATAAAAATAAAAGGACTAGCTCGCATGGGCTAGTCCTTTGTGTTATCTAAATATTATTTTTTTTCTGTTACATCTAAGTCTGCCATGTTAACTGCATTGGCCTTGCCAATCATTTTATTATACTTGGTAAATAATTGCGTATAAGCTTCGCCATAAGATGAGTTGATAATAATGTAGTTGCGTGCCTCTGCAACAAATTCTTTTACTGAGTCTTGATACTCTCTTACCGCATTTTGTACTTCTGGTGTAGTACCAGGTTGTAATTTATTGAGGCGTTGTGTAATTTGTTGTAAGTTTGATTCTACCTTTTGGGTGTCTGTATTCCCATCTGGATCAATAAGGTCAATAGTTTGTGCTGTTATGAGATTTATCTCTATAAAGTTAACCGCATTTTCCCGCTTTTCTCCCTGATACTCAGTCATGCGTTCGTTATAAAGCTCATTATTACGATTATCTAAAGCTAAGTCTAATGCATTATATGTAGCGTAGAACTGTTCTGCTAAAGGTACATATTGAGCTGCTAGCTCATCGCTACCTTTATAATTATCCTTTTCATAACGACGTTCCACATAGTAAGATTGCAACTGATCAGCAATAGGAATAATTTGATCAAGTACTACGAGGACGTCATTTGTCGCTTGGTTTACGTCTTCGTAGGGTGTAGAACTATCTTGTTTTGCTACCTCTAATGCAGCTTTAAGTTCCTTATATTTAGGTAAGGTAATCGTCGTATTATGAGACCCATTGCGCAACTCTTCAAGAGTTGGCTGTAATTGGTTAGCATAGGCTACACTGTATGAGTTATATGCATCTAATGCAACAATATAAGGTCGTATGGCGTTGATTTTATCGTCAACGGTTGATCGATATAAAATTGTCGTTGTATTGGATGATAAGAGTGTATACACCCCATAGATCCCACCACCGATAATAGCAGCACCGAGCACAATGGCTGCTATTAACTTGATGTACCCCTTTTTCAACTGCGCACGCTCCTTGAAAACACACTAACTCTTTTGGATCCATTTGGACAGACTAATGTCCTAAGAGTAATTATTTACATTATATCACAACTTTACGTGGCAAAAAAGACGTATAGATACGATAATTATAAGGAATAGATGAAAATGTTAGATTTGGACATGTATTTATATTTATAATTAGCGATTAAACGATGAATGAGGCTGTAAGCTGTTATAAAAATATACTTTTAAAAGTAAAACTATATACTCTCTAGACGTTGTAGCTGCGGCTGGTATAATAGCAAGTATAGTATTCATTATATGGGGAGTTCGTTATGTCAGAATCGAATCATTTAATCAATTTTGCTACATCTTCGGAACTTATTGCTAATGGGGAAGGGCGTAATGTGCTATCTGCCATTGAGGACGGATTACGCAGTTGTGATGAGTTTTTAATATCAGTAGCTTTCAATTGTATATCCCGCTATAGTCGTATATAATAATATTAAAAGATTTGTATTTTTCGATATAATCAAAGAAAGGAGTACAACATGTCAAATTTTATCACTCCTAAAGAATTATTAGCTTGTTTCGATGAGGTCATCATTTTAGATGCTAGAGGGTATCAAGATTATAAAAAAGGCCATATTAAGGGGGCTTATGCGGTAGATTTAGACAAGGATTTGACTGGTCCTTTAGGCGAGCATGGTGGTCGTCATCCATTGCCAGATATGGAACAGTTAGCTCATACCTTTGAGTCTTATGGCATCACTCGTAACTCAAAGGTTGTAGTATATGATTCGTGGCTATTCTTAGCGGGCCGTCTTTGGTGGACGTTACGTTACATGGGCTTAACAGATGTACGCGTTTTATCCGGTGGTATTGAACGATGGGTTCGAGAGGGCCATCTCTTAACTAAAGAGCCGACCCCGTTACCTGCTGAACCATCTATTTTTAACTACGAGTTGCAAACGGATATGGTTATGAGTCGCGATGAGGTGCTCAAGGCTAGTGAAAGCGGAGATCATGTTATTATTGATGCTCGTGCGCCATTCCGTTATGATGGATCTCAAGTGGATACGATGGATGGTATGACAGGGCATATTCCTGGGGCTGTTAATCATTTTTATGAAAGTGGCTATACCGTAGATGGTCCTAAATCCTTGAAAGATTTAGAGGCTGAGTATTACAACGAAATCTACCAAAATAGGCCAGTTGTAACGTACTGTGGGTCTGGTGTGACTGCCTGCAATGCGTTGTTAACCATGAGTGAAGTAGGACTTGAATCTGCTTTATATGTTGGTAGTTCTAGTGACTGGGTAACGTATGAAGGCTTCCCGCTTAGTACAGGTGTAGAAACATTAAACTAACTTAGGAGGGCGAATGAATCTATTAAAACAATTACTAACAGTCGTTGCCTTTGGTTATTTGTGTTATCACATCTATACCTTTGGACCTGGTATGTTTAATGTAACTGTATTAGTGATTCTTATCTTGTCGGCGGTGGCTAACTATTTTCGTGAGAAACGTGAAAGCGATCTTAAAGCAAATGAAAATGCCCGCAAGGCTCGTGCAGAAGCAAGGCATGCTAAGAAACATAAAAAGCAGTAGTATTGCTAAAATATAATCCTTAAATTAGCTTACGTTAAGCAAAAACTTGATGTATATTCTATGTGAAAGAGACTTTCACCAAGTTAAATACGGTGAATAGTATTAGATTGATGCGAAGTATTATAAAGAAGTATTATAAAGGAGTAAGAATTGAAATTAATTTCTTGGAATGTAAACGGCCTCCGCGCCGCTGTAACAAAGGGATTCATGGAATCCTTTAATGAATTAGATGCAGATATTTTCTGCCTGCAAGAAACAAAATTGCAACCCAATCAAATTTCTTTGGAGTTGCCAGGGTATGAGCAATATTGGAATAGTGCAGTTAAGAAAGGCTATAGTGGCACGGCTGTATTCACGCGTATTAAGCCATTGTCCGTAACTAATGGCATCGGTATCGAAGAGCATGATCAAGAGGGGCGTGTTATCACTGCTGAATATGATAATTTCTATTTAGTATGCTGCTATACACCGAATAGCCAACGAGAATTGGCACGCCTTGATTATCGTATGACTTGGGAAGACGCATTCCGTAATTATCTACTTGAATTAGATAAGAAAAAGCCTGTCATTCTATGTGGTGATCTCAATGTAGCCCATCAAGAAATCGACCTTAAAAATCCTAAGACGAACCGTAAAAATGCGGGCTTCTCCGATGAAGAACGTACAAAGATGACAGAACTCTTAGGGGCAGGTTTTACAGATACATTCCGTCACCTCTATCCAGATGCTATTGAGCAATACAGCTGGTGGTCCTATATGGGGAAAGCTCGTGAACGAAATACAGGATGGAGAATTGACTATTTCATCACATCTAAACGTCTTGATGATAAAATCCAAGAAGCGAAGATTCATCAACAAATCTTTGGCTCCGACCACTGTCCAGTAGAATTGGTTATTGATCTATAA
Organism: Veillonella parvula; assembly: GCF_018378075.1. Lineage (GTDB taxonomy): Bacteria > Bacillota > Negativicutes > Veillonellales > Veillonellaceae > Veillonella > Veillonella parvula_K. The sequence goes on from NZ_JAGZYE010000005.1 coordinate 151,917, forward strand.
AATTTTAGTGAATGTAAAAGCACAGCCTCATCTACGGATGAGGCTGTTGTGATAGAAAAGGAGATACTATGGCTCAAAAACAAAAAGCTGTCGTTCTATTTAGCGGAGGTGTAGATAGTACTACGTGTTTAGCCCTTGCTATTGAACGATTTGGCAAAGATAATGTGGTACCCTTATCGATTCAATATGGTCAAAAACATAGTAAAGAATTAGAGGCTGCTATAGCTATTTTAGAGTACTATGGTATGGAAGGTAAAACGATGGATGTTACTAAGTTATTTGCCTTTAGTAACTGCTCCTTATTAGCACAATCTAGTGAAGATATTCCGCAAGGTTCCTACAAAGAGCAACAAGAGGCAGAAGGGGAAGGTACGGTAAGTACCTATGTACCGTTTAGAAATGGTCTATTCTTATCCGCTGCAGCATCTTTGGCGCTATCCTTAGATTGTGGCTATATCTATTATGGTGCTCACAGTGATGATGCGGCGGGTAATGCCTATCCTGACTGTACAGAACACTTCTACAAATCCATGGGCGACGCCATCTTTGAAGGCTCTGGTAAAGAATGCTCCTTAGAAGCACCCTTTATTAATGCCAACAAAGCTGACATCGTAAAAGAAGGCCTACGCCTCGGCGTACCATACCACCTCACATGGTCCTGCTACGAAGGCGGAGACAAACCATGCGGACACTGCGGTACCTGTATTGATAGAGCTAAAGCCTTCCATGTCAACGGCGTCGAAGACCCAGCACTATAACTCCCATAAACTGGATTAGACAAGTTATGGGCAGGCTGTAAGATGATATAGTGTAACTATTAAATAATATATATAGAGGTATAGTGATTTAAAGTGGCCATTTGAGTCACTACATAACTATAATATTGATTTGCTAAATTCGAAGTGGAAGAAAATACCTTTTCAAAGAGCGACTTTGGCAGGTCGAGGCCCTAGGCCGATGACCGGTTCGCCAGTGGAGCGATGAGGAAAGGTATTTTCTGACACCCCGTCCTTGCAAACATTGCACCGATAGTAGTTACTGTCAAAGGCCACTTTAATCTGCCTGTGACTTGTAAATATCGAGAATATATGATATTATAAGCGCACAACTAAATAAGACAGTTTGAAACCATCCTGTCTCTAAACAAAACTACGGAAATTCATAAGCATTGTAAGCATGGTAGTTTTGCCATGCTTTTTTATTTTGAGGAGGTGAGTGTTATGATTTCTACACGTAAATTGACTATTTCTGCCATGGTTGTGGCATTGTACATCGTTGTATTGTATGTAACGCAAAGCGTTTCTTTTGGGGCTTATCAAATTCGTATAGCAACATCATTATATGCACTTGCTTATGCCTTTCCGTTCTTGGTGATTCCCATGGGGATTGGCAACCTCATTTCTAACTTCCTATTCGGCGGTCTTGGTATCTTCGATATGGTAGGGGGCTTTGGTGTAGGTGTAGTAACGACAGGCATCATCGTAGGCATGCGCAAGCTTGGCCTTAGTGCTTGGTGGGCAATGCTTCCAATCGTCCTTGTGCCTGCGTTATGTGTGCCCTTGTGGCTCAGCCCATTACTTGGTCTACCGTACTGGCCATTAGTGTTGAATCTTATCGTGGGTCAAACTATTCCAGCGATTCTTGGTTCTGTATTGGTGAAAGCCTTAATCAGTCGTCCTAGCATGGCTGCCTTATTAGGTGCTTTCAAATAAAACTAAAGAGAGGGCGTTAATTTCCATTCATATGGAGCATTAACGAATACAAATAAAAAGGCGTAAGCTCAATGTGAGCTTACGCCTTTTTCATGGCTAATATGTATGGAGGTATAGGAGTTTAACAGTTGTAGCCACGCCATTTAGTTTCAACTACGAGTCGTTCAAGAGCAACCATGTACGCTGCTTGACGAGGTGGTACATTGTATTTATGTTGCATTTCCCAAACAGCTTCGAAGCTATTTTGCATATTTTTAGTTAATCTTTCATTAACCTCTTCTTCAGTCCAGTAGAAGCTTGCTTTGTTTTGTACCCATTCGTAGTAGGATACAACTACGCCACCACCGTTGGCAAGCACGTCAGGAATGATATCAATGCCCTTTTCATAGAAGTATTTATCCGCATCATTAGTAGTAGGACCATTAGCTCCTTCCAAGATGATCTTAGCTTGGATATTTTCCATGTTGTCTTTATTTAATTGGTTCTCAAGGGCTGCCATGTACAATACATCCACTGGTTGAGCCAATAACTCTTGAGGCCCAATTGTAGTCATGCCTGGTTCGCTGTAACCTTCTAGGGAACGACCGTGGGAGTTAGCATATTCGTATGCTTTTTCAACATCGAGACCGTTAGGATTGTAGATGTTAACACTTACGTCGCCGATAGCCACAACTTTTGCACCTGCTTGTGCAATGAGACGAGCACCTACGGAACCTACGTTACCAAAGCCTTGAACTGCAACTGTAAGGTTTTTAATATCTAAGTTTTTCTTAGCAAGATAGCTTTGCAATGCGATGAGACAACCGCGACCAGTCGCTTCATTACGGCCTAAGGAACCGCCTACTTCGATTGGTTTACCTGTAACGATACCTGGGCTCCATTCGCCTTTTAATGTGCTGTATTCGTCAGCAATCCAGCTCATGATTTGGGCATTCGTATTTACGTCTGGTGCAGGAACGTCAGTATTAACACCAATGATAGGTGCAATACGGCGTACGAAGTTACGAGTTAAGCGTTCTAACTCACGAGGGTTTAAAGTTTTTGGATCGACTTTAATGCCCCCTTTACCACCGCCATAAGGAATGTTAGCGATAGCGTTTTTAATAGTCATCCATGCCGCAAGTGCACGCACTTCATTTTCGTCGGAATCTGGATGGAAGCGAAGACCGCCCTTAGCACTACCACGCAATGTGGAATGTTGGCATCGATAGCCTTCGTATACGCGAACTTCGCCATTGTCTAGTTGAAGAGGAACTGCTACTTTTAGTTCCCGTTCTGGGTGACGCAATACTTCGTATTCACTACGAGTATAGCCGAGCTTTTCAGCTGCTACGTCTAATGTGTTTAACATGTTTTCATATGGGTTATAACCGCTCATAATTACCTCCCGGATAACAGAGTAAATTAATTAGTGCTAATTTTTCACATACTTAAGTATTCGACATTATAAATAGAATACCCTTTATATTTTTATAAATATATTCTATAGTTTTTAACCTTTAAAAGTAGGAAAAATATAGATGGTTACTGTGATATCTGTCACTTTAAAATCTCTTGGTGGAGGATAGTCTTATCTATGAAAATGGATACTTTTACAAAAAATAAAAATCTATATTCCGAAGAATATAGACCCATCTGTATGTATTAATAAAGTATTTTAAAGATTATACGAAAAAGACTGGTGAAAGATACTTTCACCAGCCTCATAGGTCAATATATTTTATTTTTCCACTGTATCTTCAATCGGAGTAGGAGGTACGGAGGAGTCTGTAGTTTGACCATCGCCCCACCATACGATGCCATATGTGTGATTTAGGATGGAACGGTTAAATACAGGCGTTTCAATACCTGCTTTGCGTTGTTTGATATAGTCGTCAAGGGCAAGACCTGCTGTGCGCCCCATGCGTACGATGGAACTTACGTTAGTTAATACTAAGAAAGCCATGAATAAATCGGCTAGATTCCATACGAGATCTAGAGAAGCAATAGAGCCAACAAATGTCATAAGAATTACGCCAATACGGAACAAATGTAGGTAGAATCGTTTATTTGTTAAGTGGCTGATATTGATTTCACCGTAGTAATAGTTACCAATTAAGGAACTAAAGGAGAACATAACGATGAAAATGGCTACGGCTGTAGGCGCCCAAGAACCAAGTTGTTGAGCTAGATTATGTTGTACAAGAGCAATGCCTGTTAGACCTGTAGTGCTGTAATCACCCACGATGAGTACGATGAAAGCAGAAGCTGTACAAATGATGAATGTATCAAGGAATACGCCGAATGCTTGTACAAGACCTTGTTCTACAGGGTGGTTAACAGCTGCCGTAGCGGCTGCGTTTGGAACAGAACCTTCCCCGGCTTCGTTAGAGAAGAGCCCCCGTTTGATACCATTCATAACAGTAGCACCTAATAAGCCACCACCTGCTGCAACAGGCTCAAATGCGGAGGCGAAAATAGTATAGATTACATGTGGGAATTGGGTGATATTCATAATTACCACAAATAATGCAGTAGCAATGTATAGAATCGCCATGATAGGAACGATGATTTCAGATGCTTTTGCAACGCGGTTGATACCACCGAATATGATAATACCAAGAAGGATCGCCACTACAGCGCCCGTATAGGATACATCAAGGTTGAAAACCTGGAGAGATGCAGCCAAGGTATTGGCTTGTACAGAATTGTAAATCCAACCATAGGTAATACTGATTAAAATAGCGAATAGAACAGATAACGCTTTGTTGTTTAGACCATAGCGAATATAGTAAGCTGGTCCACCATAGAAACCGCCCTTAGCAACAGGTTCTTTGTAGATTTGTGCTAATGTGGATTCGATGAAGCCAGTGGCAGCACCGATGAGAGCGATAACCCACATCCAAAAAATAGCACCAGGGCCACCAAGTACAACGGCAATAGCTATACCTGCGATGTTACCAACACCTACACGAGATGCGGTACTAACACAGAATGCTTGGAATGAGGATACATGGTTCTTTTCTGTAGAGCTACCTGCGCCGTTAATTACGAGGCGAATCATTTCTTTAATCATGCGAATTTGTACAAAATTCGTTGTCATCGTAAAGAAGAGACCTGCGCCGATGAGAATAAAAATGATGAAATAACTCCATAAATAACCGTTTATGGTGGATATAGCATCATTGAGCATTGCTTCCATAAAAACTCCCTTTCTTATAAAAAATCCATATTTCATAATAATCAATGATATTGTATCAATTTCTATAGACTATGTAAAACAAAAATCCTTCACAAATAGGAAGGATTTTTGCTTTATATAGTATTTTTGTAGGATGTTGTTTATGCCTTAGTAAATTCTTGTGACTCTTCCATTCCTTGCAACAAGGTTTGTTCAGAATGTTCCATGTGAATTCGAGCTAGTTTGCGAGCTTGCGCAGCATTGTGAGAGGCAATGGCTTCCACTAATTGACGATGCTCCTCCCAAGTTTTTCTAAGACGACCTGGTTGGTTCATGGAGAAACTGCGGAAACGGTAGGTTTGTTCTCGTAAATTGTGAACAATATCAGCCAATCTTTCGTTACGAGAAGCGCGGTAGAGGACTTCGTGGAACTCTACATCCGCAGCGACGACGGATTCCATATTTTTGTTTTCCATATGATCGCCAATTTCTACGAGCATTCTTTCCAGCGTTTCGATTTCCTCTTCTGTAATGCGTTCTGCTGCAAGGCCTGCTGCAAGTTCTTCAAGGGCAGAGCGAATTTCAAATACTTGAGTGATATCCTTTAAAGATATGTTGGCAACGTAGGTACCGCGACGAGGAACCATAACGACAAAGCCTTCTAGTTCTAGTTTACGTATGGCTTCACGAATGGGGGTACGACTTACACCTAACTCTTCGGCAAGGGGAATTTCCATGAGGCGCTCCCCAGGTTTTAACACCCCATCTTGGATGGCTTGACGCAATGTTTCACTTACCACTTCTCTTAGTGGTTTATACGCATCGAGTCGTATAGGTTGTAACCGTTTTGTCATACTAAGTCCTCCTGTGTACATGTTTTAGTAATGAGTGACAGCCAATCATGACCAGCTGCTTTAATCTCTTCTTGTAATTGTAAGGCTTCCATAGGTTTGTTAAGTAATACTACCATCGTAGGACCGCTTCCTGTCATGATGGTTGGGTAACCACGGTTGGTGAAAAACTCCTTACATATTCCTAGTTCTTCGTGATCTGGGAATAATAATTCTTCGAAAGTATTAGCGCTACTAGTGAAAGCAGATTGTAAATCATTATTCTGAAGATGATTCAGAACGGTATCGATTGTTTTTGCGGTGGCATTAGATTTACCGTTGAAGCGACCATAAGCAACCGCTGTAGAAATAGATACCTTTGGCTTTACTAGTAATAGCCAATGTGCTTCTGGCGATTGGCTATAGGTTAACACTTCGCCACGACCAGTTCCGCGAGCTGTACCACCTTGTAGTAGGAACGGCACATCAGATCCTAGTGAGGCACCAATATTTAAAAGTTCCTCTTGTGTGAGCCGTAAGTCCCAAAAGCGGTTGAGACCTAATAACATGGCTGCTGCGTCTGCACTACCGCCACCAAGACCCGCTTGAATAGGAACGCGTTTTAATAGGTGGATGGCGGCACCGGCTTTACAACCCGTATAGGCCTGTATGGCGCGTAACGCTTTGAGCGCGAGATTATCTTCTCCATAGCTTACGAGTTTTTGCATGTAGTCAGGCAATTCGGGAGCGCCACCAGAAAATACTACGGAATGATGCTTAGCGAAATAAATAGAATCACTAAGGCGAATCGATTGAAATATAGAATCGATGTCGTGGTATCCATCGTCACGCTTGCCTGTAATAGCAAGCCCAATATTAATTTTGCTGCAACCGAGTTGCTCAAAACTTTTACTCATAATAGCCTCGTTTGTAATGTACAAAATATATGCAGTTTATATGTTTATTTTATACTGTTATAAAGTGATTGAAAATAACCATTAAGTGGTTTATGATGATTTTGTATATACCTGTTGTTTGATTATTAAAAGCATTGTAAACAGCGTATGTTTTAATTAGTTCATTATAGAATATTTATAGTGAAATGGCAATTTGGAGGGAGCTATGTTCGCCAAGTATAAAGATGTTGTCTATCAATGTGTCATAGTTGCTATTGGTTGTGCAATTTTTGGTGCTGGTTTAGATGCCTTTGTACTACCTCACAAACTGGTTAGTACTGGTATTAGTGGGGTAGGGTTGATTTTGTATTATCTAACGGGATTATCCGTTGGTTCTTGGAACGTTATTTTGAACGTCCCTATATTTTGGGCTGCTTGGAAGTGGCTTGGTAAACGCGTAGTGCTTAATACCTTGTATGGTACGCTCATGTTATCGTGGATGATTGATCTGTTTAGTTTCTTGCAATATGACATGATCATTAAGGATCCACTACTCAGTTCTATGATGGCAGGTATCACAACTGGACTAGGGCTTGGTATCGTCTACCGTGTAGGTGGTAATACAGGGGGACTTGATCCAATTGCACTTATCGTTCGCAAATATTATGGCCTTCAAATGGGGTCCATTAATAGCGCTATCAACTGTGCCATCCTCTTAGTTGCTGTCGGCGTTGTTGGACTTGAAGCGGTAGCTGTAACTCTTATCAGTGTGTATGTGTATACTATTATTACAAATAAGGTGGTAATCGGGTTTAATCAACGTAAAGTTGCTTTTATCATTACCTATCGCACCGATGAAGTATGTGAGTGTATTATCAATAAGGTTGGTCGTGGTGCCACTATTATTAATGGTATTGGTGCCTATACACGGACACCTAAGCAAATTGTGATGGTTGCAGTCAACTTGCTGCAGGTAAATAAATTGAAAGAGGTTATTCAAGAAGCGGACCCAAATGTGTTTATCTTGATTACTGATGCCCAAGAGGTTATCGGTCAAGGTTTTACTCAACCTATTGTTCCTGCGGAAATATCTAAACAGCTAAAATCACAAGATATAACTACCGAAGCGAACAATAATGTTGTAATAGATGAAAATAGTTGTAACAAATTAAAATAAAGAATTATGATAAATCTCTGGCTGTTGTCATCTTATATTAATTATGCGTAAATATAATATTTTATGAATGATACATACATTTTGAAAATAATTTAATGTGATTGATTGAATATCAAGGTTGTAAAATGAGAGGGCTTGCCCTCAAGATAAGATTAGAGGTTTCTATGACTCACAAATTAGCAGGTACGCCTGTACAAGAACAAGATATTATCGATGTGCAAACCCTTGTGGATGCATATTTTGATAATACTCCGGATATTACAGATCCGACACAACTCGTATCCTTTGGCACATCTGGCCATCGCGGTACATCTTTAAATAGTACGTTTACAGATTTACATGTGGCCGCTATTACACAGGCTATTTGTGATGGCCGTGGTCAATTCGGCGCTACAGGTCCGATTTTTGTCGGTCAAGATACACATGCTTTATCTCAGCCAGCCCTTGTGACGGTTCTAGAGGTCCTTGCTGGCAATGGTGTAACGGCAATGGTTGATTCCGATATGGATTTCGTGCCAACACCATCTATATCTCGTGCTATTATTCGTTATAATGAAAGCCACGATGATAAGGCAGATGGTATCGTGATTACGCCATCTCATAATCCTCCAGATAACGGTGGCATCAAGTATAACGCTACTAATGGCGGTCCGGCGGATACTCTCGTTACAAAATGGATTGAAACTCGAGCTAATGAGTATGTTCGTGCATATTGTGAACTAGAAGGGTTCAAACGTATTAGCATCGACAATATTGAACCTGACCAACAAGTTCCATATGACTATAAAGGTCTATATGTAGAAGAACTATCTTCTATCATTAATATGGAGGCAATCCAAAGTGCAAAACCTAAGGTCCTCGTTAATGCCCTCGGCGGTAGTGGACTAGGTTATTGGCGTGCTATTAAAGAGCGGTATAATCTAAACCTAGATATTATTAATGATGAGTATGATCCAACCTTTAGCTTTATGACCTATGACCATGATGGTAAGGTACGTATGGATTGCTCATCTGAATATGCCATGGCTGACGTAATTAAACAAATTGGTAATTATGATCTCGCTGTTGGGAATGACCCTGATTATGATCGCTATGGTATCGTTAGTCCGCATGGGCTAGCTTCTCCAAACGCATTTCTTGTGACTGCGGCGGATTATTTGTTTACGACTCGTGGTTGGACAAATAAAGGGGTCGGTAAAACCGTTGTTTGTACCACTATGATTGATAAATGGGCTGCTAGTAAAGAGGTTCCTGTTTATGAGGTTCCAGTAGGTTTTAAATATTTTAGTTCCCTATTATTCGATGGTGAGATTGGTATTGGCGGTGAAGAATCTGCTGGTGCATCGTTCCTTAAAAAAGATGGTACCGTATGGACCACAGATAAAGATGGTATGATTATGGCTCTCTTAGCAATGGAGATGTATGCTGTAATGGGCGCAACTGTTGAGAGACTATATAACAATATTGTGGAAGGCTGTGGGGATCCACGATTTGGTCGTATTGATGCGCCTTGTACAAAGGTGGCCAAGGCTAAGTTGAAACAATTAAATGCAAGCTCCATTACGGCTACCGAAGTAGATGGTGATGCGATTACTAATGTTCGCACTACTTCTCTGTATAAAGATATGCCTATTGATGGCGTTCGTGTGGAAACGGAAACAGGCTGGTTTGTAGCACGTCCATCTGGTACTGAAGATTTATATAAAATTTATGGTGAAAGCTATAAAGGTGACAAAGGTCTTATTGCATTGTTAACTGCTGGTGAAGAGATTGTAACAAGTGCTTTGTCTGACGAAGTATAACATATTGTTTTCACTAGAAAACTCATAAAGATTTCACTCATGAAAAATAATAAATGTGTTATAATATATTAATATAGTTTATTGAATGCCCTATACTGGCTATATAGTTTGTAGTGCTTAGAGAAGGTGATGTTATGAAATTAGTTGTTACCGTTGTCGGCGTAGACCGCGTTGGTATCATTGCTGGGGTTAGTACCGTACTCGCTAACTACGGTGTAAATATTATGTCGATAAATCAGACCATCCTTGATGGTGTTTTCAATATGATTATGATGTGTGAAACCAAGTCTGAAGATATGAAAAATCTTACAGCTATCCAAGAGGCTTTGACGACTCAAGGTAAAGAACTAGGTGTTGAAATCCGTGCACAACATGCTGATATTTTCTTGAGCATGCACCGTGTAGGATAGGAGGCACTATGTTATCTATCGACAATATTTTAGAAACGAATCAGATGATTCACGATAATAAGCTTGATGTGCGCACTATTACGATGGGGATTAGCTTGCTAGAATGTGCATCTAGTTCTGGTAAAGAGCTGTGTGACCGTATTTATGACCGTATTACAAAAGAGGCAGAACATCTTGTATCTACAGGGGAAGATATTGAGCGAGAATTCGGCATTCCTATTATCAATAAGCGTATTTCTGTAACACCCATTTCTCTAGTTGCAGGGGGGAGTGATTTAACAGCTTATGTTCCTGTGGCGGAAGCTATGGATCGTGCTGCAAAAACTGTAGGTGTTAATTTTATTGGTGGCTTTTCTGCGCTTGTAACAAAGGGCGCCACTCGAGCTGACCGCATTTTGATTGACTCTATTCCTGAAGCGCTGGCAACTACGGATATCGTTTGTAGCTCTGTTGCTGTGGGCTCTACTAAAACTGGTATCAACATGGACGCAGTGCGAGACATGGGAATCATCGTTAAGAAAACTGCAGAGCTTACAAAGGATAATGATGCTCTTGGCTGCGCTAAGCTCGTAATTTTCTGTAATCCTGTAGAGGATAACCCGTTTATGGCGGGTGCTTTCTTCGGGGTAACAGAAGGGGATAGTGCTATTTCTGTAGGTGTATCTGGCCCGGGCGTTGTAAAACATGCGCTTGAATCCGTTCGAGGTCAATCCTTTGACGTTGTAGCAGAAACGATTAAACGTACTGCTTTCAAAATCACGCGCGTAGGTCAATTGGTAGCCCAAGAGGCATCCCGTCGTCTCGGTAAACCATTTGGTATTATTGATTTATCTTTGGCACCAACGCCAGCTGTAGGTGACTCTGTAGCTCATGTTCTTGAAGAAATGGGCTTGTCCTCTTGTGGTTGTCATGGTACCACAGCGGCACTAGCATTACTTAATGATGCGGTGAAAAAAGGTGGTCTTATGGCTTCCTCTCACGTAGGTGGTCTTAGTGGTGCATTCATTCCTGTCTCGGAAGATGCAGGCATGATTGATGCTGTATCCTGTGGCAGTTTGACGCTTGATAAATTAGAGGCCATGACATGTGTTTGTTCTGTAGGGCTTGATATGATTGCTATTCCTGGAGACACTACTGCTGACACCATTTCTGCTATCATTGCAGATGAATCAGCAATTGGTATGATTAATAATAAGACAACTGCGGTTCGTGTAATTCCTGTACCTGGTAAGACTGTTGGAGAGGTTGTTGAATTTGGTGGATTATTAGGTTATGCTCCTATTATCGAAGTGAGTCCATATAGTGCAGCCGAGTTCATCGCCCGTGGTGGCAGAATTCCTGCTCCTATTCGTAGCTTAACGAACTAATCCGTTTTTACAACCTACTTGTTGGAGGTGTCTTATGAGTGAATATGTGCTCGATTATGTGTGGGCCTTTGCACTAGCGCTCATCATAACCTTTGCACTTACCCCATTGGTAAAACGCTTTGCCGTTGCTGTTGGGGCAATAGATAAGCCTGATGCTCGAAAGGTGCATCATGGTGCGATTCCACGACTTGGTGGATTAGCAATCTTTCTCGGTTATGTGGGATCGGTTCTTTTTAACGATTCCATTCCGCATGAACATAAATTGTTTGGGTTTGTCCTTGGTACAGTCATTTTGGTGCTAGTTGGTATTTGGGACGACATTAAACAAATTGAGCCAAAAACTAAGTTAATGGGCCAAATTATAGCCGCCGCTATCCTAGTGGCTTATGATATTCGAGTAGATTTCATCAACCTTCCTTGGGGTGGTGTAGTATATCTCAAGTATTGGGCTATCCCATTGACTATTTTCTGGATAGTTGGTTTTACAAATATTGTAAACCTTATCGATGGCCTTGATGGCTTGGCTGCAGGTATTTCTTTTATCGCATGTATCGCTGTTTGTGCAATGACATTGCAACTAGGTCAAACTGATCTTGCTTGTATCTCTCTTGCCTTAGCAGGTGCGACTGTAGGTTTCTTGCGGTATAATTTCAATCCTGCAAAAATATTCATGGGTGATACGGGATCCATGTTATTAGGCTATACATTAGCAGCTATTTCCGTTATGGGGGCTGTGAAGACAGCGGCTATGATTGCTCTAGTGGTACCTGCCATTGTGTTAGGCTTGCCTATTTTGGACACCTTATTTGCTATTGTGCGCCGTAAAATCAGTGGACGTCCCATCTTTAAACCCGATAAAGGTCATGTTCACCATCGTTTATTGGCACAAGGATTAACACAAAAGCAAGCTGTATTGTTGATGTATGCAGTAACAGCTCTTTTCGGCGGTGTATCTGTTATCGTTGCAGAGGTTAATGCTTGGGTCGGCGCGACCTTGGTATTAGTAATTTTCTTGTGTAGTATTTATATTGCACGACGTCTTGGCGTTATCATGCATAGTGATGCGGCAGGGCATCCGTTACCACGTCCTACAATTGAACGCAGCGACTCGGATGATACCATATCCTTTGATCGCGATGAATTGGCTAAAGCCTTGGAGAATACTGATGATTCTCATAAGGAATAACCATCTGTGGGGCGCTTGGCGCCCCATTTTTTCTATCCTACTACGTTGGAGGCAACTATGTTAAAAGTTATGACAATCTTTGGTACAAGACCTGAGGCTATCAAGATGGCTCCTCTTGTAAAAGCATTACAAGCAGCACCAGATATGGAACCTATCGTAACCGTTACGGCACAGCATCGAGATATGCTCGATCAAGTACTAAACTTGTTTAATATTACCCCAGACTATGATTTAAATATTATGAGCCAAGGTCAAACACTATATGATGTAACTAATCGTGCTTTGATGGGCCTTAAAGACGTATTAGAAGAAGCAAAACCTGATGTGGTACTAGTTCATGGTGATACTACAACTACCTTTGCTGGTGCTTTGGCTTCTTTCTACCAAGAAATTCCTGTAGGTCACGTAGAAGCAGGATTACGGACAGGTGATATTTACTCTCCGTTCCCTGAAGAGATGAACCGCAAATTGACAGGTTCTATTGCGACATATCACTTTGCGCCTACTTCTAGTTCTGAAAGCAATTTAAAAAAAGAAAATATTAATACAGAACATCTTTATGTAACGGGTAATACTGTTATCGATGCTCTTGATACGACGGTACAAGATAATTATGTATTCGATGATGCGGCTATTAATGCTCTTGATCCTAAAAAACGCACGGTTCTTGTTACCACACATCGCCGAGAAAATTTAGGTGAGCCCATGCGCCATGTGTATCAAGCCATTCGCGATTTAATCAATGAATTTGAAGATATTCAAGTTGTTTTCCCTGTACATAAAAATCCTAAAGTTCGTCAAGTTGTACAAGAGGAACTTGGTTCTGTGGATCGTGTTACATTAATTGACCCTCTTGATTATGAACCATTTGCGAACTTGATGGCTAAATCTTACTTGATTTTGACTGATTCAGGTGGGATTCAAGAGGAAGCCCCAGCTCTTGGTAAACCAGTTCTCGTATTGCGTGATACGACAGAGCGTCCTGAAGCGGTAGCAGCAGGTACCGTTCGCCTTGTAGGTACTGATAAAGATGCGGTGCATAAAGCCGCTTATGAATTATTGAGCAATGCTGAAGCGTATAAGTTAATGTCTAATTCTGTTAACCCATATGGTGACGGTAAAGCATCTGAACGTATCATTCAAGCATTGCGACATGAATTCTTAGGTGATGCGCACCGTCCTGAACGTTTTGGTAAATAATATGGATAAGGATCTTGTGAAAGCCCTCGCCATGGCAACATCAGCGGGGGTCACACTGGTCTCCTGTATAGGAGGTTTTATTTGGCTAGGTTATAAATTGGATACTTGGCTTCAAACGGAACCACTCTGCATGGTCATATTTGGCCTAATAGGAGCTATAACAGGGTTTTATATGTTATATAAACAAGTTAAGTAGTGAGGTATGTATGAATCAATATATAAAATTCATAGTGCGCGTGCTACTGACTTGTTTTTTTATTGCCTTTTTAGGGGTGATAGTACAAGTTGCATGCGGATTACAACATTATGTATGGGGCTGGTTGTGGGGCATTTTTATAATGGTGCTCTACTTGTTAAGTTTAGCTTTGCATGGTCAATCCATTGTATCAGGGGATCCTTACAAAGCCGTTCGTAAAGCTCGTAGACAGATGATATGGCGTCTTATGTTAGTAGGTTCATTAGTAGTCTTAGGATTAAAGATTCCCGGCATAGAGGCTATTAGCGTGTTTGTTGGTGTGGCACTTATTCAGCCTGCATTATATGTTGTTTACTGGTGGCTTAGTCGACATTTCTAATCTTATGATGTGTTAAATTATAGATATATTCCAATAATGCATTATACACAATACATTCATGAGTAATTAGAATTGTTTACCTTTCAAGTGTTGATTATATATCTATAACGATGTATGATGATACATATATATTATATTTATATTTATTGTAAATATATTAGTTTTTTATTATGTCTATGGAAGGGGTTGAGAACGTGGAATTACATGCGGGACACCATGAAGTCGTGCAGTGGTTAGGGTTGACATTTAATTTGGATACTCTAATTGCTACATGGGTCACTATGGCTATTGTAATACTGATAACAGTACTAGCCACCCGGGGACGAAAATTGGTGCCTGTAGGCTTGCAAAATATAGTTGAATCTATATTGGAAGGCTTAGAGGGGCAATTAGCTCCGAACTTAGGTCGTCATTGGCCGATGGTGAGTTCCTTGTTATTTACGTTTTTCTTATTTATTTTTGTAGGAAACGAATTAGGTTTAATGCCTACGTTTAAGGCTTTAACATCACCAACATCCGATATTAATACTACTGTTGCATTAGCTCTATGTAGCACATTAGTAGTATGGGTTATGGGGATTAAAGTTAAAGGCTTATCCTATTTCAAGCATTTCGTACGACCTTATAAGGCTTTGCTAATACTGAATATTTTTGAAGAGATTGCTAGACCTGTTACACTTGCCTTCCGTCTATTTGGTAATATCGTAGCTGGTGAAATTCTGTTAGAAGTATTGTACAATTTGCCTTGGTTTGTACCGGCACCATGGGTATGGATTGCTTTTAGTTTATTTATTGGTATTATTCAAGCCTTTATTTTTACCGTTCTTACTGCCTCCTACTTGGGGATGGCTCTTAGTGAGGAACATTAATTTTTTACGGAGGATGTATTATGGAAGCTCAAGGTTTATTCGCATTAGCAGCAGCAATCGCAGTAGGTTGTGGTGCCATTGGTGCAGGTATCGGTGACGGTCTTGTATCTAGTAAAGTAATCGAAGGTATTACACGCCAACCTGAATTGCGTGGTCAATTGATGTCTACTATGTTCGTTGCGATTGGTTTAATCGAAGCGATGCCTATCATCGGTGTAGTAGTAGCATTTATTTTGTTATTCAGATAATAACGAGGAGGAATAACCTTGGTTGACTTAAGCCTTGGAACGATTCTTGCTCAAATGTTGAACTTTTTTATATTAGTTTGGCTATTAGCTCGTTTTGCATATAAACCATTATTGGCTATAATGACAGAACGTAAAGAACGAATTGCTAAAGACTTAGAAGCTGCAGAAAAAGCTCGTGTAGAGGCAGAGGGCTTTAAAGCTGATTATGCTGCTCAAATTGCTAAAGCACGTCAAGAAGCACAACAAATTGTTGAAAAAGCAGTTCAAGAAGCAGAAAATACAACACGCGAACAATTAGTGACAGCACGCGAACAAATTGAACAAGAAAAAAATCGTGCTCGCCAAGATATTGCAATCGAACGTGATCGTGCTATGAATAGTTTACGCAATGAAGTTGTTTCTTTGTCTGTAGCTATGGCTGGTAAAGTTGTTGCTAAAGATATGAACAGTGAAACTAATACAAAATTGATCGAAGACGCTATTCGTCAACTTGATAGTAAAACGATAGGGTTGTGATACGATGAGCATAGAAATTGTAGCAGATAAATACGGTTCGGCTATGTTTGAATTAGCTCAAGAACAAAATAATTTGGAACTCATGGAGGAGCAATTAGGTTATGTAGTGTCCGTTATGGCGGAACAGCCTGAACTTCGTTCATTCCTTGAAAATCCAATCGTTACAGAAGATGCAAAGATTAAGTTAGTTGGTTCTATTTTTGAATCTAGTATCGACAAAGTTGCTTTACATTTTATCTATGTGATGATTAAACGCGGTCGCCATCGTTATATTGCGCAGGCCATTGCAGCGTTTATTCAAAAATCACGAGAGGCTCGTGGTATTTTGGAAGCTACTGTAACTGTAGCAGAACCAATCACAGCTGATGTAGAAGCATCTGTACAAGCTAAATTACGAGAAGTAACAGGGAAAGATGTTATTTTATCTGTGCGTCAAGATTCATCTATTATGGGTGGTATCGTTATCCAAGTAGGGGATAAACGCATTGATGGCTCTGTATCTCGTCGTTTAGAGGAATTAGAAAAATCTTTATTAAGAACGAACTCTATTAGATAGGGGTGAATGGGTATATATGAAAATGAAGCCTGAAGAAATCACTGCTATAATCAAACAGCAGATTCAGGACTATGATGTTGACCTCAATGTCGATGACGTGGGTACTGTTCTCGACGTAGGGGATGGCATCGCCCATATTTATGGTCTTGAAAGAGCCATGGCCGGTGAGTTGCTAGAATTACCACACGGCGTATATGGCTTGGTTTTGAACTTAGAATTAGATAATGTTGGTGCCGTACTATTAGGTGATGACTTCTTGATTAAAGAAGGAGACCAAGTGCGCCGTACTGGCAAAATTATGGACGTTCCTGCTGGAGATGCCTTGATTGGTCGCGTAGTAAACCCTCTTGGTCAACCTCTTGATGGCAAGGGTGCTATCCAAGCTACAGAACGTCGTCCTATCGAACATCCAGCACCTGGTATTGCGGATCGTCAATCCGTAAACGAACCATTGCAAACAGGTCTTAAAGCGATTGATGCGATGGTACCAATCGGCCGTGGTCAACGTGAGCTTATCATCGGTGACCGTGGTACAGGTAAAACTGCGATTGCCTTAGATACTATTTTGAACCAAAAAGGCAAAGATGTTATTTGTATTTATGTAGCTATTGGTCAAAAAGAATCTACGGTTGCTCGTGTAGTACAAAAACTTGAAGAAGCAGGGGCTATGGAATATACAATCGTAGTTTCTGCGAGTGCTTCCACTGGTGCACCTCTTCAATACATTGCCCCATACGCTGGTGTTGCCATGGGTGAATACTTTATGTACCAAGGTAAACACGTATTATGCGTATATGATGACTTAACAAAACAAGCGGCTGCATACCGTGCTATGTCCCTATTATTGCGCCGTCCACCAGGACGTGAGGCATATCCAGGTGACGTATTCTACTTACACAGCCGTCTATTAGAGCGGGCTGCGAAACTTTCACCTGAACTTGGTGGAGGTTCTATTACAGCGTTGCCAATCATTGAAACACAAGCAGGTGACGTATCTGCATACATCCCAACAAACGTAATTTCCATCACCGATGGTCAAATTTTCTTGGGTACAGATATGTTCTACTCTGGTATTCGTCCAGCTGTTGACGTAGGTTTATCTGTATCTCGTGTAGGTGGTAGCGCTCAAACTAAAGCGATGAAACAAGTAGCGGGTCAATTACGTTTGGACCTTGCTCAATATCGTGAGTTGGCTGCTTTCGCTCAGTTTGGTTCCGACCTTGATGCGGCTACACGCGCTCAACTTGATCGTGGTGAACGCTTAACTGAAATGTTAAAACAAGGTCAATATGAGCCTATGAGCGTAGCGGAAATGGTTATTAACCTTTACGCTGGTACAAAAGGGTACTTAGCAGATATTCAAGTGGCAGATGTATTGTCCTTTGAAGCTGAACTTTTACGCTATGTAAAAGCAAATTACCCTGAAATCATCACTAACATTGAAACGTCTAAGAAAATTGACGAAGAAACTGAAAATCTATTGAAGCAAGCAATCCCAGAATGTGTTGAAGCATTTGGCTCTACACATACATTAGTGTCTCGTAAGGAGGCGTAATGTATGGCTAGTGCACAAGATTTGCGAAAACGCATAAAAAGTGTTACCAATACGCAGCAAATTACAAAAGCGATGAAGATGGTAGCTTCTGCTCGTCTTCGTAGGGCACAAACAAAAGCGGAAGCTACTCGTCCTTACGCAGAAAAGATAGGGCAAATCTTGCGTCATATGTCTAATAGTGATTTAGAAGGCTTTGAAAGTCCTCTCTTAGATGTGCGACCTGTAGAACGCACTTGCTACATTGTAGTAGGTGCAGATAAAGGTCTTGCAGGGGCATTTTCGTCTAATGTGTTGAAATTTGCTATGGAACAATTACATGGTAAATCTCCTGATACATACCGTGTTATCACGGCAGGCAGAAAGCCTAGAGATAGCATGAAATCTAGAGGTATTCGCATCGATAAGTCTTATGCGGGCTTTTCTGATAAACCGTCCTATGAACATGCGCGTGCCATCATGCATGAAGCACTTTCACTATATGAACGTCATGAAGTAGACGAAGTCATCATGATCTATACACGTTTTGTAAATTCTATGACGCAAATTGCACAGGCTGAGCGCTTGTTGCCAATAGAGCAACCACAAGATGAGGTAAAAGGCGAAGAGTATGATTTTATGCCGTCCGCTGTATCCGTCTTGGAGGCGTTGCTGCCAAAATACTTAGAAATTACAGTTTATAATGGATTGTTACAATCTGCAGCTAGTGAATTGGGTGCTCGTATGACGGCCATGACATCGGCTACAGATAATGCAGGGGAACTCATTGAGTCCTTAGGCCTTGAATACAACAAGTTGCGTCAATCTAGCATTACAAACGAAATTTCTGAAATCGTTGGTGGCGCTAATGCCTTGCAATAGATAAGGAGACATCTGTCGATGAGTAATAATATTGGTAAAGTTGTGCAGGTCATCGGCCCAGTTGTAGACGTGCGCTTTGATGCTGGTCATTTACCAGCTATCTACAACGCCATCCACATCTACCATGACCACAAGGCACACGATAGACAAAAAATCGTAGTAGAGGTTATGCAACACTTAGGCGACGATACAGTTCGTTGCGTTGCCATGAGTTCTACTGACGGTATGACACGTAATATGGAAGCAGAAGATACTGGTGCTCCAATTTCCGTTCCTGTAGGGGAAGGTGTATTGGGTCGTATCTTTAACGTACTTGGTGAAACTGTAGACCATGATCCAGCACCAGTTGTGGCTGATGAAAAATGGCCTATTCACCGTCCTGCACCTAAATTTGATGACCTTTCTCCAGACACAAAAATCTTGGAAACAGGTATTAAGGTCGTTGACCTTATCGCTCCATATGTAAAAGGTGGTAAGATTGGCCTCTTCGGTGGTGCTGGTGTAGGTAAAACCGTATTGATCATGGAGTTGATTCACAATGTTGCTACAGAGCACGGCGGTTATTCCGTATTCTCCGGCGTAGGCGAACGTACTCGTGAAGGTAACGACTTGTGGAACGAAATGAAAGAGTCCGGCGTTATCAACAAAACAGCTCTCGTATATGGACAAATGAATGAGCCACCAGGGGCTCGTATGCGCGTAGGTCTTACAGGCCTTACAATGGCTGAATATTTCCGTGATGTGAAAAAACAAGACGTGCTCTTGTTCATTGATAACATATTCCGCTTTATCCAAGCGGGTTCCGAAGTATCCGCCCTCTTAGGTCGTATGCCATCTGCCGTAGGTTATCAACCTACATTGGCTAATGACGTAGGGGCATTGCAAGAACGTATTACATCTACAAAAGAAGGTTCTATTACCTCCGTACAAGCTGTATATGTACCTGCCGATGACTTGACTGACCCGGCTCCAGCAGCGACATTCGCTCACTTGGATGCGACAACAGTATTGTCTCGTTCCATTGCGGAACTTGGTATCTATCCGGCGGTGGATCCTCTGGATTCTACAAGCCGTATTTTGGACCCACATGTACTTGGTGAAGAGCACTACGCAGTGGCTCGTGGCGTACAAGAAGTATTGCAAAAATATCGCGATCTTCAAGATATTATCGCAATCCTCGGTATGGAAGAATTGTCTGACGAAGATAAACTCACTGTATCTCGCGCTCGTAAGATTCAACGTTTCTTGAGTCAACCATTCTTCGTAGCAGAAGTATTTACCGGTTCTCCTGGTAAATATGTGCCATTGTCCGAAACATTGAGAGGCTTCAGAGAAATCTTGGATGGTAAACATGATGAATTGCCAGAAGGTGCATTCTACATGGTTGGTACCATAGATGAAGCCGTTCAAAAAGCAAAGGAAATGCAAGAGAAGGGGGAATAATCCATGGCGGAACCTATGACCCTACAGATAATTACACCTGATGCGATTGTATTCGAAGGCCAATCTACATTCTTTGTAGGTAAAGCTATCGATGGTGGTTTTGGTATTTTGCCAAATCATGCGCCTATGATTATTGCATTAGACTTAGCACCTTTACGCATTGATCAACCAGATGGAACATCTCGTGAATATGCTGTATTTGGTGGCTTCTGTGAAATTGAACATAATAAGGTGAGTATTGTAACCCCTGACTGTCAAGATCCAACATCCATTGATGTGGAACGTGCTCGTCGAGCTAAAGAGCGTGCAGAAGGCCGGTTATCAAATCTTACACCTGATATTGATGTAGAAAGAGCGGAAGCAGCATTGCAACGTGCTTTACTGCGCTTGCATGTTACAAAAATGTTATAAGAAAAAGGCTAGCCATCTGGCTAGCCTTTTTTTTATAAATTTATCTACAAGACGCTCACACCTTTTAAGGAGTATGCAGTATTCTTAGGTTGTTCTACTTGAAAATCTAATACAACAGGTGCCTCAGAATTAATACCAGGTGCTTGGTAACGGTCACGGTCTGTTGGAATTCGTTTGTATGGTAATTTATCAAGTAATATAGTCATAACTTTGTTCCAAACTGATTTATGTGTTGGCATAGTTAAAGAGTCATCAGTTTGGTTGAAGCCCGTACGAACAGTATGGATTACCTTATCGTTTACATCATAATAGTATAAAAGGGCATTAACCTTTGCAGCGATATAAATTTCATGATTATCCTTATTGTATGGATCTGGGCTGTTAATAGTATTAACTTGTACATATACATCTTGTAATGGCACAGGCATAATAACAATTTCAGAATTTTGGGCCTCTGCAATTTGAGCAAGATCAGCGGCTTTAATTTCTGCAGTTGGTGTGTTAGTACTTACAATGGTTGTATCATAGTAAGGATATTTAAGTGTATTTGATAAGCGATCTGTCATGTAGTGACCAAATTGAGCTGTGTTTTCATTGCGCAAATTTGCTGGTACAACAATAGTTACTTTGCGGCTTGGAAAGTTTTCCAAGTGACCATCATGACTTGTACTAGTAGCATTAATAGTTGCTTTTTCTGAAGCTCCAGAAATTGGTGTAGTTGTTGGTGTTGCAGCTACTTTTATGACAGGCTCCATATTTGTTTTAGGGGGCAATGTAGAAGCCTCATTGCTTGTGTTACTTTGTATAGTGCTAAGAGCCACAGGTTGCGTTGTATTTGGTGTTAATTGACTCAAATCGATCATAGCAGCACTAGCTGTTGTAAATGCAGTTGTGAGTAGTACAGCAAGTACTGTAAGTAGTGGACGTTTATAGAGTCCGAAGTTATGTAACATAATTCCTCCTCTTAATAAAACTCTTTTAAAATTACAAATTATACAATTTATATTATTATATCATATATATAAAAAAAAGAAGCAAGCTTAACAGCTTGCTTCTTTAGTCTGGTGGACGATGACAGGATCGAACTGCCGACATCCTGCTTGTAAGGCAGGCGCTCTCCCAGCTGAGCTAATCGTCCATGTGGTGACCCGTCCGGGAATCAGACATAACTTTATAAATAAAATTGGTTATCAATAATTTTGATGAGAGAGTCATTAAAATTAATAAAATCTATAGAGCTTAATAACTATAGATATTTACTGTGTTCTAAGGTGATTGCATGATTTCAAGTGCATGGGAGTTAGCAATATAAGTATATTGAAGATAATCGGTATACATATGCATTATAGAAAAGTTTAAAAGATTTAGTTGAAAAGTAGTATCAGTTAAGAAAGAAGCGTATTTATCTTATTAGATATAGCCTATGTTTGTGGTTCATTTTAAACCAAATCTATATATAATAAAGTAGGTAAAAATATAAGATATAAAAATCTTATTGATATATGATAGACTATGACTTTTATCACAATGCAGGGCTATTTTAGTGACTAGAGAATAAGGTCTATATAGCCTATTGAAAAACCGAAATATATACAAAAATATTCATGAAAACAATTCTCAAAAACCGAAAAAGCATTGAGAAAACTGTATAGGTAAGGCGTTGAATCCCCTTATATTGTGTGCTACGATTTATATATAGAGTTAATCTCATCGGTTTGAGATAGATATTCTTTCATATGTTTGAGAATTTTATTTTATCTCATCGGTATTAGAATTAATATTCAACTATTTTCCTGAGGAGGGATTATCTTGCGCGAGATTCAAGTATCTGAAATCACAAAAACAGTCCGTCAAATGTGTATGGACGCAGCTTACCACTTGCCAAAAGACATCTATGAAGGTTTGAAAAAAGGACGTGAAACAGAAGAGTCTTCAGTAGGTCGTATCGTTCTTGATCAAATTATTAAAAATGCAGAAATTGCCGATGCTGAAGATCGTCCATACTGCCAAGATACTGGTATGACTATGGTATTCTTAAAAGTTGGTCAAGATGTTCATTTCGTTGGTGGTGATCTTACAGAAGCTATCAATGCTGGTGTTGCAGCTGGTTATGTTGAAGGTTATCTTCGTAAATCCGTTGTAGCTGAACCATTGTTCAATCGTAAAAATACACAAAATAACACACCTGCAATCATCTATACTGAAATCGTTCCTGGCGATAAAGTAGATATTCAAGTAGAATTAAAAGGTTTCGGTTCTGAAAATAAATCCGATGTAGCTATGCTCGTACCTGCTGATGGTGTGGAAGGCGTTAAAAATGCAGTTCTTGAAATCGTAAAACATGCAGGTCCTAACCCATGCCCTCCAATTGTACTCGGCATTGGTATTGGCGGTACTATGGACCAAGCAGCAGTTATGTCCAAAAAAGCGTTGCTTCGTGACATTAGCGTACCTCATAAAGATGCAGACTATGCAAAATTAGAAGAAGAAATCATGGAAATGGTTAACAAAACTGGTATTGGACCACAATTGGGTGGCACTACAACTTGTATCGGTGTAAACATCGAATGGGGTGCAACTCACATCGCAGGTCTTCCTGTTGCAGTTACTATCATGTGCCATGCTGCTCGTCATGCTCACGTAGTACTTTAATCGATAGGAGGTAAAAACAATGGCTGAATCAATTCGCATTAATACTGAAGAATATAATGAAGAGTTTTCCCGCAAATTAAAAGTTGGTGATAGCGTTCTTATCACTGGTAAAATTTACTCCGCTCGTGACGCTGCTCATAAAGTTATGACTGAAGCTTTAGCGCGTGGTGAAAAATTACCAATCGACTGGACAAATAAATTCGTTTATTATCTTGGACCAACACCTGCAAAACCTGGTGATCCAATTGGTTCCGCTGGTCCTACAACTTCCGGTCGTATGGATGCTTACACACCAACAATGCTTGACCAAGGTATCAAAGGCATGATTGGTAAAGGTTCCCGTAAACCAGAAGTAGTTGAATCCATGAAGAAAAATGGTTGCACATACTTCGCAGCAGTTGGTGGCGCGGCAGCATTGATTGCAAAATCCATCAAAAAATATGAAGTACTTGCTTATGGTGAACTTGGACCAGAAGCTTTGGCTGAATTGACTGTTGAAGATTTCCCTTGCATCGTGGTTGGCGATACTGAAGGTAATAACTTCTACGAATTAGGCCAAAAACCTTACAGAAAAATCTAATATCACCATTGAGTGATTGAAAGAGGCTTGCTAAAGCAAGCCTCTTTTTGTTGTTAAGCTATAATCATAAGATGTTCATCCGTTACGTGTAGAGTTTAGTCTACCGATTCTGTCGGTTTTATGATAATATACATATAGATTTTATACATTCAATTTGAGTGAGGCGATAACATGACTTCTGTAGAAACTATTCGTCAGTCAACTCGCAACGCGATGGCTGAATTACTTGATTTAGCAAAGGTTCGCGAAGGTCAATTATTCGTTGTTGGCTGTTCCACTAGCGAAATTGTAGGTAAAAAAATCGGCACTGACTCTCACCTTGATGTGGCTCAGGTCGTATTTGATGAAATATACAATGCTGTTAAGGCTAAAGGACTTAACTTGGCTATTCAATGTTGTGAACATATTAATCGTGCACTTGTTATGGAACGTAGCGCCATGACATGGGAGGAGGAAGTTAATGTTGTTCCTCAACGTCATGCGGGTGGTGCCCTGGCTGTGATGGCGTACGAATATTTTGATGATCCTGTGATGGTTGAATTTATTCAAGCTGATGTAGGCATCGATATTGGAGATACTTTCATTGGTATGCACATGAAACACGTTGCAGTGCCTGTACGTCTTTGTGTGAAAGAAATTGGGAAAGCACATGTGACGGCTTGTCGTGTTCGTCCGAAGAGCATTGGCGGTGAGCGTGCTGTATATAATGAAGCATTGATGTAGGGGGATAGTATGTCAAACCTAATACCGTATTTTGTATTAGCCGTCGTGGCATTGGGATTCTTTGCTGTTTGCTATGCTGTATTTAGCGGTGATGATGGTGAAAGTAAGGCAAAAGAAAAATCCTATAAAAACATAAGTAATAAAAATAATCCTAAAGCGCATAATGATGTTATATTTGCAACGGAGTCGCAAGAGGGCAATGTAACAATCACACATACGAGTGGAACTAATGTATATACTGCATCAATTCCGGATACAGTTGAAACGGTGGTCGGTGAAGAGCGAGAACCGGCTGAACCTCTGGTTGATCCTATAGATACCTCTTATAATAAAAGAAGTACTCTAAAGTCTAATTCAAGTCATGTTTCAGAGGGAGAATATGCGTTAGCATTAGGTTCGGATAATGGAACACCAATAGGTTCGGATAATGGAACACCAATAGGGGATGAAACCATTGTGATGACAGCCGTATCAGATCTTAAGCAAGCTAATCAAGCCAATCAAGGTGTTACTCCGTTGGTGGATAAAACTATTGTCCTCGATGTTGTTACAGATGAACTTCTCAATAACGCAAACAATGTTGAAGATACAATTGCTATGGGTGAATCTGTGGAAGCCTTTGAAGCTGATGAAGCGGATAGCATAGATGCTACACAGATGATAGGTGGTGCAAACGAAATACAAACCGTGGAAGGTCCATCGGTATTAGATGAAACGCGTTTGTTTGATGCTTCTGAAATTGAAGCACAATTGGCGGCAACAAGTTTAACTGAAGAGGAGGAACCGCATGGTCAATGGGCAAAAGCGGCGCATGAGGATAAATGCGTTGAGTTGGCTATAGCACCATTTGTTCATTCCTTTGGGGTGTTACATGGTGATACGCAACACTATGTAGAATCTATTACAAGAGATGCTTTAGCGGCTCTCAATATTACAAAAATTGTTGAAGTGAATGCATTACTAGAGAATATTGTTATTCAAGAAGCGTTGATGAGTATGCAAAAGGCATATGCCGCTACAAATACAGAGTGGATGAAGTCTGCTGCGTTAGGTGCTTTTCTAGATGTGGTTCAATCTCCTAAATCTAGTACGCCATACCTCGTAGCTTTTGATGCATTACGTGTATTACCTCATTTAACATTAGGTCACTTCCAAGTTATGGCCTTAACATTATTGTTACAATATTCTAGAAATTCTAATAACTATGGATTGATTCACTTCCAACATTATGTGGAAAAATATATTGAGCCATTCATCTCTGATTTGCCTCGAAATGATTCCTTCTATCGCCAGCTAGACTACTTACGCTGTACACAAGAAGAACAAGAGCCTATCACTTTATGCCAAGTGTTGTCGAATTCATATCCGTTTGTATTCAACTATCGTGGTTTCTCTAAGGAAGAACTCTTCCGTGCTACAGATGGTCATGGTGTGGATCCACGTTATGTGGTGCGTAGCTTGAACTCCAATCTTTATAAATTAGCCTTGGTAGATGAGTCTTTAGCACCACAATTCTTTAGACAAACACGAATTTCTAATGCTATGGTTCAACGTGATCTTTTAGCTCTGATGAAGAGCAAACCTACTGCTTTCAGGGGCCAAGAGGCGCGTGATATCATGGATGATATTTCACCGGTTCTATTGGACTTAGCTGATGTCTTTGATAGCACGCCAATGTCTAAAATTAGCTTAACATTGTTAGGCCTTTACTTAGGTCGTGCTCATGTGAAAGCAACCATTGGTGAAGAATTTGATTTGTCTCATTGGTTCTAATTTACAATTTTAAGCACTATATAGTTTGAAAAATTATATTATATAGTTATTATATACTTAAAACCGTTATATACTTTATGAGTCGTG
The DNA here is from genome assembly GCF_018378075.1 of Veillonella parvula. Lineage (GTDB taxonomy): Bacteria > Bacillota > Negativicutes > Veillonellales > Veillonellaceae > Veillonella > Veillonella parvula_K. The sequence goes on from NZ_JAGZYE010000005.1 coordinate 178,503, forward strand.
TAATAAAAAAGTCTCTCAAGATAATCTTGAGAGACTTTTTAGTTTGTTAAATTTAATAGCCATTAAGTATTAAAAGGTGTTAAAGCCGAATTCTTCAATGTCTTCAATGTTTTTAATTGTCACGGTGCGCCCTGTAATATCAATGAGACCTTCATCGCGGAGACGACCCAGTTCACGGCTAAGGGCTGTGCGAGATACATTGAGAACCTCAGCCATTTGTTCGCGGTTGTGGGGTAATTGAATTGTGTTAGAATGCTGACGTTTATAAATATCTGTTAAGTACGCAAAAATCTTTTCGCGCATCCCTTTTAATGTGAGGTAATGGACTTTTCTGGTTAATAGAATTGCTTTTTCAGATAAATCCTCTAATAGATTAGATAGGATTTTAGTTTGGCATTGATGACAATCCGGTAATGTTTTAATAAAGGTTTCAAGCGGAATAAACATAATTTTAGTTGCTTTTGTTGCTTTAATGGTAGCAGGCCATAAAGGCTGTTTGCTAAATAGTAGTGCTTCTCCAAAAATATCTGATTGCTCTAAGTTTGCCATAATAACCCGTTGCCCCATTACATTTTCACGAGTCAGTAAAGCGCTGCCTTCAAGGATGACACCAATACCCTCCATAGGATCTCCAGCGAGGGCTATAAAATCATTTTTTTTGTAACTATGGATGATAACTTTGGCATTATTTAAATAGCTACGCAGCTCTGGCTCTCCTAATGTATTGAATAAAGGACATTTCACGAGGGTGGGCATATATTGATTAATGATATCGTTTGAAAGTATTTGTTTCATAAGCACCTCCGGTGTGATAAAGTCTATAGCAATTAAAAATGATTATTGTATAATAAAAGTATAAGACTAAATGGTCTACCTGTTCCATAAGAGAAGTCAGGAAAATTTTTGAAAAAGTTTTTATTTGTTGCTCAAGCTACAGAAATTGTATCATCTTTACGTTATACTTTCAAATGTAATCAATCAGACAACTGATAAAATATCAGTGTAATGTATAGGTTTTATATTATCTAGCTTGACTGCGAGGAAGTCTCGCAAAGGAGGATTTTTAAATGAGTATGTTCTGTTATCAATGCGAACAATCTGCAGCACCAGGTGGCTGTACTGTACAAGGTGTATGTGGTAAAACTGCACCAGTTGCTAACTTACAAGACGAATTAACTGCTGCCTTAGTTGGCTTGGCTCGCGCTTTAGACGTAAAGGGTCATACTAAAGAAGGTATCGATTATATTATGCGCGGTTTGTTCATGTGTGTAACAAACGTAAACTTCTCTGAAGACCGCGTTCAAGAATTCATTGACGAAGTGAATGCTTACCATGCAAAAGTGGACAGCGCTCAACAAAACTTTGATTGGGAACAATTGTGGAAAGGTGAAGAAGACATCGTATCCCTTCGTTCTACATTATTGTTAGGTATGCGTGGTATGGCTGCATACGCATGGCATGCTGCTCGCCTTGGCTTCCACGATGCTGATGTTGATGCTTGGTTCGTTAAAGGTATGGTAGAATTCGCTAAAGATCACAGCGCTGAAGAATGGCTTGATCTTTTGATGGAATTCGGTCATATCAACTTGAAATGTATGGCTGTTCTTGATAAAGCTAATACTGAAACATATGGTACACCTGTACCGACTACAGTTCCTTTGACTGTAGAACCAGGTCCTTTCATCGTTGTAACCGGTCATGACCTTCATGACTTGAAACAATTATTGGAACAAACTGACGGTAAAGGTGTAAACATCTATACTCACGGTGAAATGTTGCCTTGCCACGCTTATCCTGAATTGAAGAAACATCCTCAATTGAAAGGTAATTTCGGTACAGCATGGCAAAACCAACAAAAAGAATTTGTTGATGTTCCTGGCGCATTCTTGTTCACTACAAACTGCATTATGCCACCAAAAGAAAACTACAAAGCTAATATCTTCACTACAGATATGGTAGGTTTCGATGGTTGTGCACATATCGAAGAAAAAGAAGATGGTACTAAAGACTTCTCCGCCGTTATCAACCGTGCTATCGAATTGGGCGGCTACAAAGAAGCTCAAGAATTCACTGGTATCAACGGTGGTCATGAAGTAACTACTGGTTTCGGTCATGGCACAGTATTGGGTATTGCTGATAAAGTAATCGACGCTGTAAAAGCTGGCGCTATTAAACACTTCTTCTTGGTAGGTGGTTGTGACGGTGCTAAAGTTGGCCGTAACTACTACACTGAATTCGTTAAACAAACTCCAAATGATACTGTAGTATTGACATTGGCTTGTGGTAAATTCCGTTTCAACGACATGAACATCGGCGAAATCGGTGGTATCCCTCGTATCCTTGATATGGGTCAATGTAACGATGCTTACTCCGCTATTCAAGTAGCAGTAGCTTTAGCTGGTGCATTTGAATGTGATGTAAACGACTTGCCATTGACATTGGTATTGTCCTGGTACGAACAAAAAGCGGTATGTATCTTGTTAACATTGTTAGCATTGGGTATCCGTAACATTTACATCGGACCTTCCTTGCCTAAATTCTTCTCCAGCAATGTATTGAACATTTTGGTAGAAAAATTCCAATTACATCCAATTACAACTCCAGAAGCTGACATGAAAGCTATCTTGGGCTAATAGGATCTATTAATCTGTTAACTACAGTCCTACGTCCCCTCTCTTTTATGATTTAGGACTGTTGTTATAAATAACGCACCTAGGGTTATCCTTAGGTGCGTTTTTTTACTATTATTGTGAAAGCTATCTATCGAGTGTTTGTTTATTGATGGGGCCTGACAGTATTGCGACAACTAGATTACTAATGGGCATAACCTATCTCATGCCTCCATACTCAGCGTAAGTCGGCCCTCAATAGGTTATGCCCATAAGTAAAACGTTTCTGAAATATAAGTCCCATCAATATACAAACTCATAAAATAGCTTTCATCAGAATAGTGAGGTGAGGGGGAGATGTCGCTGCATAAGTATAGTCTTTCCCTTTTATAACTGTAGATATGGATGCGTCCCATCAATATACAAAGTTTTAGAACAGCTTTCATAAGAATAGTAGTCCTCTGTAGACAAACAAATATGCCCCTAATGTGCATATAGACAAGGCTCGATATTGGTTGCTATACTATAGGTGAAATAGGATTTTTTCACATGGTTTATGTGTATATAGAGGTATGTATGAACAGTATTTTTGATATTATAGGGCCTATTATGATTGGTCCGTCTAGTTCGCATACAGCGGGTGCTGCGCGACTAGGCAAGATGGCGCGGTGTATTTTTCGTGCTACTCCTAAAAAGGTAGATTTAACATTATATGGATCTTTTGCAAAAACTTATAAAGGGCATGGTACGGATCGTGCTTTGATTGGCGGCTTATTAGGTTATAAAGAGGATGATGCGAACATCCGAGTTGCCCATGAATTAGCGAAAAAAGAGGGGATGGAGTTTGCTTTTATTGAGTCTCCTCTTGATGTAGGGCATCCGAATGTGGTGCGTTTTGATATGTATGATGAGCATAATCGTCATATGACTGTTATTGGTCGCTCTCTCGGCGGTGGTCAGATTATGATTACCGAAGTAGATGGAAATGATATGTCCATTACAGGAGATGAGTTTACGCTCGTTGTGTTCCATGAGGATAGACCTGGTGCGATTTCTCTTGTGAGCCAAGCATTGAGCGAGTCCGATATTAACATCGCTACGATGCGCGTATTCCGTAAGGGCAAGCATAAGGATGCAGTCATGGTTATTACTACAGATACGGTGGTAAATCCTATTACAGTTCAGTTTATGCGCGAGTTTCCAGGCATCCAGGATGTGATGACCTTTGAAGCATTATAGGAGGGCGAATGATGAGTTATGCATATGATACAATTGCAGATATTATTCGCCTAGGTGAGGAAAACAATATTTCTTTTGGCGATGTAGTATTGCGTTATGAATTAGAGAATTACGACCGCAGTGAAGACGCGGTTGTTCGTGAAATAGAGAATCGCTTAGATATTTTTGAAAGTTCCATTCAAGATGGGATAGCTTATGCGGAGAAAACGGCTTCTGGTATGTCCGGTGGTCAAGCGGCACAGCTTAATGGGCAAACACCTCGTTTTATGAGTGATATTGCGTATAAGGCAATGACGTATGCTATTGCTGTAAATGAGGCAAATGCAAAGATGTTCCGCATTGTTGCTTGTCCTACGGCTGGCTCTTGTGGTGTTATGCCTGGTGCTGTGAAAGCCGTAGCGGACCACTACCAATTAGATAGAGCTACAGTGGTAAAAGGCTTCTTAGCTGCGTCCGGTATTGGTAATGTAGTAGCAAATCGCGCTTGTGTTGCTGGTGCTGTTGGCGGTTGCCAAGCGGAAATTGGTACGGCTGCGTGTATGGCAGCAGGGGCGATTGTCGAAATGATGGGCGGTTCACCACGTCAAGTAGGTCATGCTATCGCATTGTGCATGAAAAATCTATTGGGGCTTGCTTGTGATCCGGTAGCAGGGCTCGTAGAGGTGCCATGTGTTAAGCGTAATGGCTTTTATGCAGTCCATGCTATTACTGCATCAGAAATGGCGTTAATGAATATTGAAAGCCAAATTCCACCAGATGAAGTCATTGAAGCGATGAATAATATAGGCCGTGCTATGCCGGCAGCATTGCGTGAAACAAGTGATGGCGGCCTTGCGGTGACACCGACAGGTACAGCTATTGCAGAACGAGTGCAATCCTTATAAGGATTGCACTTTTTTCATGCTTTCATTTGTAGTAAAATAAAGATTAGACTAGTTCAGAAAGGAGCGTGTATGATGGAACAAGCAAATCGAATATTGACCGTATTAGAAGAAGCCGGCCATGAAGCTTATATCATAGGCGGCGCTGTGCGCGATATTTTGATGCATCAAAAGCCACATGACTTCGATATTGTGACGTCTGCACGTCCCGATACAGTGATTGAGGTTCTTCGCGGTCATGATATTCAAACGACAGACCTCGTAGGAAAATCTTTTGGCGTAGTGGTAGCTACATTAGAGGGCAAGCCATATGAAATTGCTACATATAGAACAGAACGATATGGTGCAGATAGCCATCGTCCCGAAGAAATTACTTATGCCGATACCTTAGAAGAAGATGTGTTGCGTCGTGATTTTACTGTTAACGGCATGGCTATGAACCGTTATGGTGAAGTTATAGACCTTGTAGGTGGACGACGTGATATTAAACATAAGATGTTACGAACCATTGGTAATGCGCAGGAACGTTTTGAAGAAGATGCGTTACGATTATTTAGGGCGTGCCGTTTTGTGGCGAAGTTGGATTTCTTGCCGAGTAAAGATCTATTAGAGGCTATGCCTAAGGCTTTTCACCGCGTACCTGGCTTGTCTTTAGAACGTGTACGAAATGAGATTAATCGTCTCATGTTAGAGCCTGCGGTGGCTAAAGGCCTTGATGTCCTTGTTCAATCCCGCTTGGCCGAGTGCTCTTGTCGCGTTGTAGAAAATGGCGTGACTCGTGAAGTGCCTATTTTACCAGAGCTATACCATCTTGTGAATTTACCACAAGAAAAAGACTTTCACGAATTTGATGGTTGGTATCATACATTAGCCGTTGTATCTCATACAGAACCAGATTTAACATTACGTTGGGGTGCACTGTTACACGATGTAGCAAAGGGGATGCCTACGGTGCGTGCTGTGGTGAATGGTCGCCTCACAGATCGTGGTCATGATACATTAGGGGCTGAAATGACAGAAACATTACTTACTCGTTTAGGTTACCCTAAGAGTTTTGTGCGCCGTGTAGCTTGGATTGTAAAAAATCATATGCGCTTTCACTATTTTGTACAAAATGGGGAAGCTAATGAGAAAAAGTGGATCCGTAAAGAGGCTCGCAGCGGTGAGTTTCGAGATAGTCAAATTATGCGAATTGCATGGGAACAATTATCTAAGGTTTGTGCTGCCGATGTGTTAGGCTGTGGGAAGCCTTATGCATCGACTGATGGTACCTTAGCCTTTGGTGAATGTATGGCAGATCTTAGCCTAGAGATGCCTATCCATACAAAGGATTTAAATTATGACGAACGAGTTATTAAGCTTGCAGGGAAAAAAGTGGGGGAAGGATTGCAGTATTTATTAGGTCAGGTACAAAATGGGGTGATTCCCAATGAACCAGATGCATTATATGATGCATTAGACCATAAGTTACGCCGTCCAGTGGAGAAATGATGAAGTTATTAAATAAAGCGTTATTACGCATGAGTGATTGGAGTCGCACTACGTGGTGCCTTGCCATACTCATGACCGTTGCCTTCGTCCTTATCGGACGTTTAGCACAGTTACAGGTCTTTGATACCTTTGACCTAGAGAAGAAAAACTTATTACAAGTTCAAGTAGATAGAAAATTACAATCGCCGCGCGGTACAATCTATGACCGTAATGGCAAGCCTTTGGCGATGAGTGTAGTTACAAAATCTTTATATGCGGACCCTAAGATGATTAAACAGTCTCCCCAAGAGATTGCGGAACTCATTTCGCCATATGTAACCATGTCAAAAGAAAATATTGTGAAAGCTCTGCAAGAGGATTCTGCCTTCGTATGGATTAATCGCATGATGGATGCGGACAAGTCTAAGGCGGTGGCACAAGTCATTAAGGATAATAATATTGCAGGCCTTAACTTTGTGGAAGAGTCCAAACGTTATTACCCAAATGGTGTACTAGCGGCTCAAATACTGGGGTTTGTAGGAACCGATGATAAAGGCCTTGATGGTCTCGAAATGGTCCTTGATGAAGAGTTAAAGGGTGGTGTGCAGCAAGAAATCGTTGCTACCGATAACAAAGGGAATGCCATCTTTGGTTCCGTATTATCTAAATTTTTACCAGATAAGGGTAAAAGCGTAACCTTAACCATCGATGCAACAATTCAATTTATTGCAGAACGCGCTCTTGATAAGGCGATGGTTGATACAGGAGCTAAGCATGCCAGCGTTATCGTTATGGATCCAAAGAACGGTGAAATATTAGCGATGGCCAATCGTCCAAGTTATGATCCTAATAACTACAACCAAAGTGGTGAAGAGGCTTTCAAAAATATTGCGGTTACCAATTTATATGAACCAGGCTCTACATTCAAACCTATCATTGCATCTGCAGCTCTTGCAGCAGGCAAATGGAAGTTAGACACTGTGTATAACGATAAAGGGGCCTTCGCTGCCAATGGACATATCATTAGAAACTGGAATGGTGAGGGATATGGTCCTGTTCGTTTGCTAGATATTTTGAAGTACTCTATTAATACTGGTATGGCTGAAATTGGTACATTAACAGGTGCAGATATTCTCTCGAAATATATACGTGATTATGGCTTTGGCTCTGAAACAGGTATTGAATTGCCTGGTGAAGGAGCAGGTATTTTGTATAATCCAGAGGATATGAGTAAGCTAGACGTTGCGACTATGTCCATCGGTCAAGGTATTGCGGTTACACCATTACAAATGGTTCGCGCCTTTGGTGCACTTTCTAATGGTGGGGCTATGATGAAACCACATATCATCAAGTCTTATAGTAACTCTCAAGGCGATGTTACAAGTACGACTGAAACATCTGTTGTGGGACAACCAGTTCCGGCGGAAACCGCTAAAACCATTGTAGATATTCTAGAAAAAGAAGTATCCGAAGGTGGCGGTACAAAAGCGATGGTAGAAGGTTATCACTTCGGCGGTAAAACTGGTACGGCGGAAAAACTAGATACCAAACATGGCGGTTATCTCGACGGACAATACATTGCGTCCTTTATTGGCTTTGGCCCTGTAGAGGATCCAAAATTTGTAGTTCTTGTCGTTATTGATGACCCACAAAAGGGTTCTTATTATGGTAGTCAAATTGTAGCCCCTGTATTTAAGGACATCGTATCTCAACTTGTACGGTATTACCAAATGAGTCCGTATGTTAAAGAAAGTACACCAGTAGCTGTTAAAGCTGCTAATACATTACCTGAACCAAAACCGGGAAGTGATGGTTCTGTTACATTGCCTAACTTTACTGGTTTTACCTATGGTGAAGTGCGTGATTGGTTACATAAGGCGGGACTTGCCTTTAAACCAGATGGAACGGGTATTGCCGTTTCTCAAGATGAAAGTGGGGGCACTACTGTTCAACCCGGGACGGCAATTACCGTTCACTTTAGTAGATAATTAGAAATTATAGACAGTTCGTTATATAATAGAATAAGAGACTTTGGTGCCTCTCAGGAGGCACCTTTTTTATAAATAGTTTGAATGAATGGAGATACTTATGATCGAATTACGAGGGAAAGCGGTAGCAGATGCCCACAAGGCGATTTTACAAGAAAAAGTTGCAGCAGTAGGCAACTCTGTGATTACTATGGCAGTGTTACTTGTCGGTGAAGACCACGGCGCTCATATGTATGCTACATTTATGGAAAAAACAGCTAAAAATTTTGGCTATGGTTTTGTGCTAAAGCAATTGCCTGAAACGGCAACGCAAGATGAAGTAGTAGCGGCGTTGCATGAATTAAATACTGATCCATCTATTCATGGAATTTTACCGCTAATGCCAATGCCTAAACACATTGATACAGAAGCTCTTATCGATATATTAGATCCTAAAAAAGATATTGATGGTCTTACAACATATAACATCGGTTTAGTAACAGCTGGTAAGGGTGGCTTTGCTCCTTGTACGGCTAAGGCTTGTATGGCTATTTTAAATCACTATAATATTCCTTTAGAAGGAAAACATGTGGTTGTAGTCGGTCGTAGCCAAGTTATCGGTAAACCTGTAGCGCTTATGGCACTCGCTGCACATGGTACTGTTACAATGTGCCATTCTAGAACTTCTGATCTAGTAGAGCAAGTAAAGCGTGGTGATATTATTATTGCTGCGGCTGGTCGTGCTCATATGATTACTGCTAATATGATTAAGCCTGGTGCTGTTGTTATTGATGTAGGTATTAATGAACTGGACGGCAAAACTGTAGGTGATGTTGATTATGATGCGGTAAAAGATATTGCATCTGCCATTACTCCTGTACCAGGAGGTGTTGGATCCGTAACAACGACAATGATGCTAGAAGCGGTATATGAGGCATACCATGCATGAGATGTCTATAGCAGAAGGTATTCTTGATGTAGCGCTCGATACCTTACGTCAACACGATGCGACAGTCATTCATTCTATTCAACTAGACTTAGGGTTAATGAGTGGGGTAGAACCTGATTCATTGTTATTTTGTTGGGAAGCCATTACAAAGGGAACCCCTGCGGAAGGCTCACGCATAGAAATCAATACTATTCCTATTGAAGGAAAGTGTTTAGATTGTGATAAAATATTTTCTGTAAAAAATTATACGTTTATTTGTCCTTATTGTGACAGCCATTTCGTACAAACTATAGGCGGTCGTGAGTTACAAGTGACCTCTATGGATATCGATTGATAGAAAGGTTAGGGCATGCAAGTTCAAGTTAAAACTAATGTACTGGCAAAAAACGATGCTATTGCAGAGGCTTTACAACAGTTGTTTAAGAAAAAGAATATATTTGTATTTAATCTGTTAGGTTCACCTGGGGCAGGTAAGACTTCTCTTTTGGAGGCAACCCTACAAGATTTAAAAAAGGAGTATCGCTTAGCCGTTATTGAAGGCGATTTATTTACGGCAAAGGATGCTAAGCGTATTCATGAGTTGGGTGTGCCTGTTATCCAGATTAATACGGTTGGTGGGTGCCATCTCGATGCACAGATGATTCAAGATGCCTTAGGTGATCTGAATCTTGATGACCTCGATATGATTATTATCGAAAATGTAGGCAATTTAGTGTGCCCTGCGGAATTTGAGATTGGTGAAAGTATGAAAGTAACGGTTTTATCTGTTACCGAAGGTGAAGATAAGCCCCTTAAGTATCCATTAATCTTTAAAGAGTCTAAGGCCATCCTTATTAACAAGATTGATTTATTGCCCTATGTGCCTTTCAAAAAGGAGCAGGCAATACAAGATATCCGTAATTTAAATCCAAATGGAGAAATTTTTGAAGTAAGTTGCACGGCCCACAACGGTCTTGAACCATGGTTGAATTGGTTGCGTGCACAGTTGGAGAATAATCGATGAACTATTCTATGAAGAGCCGTATTGTAGCAGCCCTCCTTGTGGGCTTGTGTACTACTACAATCAGTTATGCAGCAGAGCCTGCCATTTCCACTGTTAACCCAGTTGCAGTAGAAACTACTGATGACACTAACGTTGTAGCTCAAGATTCTGCTAATGCGAGCAATGATGGTAGTGTAGATGGAACTGGTGAGGTTGATAGCTTGTCTTACCTTGATAATGCACCAGTTAGAGTTGTTAAGCTGGACCCAAAAACGAAAAAGGAAGGTTCTAAAACTGGATGGCTCGCAGAGCAAATGGCTGTAACTGAATTTGGTGATTCTATACAATTCTGGCAAGCGGCTAGTGAGAACGAAGGCCCTTTGCCGAGTATAACTCAGAATAATTTAGCTGATATTGGTAAGTCTTATACGGCAAACAGTTTACCGCCTTTAGGTTCTCAGGATGACTATGCTATCGGCACATACCGATTGGGGGATCAGTTTGAAGTCCCAAAAGATGTAGAAAAAACTGAGGTACGTGATAACTTTACTACGTATTACATGAAAGATGTAGCAGTAACTGTATATACTGGACCTGCTCAAGAATTGTTGGTTAACAATCAATTGCGTGGTCAAGGGGCGACTTACTTCTTTGAACCAAATACTATTACAAATATTCATAGTACGAAAAAAGGCGCTAATACAGTACGTGACATTGGTCCTGGTAGTACACGGATGGAATTGATATTTGCCTATGGCAGTCCTAATGCGATGTGGCGTGATAAGAAAAATGAGACATATATTTTCCTTTATGAGGGGCATTCCGAAAATTCATTGCCTCAAAAAAAGGAGTTTAAGAGTCCCGTAGAGAATACAAATAGTAATAGCCAACAACAATCTATGCTTGGTCAGCAAAAAGAATATATTGCTTTCACCATTAAACAAAGCAATATAGAGGCTGTAGACATTATTAGTGGACAAGTATGGCCTAGATTTGGATTGCCGAAAGCTGAAGTGTATGATTTTGAAGCTGGTACACTTACGGCTGATGATTTTGTATTGCGTGGTTTCAAGTTGAATGACCATTTTGTTAATGATCCTAATAATGATTGGAAACATCAAGGCATATTGTTTGGCTCCACTTTTATTGGCTATAATGAATACGGTGTGAGTGTAGATAAAAAAGATCTTATCAATCGCGTATTATTAAATGTGTATACGCCTACACGTCGTGGAATCGCAATGGGTGATACCAAATATTTATTGCTCTTTGTGTATGGTATGCCAACTCGTATTGTTGAATCTACAACAAAGGCGGGGACGTCTACCGTATATGAATATAAAAATCCAGCGGCAAGCAACTCTTATTTACAGTTTGCCCTAGATGATAAAAACCAATATATCAAATCCGTTATGTTATCTGACCGTCCTGTAAAATAGGATAGGTCACAGCGAGGAGGCAAAGGGTATGGTTACTGTACAAGATGTAAAAGAACGTTGGGAAAAGATTCAAGGTGATGATGAACGTATATTGTTTATCGTTGGTGGTCCAGGTTCTGGTAAAAGTTTGCTAATTCGTGAATTGTCTGAGCAGAAGGGCTGGAAATACTTGGAAGCTAAGCAACTCATTGAGGAAGAGTTTTTGCTCGTGCCTCGTGATGAACGGCCTCAATTAGCGGAAGAAGTTATTTGCCGTGCTCTTAGCCGTAGCGATACGGAAGTAGTATTGCTAGATGGCATTAATGTATTCTTTGCACCTATCTTAAATCTAAAACCATTTGAGTTACTAAAAACTATTAGTAAGAAGTATCCTATTGTCGTTGGCTGGCGTGGACATATTGAAGGTGACCAGTTGTACTTAGAACATAACAATAATCCTAAACATGCTGTAGTTAGTATTGCACATCCAGATCATGTTATTGCAATCGACTAAAGGTATGTTTGAACATATTGGTTGAATATAGAGAAAACTATAAATGTATAGAAGGAGATAGCGGTCTATCTCCTTTTTTAGTTATATAATTACAGTTATTAGGTAAAAATATAGTTTTGTAACTTCCTATTATTTGATTCTACTAAACCTGAAATATGGATGGTAGTAAGTATGGACTAGCAAGGAATGCAACTATGTAAAGGTATATAAAGAATATACTAGTAAATAAAAGTTGATTGCTGGATATATCCTGAAAACAAGGCATTTTATAGAGGATTGATAAAATATAAATTTTTTTTGACAAAATACTTGCATAGGGTATCGTTTCATGTTATTATGATTAAGCACTAAGGGTGACCGCAGTGAACGAAAAAACTTCAAAAAAGTTTTTAAAAGGTTCTTGACACTTAGTGTGCTAGGTGATACAATTCATCTTGTCGTAATGATGCTGGCGTAGCTCAATAGGTAGAGCAGCTGACTTGTAATCAGCAGGTTGTGGGTTCAATTCCTATCGCCAGCTCCATTTTATTTATGGAGGGATTCCCGAGCGGCCAAAGGGAGCAGACTGTAAATCTGCCGTCTTCGACTTCGAAGGTTCGAATCCTTCTCCCTCCACCATTCATAGCGGGGTGGAGCAGTTGGTAGCTCGTCGGGCTCATAACCCGAAGGTCGCAGGTTCAAGTCCTGTCCCCGCAACCATAAAAACCACAGTGAAATGATCGTTCATTGTGCTGGTGTAGCTCAGTCGGCAGAGCGTATCCTTGGTAAGGATAAGGTCACCGGTTCAATCCCGGTCACTAGCTCCATACATGGCGGCATAGCTCAGTTGGCTAGAGCAATCGGTTCATACCCGGTGTGTCCGCGGTTCAAATCCGTGTGCCGCCACCATTAAACCTCACCTTGGTGGGGATTTTTTTATTTCTTTACATATGACATGCTATTCTAAGACTTTGTATATATGGTATAATAATAGGTAAGGAAATCTTATATTCCATTGATAAATTAGGGTTAATATATTATATTAATACTAGAATGTAATTTGTTTTTGTGAAGGAGGATATAATCCTAATGGCAAAAGAAAAATTTGAACGTACGAAACCGCATGTTAACATCGGTACAATCGGTCACGTTGACCATGGTAAAACTACTTTGACTGCTGCAATCAC
>NZ_JAGZYE010000012.1:0-24581 GCF_018378075.1 Veillonella parvula
GTGATTGCAGCAGTCAAAGTAGTTTTACCATGGTCAACGTGACCGATTGTACCGATGTTAACATGCGGTTTCGTACGTTCAAATTTTTCTTTTGCCATTTTAAATTATCCTCCGAGGAAAATAGTAATTCTATTAATCTAATATGAGATTAACCGTTTTTCTTTGCTTGAATTTCTTCAGCAATTTTCTTAGGAACTTCTTCGTAATGATCGAATGTCATGGAGTAGTTACCACGGCCTTGCGTTTTGGAACGAAGGTCAGTTGCGTAACCGAACATTTCGCTCAATGGAACATATGCTTTGATATGTTGGGAACCATTACGAGCTTCCATGCCGTCCATGCGACCACGACGAGAGTTCAAGTCACCGATAACGTCGCCCATATATTCTTCAGGAACGTCTACTTCTACAGCCATGTATGGTTCAAGCAATGCAGGATCTGCTTTGCGAGCACCTTCTTTGAAGCCCATAGAACCAGCAATTTTGAAGGCCATTTCGTTGGAGTCAACGTCATGGTAGGAACCATCAAATACGATAACTTTAACATCAACCATAGGGTACCCAGCGATAACACCGGATTCCATAGCTTCTTTAACACCGCTTTCAACAGGTCCGATGTATTCACGAGGAATCGCACCACCTACAACCTTGTTTTCAAACTCGAAGCCAGCACCTGGTTCTTGAGGAATCAATTCCAACCAGCAGTGACCATATTGACCACGACCACCAGATTGACGTACGAATTTACCTTCAGCCTTAACAGCTTTACGGATAGTTTCGCGGTATGCTACTTGAGGTTTACCTACGTTACAATCTACTTTGAATTCACGGTTCATACGGTCAACGATGATATCCAAGTGAAGTTCGCCCATACCGGAGATAATAGTTTGACCTGTTTCTTCATCAGTACGAACTTTGAAAGTAGGATCTTCTTCTGCCAAACGAGCAAGAGCTGTACCCATTTTTTCTTGGTCAGCTTTTGTTTTAGGTTCAACAGCAACGGAGATAACTGGTTCAGGGAATTCCATGGACTCAAGAATTACAGGAGATTTTTCATCACACAATGTGTCGCCTGTAGTAGTATCCTTTAAGCCAACCGCCGCAGCGATGTCACCAGAATATACGCGTTCGATTTCTTTACGGGAGTTAGCGTGCATTTGAAGAATACGACCGATACGTTCTTTTTTACCTTTAGTGGAGTTGAAAACGTAGGAGCCGGATTCCAATGTACCGGAGTACACACGGAAGAACGCTAATTTACCAACATAAGGGTCAGCCATGATTTTGAATGCCAACGCAGAGAATGGTTCTTCATCGGAAGAAGGACGAGTTGTTTCTTCTTCAGTACCAGGAACAACACCCTTAATAGGTGGGATATCGATTGGAGCTGGCATGTAATCGATAACAGCATCCAATAACATTTGAACACCTTTATTTTTATAGGAAGAACCGCAAAGAACTGGGAATAATTGGTTAGCAATAACAGCTTTACGCAATGCCGCTTTCAATTCTTCCACAGAAATTTCTTCGCCTTCCAAATATTTCATCATGATATCATCATCTGTTTCAGCGATAGCATCGATCATCATTTCGCGACGAGCTTCTGCTACTTCTTGATATTCAGCAGGGATATCAGTGATTTCATATTCTTTACCGTCATCGGATTTATAAATTTCCGCTTTCATAGTCATCAAGTCAATGATGCCTTCAAAAGTATCTTCAGCACCGATTGGTACTTGAATAGCTACGGAATTTGCACCCAAACGAGCTTTCATCATATCAACTACGTTGAAGAAGTCAGCACCTACAGTATCCATCTTATTTACATAAGCGATACGAGGTACGCCGTAGTTAGAAGCCTGACGCCATACTGTTTCGGATTGAGGTTCAACGCCACCTTTAGCACTGAACACCGCAACAGAACCGTCAAGTACACGTAGAGAACGTTCTACTTCTACAGTAAAGTCAACGTGACCAGGAGTATCGATGATATTGATACGATGTTCTTTCCATTGACAAGTTGTTGCAGCAGAAGTGATTGTGATACCACGTTCTTGCTCTTGCTCCATCCAGTCCATCGTAGCAGCGCCTTCATGTACTTCGCCGATCTTGTGAACGATACCTGTATAGTAGAGGATACGTTCTGTAGTTGTTGTTTTACCAGCATCGATGTGAGCCATGATACCGATATTACGAGTTTTTGCTAAGGAAAACTCTCTTGCCACAGTTGTCACCTCTTATTACCAACGATAATGAGCAAATGCTTTATTAGCTTCTGCCATTTTATGAGTATCTTCTTTTTTCTTGATTGCAGCGCCTGCATTGTTGAAAGCGTCCATCAATTCGCCTGCCAAACGTTCTTTCATAGTGCGTTCACCACGAAGACGAGCATAATTTACAACCCAACGAATACCGAGGGTTTGACGGCGATCAGCACGAACTTCAACTGGCACTTGATAGTTCGCACCACCGATACGGCGAGCACGCACTTCAAGTACAGGCATAACATTTTTCAATGCTTGATCAAAAACTTCCATTGGGTCTTGACCCATTTTGGAACGAATAATTTCGAATGCATCATATACGATAGTTTCAGCAATGCCTTTTTTACCATCGTACATAACTTTGTTAATGAAACGTGTTACTAATTTGCTGTTGTACACCGGATCTGGAAGTACATCACGTTTCGGAACAGGGCCTTTTCTTGGCATGTTCAATTCCTCCTTTATAATGATGTGTGTTAATTTCGTTTAATGGCTAAAATTATTTTTTAGCTTTTTTCGCGCCGTATTTGGAACGACTTTGCATACGATTTTGTACGCCAGCTGTATCCAATGCACCACGAACGATGTGATAACGCACACCTGGAAGGTCTTTTACACGACCGCCTCTGATAAGTACAACACTGTGTTCTTGTAAATTGTGACCAATGCCTGGGATGTAAGCAGTTACTTCAATAGCGTTTGTCAAACGTACACGGGCAACTTTACGAAGCGCGGAGTTTGGTTTCTTTGGAGTAGCTGTGTACACACGAGTACATACACCACGTTTTTGTGGAGATTCTTGAAGGGCAGGAGCTGTAGACTTTTTAGTCAAGCTCATGCGGCCTTTGCGTACTAGCTGATTAATTGTTGGCATTTGGGCACCTCCTTTCCAAATTTGAGATTTATAATTGATCCGTCATAACAAAGTGTTACATCGGATATTACCAAGATTAACGTAGGACGCCTACAGCTGTGGCCCGCACCTTAATGCGACACGCACGACCGAGATCATCCATGGTGTGTTTGTCATTCACAGGTATTCCCTGTTCTTCACAAGCAATCCGTAAAGGCTGTACCACACGTTCATCACTATCACAACCCAGGAACACGTACTTCACAGCACCTTTAGCAATTTGTTTCAACGTTTGCTTGGCACCGATTGTTTTGTTCACCGACTTCAGATGGGCAATGTCCATTGTACTAATTCTCCTTACGAAATTATGCCCATTAGGCATACCTCGCCTAAAGCACTATGTAAGTATATCAATTACAGCAGTCCATGTCAAACAATTTCCAATGTCACACACCGCTCTACAGCTGCATTTTATGTGTACACTCATCCGTGTGTTTCATTCAATCTTAAATTATAAATGAAGAGTGATTTTTTATTCATATATTATTATTTTCATGTATAAATAATCATTCTATGCATTTGCTATTATTTTTTCTTTTACCAATTATGCAAAATTAATATAAACACCATTTTATTATGATATAAATTAATACAGAACAAATATTTGTATTTATAAGTTACTAAAGAAAGGAGATTATATGATTAAACTCATTAAACGTTATTCAAACTTTAATCCCCCTGTAATTATAGGTAGCTTGTCTATCGTCTTAGGGCTGAGCTTATGTGCCCTTCTGATTCCGCAAATATCTCAAACGATCCTCCAAGGGATTCGTGATATTATATTTGAAGATTTCAGCTGGTTTTATGTTTTATCCATAAGTCTCTTCTTTATCTTCAATATCTTTCTTGCACTTAGTTCGCTAGGTGACATCAAACTTGGTAGCGACGATGAAGAAGCGGAATTCTCTTATACAGCTTGGCTCGCCATGTTATTTGCGGCAGGTACTGGTGTAGGTCTCATGTTCTTCGGTACTGCTGAACCGCTCTCACATTATCACTCCGCTGTAGGCTTAGTCGATGGTGCTCCTAGCGCCAAGGAAGCGTTATTCCGCTCCATCTTCCACTGGGGCATCAATGCATGGACGGTATACGGAATTATGGCTTTAGCATTAGCGTATTTTGGTTTTCGCTATAAGTTGCCTTTATCACTACGTTCATGTTTCTATCCGCTGTGGAAGGATAAGATCAATGGCCCACGAGGGCACATTATCGATATCATCGCACTTTGTGTAACTTTATTAGGTATCGTAACCACCTTAGGATTTGGTGCGGCCCAACTAGGTGCAGGGTTCCTATATATTGATATCATCTCCACTAATGACTTTTCCGCCCAAACGGTCATCATTATCATCATTATGTCCATTGCCGTTCTATCTGCTGTTACAGGTATTGATAAAGGCGTTAAGCTGCTCAGCGAAATTAATATATCTGTTGCATTAGTCTTAATGCTTTTTGTACTCTGTGCAGGTCCTACATTACTCCTATTAAATACAATGGTAGAAAACTTTGGATACTATCTATCACATATTTTAGGGCAAAGCTTCTATACATCTATCTATACACCAGAAACCCGTCCATGGTTCTTCAGCTGGACCATACTATTCTGGGCTTGGTGGTTATCTTGGGCACCATTTGTGGGCATGTTCATTGCGCGTATTTCAAAAGGTAGGACTATTCGAGAGTTCATCTTTGGGGTACTCATTATTCCAACTGTTTTTACTATCGTTTGGTTTACTATCTTTGGTAATACTGCAATTTATATCGATGAAACAGTAGCAAACGGTGCACTCGGTGCATTAACCGATAAACCAGAACAACTACTCTTTGCATTCCTTGAATATTTACCATTATCCAGTTTAACTAGTCTTCTATCAATTATCGTATTAGCATTATTTTTTATCACATCTGCCGATTCAGGCATTTATGTGTTAAATAATATTGCGGCCTATGATAAATCCACTTCATCTCCAAAGTGGCAATGCTTAATGTGGGGCTCTGTAATGTCCTTTCTTGCCATCAGTTTGCTCAGCATTGGTGGGCTTAATGTACTACAATCGGTAACGCTCATTCTCGCCTTACCATTTGCAGCCTTGATGGTTATCATGTGCTACAGCTTATGGCAAGGATTATTAACAGATACGCAATACTTTAACACAAAACTTTCAACCACATCCATCTACTGGGACAGCAAGAACTGGAAACAAGGTCTTGCCAAAATACTCAACCAAACGCAATCGGAAGATGTTATTTCCTTTATGAAAACAACAGCATTGCCTGCTATGTATCAGCTCAATAAAGAATTAACCGAAGAGTACGGATTAACTACGAGAATTGACAAACATTTCAATGGTAACGACGCCTCCGTAGAGTTAACCATCGAAAAAGAATCAATGCGCAACTTTACCTATGGCATCAAACTCGTTACGCAAGAGGTATCGGATCATCTCATCGAAGATCCTAACATTCCTCACATTACTGAAAGTACCAACGCAATTCCTATGACATATTTCAGTGACGGACGCGCCGGATACGATGCGCAGTATATGACACGGGAGGATATCATTACCGATATCATTCGTCAGTACGAACGATATCTTACTTTATCGGATGACGTCGGTTATGACATCATGTCTCATGACGCGGAAGAAACAGCTGAATAGTTTTCATACCACAACCTTAACAAAGTATCATTTTATTTAACAAACTGATACTAACACATATCATGAAATCCTCAATTTATATAAACCTATAATTATAGAGACATATAATCATAGAGCTCATACACATATATCTCTCAAACCAATAATACCTATAACAAAAGGGTGCACCTCGCAGGTGCACCCTTTTTATTATGTCGCACAATATCAACTATGCAACAAGTCTATACAGTTAATATAGCTTAACGGCTAATCCAAAGTAATTAATCTTCAGACATAACCTCTTCCGTAATATCAATGATTTCAGGTGTATTTTTTACAACTTCAATCTTACGGTAACGACTCATGCCTGTACCAGCAGGAATCAACTTACCGATAATTACGTTTTCTTTCAAGCCCAATAATGGATCGATTTTACCCTTGATAGCAGCGTCGGTAAGAACACGTGTTGTTTCTTGGAAGGACGCAGCGGACAAGAAGGAGTCCGTTGCCAAAGCAGCTTTCGTAATACCCAATAGCGTGCGTTTGCCTGTAGCATTTTCACGACCATTGAGAGTAAGACGACGGTTTTCTTCGTCAAAGGTATTAACGTCCACCATATCCCCTGGAAGCATATCCGCATCACCAGCTGTTTCAATTTTAACTTTATGAAGCATTTGACGAACGATAACTTCGATATGTTTATCGTTAATTTCTACACCTTGGGATTTGTATACTTTTTGTACTTCGTATACGAGGTAACGTTGAGTTGCTTCAGTACCCATAACACGCATGATGTCATGAGGATTGATGGAGCCTTCAGTCAAACGAGCTCCCAAGGATACCACATCCCCGTCTTTAACGATGATGCGGGAGCCGTAAGGAATGAGGTAATCAAGTTCAATACCATCTTCACCAGTGATAAAGATAGTGTTCGTACCTTTCTTACCTTCATTAGGTACAACACGAACTGTACCTTCATTTTCAGCGATGATAGCATTACGTTTTGGTTTACGAGCTTCGAACAATTCTTCGACACGTGGCAAACCTTGTGTAATATCATCACCTGCGACACCACCAGTATGGAATGTACGCATTGTCAACTGAGTACCAGGTTCACCGATGGATTGTGCCGCAATAATACCAACAGCTTCACCAACTTGAACTTGGTTGCCAGTTCCTAGATCACGACCATAGCACTTGCGACATACGCCATATGGGCTACGACAAGTCAATACGGAACGGATTTTTACTGTTTCATAGTGTTTTACAACTTCATCAGCTAACGCCTCTGTGATTTCACCATTAAGAGGAACGATGACTTCGCCAGTTTCCTTGTTAACTAATTCTTCAGCTGCAATACGACCTACGATACGGTCTTTTAATGGCTCGATAACACCAGTGCCTTCAACGATAGCTTCCACTTCAATACCATGGATTTCATTGTTCCGCACTTGTACTTCTTTTACATCGGAGTTAAGGATAGCTTCGATGCCTTCTTCAGTAAGACGTGTATCAGCTGGGAAGATTTCTACCCCTTCGCTGTCAACGATTGCTTGTACAGTATCCTTGTTCAACATATTTTGAACCATAGTTTCTTTCAATGTTGCACGGATGCTATCGTCGCTTTCACCAAGAATAATTTTTTGAACCAAGTTAGTATGGTTAATATCGCTATCAGAGCCCAAATGTGCACCGCGCAATGCGATAGATGTAACACCAGCTTCAGCAATATCTGCCAAGCATTGTTCATCCAAGATAGTTTCAGCTGGTACAACAAGTTCCCCTGTTTCAGCATTCACAACATCTTTATCTAAAACGCGACCAATGAGTTTATCTTTAAGCAATTCTAATGCTTGACGTGGGGATGTAGCCAAGCGAGCACGTTCACGAACGAGATCGATACCTACAACGTCACAATCGTCCTCACGAACGATTACATCTTGAGATACGTCAACAAGACGACGTGTCAAGTAACCAGAGTCAGCTGTACGAAGCGCTGTATCGGCCAAACCTTTACGAGCACCATGAGAGGATGTAAAGTAATCCAATACAGTCAAGCCTTCTTTAAAGTTTGCTTTAATTGGCAAGTCAATGATTCGACCAGATGGATCGGCCATCAAACCACGCATACCAGCAAGCTGACGAATTTGTTGTTTATTACCGCGGGCACCAGAGATAGCCATCATATAAACAGGGTTAAAGCCGTCTTTATCGCACGCCATATTATCCATCATCGCATCGGTAACATCTTCTGTTGCCTTTGTCCATAATTGGATAGTTTTACGGTAACGTTCTTCTTCTGTAATAAGACCACGGCGGTACATACGAGATACTTTTTCTACCTCTTGTTCCGCTGTATCTAACAAGCTAGTTTTAACTTCTGGTACTTTAATATCAGCAATAGCTACAGTCATACCTGCGCGACGAGCGAAGGAGTAACCCAAGGACTTGATGCGGTCCAATAATTCTGCTGTTTTTTCATTACCAAACAATTGGAAACATTGATCAACCAATTTACCAACTGTTTTCTTATCCATAACCTTACCTAAAGAGTAAGTGCCATCTTCACGTTTCTCGTATTGCCACAATTCTGGGAATAAAGCATTGTTGAAGATCAAGCGACCTGCTGTTGTTTCTACACGGCCATGATCAGGTAAACGGATATAAAGAATATCTTGCAAACCAATGATATGAGACTCATAGGCAAGCATAACTTCATCATAGTTAGCAAATGTTTTTGCTTTATCACGAGTATCTTCGCGTACAACTGTTAGGTAGTATGTACCTAAGATCATATCTTGAGAAGGTACTGCTACTGGCTTGCCGTCCTTAGTAGACAAAATATTATGGCTAGAAAGCATCAATGTACGAGCTTCCGCTTGTGCTTCTACGGACAATGGTAAGTGACACGCCATTTGGTCACCGTCAAAGTCGGCATTGAAGGCTGTACATACTAATGGATGCAATTTGATAGCACGACCTTCCCAAAGGATTGGTTCGAAGGCTTGGATACCAAGTCTATGCAATGTAGGGGCACGGTTCAAGAGAACTGGATGTTCTTTAATTACCTCTTCCAAGGATTCCCACACGCCAGGGCCAATTCTTTCAACTTGGCGTTTAGCAGCCTTGATGTTGGATGCTTGACCGCGTTCCACCAAACGTTTCATAACGAATGGTTTGAACAATTCTAATGCCATTTCTTTTGGCAAACCACATTGGTGCATTTTAAGTTCAGGACCTACTACAATTACGGAACGACCGGAGTAGTCAACACGTTTACCGAGCAAGTTTTGACGGAAACGACCTTGTTTACCTTTAAGCATGTCGGACAAGGATTTCAATGGGCGGTTACCAGGACCTGTAACAGGACGACCGCGACGGCCATTATCAATCAATGCATCAACCGCTTCTTGAAGCATGCGTTTTTCGTTGCGCACGATGATATCAGGAGCACCCAAGTCGAGTAAACGTTTCAAACGGTTGTTACGGTTGATAACACGACGGTATAAATCGTTGAGGTCAGATGTAGCAAAACGGCCACCATCTAATTGGACCATAGGACGCAATTCAGGTGGGATTACAGGAACGATGTCCATAATCATCCATTCTGGACGGTTCCCAGATTGACGGAATGCTTCTACTACTTCCAAACGACGAACTGCACGGATTTTACGTTGACCACTAGCAGTGTTCAACTCTTCGCGCAATTCAGCATTTAATGCTTCAAGATCAAGTTCTGATAAGAGAGCTTTTACCGCTTCAGCACCCATGTCGATACATGCGAAGAGAACCTCTTCAGCAGCGCCTAACTCATAGCGTTCTTCGCGAGTTAATTCTTCGTATTCCTTATCAGCTTCTGGTATTGTTGCATCATCACGAAGAGCCGCATTATAGCGCTCTTTGCGTTGTGCTTCACGAACAATAGCTAAACGTTCATTACGTTGAGCCACTGTTTCGATTACGACGGATTTACCACCGATAGTATAACCGTCTTCATTAAATTGAGCTTCGTATTCGCGGTATTCTTGCTCGGACAACAATTGACGTTTTGTCAATGGTGTACCGGCTGGATCTACTACGATGTAGGAAGCAAAGTATAATACGCGTTCCAAAGAACGTGGTGATATGTCAAGGATAAGACCCATACGGGATGGGATTCCTTTGAAGTACCAAATGTGAGATACAGGAGTAGCCAATTGAATATGGCCCATACGTTCACGACGTACTTTCGCACGAGTAACCTCTACACCACATTTGTCGCAGACTACGCCTTTATGACGGATGCGTTTATATTTGCCGCAGTGACATTCCCAGTCCTTTGTTGGTCCAAAAATGCGTTCACAGAATAGACCATCACGTTCTGGCTTCAACGTACGGTAGTTAATTGTTTCAGGTTTCTTAACTTCCCCATGAGACCAAGATAAAATCTGCTCTGGAGAGGCTAAACCGATTCGCATGGAATCGAATTCATTTACGTCTAGCACTACTATCGCTCCCTTCCTTATAGATAGTTTTAGTCTTCATCGTTAGAGGAGTCGCCCATTGGGTACGCCAATTGGCTAAGGATATCATCTTCACCGCCATTATCAGCTGGTAATTCTTCCTCTTCCTCTACTTCTGGTTCTACTACAGTTACTTCATCAGTTTCTACAGCACTGCCTTCCATAACTTCTTCAATACCAGTTTCTACCACCTCATCTTCGTCCTCAAGTTCTTTCATAACAACTTCTTCTTGATCTTCATTCAAGATTTTTACATCGAGACCGATACTTTGAAGTTCTTTAAGCAATACCTTGAAGGACTCAGGTACACCTGGTTCAGGGATGTTTTCGCCTTTAACGATTTTTTCGTATGCTTTCACACGACCAACAACGTCGTCAGACTTAACAGTTAATAGCTCTTGAAGGGTATAGGCTGCGCCATATGCTTCTAGAGCCCAAACTTCCATTTCCCCGAAACGTTGGCCACCGAACTGAGCTTTACCGCCCAAAGGTTGTTGTGTAACAAGGGAGTACGGACCTGTAGAACGAGCATGGATTTTGTCATCAACCAAATGATGGAGTTTAAGCATGTAAACGTAACCAACTGTAACGCGGTTATCCATCGGTTCACCAGTACGACCATCATATAGAACAGTTTTACCATCATCAGGACGACCTGCAATCGCCAATGTTTCGAATACGTCCTTTTCGTGAGCACCATCAAATACAGGTGTAGCAATATGAATACCTGCTACATCTGGTTTTGGCATGCCATATTTGTCAAAATCATAGCCAAGGCTTTCCAACTCTTTGCGAATTTCAACGCGTTTTTCTTCAGCAGAGTGAATGTTGTTAAGAGTATTCTTGACTTTGCTAATTGCCTCTAATTCTTCTACAAGCGCAGGATCCATTTCAGGAGCCTCTTCTTCAGAATCAAAGAATTCTACATGAAGTGCATTGTATTTAGCTTCAATAGCTTTAAGCTCTTGGAAACGAGCTTCGCCACCCATAGCATCCAATTTCTTTTGCGCTGCTGCTTCTACATGTTTTAAAATTTTAGTTTTCAAAGCAATGATTTGCTCATTTTCTTCGAAATGATTTACCGTAACATCTTCCGCAACTTTCGCTTCCAATACCTCAATTTGAGCATAAAGGTCGCGGATTGCATCGATTTGTTCCCAGTAAGATGCATCAGTACGGGCTTCTTTCAACACGTTTTGAATGTGGAGGTCCGTAGCTTTGATTTTCATACCTAAGCCTTGAACAGCCCACCCCAAGTGAGTTTCAAGAACCTGACCGATGTTCATACGAGAAGGTACGCCCAATGGGTTCAATACGATTTGTACTGGAGTACCATCTGGAAGGAATGGCATATCTTCTTTTCTCATAACGCGAGAAACGACACCTTTGTTACCATGACGGCCCGCCATTTTATCGCCTTCATGAATCTTACGTTTTTGAGCGATATATACGCGAACAAGTTTATTTACACCTGGTTGTAATTCGTCGCCATTTTCACGGGTGAAGACTTTTACATCTACGACTTTACCAGATTCGCCATGAGGCACGCGCAAAGAAGTATCGCGAACTTCACGTTCTTTGTCACCAAAAATAGCACGCAACAAACGTTCTTCTGGAGTAAGCTCAGTTTCACCTTTTGGAGTAGCTTTACCTACAAGGATATCGCCAGGATGTACTTCTGCACCAATGCAGATAATACCATCTTCGTCTAAGTTTTTAAGTGTGTCGTCACCTGTATTAGGCAACTCACGAGTAATTTCTTCAGCACCTAATTTGGTATCACGAGCATCACATTCGTATTCTTCAATATGAATGGATGTATAGATATCTTCTTTGCAGAGTTCTTCACTAAGCAAGATAGCATCTTCGTAGTTATAACCTTCCCAAGGCATGAACGCTACAAGAACGTTATAACCTAATGCCAATTCGCCGCCATCTGTAGCAGGACCATCAGCCAATACTTGGCCTTTTACAACATGGTCCCCACGATTGACGATTGGTTTTTGGTTAAAGCACGTGGATTGGTTAGAACGAAGGAATTTATTCAAATGGTATGTATCAACACGACCATCGCTGTCGCGAAGAACGTGGATTTCATTACCCCAACAACGTACAACTTTACCTGCTTCACGCGCCAATACGCAAACACCAGAGTCAGTAGCTGCTGTATATTCCATACCTGTACCAACAAGTGGTGCTTGAGCGCGCAAAAGTGGTACCGCTTGACGTTGCATGTTCGCACCCATCAAGGCACGGTTAGCATCGTCATTTTCAAGGAATGGAATCATAGCTGTACCAATAGATACAACTTCTTTTGGACTAACGTCCATATAGTCAACCTTATCCGGTGTAACTTCTAATACATCATGACCACGACGACAAGCTACGTGTTCAGTTGTGAAGTACCCCTCTGCATCAAGTGGAGAGTTCGCTTGGGCAATTGTCATGCCTTCTTCTTCATCAGCTGTCATGTATACTACGCTGTCAGATACGCGCACTTTAACAACCTTGTCAGCATCCTTGCCTTTACCATACACTTTTTCTACTTTACGGTATGGTGCTTCGATGAAGCCAAATTCGTTTACCTTTGCATAGTTGGACAAGGAGTTAATCAAGCCAATGTTTGGACCTTCTGGAGTTTCAATAGGACACATACGACCATAGTGAGAATGATGCACGTCACGAACTTCGAAACCTGCACGCTCACGAGACAAGCCGCCAGGGCCAAGGGCAGAAAGACGACGTTTGTGAGTCAATTCCGCCAATGGGTTTGTTTGGTCCATGAACTGAGACAATTGAGAAGAACCAAAGAATTCTTTGATAGCTGCCACTACAGGGCGAATATTGATCAACGCTTGAGGTGTAATGGATTCAGTTTCTTGAATGGTCATGCGCTCACGAACAACACGTTCCATACGAGTTAAACCGATGCGGAATTGGTTTTGCAACAATTCGCCTACGCAACGAAGGCGACGGTTACCCAAGTGGTCGATATCATCTGTATGACCTGCACCATCCATAAGGTTGAGCAAGTAAGAAATGTTAGCGATCATGTCTTCACGTGTTACTGTACGGTGATCATATGGTAAGTTGCAGTTATTACAGATAACTTTAGACTCTACACCATCATTATTTACGATATAGAATTCAGCAAAACCTTCACCATCGAAAACATGGCTATTAGCAACGATATCAAGTTGTTCTTCCCCAACTTGTACGCCTGCATCAAGGATAATTTCGCCAGTTTCTGGATCTACAATTGGTTGAGCCAATGTTTGACCCAACATACGTTGGCGCCAGCCAAGTTTTTTGTTCAATTTATAACGACCAACGCGCGCTAAGTCATAACGGCGTGCATCGAAGAACAAGTTATCGAACAAGTTACGAGCAGACTCTACAGTCGGAGGCTCGCCTGGACGTAATTTTTTATAGATTTCAACCAATGCTTCATCAGCAGATTGAGTTGTATCTTTTTCTAATGTACGAACGATGCGTTCATCATATACTGGTAAACCATCCTCATCAGTTTTACCATTCCAGAAGAGGTCGAGGATACTTTCATTCGTATCCCAACCTAATGCACGTACCAATACAGTAGCTGGTAATTTACGGTTACGGTCAATACGAACAGCCACCACTTCACTAGCATCTGTTTCAAGTTCAATCCATGCACCACGGTTAGGAATAACTGTGGAATCATACAAACGGTTACCCATTGTATCGATTTCTTTATTGTAGTAAACGCCTGGAGAACGTACTAATTGGGATACGATAACACGTTCTGCACCATTGATGATGAAAGTACCTGTATCCGTCATCAATGGGAAATCGCCCATGAAGACTTCTTGTTCTTTAATGTCCATATTTTCTGGATCATTATTTACCAAGCGAATATTTACACGAAGTGGTGCTGCGTAAGTAGCATCACGGTTTTTACATTCATTAATATCATACTTAGGTTCACCTAAGCTGAAACCTTCAAAAGAAAGTACTAGATTACCTGAATTGTCTTTAATCGGAGAAATATCGTTGAAAATATTTTGTAAACCACTCTCCAAGAACCACTCATACGATTTACGTTGAATGTCCAATAAATGCGGCATCTTGATAACTTCGTTAATTTTAGCGTACGTATAACGAGTTCGTTTGCCTACCTGTTCAGGTTTGAACATATTTGCTTTCACCCCTATCAAAACACACTGGTCTACCATTTTCTATAACGGCATGAAAAAGACATCTTACAGGTCTCAGTTTTCCTGCTCGGGCAACGTCAAATAAAGCAAGGTCCATTTCATTTTTAAAATAACCTTGCTTCCCATTAACCAAGCACAACCTTGGAAGAAAACCTCATCACTATTTGTGTTATAGTTTTTACATCCAAAAGCAGAAAACGCTACTTTTGCAATATATAATTCTATCAGTATTAAAAAAGACTGTCAACCAAAAGGGTTGACAGTCTTTCATTTTCATGCTTTATTCATGTATCAAAAGAGAACCATAAATTAGTTGCCTTTTTGTTTTAAAAGATTCGCACCAGCGATACCAGGGCGAGTCATTTCTTTAGGAGAAAGAATATGATTAATTTCATCCTCAGTCAATAAACCTTGATCCAAGATGATATCGCGAATAGCTCGACCTGTTTCATACGCTTCTTTCGCCAATGCAGAAGCTGTTTCATAGCCAAGATGTGGCAACAATGCTGTTACGATACCAACGGAACGATTCAACCAGTACTCGCATTGTTCACGGTCTACTTCAAGATCAACAAGCAATTTATCAACGAATGTATTTACACCGTTTTTGAGATAGCAAAGATTATTGAACAAGTTGTATGCCAATACAGGTTCCATAACATTTAACTCGAATTGACCATTTTCTACAGCTAATGTAATAGTAAGGTCATTACCGATAACTTGGTAACACACTTGATTCAATACTTCAGCAATAACAGGATTTACTTTTCCTGGCATGATAGAGGAGCCTGGTTGACGGGCAGGCAATTTTAATTCACCAATGCCACAGCGAGGTCCAGATGCCATTAAGCGAAAATCATTTGCCATCTTAATCAACACAAGTGCAGTTACCTTCAAACCGCTAGAGATATCAGCAAATACGTCTGTATTGTTTGTGGCATCGATTAAGTTCTCCGCGGTGTAGAACGGTTCGCCTACTACTTCACTAAGTTCATAAGCTACATCATGAATATAATTAGGCTCAGCATTAAGGCCTGTACCAACTGCAGTGGCACCCATGTTGATTACATGTGCACCTTCAACGGCAGATTTAATGCGTTTAATACCACGACGAATACCAGATGCATAAGCGCCCATCTCTTGGCCCAATGTAATAGGCACCGCATCTTG
This sequence comes from Veillonella parvula, assembly GCF_018378075.1. Classification (GTDB taxonomy): domain Bacteria; phylum Bacillota; class Negativicutes; order Veillonellales; family Veillonellaceae; genus Veillonella; species Veillonella parvula_K. The sequence continues at coordinate 15,681 of NZ_JAGZYE010000012.1, forward strand.
TAAATGAGTACGTCCCATTTTTAAAATTTCACTATATTCTTCAGCTTTTTTCTCAAGCTCATCAACAAGACGTTGCAAAGCTTCAAGTAACGGTTTAGATTTCAAAATTGCACAAACTTTAATCGCTGTTGGGAAAGCGTCATTTGTAGATTGTGCCATGTTACAGTGATTGTTAGGGCTTACAATATCATAGCTACCTTTTGGATGACCTAAAATTTCACAAGCACGATTTGCCAACACTTCGTTCATATTCATATTCACAGAAGTGCCAGCACCACCTTGAATTGGATCAACTGGAAATTGGTCAGCAAATTCACCTGCAATAACTTCATCAGCTGCTTGAACAATCGCTTTACCGATAGATACATTGAGACGACCTGTTTTCATATTAGCTAAAGCAGATGCTTTTTTTACCATCGCTAGAGCTTTAATAAAATCTTGGTCTAAATGTTTCCCTGTAATATGGAAGTTTTCTAAGGCACGAATCGTTTGCACACCATAATATAACTCATCCGCTACTTCTAATTCACCTAGGAAATCATGTTCTTTTCTCATAATAGATCCTCTTTCCACTATTTCATATATTAGATGATAGTTTAATGAAACGGTTTTATCTTATGCGCTCATTATAGCATGTATTTTGTATACATAAAAGTCATTTCATATATTACGAATAAACAATATTCTATACAATATATTATTTCATAAATATTTTCTATAACTATTTCCATATTTATAAAGGCTCTGTTTTTATCTTTGATTAGTTTAAATATTACACGCCCTATAGTACAATAATATAAACTATATAAGTAAGGAGTAACTATGATTAACAATCACATGCTGCGCATAGGTGCGCTCTTTTTATTAACCGTTTTATGCTACGGCTTTTATAATGCCTATTTGCCAATCACTGATCCGGTGGAGTCCAACTATGTTCTCTCCGCCATCACCATGCTAAAACACAACTCATGGATATCCCCCATGATATATGATCACGTATGGTATGATAAACCACCGCTCACCTATTGGGCACTTATGATTACATACAAACTATTTGGCATATCTGACTTCACGTCTCGTATACCGAATACGCTTGTTGCGGGAGCTAGCGTGGCCCTAATGTATCATATAACTTACCGCATATCTAAAAATACTTTTGCTAGTGTACTCTGTGCTATTCTATTAATGAGTACACTACAGTTTTGGTACATATCTCATGCAATTATAACCGACGGATTTCTACTTCTCTTCACCTTAGCTATATTTGGATATAGCTATTTAGCTTTTACCAATAATGACAAGTCAGCTATGGTGAAAGCTTACATTGCTGCTGCCTTAGCTGTAATTACCAAAGGACCTATAGGCATCATCTTGCCCGGCCTGATATTACTCATTTATGTATGCGCTCGCTATATAGTCCATAGAAAAGATGAAAGTTATCAGCTTTCAAAGGATATTAAATTACTATTTAATCCCTTAGGACTATTAGCCTTTATAGCGATAGCTAGCCCTTGGTATATCGCTATGTATTCCATTCACGGTGAGCAGTTTATTTCCGGATTCTTAGGTCTACACAATGTAGATCGAGCTCTTATATCTGAGCATCCTAAATTTAATGTATGGTATTACTATCTATTAATTGTACCCCTTTCACTATTACCATGGACACCTGTAATAGTCTATCATTTAAAAGATCTTAACTGGAAAGATGATTTTGATCTATTAGGTATTATATGGTTTATAGTTATAGTTCTATTCTACTCTCTAGTAGCTACAAAGTATCTAACCTACACATTACCTGCCATTATCCCTTGTATAATATGGGCGGCTGTAAAAATTTGTGAATTAGTTACTGACAAAGAAACCGGTGAATTTACTCAATCATTCAAAAAGTTTAATTATTTAATTACCCTACCACTAGGTATTTACTACATGATTTTTACATTTACTACAGCTTTTGATAAAAGTCTTGATAGTAAACCGTTAATCGTAGGTTCCTTTATTATAGTATGTATGATTTTAATCGGTCGATACTACATAACATCATTTTTTAAACTAGCAATATATGCTTTAGTTCCACTAATTACTTTATACTCAGCTATTACAATTACAGTACCACCAATATTATTTAATCAATCTGGTTTACAGTTTAGAACGTTCATCGAAGATACATCAAAACCAATATATGTATATGGCAGTTACTATACTTCTATTGTATATTACATGGATACTATACCCACCCAAGTTTTCGTAGATACAACTGATGATTCTATATGGACCGAAGGCAAAACATTAATGCCTACCATAACTAAAGAAACATTTTTAAGTAATACATCAAATAATCGCGGTGCCTATGTCATCGTTCCTAAAAAATATGATAAGGATTTCTCTAATACATTACCGTATCCAAAAGCCAAATTAGTTAACAAAACAAAACTCGCATCAATTTATAAACTCCAATAGAAAAAGGCGTACCCTATGGGTACGCCTTTAATATAGCTAGAATTATTTCAATTCTACGGATGCGCCAGCTTCTTCTAATTGAGCTTTCAAAGCTTCAGCAGCTTCAGCAGCTACGCCTTCTTTAACAGGTGCAGGAGCGCCGTCAACGATAGCTTTAGCTTCTTTCAAGCCAAGACCAGTTGCTTCACGAACAACTTTGATTACGTTGATTTTAGATGCGCCAGCATCTTTCAAGATTACGTCGAAGGAATCTTTAGCAGCGCCGCCTTCAGCACCACCAGCAGCTGCTACAGCTACAGGAGCTGCTGCAGTTACGCCAAATTCTTCTTCGATTGCTTTTACAAGATCATTAAGTTCAAGGATTGTTGCTTCTTTCAATTCAGCAACGATGTTTTCAATGTTCAATGCCATTTTAGATTTCCTCCATAAATTAGTTTATAGTGCCAGCCTCAAGCGGCCAACGAATACTTTGCAAAAAATATTATTCTGCAGGTTTTGCTTCTGCAACAGCTTTGACAGCGTATGCAACATTGCGAACAGGAGCTTGCAATACGGAAAGCAACATGGAAAGCATACCTTCGCGATTTGGAAGAGATGCAATTGCTTTAATGCCTGCAGCGTCCATAACTTCGCCTTCAACGATACCAGCTTTAACTGTTACAACTTCTTTTTCAGTTGCTTTGATGAATTGTTCGATTACACGAGCAGGTGCAACAGCATCATCTTTAGAAGTAGCCAACGCAGTTGGGCCTTCTAAATGCTCAGCGAAACCTTCAAGATTCAATTCGTTTGCAGCGATACGAGTCAAAGTATTTTTGATTACTTTGTATTCAACACCTTCAGCCAACATTTTGCGACGAAGATCAGTTGCTTGCGCAACAGTTAAACCAGAGTAACCAATCAATACAGCACCTTTTGCTTCAGAAAGAGTTTCTTTCATTTGAGCAACGATTGCTTTTTTTGATTCAGTGACAGCCATTAGATTACCTCCTTGTAGATTTTTTTGGTGCTCTATGTACTATCTTAGCGTAAAAACGACCCCATCGCACGCGATGAGGTCGTAACTAGTCCTAGGTTGTTCTAGTGTCAGCCTCAGCGGGCGGATTTTCATCCATTATACATACCAGCCGTCTACAGCTAAGAGACATATTTAATTATTGCTCTTTAGAAACAGTGCTCAATTTGAACACGTTCAAAGGTACACCAGGGCCCATTGTAGCGGACAAGGTTACAGATTTAATGTATTGACCTTTAGCTGCTACAGGTTTAGCCTTGATAATAGTATCAACGATTGTACGGTAGTTGTCAAGTAATTTTTCTTCATCGAAAGATGCTTTACCGATAGAACAAGAGATAATACCTGCTTTATCAGTACGGTATTCGATTTTACCAGCTTTGATTTCGTTTACTGCACGAGCAACGTCTGGAGTTACTGTACCAACTTTAGGGTTTGGCATCAAGCCTTTAGGACCCAAGATTTTACCAAGACGGCCAACTTGACCCATCATGTCTGGTGTAGCAACTACTACGTCGAAGTCGCTCCAACCACCTTGGATTTTAGCTACTAACTCTTCAGAACCTACGAAATCTGCACCAGCTTCTTCAGCTGCCTTAATATTGTCGCCTTTTGCGAATACAAGAACGCGTTTAGTTTTGCCAGTACCATGAGGCAATACTACTGCACCACGAACTTGTTGATCAGCGTATTTAGGGTCGACATTCAAGTTGAAAGCAATTTCAACTGTTTCATCGAAATTTGCAGTTGCAGTTTTCTTAACCAACTCAATCGCTTCTACTGGTTCGTAGAATTTACCAGCTTCAATAAGTTTTACTGCTTCAGCGTATTTCTTACCTACTTTTGCCATTATAATATCCTCCTTATGTGGTCAAACGGGAATTCCCTCCCACCGATTTGCGCCTTATGCGCAAGTCGTACGCTTATTAGTCAACGATTTCAATGCCCATGCTGCGAGCAGTACCTTCCACCATGCGCATACCTTGTTCTACGGTATTAGCATTCAAATCAGGCATTTTCAATTCAGCAATTTCACGAACTTTATCGCGACCTACTTTTGCTACTTTATCACGGTTAGGTACACCAGAACCTTTTGGAATACCTGCAGCTTTTTTCAACAATACTGCAGCTGGTGGAGTCTTAGTGATGAAGTCGAAACTACGATCTTCATATACATTAATAACTACTGGAATAATCAAGCCAGCTTGTTTAGCAGTACGTTCGTTGAATTCTTTTGTGAAAGCAACGATATTAACACCTGCTTGACCTAGTGCAGGACCAACTGGTGGTGCTGGAGTAGCTTTAGCGGCTTCAATTTGTAGTTTTACTTGTTTAACTAATTTCTTAGCCATGGGTAATTAAACCTCCTATGCTTATACTGTGGTGGTAACGGATATACATCCTCCCACTGGCAACCAAAATCGATTGCTCTTTTTAGAGTTATATTTATATATTAAAGAGCTTTCTCAACTTGAGAGAACTCTAACTCTACCTCGGTATCTCGATTGAACATTTCTACGCTAAGTTTCAATGTTCCTTTATCAGGGTTAAGTTCGGTAATAACACCTAGTTTATCTTCAAAGGCACCGGACGTAATGCGAACCGTTTCACCAACTTCTACATCAACGTTAATGGTTGGTTTCTTATCCAAGCCCTGAGACTTAAGTATATGTTCTACTTCGGAATCAGAAAGTGGAACTGGTTTTGTAGCAGAGCCAACGAAACCTGTTACACCTGGCGTGTTGCGTACAACATACCAAGAACGGTCATTAACTTCCATTTCCACCAATACATACCCAGGAAATATCTTACGTTTTACTACTTTTTTAACCCCATCTTTTTCATCTATTTCGTCTTCAAGAGGCACCAAAATTCGGCTGATCACATCTTGTAGCCCCATAGATTGAACTTTAAGTTCAAGAGTGGTTTTTACTTTATTTTCGTAGCCTGAATAGGTATGAATTACATACCACTTCTTATCTGCTTCCATGTAATGGCCCCCTTATCCAACAAAGTGCAACAACGTATTAAAAAGTTGGGCAAAGAGTCCATCAAGCACAGAAATAATCAAAGCGATGAATATGGTCACTAAGAATACTACTATTGTGTAATTGATAAGCTCTTTTTTTGTTGGCCAGACTACTTTTTTTAGTTCAGCTTTCACACCGCGGAAGAATTTTCCAAATCCACCACGCTGCTGCACTGCTGAGTTAGACTTTGCCATTGTGTTTCACATCCTCAAATCAACAGGTAATGAATGATAAGAATTATTTTGTTTCACGGTGTAATGTATGTTTACCGCAGAATTTGCAATATTTCATCATTTCAATACGATCAGGATTGTTCTTTTTATTCTTGTTCGTTTGATAGTTGCGTTGTTTGCAATCTGTGCAAGCTAAAGTAATGGCATTACGCATCCGGATACACCTCGCTTTATATTTACTAATCTGTCTCTTGTACTCGAAAACGCTCGACTACATACTAAAAAACTATATCATACGTAGCAAGCGATGTCAAGAAATTAAGCAACTCAAAAAAGCCAGGCACGTATGCCTGACATGGATAGTATAACAGACAATGGCGCCCCTTGTCTACCCAAAGAACGCCATGTCATATTAGCTTATAGTTAGCTTATATATATTATATTTAATATTATAATTACATATTTACTATTATTGCTTCGTTTATTACTGTTTCTTTGTGAAAGTTACTTTCACGATTTGCCAGAAGAAGGCCAATGCCCCCAATATCATGATGGTATCGCCAACCATGCGAAGCCAACGCAAATTTTGTAACAATGGTTGTTGCATAAAGTCTTCACTGCGAGCGAGCCATAAGCCTTGTGTAACACTTGCCCAACTTTGAATCAAGCCAATTGGCAATAGACTGATAAGAACCATTAACGCAAGGCCCCAATTCAATGCCCAGAAACCGAATTTCATCAACTTGTCGTTAAATTCCACTTCAGGTCGAATATAACGAGCGATGAGGAATACAAAGCCTAAACTCAAGAACCCGTATACGCCGAACAACGCCGTATGAGCATGAACAGCTGTCGTATTTAGACCTTGAATATAGAACAAGGAAACCGGCATATTAATTAAGAAGCCGAAGATGCCTGCACCCACCAAGTTCCAGAAGGATACGGCAATGAAGCAGTATACAGGCCATTTTAGTCGATGCATCCAAGGAGCACTATGAAGGCGTGTATAATTTTCAAACGCTTCATATCCCAAGAGTACAAGAGGCACTACTTCCAACGCGGAGAACGATGCCCCTGTGGCCACGATAGTCGATGTAACACCGGTGAAATAAAGATGATGGAATGTACCAGGGATACCGCCGATAAGGTAAATGGCACCGGACGAAATCGCTGCTATGGTACCTGCACGGTAAGATACGAGACCAAGTGTTACGAAAATAAAGGCCATCAACGTAGTAGAGAATACTTCAAAGAATCCTTCTACCCAAAGGTGAATAACCCACCAGCGCCAGTATTCCATGATTGCCAAGTGGCTGTGTTCTCCGTAGAAAAGACCTGGTCCATAGAAAATACCGACCATCACAACGGAGAAAATAAAGGCAGCAATAAGGTTTTTATCCCCTTTATTTTTGAAAGCACCAATGATGCTGCGCACCATGAGTACAAGCCAAAATAGAATGCCGATATATTCAATCCATTGCCATACGCGCCCCAACTCGATAAACTCATATCCTTGGTGACCCAAGTAGAAGTTTAGAGACGCCGGAATCTCATGAGCAACACCTAAATATGTACCTGTAAAGGAACCCACTACCAACACAACGAGTGCCCAGAACAAAATATCCACGCCCAATTTTTGGAACTTAGGATCTTTACCGCCATTAATAATCGGCGCCAAGAATAAACCGGCACTCAAGAATGCCATCGCAATCCAGAACAAGGATGCTTGAATATGCCAAGTACGAGCAATAGAATATGGGAAATACTGCGCCAATGGAATGCCATAGAAAGCCTGTCCTTCTACGGTGTAGTGCGCAATGATACCACCCATACCAAGTTGGAGTAAAAATAATGCCAAAATCGTAAATAAATATTTTCCTAAAGACCGTTGAGATGGTGTGAGATGCAATTTGGAAATTGGATCTTCCGCAGGTGGTGTTAATTCATGTTCATCTTGTTTGCGACCGAATGCCCACATCCATACGACAATACCAATACCACAAAGTAAAATAATAACACTCACAACAGACCAAGCTACGCTTTCCGGTGTTGGATTATGATCTAACAATGGCTCGTGAGGCCAATTGTTGGTGTATGTTGCATCTGTACCAGGGCGTTGAGTCGATGCCATCCACGTAGTCCAGAAGAAGAATCGTGCCATATCAATACGATCTTTTAATTCTGGCAACGTATTGTCTTTCATCGCAAAATGATCGCGTGTTTCGGACAATTTAGGGTTATCACCATACAGTTCAATAAAATATTGTCCGGTTAAATTCATCGCTGTAATACGTTCCGGTGAAAGCACAACAGTTCCATCTTCACGAACAGCACTGTTAAAGTACTCTGCTTTAACTGCTTCTTTAACAGCCGCTTTCTGCACATCACCTAACTGTTCATAAAGAACACCAAAAGCTTCTTGAGACTTGATATCAAGCATTACGGACACTTCTTTGTGCAACCAATCAGCTGTCCAGTCCGGGGCTTGATATGCGCCATGACCTAGTACGGTCCCTACAGATTGACCACCTGTAGATTGCCAAGCCGATTGACCATGTAAGATATCATCCTTAGTGAACAAAACCTGTCCATCTTGAGATACATACGCGGTTGGTACCGGTGGCGCTTGATGATATACATCAGTACCCAAATAGCCAAGAATAGAGAATCCAATAATAAGAACTGCTACTACGGCTATCCAATACTTTTTGTATTCGCCCATCACATTACCTCCTTTTCTATAAAAGCACAAAAAGAGAGCCTATGCTCTCTTCATATATAATATACACTAATTTTATAAATAAAGTTGTATCTAAGGTTACAATATATTAAAATTTCTTCTCAATTTGTATCAATAGTATGATTATCCTTTGAAGCCTGAATACAACGTATATATCACCTTACAAAATCATCATTGTTTCAATATATTAGCGATTCAATTCTATACTCTTAATCATCAATATATACAAAATAAAAGGGACCCATTGGGTCCCTTTTATTGAATCTAAAATTCAATTATATAGCTAATGTATCGATACATTGAGCTATAAACTTGTATTAACCTTCGATTTCTGTTACTACGCCAGCGCCTACTGTATGGCCACCTTCGCGGATCGCGAAACGAAGACCTTCTTCGATAGCGATTGGAGTAATCAATTCGATTTCCATTGTTACGTTATCGCCAGGCATACACATTTCTACACCTTCAGGAAGGTTTACA
>NZ_JAGZYE010000021.1:0-2730 GCF_018378075.1 Veillonella parvula
ACCTGTTGTACCATTTGCACCAACTTGACCAGCCGCAGTTACCACAAGGTTACCAGTCTTCACATCTACATTGTATGTTTTTACACCACCAGTAGTGGAATCAGTTACAGTAGCAAGACCCGTGCCAGTGACCTTAACCGCATCTTGTGCAGATGTAGTTGCCAAGTTTTTGATCACTGTTTCACCAGCAGTAGACAAGTTAGACAAGTCTTTATCGGCAGATTTTTCTGCAGCCGTTACAGCAGCTGTCAACTTAGCAGTTGGCGCAATCGTTACATCATCACCTGTAGCAGATGTTGTAATGAGTGCATTTGCACCTGTATCACCTTTAATGTTGAATTTAATGCCACCCGTTGTGCTTAATTTCTTAGCGTTAGTAGTACCGGAATCACTACCTAAGGATACTTTGTTATCCCCTAATGTGCTGATGGAATCAGTAGCTGCCTTCACAGCATCATCCATTTGTTTCTTATTAACCGCAGCATCATCAGTGGTTGCTTTGCCAACGTTCTTAATTTGTGTATTACCAGCATCGATACCAGAGCCACCAAGAGTAACGGTATGAGTACCATCTGTAGCAGTAACACCAGATGGAGCAACAGTTGTTGTATTCGTACCATCAGTGGTTGTTACCCCGCCTTTAGTGATAGTCGTTGTGTTACCAGCACCATCCGTAATTGTGGAGGAACCACCTGTTACAGTTTGTGTATTACCAGCTGCATCGGTGTACGTAGCAGAGGTTAAACCAGTTAAGACTTTAGCAAGTTTAATATTCAATGTACCAGTTGTTGTATCACCTACCACTGCGATGTTACCAGATGTAAGATCAGTTGCCGTTGTACTTGCGCCGCCTTTGATGTTAAGTTGTTCACCATGTTTACGGCTAATTACAGTTGCATCATCACCAGCAAAATCATGTTTAGCATCATCTAACGCTTGTTTTGTCTTATCGATAGCAGAATTTACTACAGATGCTACATCTTGCGTAGTAGCTACACCATTTTTACCAGCTGTTGTACCTTGTGTAGAACCAGCAGCGCCCACTCAAGTTGTTATCGCCAGCGGCTAATTTACCATTAGCTACAGAACCAGCTTCTACCTTTTCAATGGATAACGCACCACCAGCAGCAGATAATACAGCGGCATCTAATTGGCCTTTGTTAACTGCAGCATCGGCGGACGTAGCATTAGCAACGCCTTTAATTTCCTTACCACCTGCATTGATACCAGTATTCTTATCAAGAACAATGCCACCTACAGTCACTTTATCAAAAGATACGTTCTTAGCAGTGCCGATTGTAATGGATCGACCTGTATTCGTAATAGCGATATTATCGCCATTGATGAAGTTCACAGTTTCGCCACCAGCTACAGCCGTTGTACCAGAACCATTGGTTTCTACATTCCAAGAAGCAGCGGATTTAGCAAGGTTTTTAATGTACGTATCGCCTGCAGTAGACAAGTTAGACAAGTCTTTATTTGCTGCATTTTCAGCTGCAGTTACAGCAGCTGTCAATTTAGCAGTTGGCGCAACGGTTACATCATCGCCTGTAGCAGATGTTGTAATGAGTGCATTAGCACCTGTTTCACCTTTAATGTTGAATTTAATGCCACCAGTTGTGCTCAATTTCTTAGCTGTTGTAGAGCCAGATTCACTACCTAAGGAAACAGTATTATCTGTTGCACCTTTTAATGCATCATCCATTTGTTTCTTATTCACAGCAGCATCATCGGTAGTGCCATTAGCAACATTCTTAATTTCTTTGTTACCAGCACTAATACCACTAGTAGTTACAGAAATTGGTGTTGCGCCTGTACCAGCAGGTGTTACTGTTACACCTGTAGGTGCTGTTGTCGTTGTGTTACCTACTGCATCCGTTGTTGTGACGCCACCTTTAGATACAACAGTAGAATTACCGGCTGCATCAGAAATTGTAGAGGAACCACCTGTTACAGTTTGTGTATTACCAGATGCATCTGTGTATGTGGCAGATGTTAAACCAGTTAACGCTTTAGCAAGACGGACATTTAATGTACCCGCACCATCAGATACAACGCCGATATTACCTGTTGTCAAATCAGCAGGGGTTGTTACGCCACCTTTAATGGATAAGACTTCACCGTGTTTACGAACAGATGTTGTACCAGTATCCCCATCAAATTTGTGTTCTGCATCGGCTAATGCTTGTTTTGTTTTATCGATAGCACTATTTACTACAGATGCCACATCTTGCGTAGTAGCTACGCCATTTTTACCAGCTGTTGTACCTTGTGTAGAACCTGCAGCGCCCACTTTACCAGTAGTATCATCAATAACAAGTTTGCCTTCTTCTACATTAACTGTGTATGTTTTAACACCAGCTGCTGTAGCATCGCTAACAGTAGCAAGACCTGTACCAGCCACTTTTACAGCATCTTGTGCTGCTGTTTGTGCTACCGCTTTAACAGCATTTTCAGAAACAGCAACTTCGTATGTTTCACCCTTAGGTGTACCAGTTTGACCTGTTACATTGTCATAGAAATAGGGGTTGCACCAGTTGCACTAGGTGTAATTGTTACACCGCCACCATTAATAACAGTGGAATCACCACCAGCATTAGTGAAGGATGCAGATGTTAAACCACTCAATACTTTAGCAAGACGGACGTTCAATGTACCAGCGCCATCGGATACAACGCCGATATTGCCTGTTGTCAAATCAGCAGGGGTTGTTACGCCACCTTTGATGGA
>NZ_JAGZYE010000006.1:0-162142 GCF_018378075.1 Veillonella parvula
CCGAATAAGTAAAGTACCACTATCTCTATAGTTTTCCGTCATTGTCGTAACTAATCCAATAAAAGTTTTAGCAATATCAATCAACTTACGCTGTTCCCAAGCATCAGTAAATCCTGAAAACCGAAGTTCAGGATATCGCTCTCCATTTTTAGGAAAAAGTTTCTGAAGCAACGCTTTTTTCTTCATATTTAGATGATCAAGCTTACGCTGATGAAGGGTAAGTAATTCATCAAATTTAGTTAATAGATTACTTATACAAACTGCCTCTTCAATAGATGGACATAAGGTAGTTGTATTCTGAACTACACTTATATAATGACGTGCATGTCCTAAAACTTCAAATCGTGTAGCATTTAATCGTTCAAATAAAAACCGTAAATTATGCTGACTTTTTGATGTTAAGATCTTTATAGCAGAAGATTTTAACATATAAGGAAAATCAACATACTTTCTATCAAGGGTAAAATCATCAAAAATTATTGATGGCTTATCATATGAATTTTTCTCATTTGTATAACCTAATATAAAGGCTTTATTTGCAGTTAAGACAGGCATATTAAATTTATCATTATAATTATCTGACTTAACTATATATGCATCAGGCCTTTCATATTCAAATAAATCTACAAACTTACGCTGTTCCCAATCTTCAGTAAATCCAGGAAATCGTAATTTAGGTACCCTCCGCGTTTCTTTACTCATCATAACCTCGCTTTTCTTCTATCATAACAACACTACCTTTCATTTACATAAGAATCTGCAAATTTATATAAAGCCGCCACAAGTTCATTACCATATTTAATTTTATTAAGGCTTACAATATCTGTATCTTGTGCTTTTGCTTGATATTCTGCACGTGCATCTTTTTTTAGCTTACTAATTCTACCAGTACTATCTAAATCCTGTTTACCAGCCGTATGTCGAGAAAATAGATCTAATATTTCGTCATTACTGATAACATCAATAATCCCCCATTTTAAACGGAAATCGAAAATATCATCTTTCATAATCATTGTATTTACATCTTCAATGACTTCCAAACTAGTTAACTTTACAGGATATTGGAGATTCTTTCCTTCTGGTGGATATGCACCATTATAAATTGCATCAACTGCATTATTAATTTGTTTTGCATATTGGCGATCATCTAAAGCCATTGCAAAATCATTAATTTTTTCACGATAATCCGCAGCTACATCCATACGTTTTTCATGAACAGCATTCATTAACGCTTCGATTAATTCAGTAAGATAGTCATAGTTAACACTAATTTGCTTTACATGTATCATACGTAGTTCAATTTGAGCAACTGGTACATCATGATTTTCAGCAATACGTTCTTTCAAGTCGTTATACAGAGATGTGGTTAACATTTCTTCCTGTTCAGGTGTCATCCCAAGCAATGTAACAAGCTCATCTGGATTATCATAGTCAAATCCGATGTCTTCTCCATTAACAACATCTGGATCATATTGTTTTAGCTTTGACATTCCAGCGCTATATGTACGCATAAGATTAAACATTTCTTCTTGCTTAGCTTCACTAGCAGGAACCTCTGTAAAGTTATCCGTCATATCTGCAAGACGATCTACCACTTGTTTTACTTCTTCAAATTGTTCTTTGAAAGGTTTCGCTAAAACACCACTATCAACTAAAACTTTTGTATCTACTAATGTGTCTTGTACATCAGCAGAGTGTTTATTCGCATAAATACTCAAAGCTCGATTCATGAGTTCTTCGTTTTTAGCTGGCCATCTGTAATTGACTATACGGCCCCATGGCTTTCCTTGATTATCGGCAATGCGATTGGTTCTAGAATACGCCTGAATTAGCATTGCATCCTTTAATGTACGATCCACATATAGTGTATTTAGTTGTGGTGCATCAAAACCAGTCAAAAGTTGATCTACAACGATAACAATATCTAAATATTGCCCATCTTGTGCTGTACGATTTAAGCGTGTTGTTAAATCCTGAGTATAGCCCGATACATCATCTAAGCCAAAACTAGTACCAAACATTTTATTGTAATGTTTCATAGCACGTAATAGACCATCATTTGTACTTAATTGATTATCACTATTGTTAGTACTCATGCTGAAAGTAATACCAACTTTTAATGTAGGAAGCCCTTGCTTTTGGCGTTCTTGATTCACTCGTTCAAATTCTTCAAAGTACATTAGTGCCATTGGTGTACTTGGTCTATTTCCACCTACATGTGTAGTAAGCATTGCATTATAAGCACCATCACTAGAACGGTTTCGCCAATTTTTAAAGATATCTTCTACTACCAATCGTACATGATTAGGATTATTATCATAGAAACTTGGTTCAATCATGTCATCCATATCATTGTCGGTAAGGTTAGCGATTTTACGTTCAATATCTTGTTCATTCCAATCAGGATATTGTGCCTTATAAAATTTGGGTAAGTACTCTTGTTTCATTTGATCTTCGGCAATTGTAGTTTCAAAATCCACTTTAAAACCTAATACATTTTTATCTGCAATAGCTTCTCGAATAGTATATGCATGTAACAACTTACCAAAGACTTCATGAGTTTTAGTACCTTTTTTACCAACCACCTTATCAAACATAGGTGTTCCTGTATAGCCAACCCAAGCAGCACCTTTGAATACTTTTTGTAAGTCCTCAAAGCTTTCACCACCGGTAGACCTATGTGCCTCATCGACAATAAACACAAAGTTCTTATTAGGTACTACAAAGTCTTTACGATTAATGAGAGTATTTAGTTTTTGTACAGAGGTAACAATGATGCCATACCCTTTTTCATTTAATTTTTTCTTTAACGCTGAAGTATTCTCTGTTCCACCAACAGTATCAAATTGTTTACCATCAATATCAATAGAGCCTTCAGGATCATAGGCTTTATAATTTGCTTCAGTTTGTTTCGTTAGCGCTATACGGTCAACGACGAATACAACCTTATCAACATTTGGCATGCGACTCGCCAACCAGGCAGTTTTAAAACTAGTAATCGTTTTACCTGATCCTGTTGTATGCCAGACATAACCTAATTTATTAATTGGCAAATCAAAATCAGCCCGTTTTAATTCATTTAAAACTGCTTTTGTAGCATATACTTGATAAGGACGCATAACCTTAAGCATTTGTTTATTCTTAGTACCATCAAGAATAGTAAACAATGTAGACATTTGATGTGCCATTGGTATGCTAAGGAACATATCTGCAAATGTAGTCCAATTGCGAACAACCTTGTTATCATTAGGATTTTGCCATTCAAAAGCAAAGTCTTTATTAAATAAATCCGCCGTAGTATTCGCCATATATTTAATTCTATTTGGCGTCATTGCAACTAAAATTTGAACTGTTGAGAAAATATCACTGTATTGTTTCTCTTGAATATATTGATGCATTTGATTTAATGCTTCATCTACATGATGTTTAACAGATTTTTCCTCAATTTGAATAATAGGTAAACCATTAATAAGTAGCGTTGTGTCAAAACGGCGTTCTGGACGACCTGCAATTTGCGGCTCTCGCTTGATTTGACTAACCACTTGATAGACAGTATTACCTGCCCCTATTTGTTTTTGATCAAATACTGTTAAAAATACATGGCGGCCATCATCTAGGTCAACTTCTACTTGAGATACGCCATTTATACCATATAGAAACTGTCCTGCTTGATATGGTGTATACAGTTCATTAATCACCTTTTGAACTTGTTTAAATTCTGTATCACTTAATGGTTGTGTCAATTGATTTTGGTTCAATTGATATAAAATCTTGCGGAAGTTATCCCAAAGTGCCTCGGTTGTTTTTATAGTTGGCTCATATTTCCAAAGTTTACTTTTATAAACCTTCATATTACCATAAGCATCTATTGTATCACCTATTTGATTAGAGTTACCTGTATTACTCACAATCCCAGTTGATAATTGCTCAATTAATTTATTTTCAAATTCTAGCTCTGTCATATTAGTTTACTCCCCGTAACATAATAATTGCTTTACGATATGTGTTATCTGCCACACGCTGTTTTAATGATCTCAGTCGTAATTGTTTAAAATAAATATCTCCCATAATACGTTGCGTTTCAATTGATGGTAGTTTTGGTAACTGTATTTCTTTTAATAAGCTAAGACTATATCGTACAACCTGACTTCCCTGTAAGTTTTGTTTGAACTGCCTTTTAATTTTAGAATTCTCATTAATTAAATAAGCCATATATTTTTTATCTATAGGTATATTTAAAGGCTCCATCCGAACATAGTTTTGAGTAAAAAGATAACCTTCATGATCACGGGTAACGAGTGTAGCCATGCCAGATATTGTACTAAATATTAAATCTCCGGCTTTAAGAGTAGAGCCTTTATATTCTGTACGAATTTGTTTCCTATCACTCATATCTCCAGGTACACCAGTTAAATCTTCATATAATTCGTTCTGCCCATACAAGGTATATAGCACTGCATCTTTACTAGTGCTTTCCTCTAATCGATATTGTGATACCCCTGTATTACTATGAAACATATCTTTAATATACACTATGTCACCTCTTCCTCAAAAACAGTTTTCATTTTATATTTATTTTTGCATGTAAAAAAATTACACTGTATAACTTTTAACTTAAGTATACAGTGTAATCCATATAAAAGCAATCATATTTTTGTAATTTTTTAAAATGCAATTCTATTTCGTCATTTGTTGATATTTACTAAATTCAGTCTTAGCTACATCAATCATCTTTCTATATAGAGCCTGATTAGATTGCATATCTGTATAGCGAATAAACTCACCCGTTTTATCAAATGGTTTAGATTCTGCAACAAACGGATTAACATGAGAAGCTACACCAGCTTCTCTCCCAATAATTAATGTATCATGATATGGATTTACATAAAACAGATAGTAAGTACCTAAATGACTTCCTCCAGATGAACAATAGGCCACAGGGACTAACCCATAATCCTTAAATGTGCGCATAGAATATGCTACAACTTCAGATACAACACCATCATTCAAAGACATATCTGCAACAACCCAACCATTGTGAGGACCATATCCCTCCCTTTTACCAGCTAGCTCAGATGTTCTTGCCTGACAACTAAAAGTTGTTATGTAGATAGCTAGTAACATTAATAAAAATTTTCTCATTTTAATTTTCCCACTTGATTCATTCAAATAATTTTTACATTATTATATTCTAGAATACTCTGCAAAAGTATGAGTAGTTTCATTTTCAATAATCATATAATTAGGATTATCATCTGCTATAGTAATTTGATCAATATATCTTCCACCAAACAAAGAAACTCTGATATAAGTTTTCCCGTCTATATGATTTATATCTTTAATAGTATAATTTGCTTTGCCTAAATTATGAGTGTCTACATGTAAATAATAACCACTCTTAGATATCCATGATCCTTGCATAGTAAATGCATCTACAGCTAATACTGTGAAACTGCATAAAACCAAAAATATTGATAATAGTAAAAATTTATAATATCGCATAGTTTCTCCTTACTGATAAACAAAATATTTTTCTACTTAGTATTCTTAATATCATAGGTAACCATTTCTTTTGGCATCTTAGCCCCTAGTCCACTTTGGAATGTATTATAGTAATCCTTATTGTTATTAGTATCTACATATTGCACAATATCCCGCAAATCTTTTGTCAATAGATTACTATTATTAGACATAATAAAGTGTGTATATACATATTGTTTGTCATGAGATATTAACATATACAAAGTTGTTTTAGGGCGCTTAATTTGCAAGTATACAGATGGCATAGCATCATTCCATACGGTAGCAAATTGAATTGGTTGTCGCATCGAATATTTGTCAGACATAATGATACTTCGTACAACTTTTGGGAATATATTCTCTAGATGCTGCATATCAGTATCTGCTATTGGCATCACCATAATCCCCTCTTTATAATAATCGCTATCATGTATGTACATATACGAATCGCTTTTATCTACCCGTACCATTTTACTTGTTTTTAGTGTTAAAAATGTAAAATCATTAATTTTTAATGTCTTACTTTTAGAAAGGATATCCTTAGCTGGCTCAATAGATGGTAGAACATAGTTTACCAAAGGTGACATTATAATTTCTTTAGTCTTATCTGCACCTTGTTTCTCCAATGAATTCAACTGTTTTTTAGGTGTCAAATTGTAACCGATATGATAGGAAATTGTAGGTGTATCCTTCATTGTAAAATTGATACTCCCTACCATCGGAGTCCCCTTAGCATATGTTACATCCCATGTAGCTTTTTCTATAGTAGGATACATAAATTTATCAGCATATAATGAAGGATTAGGCGCTTTATACACTCCAGCTGTTTTCTCTGCAATAGCTTTCATATCATCAATAGTCAACTTGTTATATGGAATCTTACTATCTTCCCAATTATTTCCAGCTGGTTGATGTCGTAATTCATAGGCCATAATCCCATTAGGACTCATAATCATTGCCTGTTTGAACGCAGAGGTGCCATCTGAAATTTTTTCAGTATTGCCATACCGACTTGGATATGGCATAGTAAATTTTATATTTGTTCCATCCTCCTTTAAAATAAATACTGTTGAAGAAAAATTTAGTGAATGGTTTAACTCACGATTTGAATAAATTACCTTATCTAAATCTATATCACCATTACCTACCACTGCTTTGGGCATATAATTTTTTATCTCTGCTTCAACCTCGCGTTCTATCTTCTGTGCATCTGAATCAGTCTTGCGATAATTTTGATATGAATCCTTTGATATGGTAGAATCCGCACCTGGTATATTAATATCAATTGCTTGGCTACCTAATGTCACAAAACTAAAACATAGTGCAGCCATTAACGCACGTTTCATCATAAACTCTCATCCTTTCACATAATGTCTCCCCAATATTATATATATAGAATATCATATTTTATTTGACTCATAGTAGTATAATATAAATATAGGAACAAGGAGGTAATTACTATGAAATTTACAAAACGTATACTCATCATGACTGCTTTAGCCGTAACCGCTGTTGTATCTACTGGATTTGCTTACGATTATGTATGCAATAACTCTCAGTACAATTGCAACACTAACACACAATACAACTCCGATAACAATACGAACAATACTAACTATGCACCAGGCACCAATAACAACCAAAATTATTGCGGTCCAAACTCTAATACTAGAGGATGCGGCGGATTTAGAAGATAATATGGTAAATACGATAAAGGCCTATAGTACTAAAAATGTACTATAGGCTTTTGTCGTATATTACAAGAATACTATTTAATTCATCAAAATACAGTTAGGATCAATATAGCAACATACTTTTATCAGGAGTTCATTCTGTTAAAGTATTCAATGGCTTTTGGTGTAAAACCAATATAGGTATTACCAGCTGCGTACGGTCCTAGTTCATATGGTTGGTAAACTAGATCAATGTTCCCCTTACCACGTAAGCAATAGTTATCGGTTACATATTTTACACTCCATCCACTTGGAATATAGCTCTTTGTATGATTACCTGTATAATAACTTAATACATGGGATCGTAAGCCGTTATCCAATTGTGCTGCATTCGCAATTTTTATATAGTTATATAATGGAATGCGTTGACCTGTTACTTTATTATATACAAGACCTCTTGTATTATACATACCATGAGCAGCTCCGGCGTAGTAATAATAGGTAGTTAGTAGGATTGAAACAACTTGACTATCCTCATAGGTAACCTTATAGTTTTGAGAAACTTGATAAATATGTTGGTTGTAATACATATCCTTTGCTTCGAGTACATAATTTGCAATATCTGTATTAATAACTCTTTGAGCATAAGCATGATCTGTATAAACTAAAGGATACTTTAAATCTAAATTTACATCTGATTGACTGCCTGTAACAACAGTTGCATACGTTGGTACAGTTAACATAACACCTAACATAGAGGTCATACATAGCTTTTTAAAGATTCCCATAATAATGTCTCCTTTTACAAGCACCTTAAATAGGTTTATTACTATGTTAGTTCTACAAGCTATAATAAAACTCCTCTTTTATATTTTACTTTTTTGATAGTTTATTTCACTTTATAAAACAGCTAAAACGATTTAGTATTTTACACTAAAATATAAATGTAGCTATATCATACTTTCACCATACAAAAAAGGACCCTCCAAAGAGAGTCCTTAATCTGTATTATTATGCTATTAAGCGTTTTTAGCTACTTCCATAAACTCATTTATCTTATTTCTTATGAAGAGCCATATTTTCAAAAGCTGTACCATAAGCTTCTTTAAAGATATAGTTACCTACAACATATTTAGGATCACGCAAAGCTACATCAACATATTGTTGTGGAATATTACCGAAATTCCCCAAAGCCACACCTTCATAATTAAAATCTTCCACACTATTTATCGTTAATTTCATACCAGAGCTAGCTTGTTTAGCATATATGAGGAGTGAATAGTCTTGTGCATACTGTGGAGTGTACGTAATACGCTGGCTACAGAATGGTTTATATTATAACGATAAGTAACTAAAACCTTGTGAATATATGAGTTAGTTCTACGACTATTATTATTTTCAACCTCATATACAACTGCCTGTGCTTTATAAATAAACTGGTTCTCTTCTATTCTTTTAATAGAACTCTTGTCTACAAAATACGTAATGGCATTTTTCCCTGTAAGAATAGGAATATTATTCTTATCATTTTTAATAGCTTCCATCGATATAGCTTGAATTTGTAATGGTATTACTATACATACTAACAATAACATAGAAAATAACTTTTTCATTAATTTAAATCCTCTCTTTTAATATTATCACACACATTATATGTATAGAATATCATATTATAAAAGTATTGATAATCTATTACTTTCACCACATAAAAAAGGACCCTCCAAAGAGAGTCCTCAATATATATATGGTTATGCTATTAAGCGTTTTTAGCTACTTCAACAAGTTTAGCGAATGCTGCTGCATCGTTAACTGCCAAGTCAGCCAACATTTTACGGTTAACTTCAACGCCTGCTTTAGCTAAACCAGCGATGAAACGACTGTAAGTCAAGCCATTGATTCGAGCCGCTGCGTTGATACGAGCGATCCACAATTGACGGAATTCGCGTTTTTTCGCACGACGGTCACGACGAGCGTAGTACAACGCTTTCATTACTGTTTCGTTAGCTTTTTTGAACAAACGGGAACGTGTACCGCGGTAACCTTTAGCTAATTTTAAAATCTTTTTATGACGTGCATGAGCTGTAACGCCCTTTTTCACTCTTGCCATTGTATATTCCTCCTAAATTACGATGTATCGATCTAATAGTTAACGATTAAGCGTATGGTAAGCATTTAGCTACGCGTTTGTGGTCAGCTTTTGCAACCAATGTAGCTTTACGTAAATTACGTTTACGAGCTGGAGATTTTTTCTCAAGAATGTGGCTTTTGAAAGCTTTCGCACGCTTGAATTCACCAGTACCAGTTACTGCGAAACGTTTAGCCGCTGCGCGACGAGTTTTAATTTTTGGCATAATATAATCCTCCCAATACCTTATTTACTTACTAAAATCATGGTCATGTTACGACCTTCTAATTTAGCTGCTTTTTCAATAGACGCCGTTTCTTTGAGTTCTTCAGCAAAACGTGTCAACACTGCCATGCCTAGTTCTGGATGTGAAAGTTCACGACCGCGGAACATAATGGTTACTTTTACTTTGTTACCTTCAGCCAAGAATTTGGATGCGTTTTTCATTTTTACGTAAAAGTCATGGTCTTCAATATGTGGACGTAATTTGACTTCTTTCAAAGTTACGATTTTTTGTTTCTTTTTCGCTTCTTTCTCGCGTTTTTGTTGTTCATAACGATATTTACCGTAGTTCATAATGCGAGCTACTGGTGGTTTAGCGTTAGGTGCAATTTCCACAAGATCAAGATGCTGTTCTTCAGCCAATGCCAACGCCTCACGGCCAGACATAATACCGATTTGTTCGTTTTCAGGACCTACGACACGAAGTTCACGAGCACGAATCTCTTCATTAATGCGTGGTGTATCCTTGCTAATAGCGTTCACCTCCAAGAGAATAAAAAAAACGGACGGCAAACACCATCCGAATAGAATTCTCTATATTAACCTCATACTTCTTGGTATTAGGTGAGTGGCGGATGGCCTCTGCTTCATAAATTACTTAATTATAATAACAAATTAGATAATGAAAGTCAACAACAATCTTAAGTTGCTCTCAGCAATTTATTATTACAACTCTTACAGTATAACAGAGATTATAAGTTCTGTATATAGGCATACTTACTGACACCTATCCCCCTTTATGTATACAATATTTCTATAATATGATTTTTAATTCTATAGAAAAATACGATACAATAATATATATAATATATACTACCTAGCAAGGTATTATCTAACAACATATTATCTAACTGAGTATTATTTAAGTGAGTATTATCTAGCTATGTATTATCTAACTAGATATTTTTAAACTGAGTATTATCTAACTAAACATTATCTAACTAAGTATTATACAGTAATAGGTATTACACAAACTGAAAGGGGTTTTATTATGAGTGTAACAACTAGCTTGCCTCCTCAAAAGGCTCGTACAACAGTTCAAAATATAGGTCTTATTCTTGCTTTTATTGTGTTAGTTGGCATTTTATTATTACCAACACCAGAGACATTATCTACTGGTGGACATCGCATGATTGGTGTCCTCGCCTTTGCTATCATCTTGTGGATGACATCGGCTGTATCCTATCCGGTAAGTGCGACTATGATTACGGCACTCACTGCCTTATTACTAGGCTTCTCTCCAAATCCAGAAGCGCCAGCGAAAGCTATGGGCACGGCCAATGCCTTAAAGCTGATTATTTCAGGTTATTCTTCCCCTGCGATGATTCTCGTAGGTGCAGCGATGTTTATTTCCGTAGCCATGCGTAAAACAGGTCTCGATCGTCGCATAGCCATGCTCGTATTATCTAGTGTAGGTACAAAGGTTAGCCACATTTATTTAGGTGTTATTATTACAGGCCTTATTCTCGCCTTCTTTGTACCAAGTGCAACGGCTCGTATTGCTTGTTTGGCTCCAATTATTATCGGTATCGTCGAAAACTTAGGTATTGAACGTAAAAGCCGTGTAGCAGCCCTACTCATGGTAGGTGCCATACAAGCAGATACATTTTGGAATATTATGATTCAAACAGCTGCCGCTCAAAACCTCGTAGCTGTTGGGTTTATGCAAACACAGATGAACACATCGGTAAGTTGGATTGATTGGCTCACAGCAGCTGCACCGTTCTCCATAATTATGGCTATCATTACCTACTTTGTAACGCAAGCTTTTATTAAACCAGAGTTTAAAGAGCTCGTTGGCGGTGATGTCCAACTCGCTAAAATGCGCAAAGAAATCGGTCCCATGTCATTTGATGAAAAGAAACTATTATGCATCTCTATTGGTTTATTAGCATTGTGGGCAACAGGGGGTAAACTACACTCTATCGATACCACAACAACTACGATTATTGCAATTGCCTTATTCTTCTTCCCTAAAATTGGCATTATGGACTGGAAGTTTGCACAACCAAATATCGACTGGGGATCGATTGTCATGTTTGGGGCTGGTATCGGTCTTGGCTCTGTATTACTTAAAACAAAAGCTGCTACTTGGCTCGCACAGGTATTTGTAAATGCCTTTTCCCTTGAAACGGCAAGCGTGTTCCTTTTAATTGCTATTATGGCCGCCTTCCTGATTTTAATCCATCTTGGATTTGCATCAGCTACAGCTCTCTCTTCTGCCATGATTCCTATCGTAATATCCATCGTTATGGGACATTCTGCAGAAGGACTTAATCCACTTGGCGTAACAATGCTCATGCAATATGCAATCTGCTTCGGTCTGGTACTACCAGTAAACTCTCCACAAGGCATGGTAGCTTATGGTACAGATACATTCGATGTAAAAACATTTATGACTACAGGCATTCCATTAACCATCATCGGCTATATCATGATGCTCGTATTTGCACTTACATACTGGCACTGGATTGGAATTGCGTAAGTCTAAATATTCTAAATAGACCAAACACTCTAAATAATTCTAATATTTTAAATTAAACATACTATAAGAGGCTCTGTCTTATGACAGAGCCTCTTGATTTTTATATAAGTTTCAATATAAAACGTCTATATTCTTTTCAATGTAAAGCTTTCACAAATAATTATCTATTCTAATTCCTTACCTTTAAGTTCAGGAATTAAGAACACGGTTGCCAATATATCGATTACATAGACAATCGCCAAGAATGCAATTGCCACTTGGTACGAGTACATTGAGATAATCATACCTACTACCATTGGGCTAAAGCCACCTACAGCTCGACCGATGTTAAATAATACGTTTTGAGCCGTTGCGCGAGCACTTGTTGGATAAGCTTCTGCCATTAAGGCACCGTAGCCACCCATCATGCCATTTACAGAGGCCCCTAGAATAGCGCCAGCAAATAGCATAGCTGTTGGATCAGATAGTTGAGAGTAAATCAAGATAGATGCCACAGCACATACTTGGAACAAGATAAATGTTGGTTTACGACCAATTTTATCCGCCAATCGTCCGAATAACCAAATGCCAAGCATCATACCACATACGGTAACGGCAGTCCACAGACCCGATTTTGTAAGAGAAAAACCTAATTGCTTACTCAAGAAGTTAGGCAACCAGATCATAATACCGTAATAACCAAAGTTTTGAACAGATGTTAAAACAGCAACACCTATAGAGGTCTTTGTAGTTCTTACATCTTTTACTAATAACTTGAATGAGTTTGTATGGGAATGTTCCTTAGTTTCTTTACTATGAACAAAGATTTCTGGTTCATGTAATTTCGCACGGAAGAACCAAGCGACAAAGGCAGGAATAATGCCAACCATGAACATACCACGCCATCCAATATAAGGAAGTAATACAGGGGTTAACAGTGCTGCGGCCAATACGCCTAACTGCCAGCCGATGGCAACATAGCTTGTTGCCTTTGCACGGTGTTGTGCAGGCCATGCTTCAGCTGCTAAGGCCATACCAATGCCGAATTCACCGCCTAGGCCGATGCCAGCAATTGTACGATATATGAGAAGATCCCAATACCCTTGTGCAAAAGCACATAAACCAGTAAATATAGCAAATAAGACAATAGTCCATGTCAACACACGAACACGACCAAACTTGTCTGACAAGGTACCAAAGATAAAGCCACCGATTACAGCACCTACCAAGGTCCACGTCACAAGTGAACCTGCTTGACCAGTAGTCAAGCCTAAATCCCCCGAAATCAAGGTTAGCATAAAGCCGAGAATCAAGAGATCAAACCCATCCATGGCATAACCTATAGATGAACCAATAACAGCTTTCCAACCGTATGAATTTACTTCTTTCATAGTCATTTCCTTTCGCTACTCACAGGTAACAATTAAAGAGAATATAATAACAAAATCCCCCTCATATAATCTCACCACTAATAAATTATACAGACTAATCATAATTGTGCAAGATGTGAGGGGGATTTTTATCAATATAAACAATAGATATTTAATTAATTACGTTCTTTAATTTCAATCTTAATAGAATTAAAGAATTCTTCGAATGGTACAGAACCTAATTCATCACCGCCGTGTTTACGAACGTTAACTGTGCCTTCTTCAACCTCTTTATCACCCACAACAAGCATGTAAGGAACTTTTGCCATTTGCGCTTGGCGGATTTTGTAGCCGATTTTTTCGCTGCGATCATCCACTTCTACACGTACATAGTCGCGGTGCATTTGTTTTGCCAATTCTTTAGCATATTCAACGTGTTTTTCAGAGATAGGCAAGATTTTAACTTGTACAGGAGCCATCCATGTTGGGAATGCGCCTGCATAATGTTCAGTTAAGATACCAATGAAACGTTCCATAGAGCCGAAGCATGCACGGTGAATCATGATAGGACGATGTTTTTGACCATCTTCACCAATGTATTCAATTTGGAAACGTTCAGGCAAGTTCATATCTAATTGGATAGTACCACATTGCCATGTACGACCTAAGGAGTCTTCGATATGGTAGTCAAGTTTAGGACCGTAGAATGCGCCGTCGCCAGGGTTGATTACGTATGGAATACCTTTCGCTTCGATAGCATTACGCAATGCTTCTGTCGCTGCTTCCCAAATTGCGTCATCACCCATTGCATTATCAGGTTTAGTGGACAGTTCTACATGATACTTCAAACCGAATTGACTATAGATACGGTCGAACAATTCGATAACTTTCATCAACTCAGTTTGCATTTGATCTGGCAACATGAATACATGAGCATCGTCTTGTGTGAACGCACGTACACGGAATAAGCCGTGTAATGCACCGGACAATTCATGACGGTGAACTAGACCGAGTTCAGCGTAACGCAATGGGAAGTCACGATAGGAATGCATTTCGTTTTGGTAAACCAAGATACCACCTGGGCAGTTCATAGGTTTAATTGCATATTCTTCATCGTCGATGATTGTAGTGTACATATTTTCACGGTAATGATCCCAGTGACCAGAAGTTTCCCACAAATGTTTACTTAAGATGATAGGTGTACGAATTTCTTCATAATCAAAATCATGGTGAACTTCACGCCAGAAGTTTTCTAATTCGTTGCGAAGAGCCATACCTTTTGGTAAGAAGAATGGGAAGCCAGGACCTTCTTCTTTGATAACAAACAAGCCAAGTTCTTTACCAAGTTTACGGTGGTCACGTTTAGCCGCTTCTTCAAGCAAGTGAAGGTATGCATCAAGTTCTTCTTTCTTTTCAAATGCAGTACCGTAAATACGTTGCAACATTTTATTTTTTTCATCGCCGCGCCAGTATGCACCTGCAATGCTTTGTAATTTGAAAGCTTTCACCTTGCCAGTGGATGCCACGTGAGGTCCTGCGCAAAGATCGATGAAATCGCCTTGAGAGTAGCAGGAGATTACAGCATCTTCAGGAAGGTCTTGAATCAATTCTACCTTGTAGTCTTCGTTTTTAGATTTGAAGAACTCGATAGCTTCTTGACGAGGCATAACGGATTTAGTAATCGGTAAATTTTCTTTTACGATGCGGCTCATTTCCTTTTCGATTTTACCTAAATCTTCTGGAGTCAAAGTATGTTCCATATCGATATCATAGTAGAAACCTTTGTCGATAGCGGGTCCAATAGCCAATTTAGCTTCAGGCCATAAACGTTTGACAGCTTGAGCCAAGATATGAGAAGCTGTGTGGCGCAATGTATGTTTACCACCATCTTCTTCGAATGTTAAGAATGCTACTTCAGAACCATCTACAAGTTCTTCGCGAAGGTCTGTTAATTCGCCATTTACGTTTGCAGCTAATACTTTTTTAGCTAAGCTGTTAGATAGTTGTTTTACTGCTTCCCCAAGAGTAGTGCCAGCAGCGTATTCCTTTGCACTACCATCAGGTAAAATGATTTTTACATCTGCCATTTTTCTTTCCTCCAATTTATAAACTAGGATAGCTTTGATTTTTCACTGTCCCCAATAGACCTACTTACCACACAATACATATACAGTGAGTAAATATCTTGAAGAAATTGGGTAATAAAAAAAGACCCTCTATCCCTACAAACAAGGGACGAAGATCATTCGCGGTTCCACCCTAGTTAACTACCTATACGAATATATGTGTATAGTTAATTCACTTCATTAAGCCCGATAACGGTGGCGGCCGTACTTGCCTACTTAGGTTCGACAAATCAGTTTAAAGGGGGTAACTCTAATATATGTGTAAGGCATTTCCAGCATCTGCCTCTCTCTGGTACACAGGGATAAAAGAATCATGTCCTTTGCATCACTTTTACTAGATTATAGTATCATAGAGAATTAAAAAATTCAATACAGTTTAACTGGAAATTTAATAAGAACTATAAATTGTAATTGTTGTTAGAACGATATACTATAAACTTCACCTTTATTTTTCGTATATACATTTATTTTTAAAAGAAAACGGCCCGAGAATGATATGGCCCCCTTTACTAGACAACCAGTGAAAGCGGAACATATCAGAATCTCGAGCCATTTTATATACATTATTTGTAAATTAGCGTTTGAAGTTTGTAGACAACATAGCGCCAATTACTTTTTCCAATTTGCTAGTGGAAAGATCTGGACCTTTGTAAAGTGTTAAGAGTACATCATTAGAATTATCTTGTTTAGATACCATCATAACGCCACTACCGCGAGCACCGTTATCATCGTAATCTTTTGCTACGATAACAAGGTTCAAATAATGATCCTTCATGTATGTGTACACCTTGCTTGTGCGCGCAGAGGAACCAATCATTTTTGCCATGTTCATACCACGGTTAAATACGATTGCATTTGCATTATGAGGATTTGCCGCTAATTGTTGCTTCTCTTCTTCATTTAGAGGCATGAGGTTTACCATGAGGGAGTCACCCATCTTGCCGCGGAACATGGCTGGCATCGTTTCGCGCACGTCATCAGGAATACCTGTGTCAGCAGTCAATTTCAATTCCTTAGGAACGGTCATGTATAAAATGCCCTTGCTATTGCGTCCCACCTCTGTTGTACTGAGGTCTACAGCGCTAAGCATAATGGAATCTTTAATGGTCGCTACTTGATTAGCCAACGGTTTTTCAGGAACGCCACGGCTCGCCAATTGTACATCGCCAGATTTAGTTTTCTTCAATGTTTCCACATTCCAGCTTGCGCCTTTTTTGTCTGCATCGCTAGCTTCTGTGAAAGCATTCGCCCCGTCTTTTGTGCCTACATATACATAGGTTTGAGCCGGGATGATGGTATCTGGTGCACCAGATTTATTGAATGCCGCACCATATACTACATTAGGAATCACAGTAGAGCCAATTTGTAAATTGTTGTTAGTTTGGCTTTCCACATCAAAATTGATATTCCCTGTGAAAGTCATATCAGGACCATGGTTGATAACAACCACATCTCCTGCTTGAGGAATGATTACAGGACCTACAGGACCCGCCATAGCTACACCTGCCATCGATACTCCAAGGCAAGCTGTTAATAATGTGCGTTTCAAAATAGATTTTTTCATAGATATACTCTCATTTCTCTACAATTCGTATACATTTGATGTAATTGTAAATCTAATATAGTCATAAAATTCCCTCATATGATTTACAATCAAAATTATACTTAATCTTCTATAGTGACATAGTTGGATAAACTACTCAATACTTCAAGCGCCAAGGGCCTTGTAGATGGTGTGCAGCGCAACATACACCGCCCACTCGCATCTACAGAGGTCATAACACCTAAATATTCATAGCCTTCAATGATGCGATTGATAAAATTCGTATGCTTAGGATCAATGTGAAAGTACACATACGCTTCTTCTCCAGAGGTGGTTAAATCGGGTATATCTGGAAATGCACCAATTGATTTACTCGGCTCTAAGGGTGTACTGCTCATAAACTATTCATCTTCTTTAGATTTGCACTCACGGCGCATCATGGAATACGGTTCAAGAGGTGTATCCATATAAATGCGTACTTTCATTTGTGCATGAGGTGCTACATCGATAGGATTGCCGTCTTCATCTGTCATTTTTTCGATAACAGTTTCAACGAGTTCTCCTTTTGGCTGGCAGAATTCTACCTTTTCGCCTACCTTGAAGTTATTACGTTGTTCAAGATCAACGTATTTTTCTTCTTCATTGTAGCCCATAACTAAACCGATGAAGTCATGGCTTTGAGTATTCGTAGATTTACCATAGTTTTGCGCTGTTTCATCAGGGCGACCTTCAGCAAAGCCGTCTGTATAAGGGCGATGGGAAATCTTTTCTAATTCAGTAATCCATTCTGGACGAACGTACCAATCTTTACCTTCTTTAAGGTATGTATCAATCGCTGTGCGATATACTTTTGCCACTGTGGCACAGTAGTGAACGGATTTCATGCGACCTTCGATTTTAAGGCTATCAATACCAGCTTCATATAAATCTGGAATGCGGTGAATTAAGCACAAGTCTTTAGAGTTAAAGATATACGTGCCATGTTCATCTTCTTCGATTGGGTAATATTCACCAGGTCGATTAGATTCCACAAGAGAATATTTCCATCGACAAGATTGAGAACATTGACCACGGTTAGCATCACGATTACCTGTCATATAGTTAGACAATAAGCAGCGACCAGAGTAAGAAATACACATAGAACCATGTACGAAGGACTCAATTTCAATATCTACATGATCCTTCATTTCTTTAAGGTCTGCTAAGGATACTTCGCGAGCCGCTACAACACGTGTGGCACCAAGTTCTTTCCACATTTGAACTGTATGCCAATTTGTAGTAGAAGCTTGTGTACTTACGTGAAGTTCTAAACCTAGAGCCACGCGCTTAGCAAGGCTAAAAATCCCCATGTCTGCAACGATGATAGCATCAACACCAATGCTTTCAAGAAATTTCAAATAGTCCTCTAAACCTTCAAAGTCCTCGTTGTGAGGAATGATATTACATGTAACATGAATCTTTTTGCCATGTGCATGTACAAATTCTACAGCTTCCTTTAATTCCTCATCAGAGAAATTAGAGTTACCTGCGCGCAAGCCAAAACGTTTGCCTGCGCAATATACGGCATCCGCCCCATAGCGGATAGCCATTTTAAGCTTGTCCATATTACCTGCAGGACAAAGCAATTCCATAAAATGTTCTGCCATTATTTGTTGTGCCCTTTCCACACACTCACACTCATACCATCACCCATTGGGTAAATAGTAGTGTTAAACAATTCTTTATTTTCAACATATGTTAAGTATTCTTGTAACCGTTTTACGATAGTTTTGAACCGTTTTGGTGGTTCCTTATCGCCCCTTACATAGCCTCTAAAGAGTACATTATCTGCAAGAATGACGCCCCCTTCTTTCACATGTGGCAGAATAAGTTCAAGTTGTTTTAAATATTGCCCCTTTGGACCATCTAAAAACACTAGATCATATTCGCCTGTGAGTTCCGTTAAGACTTGAGATGCATCGCCTTTCAGCAATGTAATGTTATCGGCATAATCGGATTGGTTAATATAGTATTTCGCCATTTCGTGACGCACATCATCCAGTTCAATGGATGTAATATGCCCCTCTTCCTCGTCAAGTAGCGGAGCCATCAACAAAGCGGAGTAACCAATGGCGGTGCCCACCTCTAACACAGAGGTGGGCCGGTACAAACCTATTAATTCTTCAAATAGATGAACCTCAGATTCTCGTAAAATCGGCACATCATTAATCATCGCGTAAATACGCTGTTCATTTAAAATATCATTTAATGTCATGAAAGTAGATTAAATCTCCTACATTATCTATTGTTAGTACCACTAGGAACTACCAACGTAGAGCGTTCAGCAGGATTTGCAGGTTCTACCTGAATTTGTGGTACTTGTTGTGCATTAGGAATCACATTTTGCATCGATTCAGGTACAGGTGTCGTCGTTGGTACATACGTATTGTTATTTGTATTATTTCCATAGGATGGAGCAGCCGGCGTGACTTGCGTCGATGATTGATTTTGTGTTGAACCTGGTACAGGATCTGGAATCTCAGCTGCTGGAACTGTAGTTGGTGTGTATTTATAACTAGGTTCTACGTCAACATATTGAGAATCTGCTTCCACCGCTTCTGCAGAACTATAATTATAATTAGGCTCTGTAGTCGCTACTGCTACGTCATAGTTAGGACCAGCTTGTGCGGCTACTTCCGTATTAGCAGAAGAATTTTTTACCGTATCAGCACCATAAATTTTATTAACCGCTGCTAAATGTTCTTCGTATGATTTAGAGAAGTGATTATGCCCTTCTTTATCTGCTACGAAGTATAAATAATCTGTATTTTCAGAATGTAATACCGCATCTAGAGCTTTTTTACCAGGGTTTGCAATTGGTCCTGGTGGTAAACCTTTAGATACATATGTATTATACGGGCTTTGCAATTGTGTATCACCAATTGTTACATTTTCTTTCGCATAGCCAAGTACATAGGAAATAGTCGCATCAGATTGCAATGGAATACCATGAGCTAAACGCTTTTTGAATACCCCTGCAATAGTTGGACGGTCTGCATCAAATAAAGATTCTCGTTCAACGATAGATGCCAAGGTTACAAAGTCATGAATACTCATATGTTGAGCTTGAATTTGTTTCTTCACAGCTGGTGTAAGGTAACGATTCATTTCGTCAGCCATCATTTGAATAACATCACGAGGCGTAGCACCTACGGGGATTTCATACGTACTTGGGAACAAGAAGCCTTCTACAGGATATGTGGCAGGTTTTGTGCCTTTCATATAAGGGTATGGTACATAGGTCTTAGCTTCAGCTAA
This sequence comes from Veillonella parvula, assembly GCF_018378075.1. Taxonomy (GTDB): domain Bacteria; phylum Bacillota; class Negativicutes; order Veillonellales; family Veillonellaceae; genus Veillonella; species Veillonella parvula_K. Next base: position 20,401 of record NZ_JAGZYE010000006.1, read on the forward strand.
GAAGTCCTTCGCCTTCATAATTTGATTCTTTTCAAGAACGATAGCAATATCACCAACTGTATATCCTTCTGGAATTGTAATACGAATAGATTCTACATGACCTTCTTGTAATAAGGAAATGAGTTCACGCACAGTTACCTTATTAGGTATTTGATAATGGCCAGTTTGAAGCTTATCATTGGTGCCACTCAAGTATAACCAGAGCTTAAAGCCCTGAGTTGAGCGAATTAGCCCCCTTTCAAAAAGCATATCTGCAATTTCAGTACCCGTTTGACCTTTTTCTATAACGACTACTTGTGTTCCATCATCTTGAGCAAAGGTATTCGGTACAAAGTACAATGCACCAAGGCCTCCACCAATAATTAATATACCTACAATAACTAGGATCAAAATATATCTTAAGGCTTTTCTCACGTTGTTGAGTTCCTTTCTGTAACATAACAGTATATCAATTCATTATACCATAAACTCTATATTTCCCCTATATAAAAGGGCAATGATTCCACTTATTCCATTTTATGCAATATATTAATTTTATATATTTGTTATGCCCTTAGCATGAATGAAGTCCCTTCTTTGTACAACAATGATAATGTATAACAAAATAAAAATAGCGCATTGTCCACTGACAACACGCTAAATTTATGCTAAAAACGATTATTCGTCTTCATCCATGTCTTCATACAGTTTTACTAGAGTTTCAAAGTTTTCATCTTCTTCATCCAAAGGTACGTATTCTTCTACGCCTTCTTCATTTGTTTCGATGCGAGCCAAGATCATGTACGTGTCATCTTGACCTTCATGGTCGGCATCTTCATCTTGTACATGTACAAGAACGGCATACTCTTGACCTTCATGGCTCAAGATAACATCTTCTGTGAAGTATTGTTTATTACCATGTTCGTCTTCGAATTCCAAATAATACACTTCACCTTCAAAATTTTGGTCAACCATTGGAAACCCTCCTTAAGGAAAAATACTTATTTATTAAACTGCAAGCGATCTAAATATCCTTGCAAAATTACAACCGCTGCCATTTTATCGATAACAGATTTACGCTTTTTACGGCTCACGTCAGCTGCGATGAGTTGACGTTCAGCCATAACAGTAGATAACCGCTCATCCCAATATGTAACAGGTAAATCGATGACTTCCTTCATTTTTGCAACGAATTCTTCAGTCTTTTCAGCCCGTTCACCTTTTGTACCATTCATATTTTTCGGCATACCTACCACAAGTTCATGTACTTCATATTCAGAAATGAGTTCTTGTAAGCGATTAAAGTCTTTTTCCAGAGATGTTCTACGAATGGTTTCAATACCTTGTGCAGTCATGAGCAGTGCATCGCTACAGGCAATACCAATAGTACGGCTGCCTACATCTAATGACATAATTCTCATTATAATTGTTTAGCCTTTGCGTATTCTTTCAACAATTCTTCAATCAAGTCATCACGCTCTAAACGGCGGATATCGGAACGCGCATTATTATAACTTGTTATATACGCAGGATCTCCAGAGATTAGATACCCTAAGATTTGATTAATTGGATTGTAACCTTTTTCTTGAATAGATTGATAAACGCGAGTGAGCACCTCTTCAGCGGTCATCGGTTCATCGTCTACTTTACGGAATAACATGGTTTCATCTGAAACGTTCATCGTATCCCTCCTTTTTATTACATCGGCAGATTTCACCATACAAGTGAAATCTCACCTACTATTATACTTGAATTAAAGCTACAAAGTCAGTAACTTTTTATGCATTATAAAAAATTTCTATAACAGATACAAGTATAATTATAAAATTATATGCCTATTGTAACATAGATTTTAAGGCTTCACCACCAGCTTTTAAGGCTTCCATTAATTTAGCTGGCTCTTTGCCACCTGCTTGTGCCATATCCGGACGGCCACCGCCATTACCTCCAGCTACTTGAGCTGCTGCTTTAACAATATTACCTGCTTTTGCACCTTTAGCAACGACATCTTTAGATACTTTACATACAAAGTTTACCTTATCATCGCCCATAGCAGCGCCTACAAGAACCACACCAGAGCCATTCAATTTATCAAGACCCATATCAGCTAAGTCGCGCAATTCATCAATGGAGGACGCCTTTACAGCTGCGGCAACAAATTCAACATCACCTATCACAACTTTACCAGCAACGATGTCAGCTGCACCCGCTGCCGAAACTTCTTTACGAATTTGTTCTAATTCTTTTGCTGTGTCTTTAGCTTCTGTCAACACTTGGTGTAAGCGTTCTTCTATTTGAGGCGCTTTAGTTTTAAGCTCGCTTGCCATGCGTTCAATAGTCAAACGATCTTGTTTTGCTGCATCGAGAGCTGCACGACCTGTAATCGCTTCAATACGACGTACACCAGAACCGATACCAGCTTCAGATGTTAAACGGAAGGAACTAATGAAAGCTGTATTGCCTACATGAGAACCACCACATAATTCAACGGAGAAGCCAGGAACCTCTACAACGCGAACTACATCACCATATTTATCTCCGAAGAGTGCCATAGCACCTTTTGCTTTTGCTTCATCCATGGACATTTCAGCAATAGCTAGGTCCGTAGCTTTTAAAATTTCTTCGTTTACAAGAGCTTCGATTTGATCAAGTTCCTCTTGCGTTACAGGAGAGAAATGGGTGAAGTCGAAACGCAAGTAATCTGGAGTTACTAAAGAACCTGCTTGGTTTACATGCTCACCTAAGATTTGTTTCAAAGCTGCATGTAACAAATGGGTCGCTGTATGATTGCGAGCCATTGCTGCACGGCGATTTGTATCCACTTCAAGAGTGACATCATCGCCTTCAGAGATGGAGCCTTCTATAACAGTACCGATATGGTATACAGTGCCTTCTGGTAAACGTTTAGTGTTATGAACCTCTACCTTACCCATTGGGCCCACAATAAAACCTGTATCGCCTAATTGACCGCCCCCTTCTGCATGGAATGGAGTCGTACGTACGATGATAGTAATTTCATCACCGTCAGCAGCTGTTTGTAAACGTTCAGCACCTTTACCTATCATCAATACAGAAGATGCTTCTACAGCCTCGTCCTCAAGAAGTTCTTCGTCTTTCAAGAATGTAATATCCGGTGTTGCTACCTTTGCATCTTCTTTAACACGGGCTTCACGAGCGCGTTCACGTTGCTCTTTCATAGCAGCTTCAAAGCCTTCATGGTCGATTGTAAAACCACGTTCAGAAACAATTTCCTCTGTTAATTCCCAAGGGAATCCATATGTATCATATAGTTTGAATACTTCAGAACCAGGAACTACAGTTGCCTTTTCAGCAGCTAATGTATCGATCAAGGAGTTTAATAGCTCAAGACCTTGCTCCAAGGTTTGGTTAAAGCGTTCTTCTTCGTTTTGAACCACGCGTTTAACGAAGTCTTGTTTCTCAGCAATAGATGTAATACCAGGGCCAAGAATGTCTACGACTACATCAATAAGTGGTGTTAAGAAGATACCTTCAATACCAAGTAAACGGCCATGACGTACAGCACGGCGTAAAATACGACGCAATACGTAGCCGCGACCTTCGTTGGATGGCAATACGCCATCGGAGATCAATGCAGTGACAGCACGAGCGTGGTCAGCGATAACTTTTAAAGAAACATCTGTATTTGGATCTTCGTTATATGTAACACCAGCGCATTTTGCAGTGGCTTCGATGATTGGGAAAATCAAATCGGTTTCAAAGTTTGTTTTACAGCCTTGTAATACGGAAGCCAATCGTTCAAGACCGGCGCCTGTATCGATGTTTTTATGTTGTAATGGTTCATAAGATCCATCTGGCATTTTATTGAATTGAGTAAACACTAAGTTCCAAATTTCAAGATAGCGATCGCAATCACAGCCTGGCGCACAATTAGGGTCATCACAACCATGTTCAGGACCTTGATCAAAAAAGATTTCGCTATCTGGACCACATGGGCCTTCTCCAATTTCCCAGAAGTTATCTTCGAGACGCGTGATATGGCTCTCTTCTACACCACAATCATTATGCCATGTATCATATGCCTCTTGGTCATCTGGATATACAGTAACATATAATCTATTTTTATCGAGTTTAATAACCTCAGTTAAAAACTCCCACGCCCAATGAATAGCTTCTTTTTTAAAGTAGTCCCCGAAAGAGAAATTCCCCAACATTTCAAAGAATGTATGATGCCGTGCTGTACGCCCTACGTTTTCAAGGTCACCGGTACGCATACTTTTTTGGCATGTTGTAATACGACGACAAGGAGGTACCAATTTACCTGTAAAGAACGGCTTCAATGGCGCCATACCTGCCCCGATCAATAACAAAGACGGATCGTTTTCTGGTATAAGAGAAAAACTATCTAATTTTAAATGTCCTTTACTTTCAAAAAACTGCAAGTATGCTTGACGCAGTTCATTACCCTTCATGTGTATATTCCTCCTAAAATTATTTACTCTTCATTATAACTCAAAAACGATATAAAATCTATCAAAAACATTGAGATTATGCGGAATTCACGCACTTTCATACCAATCCAATCAGACCGTGAAAGATATAAATTTTAATCCATATTTTTTACAATAAAAGTAAAGGTCAAATTTAGTCAATGCTAGTTAAATCGTGAATAATAAACATAAAAAGAGGTTATACAAATCAACAAAACAAAATTGATTCGTATAGCCTCTTTTATAGCTAGTTATTAAATTAGCGTACAACGCGTTTTGCGCCGATGTAACGTTCACCCCAATAGCCAGTATCAAGATCTGCTACTGCAACACCACGACTGGAAGTGGCGCTAATGAACTTGCCATCGCCAATATAAATGCCAGAGTGAGATGGACCTGGTTCATATGTTTCGAAGAATACCAAATCCCCTGCTTTCAAGTTCGCACGAGAAACTTCAACACCTACGTTATACTGTTCATCTGCCAAACGTGGTAAGGAAATACCTTGTTTTTCAAATACATATTTAACATAACCAGAGCAGTCAAAGCCACTTGGAGTAGTACCGCCAAATACATATGGTACACCGCGGTATTTGTCAGCTTCTGCCAAGATTGCGTGAATACTGCTAGGTGTTTCATTTTTCGTAATATTGTTTAATTTAACGTTCTTGCCATTAATGGATTGACCAGCGATACGACGGGATGTCGCGTTGCTGTTTGTAAAAGCGGATTTCGTTGCTACTGCTTTAGTCGCTGCATTTTGAGTCAATACTGCCTTCGTAGAACGAGGAGCACCCATCAACGCATTATACGTAGCAGGGCCTACGATACCATCCACTGGAAGGCCACGATCTTGTTGGAACAAACGAACTGCCCACTTCGTCTCCTTACCATATACACCATTTTTATCTGTAGCATTATAGCCGTGTTTAATTAGTTGTTGTTGAACCGCTGTAACACTTTTGCCCTTATCACCATATTGTAATGTTGTTGCGCCAACCATGGCTGTTGTGGCACACACAAAAGTTAATGTTAATGCCGTTATTTTAACCTTACTATATTTTGACTTCATATGCTTCCTTTCCAAAAAACTTTTAAAGTAAGTTATTTATTCAAAATATACTAACCGTCTATTTATTTGCATTCACAAATACAGCTAGTCTTCTTTGCTCTTGTTGGTATAAGCCTCTGGTGCCATAAAAACATCTGCACTGCTTGGTCCGAGTAACGGAGCCTCTTCATGCTCTTCAAAATTTATAGCTGACTTAACCCAATACAAAGGCCGTTGCTTCACCTCTTCAAAAATACGACCTACATACTCGCCAATGATTCCCAGTCCGACGAGTTGAATTCCACCAATAAACAAGATTGATACGCCCAAGGTTGTCCACCCATTCAAAGCTTGTCCTGTAAGATATACATACAAAAGATGTAAGATGAGCAAAAAACTCATTCCACCACAAAGTACACCTACATACAAGGCCGCCCGTAAAGGCACCCTTGAAAAAGCGGTTACACCATCGAGAGCAAATCGAATCATTTTACGCACACTAAACTTTGAGACACCTGCAAATCGAGGTGGTGCCACAAAGTGCAACTCTGCTTGTCTATACCCTAAGGCACCGACAATACCGCGCAAAAATCGACCATGTTCTCTAAATCGTTTCAACGTGCCCAATGCTTTACTATTCATGAGGCGGAAATCTGACCCACCTTCAACAATAGGAACATCGGCCATTTTGTTCATTAGTTTGTAATAATACTTAGACGTGAAAGATTTAGCCCAACTAGCGTCATCAGTTGAATCGCGAATGGTACGCACCACATCATACCCTGATTCCCACAATCGAACTAGTTCAGGAATCAATGCAGGTGGATGCTGCATATCACCGTCCATTGTAATGACTGCATCGCCATGAGCATAATCAAGTCCACATGTAAGTGCCGTTTGATGCCCAAAGTTACGAGCCAGCAATAACACTTTAACATGTTTATCATTGAATGCAATTTCACGCAGTATCATAGCTGACGAATCACTAGATCCATCATCCACGAAGATTAGTTCATAATCATATGTGAGACCTGACATAACATCAGTTACAGCTTTATAAAAGTTCGCTATATTTTCCTCTTCGTTATATACAGGCACTACAATAGAAAGTAACATAAATCCTCCAAAGTATTTTACTCACATATTTTATGTTAATTAGTAAATTAAGGCAAATGCTAAAGGTTAACAATAGGACTGATAATGTTTATAAAGCCAGTAAACAAGCTACTTCTCTATAAAATACCAATAAAACCCTTCATTTATCCTTTATATAAGTACAGTAAATCAATATTATATTAATTTATTTATCAAGCTACTTAATAAAGTAATTTATAAAAAATATTTATTTTATTAATATAGAAACAAATATGATTATTTCTAGCTTTATCAACTATTAATTAAAAATTTATATGAATTTTTATCATAAAATTATCAAAAACGCCTAATTTCATCTATCTTTCATGAAAAAGAGACCCGTTAAGGGTCTCCTTTACTATAATCCAGCAGCATCAATCCAAGATTGTAAATCTTCCTCCGCCAGTTCCATATCTTCTATATAAGCACCAGCTACAACTGGATATTTAGCGACCTCTACTGTATGTAAAATGGAATCATCGCGACCATTTTTATAAGTCCCAATCCAGATTCCAGAAAATTGTGATTCATACCATTCTACAGGTTGATCAGTTTCATTAAAGTTAATCGTAATATGACCGCGTCCAAGTGTTTCTAATACTTCAACTTGTTCTTCCTCTGTTAAACCTGTTTTTTCAATATAAATCGAATATGTCTCACCATTTTCACGCAAATTCTTTAGAGCCAAACGCAACTCATTTAAAACGGCGCGAACATTACCATAATTTTCAATCATAAATACTCCTATACAGAAACTATCTTTACATTCTATAAGCTATCTATACATTATATGAAATTTCCACTTTATGCTTTAGGCTCAACTGTTACGCCCCATTCTCGTAGGACATGCAAAATACGTTTTTTAACCTCAGGCAAGGCACATTGTACCGGCCCGCTAGGTTCAAAACCAATTTCCAATGATTCCGGTTCTACACCGATAACCACTGCATCTTCTAATGGATCTTCTTGAATAGCACGGATGCGTAAAATATCTTGCATTCCTACTTCATGTACAGAAATATGTTCCGTAAAATATTGTTCCAATTCCTTATGAGGAAATTCATATATAGTTCCTGGAGCATCTCCACCATTAATAGCGTCTACAAGAAGAATTTTCTTCATACCACGCATATACGTGAGTAATTCCATCCCCATAGTGCCACCATCAATAATGGAAATTGCAGGTGTAAATGTGAAAGATTCTTTCAATTCTTTTACTACATGAACACCTAACCCCTCATCGGTAAGCAAAATATTACCGACTCCAAGTAGGACAATTTCATTATCTCCATCATCATAAAGGCTGTTTAAATCAATACGCGGACCCTCTGAGTCCGCGTATTGTTTCAAGCCACTGATGATATCAGTACTTGTATTAGTCATTTTCTTGTAATTCTCTTTCTCTAGGATCATTAGGATCACTTGGACGATATGTAGTACCAGATGGTTTATCAATACGTTCCCCACGACGGCGTTTACCATTGAGGTCTTCAATATCAATTGGGTCATGAGCGTAATATTTCATACCCGAAACCATAGCAGATACTTCGCCGGATTCCTCCATAACGTCTTCTCGGAATGCCATATACACGTGAACAATAGTAAAGAACAAGAATCCCCACGCAATGTAGTGATGGATAACATGGACTTTATATTCACCACCAAATAATGTAATCACTGGTGCAAATAAAGTTCCTAGAATACCATTAGGATTAACCATCGAATACATTGCAAAACCCGTTAAGATTTCAAAGAAGAACATAATGTATACCATCATATACGCAGTTCTAGCTAAGGAATTACGAAGCCAATGATGTTCATGTTTTTGAGGAATCATTAAATAGTGCAATGTTGTTTCTTTAAGACCGTACCAATACCGTTTTTGACGGAATTTAGGTAATAATCTATCCCCTCGGTTCCAAAGAGCGCCTGCAAAACGGAAGATAAAGGAGAATGTTAAGATAACACCTGCAATGAAATGAACACGTCGCATAGTTTCCATAGAGAACCAGCCATCAATAGCAAAAGTTGGTTCAGGGTTACCCGTAATCGCAGCAAAGCCTGGATCACCGATATATAGTCCTGTCCAGAATAAAGCCGTTACACTAAGCACCATAGTCCAGTGGAATATGCGCAGCCATAGACTAAATACGACATACGCCTTTTTGTCAGTATGTATTAACATAAGCCCACCACCCTTTATTTACACAATGCATCTGTATTGACGGAAACAATTTTTTCGCCTTTTTTATTGTATAAATGGGTTGCACATGCGAGGCATGGATCAAAGGAGTGAATTACCTTCAAAATTTCAAGTGGCTTATCCGCAATTTTTACATGTGTATCAATCATGGAATCTTCATATGCCCCATGTTCATTAGCTGCAGTTTTAGGGCACGCATTCCATGTAGATGGTACTATACATTGATAATTTGCAGAGCGTCCATCTTTAATATGTATCCAGTGACCCAAACCACCACGAGGCGCATCTACAAGACCAACACCTTTAGCATCTTTATCCCATGTGTTTGGTTCAAACTTAGTCATATCCGCTACTGCAGTATCACCATTTTTAATATTAGATACAAGTTTGTTAAAGAAGTATTGGCTAATATTTGCCGCTACTTGTGCATCAAGACCACGACATGCCGTACGTCCTACCATAGTAGTCATCCATACATGAGCTGGTACACCCAATACTTGAGATACTGTATCAATTTGACGAACAATCATAGATTCAGCCCAAGTTGGGTCTTTGATTATTCCTTGTTTCACCTTTGTATACACAACAATATATTTTGCTAATGGACCAACCTCTGCAGTTTTCCCTTTGAAAGTTGGAGATTTAATCCAAGAATATTTTTTATCTTCATCAAGGAATTCCCATTTTTCTTTTGTACCAGATTTAGGACCTGTAAACTTAGGATCAGTAACACCTTCAATAGGATGAAGTGTTTTTGTTCCATCTGGATATGTAAACCAGGAATGATCAACCTCTTCACTAAGGTATTGAGGATCCATGAAGTCTTTACCTTCTAATGGGATGAATGTTGCTTTATCTACACCTAATGCAAAGTTCTCAACAACACCATTGGAACGAACAATACATTTCTTATGATAATCACCATTAGAAATACCGGTGTACGTATCATCAGGATAATCGCCATAGGACATAACGCGTTTCTTCGCAAGGCCACCACCATCGATCATACCTTTTTCTACATATATTTTACCGATAGCTAATAGATCTGGCACGTAGAAATTATCAACTAAGTCTTTAGTCAATGCAATAGATTGCTCTACGGCAGCAAGGCGTTGCGTATTAATAGGGGCATTCATATCATTCATAGAGATAGAACATGGCATGCCACCTACAATATAATGAGGATGTGGGTTTTTGCCACCAAATACAACGTGAGGAATTACAATATCACGTTGACGATCAAGAATGTTCAAATAATGAGATACGGCCATCAAATGAACTTCTGGAGATAACAAGTTATAATCAGGATGATCCCACCATTGAGCGGAGAAGATGCCTAATTGACCAGATTCTACGATTTTCTTAACCTTTTGTTGTACAGCTGCAAAATAGGCAGTTGTAGCTTTAGGGAACTCCTTAGGATATGCAGAATCTTTAGACGCAGTTTCAGCTGGCGCTAAACCACTTACATTATAAGTAGCTAATACATCATTTTGTAATTGTGCAGTTTTAGCTGGATCTGCACTAAGAGCTGCTACTGGGCTAACCCAGTCAAGAGCATGTAAGTGATAGAAATGTACGATATGATCATGTACATCTAAAGAACTATGCATGATATTACGTATATAGTTTGCATTTTTAGGAATGGTAATACCAAGTGCATCCTCTACCGCACGTAATGCTGCCAACGCATGTGTTGTAGTACATACGCCACAAATACGTTGTACGAAAGCCCAAAGGTCACGAGGATCGCGATCTTTAGCAACAAGTTCGATACCGCGCCAAGCAGTGCCAGAAGACAATGCGTCCTCTACTTTACCACTTGCTTCATCAACTTTTATTTCAACCCGTAAATGACCTTCAATACGGGAAATCGGATCTACTACTACGCGTTTCATTAGTGACCTCCTCCATTATTATGTTTCTTTTCATCCCATAAGCCTTCTTCTTTTAAGCGTTTTTCTTCTTTCATATCAAGAATTTTATTACGCGTAAGAGTTGCAGCACCATGAACGATAACCGCTGCAGTGGCACCAACAGCAGCTACTGTACCGATTGTATCAGCAGTTGTGATGGTATTAGCCAATGGAATATCTGGTAAACGTTTATAGAATACGTCATTATCCCAGAAGCCCTTTTCAGAGCAACCAATACAACCGTGACCGGATTGAATTGGATAGGATAAACCATTCCACCAACGTAGATTACCACAAGAATTATATGTTTGAGGTCCACGACAACCTACCTTGTATAGGCACCAACCAGATTTAGATGCATCATCGTCAAATTTTTCAACGAAGAGACCAGAGTCAAAGAAGGCACGACGGTAGCATGTGTCGTGAATACGATTGCCATAAAATTGTTTTGGACGACCTTGCGCATCAAGAGGTGGGATTTGACCGAATAATGCATAGTGCATGATTACGCCAGTCATAACCTCTGGAATTGGAGGACAACCAGGGACCTTAATAATTGGCTTGCCAGATACAACGGAAGATACAGAAACTGTATTTGTTGGATTTGGTTTTGCGGCCTGTATACCGCCCCAAGAAGCACAAGAACCATATTCTATGATTGCTGCAGCTCCTTTAGCAGCTTCTAATAGGGATTCTTTAAATGTACGTCCACCTACTGTGCAATAAACACCATCTTCATCAAGTGGTACGCCACCTTCAACAGCCAAGATATATTTACCGGCTTTTTCTTTGATGATTTTTTCTAAATGTTCCTCTAATGGTGCACCAGACGCTGCCGCCAAAGTATCATCATATTCTAAAGAGATCATATTTAAAATAACATCAGAAGTAAAGGGAGAAGATGAACGGATAAAAGATTCACTACAACCAGTACATTCATGACCATGCAACCAAATCACTGTAGGTAATTCAGTTGTTTCGGCAGCCTTAACAACGGTGTCTAACATCGTTGGAGGTAGTCCTAAAATAGCAGTGAGTGCTACACAGGATTTCATAAATGTTCGTCGACTCAAACGGCGTTCTTGGAAGAGTGTCCACAAACTATTTATACGATTCTTCATGGAATATAGCCTCCTTACAACAACTTTGCGCAATATAATTATATTACTTAATAAACTACAACGTTTATGACGGAAATCATTTTATTAGCGTCCTCTATCACTTTGAAGAAGTTCAACCAACATGATGACAATCATATTTTTACTATTTTATTATATCACTTAACATTTTTGAAAACTATGAAATTTAACAAAAAAGCTGTATATAAGAAATTAACTTTCCTTATATACAGCCTCATGTTATTCATTTCCTAAGAATTCCTAGTTATTAATTAATCAGATAACTTCCTTTATTAGAGACTCAAGCATATCTGCTTTTTTATAGCCCACAAGGGAATCGAGCATTTTGCCATCGCGGAAGAATACTAAGGATGGAATACCATCAACATCTTCTTTTAACAAAATACCGCGAAGATTTTTATCTTCTGCATTAACACTAAAGAATTCTACTTGACCTTTTAAACGCTCTGCTACGTCTTCAATCTCTGGGCGCATAACAGTGCATGGTTCGCACCAACCAGCCCAAAAATCAACAATAGCTAAACCTTTAGCGCCAAGCACTTTCTCATCAAATTCTTGTACACTAGTAATTGCTGTAATTGCCATGAAGTTCTCCTAACAAAGATCTACAATCTTATATACTATCAATTATATGTTAAATATAGAAGCAAGCAATCAATAAGCCGAGTTCTGTTCCGCTTGCGCGGTGACGATTATCTTTCTAGGCGTACAGTCGCCTGCACGCTCGAGCGACACACCCCGGAAGGTAGGCGGGACCACCCTTAACCCTTCCCTATTCGGTCTTGCTCCGGATGGGGTTTACCGAGCCAGCCTGTTACCAGACTGCTGGTGAGCTCTTACCTCACCTTTCCACCCTTACCACTTACGTGGCGGTTTCCTTTTCTATGGCACTTTCCCTAAGGTTACCCTCGCCAGACGTTATCTGGCATCCTGCCCTATGGAGCTCGGACTTTCCTCGAGTCTTATAGACTCGCAACCGTCTTTCATACTTGCTTCAATTCAGTTTATCATAGCTAACAATTTGTTGCAAGAAAATGCATCATTACACAAAGAAGAAATCATTTTGTTCTGTGAAAGCTTTCACAGGAACAGTAAGCCCTGCAGAGATTAAATAGTCACGTAAACCATGTGCCACTATAGACTCAGTTCCAAAATGCCCCGCATCAACTACGAGTAAGCCTAATTCCTTAGCCATTTGCGCCTCATGATACTTCACATCACCTGTAATATAGGCATCTACATGTAACCGGGCAGCATCCTTAATAAATTCTGCACCTGCACCAGAGCATAGAGCAATGGATTGAATCGCTTTCGGCACAATACCAGCAAAACGAATGTTAGCATCAGGCAACGCTTCTTGTACCCACTCACGGAAAGAATCTAAGTTTAATGCATTAGGCAAGCGACCTACCCGTCCTAGATATTGAGTTGAACTAGTAGGCTCGACTATATTCAAAACCTCATAAGCAACTTCTTCATATGGATGAGCAGCTTTCATAGCCGCTACGACTTTGCTTAAATGCGTACCATCAACGATAGCATTCACTTGTACCTCAGGAACCACTGTCAAAGCGCCAGCTGCCCCAATGACAGGATGAGAATCTTCATTACCAACAAAGCGTCCTTCCCCATGGATACTGAAACTACAATGCTCGTAATTGCCAATTCGGCCTGCCCCTGCATCGCCCATCGCCAAACGAACCGCATCAGCCGAGCTTTCAGGTACAAAGGTGGTCACCTTATAAAGCGCCTCTTCACCAGTTTTAATGAAGCCCTTAATATCAATAAGTCCCAATTGCTTCGCCAACATATCATTGAGACCGCCTGGAGCGATATCAAGATTTGTATGAGCACTATATACGGCAATCTTATGTTGAATCAGCTTATTAATCGTACGCCCTTGAGCCGTATCACATGATATCTGTTTCAACCCTTTAAAGATTAATGGGTGGTGGCTAACAATTAAATTACAATTTTGTTCAATAGCATATTCTACGGTTTCTTCTGTTACGTCTAACGTAGTCACTACACCTGTAACAACTACATTCCGATCGCCCACCATTAAACCTACATTATCCCAAGACTCTGCATAAGAACGCGGTGCTAATTGCTCCATCAAGGTAATAACTTGTTGAACCGTTATCATACAACTCACTTCTTTCTATTTATTCTCTAAAAGATTACGAAGAAAATTAACTTCCTGCTTTAAATCCTGATATTTATCAGTATGATTTAATTTCTCTGTCATATCATCTAATGCACATTGTCGTTGATATATTAAATACTCTATATATTTCATCCAAAGTGGTGGTCTATCTTGTTCCAATAAAGCCCCTACAGACCACAACAAGGAGTCTTCCGGTAACGATTGATAAATATCTACATATTCAGTCATACCTGTATAAGCTTCCACGCAGTCATTGCGCACAGCTAAAAATGCTGTATAGAGCTTACCAGCATCTTCTACGATGATTTCTAGAACGATAACATATCCCTTTTGAACCATATATTGACGTAATTCTTTTTGTCCATTCTGTGGTTGGAGTACATAAAACTCTAATGGTTCTGGGCCTGCATCTACAATATCCCGCATTAAAAAGCCACCCATACCACAACAAATGGCGCCGTTCAACTCGCCCATTTCTGTCACTTTAAGACCATCGCCTAAACGACAATCTACTTTATCGGCTAGTCCACAAGACTCAACATATGATCTTGCAGACTCTAACGGACCTTTATGTACATCACCGGCAATGACATATTCAGCGCGTTGACGATTGATGAGCTCTACCGCTAAATAGCCATGATCGGTGCCAATATCTGCAATGGCATGAGCCTTAGGTACGATTGAGAATACCGCTTCTAGGCGGTCCATCATAGGTCTAGGTTCCATAACTTCCTCTACTATTACTAATTATATATTACTAACTATTCATTCTTAATTCTTAATTATTTATTCTTAACTATTTATTCTTGATTATTTTTTGCTTATTTATTTGCTTATTTGTTCTCGTTTATTTATTTCTAAACATAATACTATTCAAAAATAAGCTTTGTTAAGTTACAAAAATAAATGAATTACATATAAAAATAACCGCCCTTGAAATCTCAAGGACGGTAGATATCAACATAATGGTGGGCCCACCTGGGTTCGAACCAGGGACCGACCGGTTATGAGCCGGTTGCTCTACCCCTGAGCTATAGGCCCTCAGTTAGTTTCTAGCTTATTAATTATACCGAATAGACTGTCATTTAGTCAAGGCAACTCAAACGCTAAGACTATTTCATTAGCATAAAACGGTGAATCATATGATCTTCGTTAAATACGCCTTTAGTAGTTAGTGTAGTCGTTTGGCTATCTGTAGATTTAATGCCTCGTGCACTCATGCAGCTGTGAGACGATGTAATGTGCACAATAACATCATCAGACCCTGTCGCTAAGGAAATTACTTCCGCAATATCTTCACCAATTTTTTCTTGTAGTTGTAAACGCTTGCAGCACATTTCAGCTATGCGGGGAATCTTAGATAAACCTATGACACGACCTTTTGGAATGTACCCAATACTGATACTCATATCATACATCAATGCCATATGATGTTCACAATGAGAGAAGCAAGTAATATCCTTTACTACTACCATTTGATTTGTATCTACAGCGAAGGTCTTACCATACATGTCTGCAATCTCAGCATTTGTATACTGAATGCCTTCATATACCTCTTCCATCATTTGAGCCACCCGTTTCGGTGTTTCTAACAAACCGTCCCGATTAGGATCCTCACCTAATGCTTCTAACAACTGATATATAAGCGATTCTATTTTTTTTGTATCCATATTTACCCCTTTATATCAAGATTTCATCAGACCTCATATCATACCATAGAAAAAATACTGATACTACACAGCCTAACAATACTATACACCCTTTGCATCTGGATCCCAGACAAATTTATGGATTTGCAGTTGGAATCGTACATTCTGCAAATTATATGTTTTCATATAATCGATAATCGATGCCGCCTCAATCTGTCCCCATACAGGCGATACATATATTTGAGCCACTGTAGGATATTTACTAATTATGCGACGCATACAATCCAAATCTTCTGGAGAGCCAACGACAAACTTAATCAAATCACGTTCTGTAGCCACCTTGAATATATCTATATTCATAGACTCTTCGGCTAAAGAGGACGGCGTTTTATAATCGTAGGTAAACCACACATTATCTCTATGAAAGCTCGGTATAATCGTGCCATTTGTTTCAATATTGAAATCATAAGGACTATTATTAGGCCTCTCTCGTTTATCTACATCATTAATACGAGTTAAATCACTTTGACTTGATGGACTGTCTTGTATCTTTAAAGCCTTCCGACGATTTAATTCATCAATTAACTCTACAACAGCAGCTTCTTGTAATAGAGGCTCCCCACCAGTAATAGTAATGCGATGATTGCCTAAGCTTTCAATAACATCAGCCACCTCAGCTACAGTCATCTCTGTGAAAACACTATCAATGCCGTAGCTATAAGTCGTGTCGCAATAGGAACAGCGAATATTGCAATCATGAAGGCGTAAAAATGTAGTCAGCAAGCCTTGCCGACTACCTTCCCCATCAATAGAGGCAAAAATCTCAATCACGTTCATAAATAGCTGTGTTCCCTTCAGATTCTTGAACCTCTACTTTAAAGCATTTTGGGCCCAATTCATCAGCGATCCATTTTGCCATATTCTCCGCAGTAGGATTTATATCGCCTAGTACATCGTTGATATGGCGATGGTCCAAGCGACCATGAATTTTTTCTTTAATAATCGTAAAGTCGATGACCATCCCATTATGATCTAACTCTTCAGAACGTGCATGAACTGTAATAATCCAGTTATGCCCATGAAGATTTTGACATTTACTCGGATAATCTAGTTTTAATTGATGAGATGCACTCACCTCTAACCGTTTAGTAACTGTAAACATTATATCTCCTATCTATTACATAAGTGTTTAACTTATATCTATTACATAAAACTTATCGCTATTACATGAAACGCTTGTCTATTACGTAAGTCTTATCATAAATTACTTTTTATTGTAAGATATTACCATTTTTTATTATAACACAAAAGGGTTGTAATACAGTGCTATACAACACTGCATTACAACCCTTAAGAGATTCAAAATCTTATAAGAAGTCTTTGATTTTATCACGTTTACCGCGGTTGCGCAATTTAGTAAGCGCTTTACCTTCAATCTGACGAATACGTTCACGTGTAACATTGAAATGTTGACCAACTTCTTCCAATGTGCGAGGCTTACCATCCTTCAACCCAAAACGTAAAATCAATACTTGTTGCTCACGATCAGTTAAGCATGTAAATACATCTTCAATTTGCTCTTGCAATAAAATGTAACTAGCTGCATCGTCTGGAGCAATTGCATCTTGGTCCTCGATGAAGTCCCCTAAATGGGAATCTTCCTCTTCACCAATCGGAGTTTCCAAGGATACTGGCTCTTGGGCGATCTTTTGAATTTCACGTACCCGCTCTACAGTAATGCCCATACCTTCAGCAATTTCTTCTGGCAATGGCTCACGACCCTTGTCTTGCAACAATTGTCTAGAAATACGAATCAATTTATTAATTGTTTCTACCATATGTACAGGAATACGAATCGTACGAGCTTGGTCTGCAATAGCACGCGTAATCGCTTGACGAATCCACCATGTAGCATACGTAGAAAATTTATAACCTTTAGTATAATCGAATTTATCTACCGCTTTAATAAGACCTAAGTTACCTTCTTGGATTAAATCCAAGAACAACATACCGCGACCTACATAACGTTTTGCGATACTTACAACTAGTCGCAAGTTAGCATCTACCAATTTTTTCTTTGCCTTTTTGCTAAGTTGAATATCTTTATATGTAGCATCCTCTTGTGAACCAGCTTCGATTTGCTTAGCTAATACGATTTCTTCATCAGCTGAAAGCAATGGCACTCGACCAATCTCTTTTAGGTACATTCGTACAGGGTCATCAATATTAACACCAGAATCAACACTTAAATCGATAGAAATTTTCTTCTCGCTAGAAACTTCGTCTTCATCTTCATCCGTTTCAATTGTATGACTATCTGTATCATCAGCATCAATATCTGCCACAATCTCTACATTCAATTTACCCAAAGTCGTATAAATATCATCTAATTGTTCCGCAGTAATTTCCGTCTGCTCATGAAGAGCATCTGAAATCTCGGATTGTGTCAACACACCGCTCTTACGGCCTTTTTCAAGAAGTTGCTCAACAATCTCCTCTATTTGACTTTTTTGTACTTTCTTAGCCACAGCGCTCTCCTTTTTAACCATTAATGATTTACTTAGACCATTCTCTAATTAAATTCTGTATTTCCTGACACTTATGTAATTCGCTAATAAACGTCGAATCTCCTGCTCGTTTTAATTGATCCGCCATAATTGAATGCGCTTTATACTGTTCACGCAATGAATGGAGCCTTATCTTACGGATTAATGCAGGCACTTGTACCTTGTATTCATCGTCACTCATGACGACCAACCTAGAGTAAATATCGTATTCTTGAGAAGATAAAACAGATTGAATTGCAGTTTCATCTAGACGACCTTCGGACTTATACAAGGTGAATAGCTTTTCTATTATACCTCGATATTCAATTTTTTCAAAGTCCTCTAATGGCAAATAGCTCATCATATGTTGTAATACTTCGCCATCTGTGAAAGCTAAGGACAATAATTTTTCCGCATCTCCCTTTGGTAAATCCTGTGTTGGCAAAGGTGTTGATGCAGTATCCACTAATTCAATTTGTCCTTTTTTCACATAATCTCTAAAGTATCTAAAAATAGTACTATTATCAAGCCATAATGGCAATGCCAATGTTTTTAAAGCATCATCTCTCTGTGTTTGACTATCTATATTTGCAATATATGGGAAAACATCTGCCATAACAGCCTGCTTCCCTTCTGTATCATTTGTATCATGTTTGATTAAAGACTCACTTAATAGATAATCTAGAGGCTTAACAGCTTTAGCAACTAACTCCTTAAATGCCTGTCCCCCATGATTACGCACATAATCATCTGGATCTTTGCCGTCTGGCATAGCAAGGACACGCACCTTAAAATCCGTATTTTGCAATAATTCAATAGCTCTAGCAGCCGCCTGACGACCAGCACCATCCATATCATAAGCTAACACGATTTCTTCAGCCTGTCTCATCAAGATATGTCCATGATCTCTTGTATAAGCAGTCCCCAATGATGCGACTACATTAGTAACACCATGATTATGAGCAGATATAACGTCCATATAGCCTTCTACAAGAATAGCTTGTTTTTCCTCACGAATAGATTTATAAGCCTTATCAAAGGCAAATAAGAGTTTACCTTTTTCAAAGATTGATGACTCTGGAGAGTTTAAATATTTTGGTGTACTATCATCCATAACACGCCCACCAAAAGCAACGACTCGCCCTTTACCATCCATAATGGGGAACATGATTCTATTTCTGAAGAAGTCATAAAATTGACCCTTTTGATTCTTTCGGACAAGATTCAACTCCAAGAGAATGGAATCATCAATGCCACGCTCATGAAAGGCACGATATAACTTATCCCAACCATCAGGGGCAAAACCAAGCTTAAATGTTTCTATGGTCTCTTGTGTGAGCCCTCGCTTTTTCAAATAATCTAATCCCACCTTACCAATAGACGTTTGAGTGAGACAGTTATGGAAAAAGGTAGCCGCTAAATCAGAAGCTTCATACAATTTTTTGCGCCTTTCATCTCTAGCTCTTTGTTCAGGTGAAAGTTTCGCCTCTGGCAATGGAATATTAGCTCGATTAGCTAGCCGCTCTAGGGCTTCTACAAAGGTTAAATGCTCTAATTCCATAAGAAATTTAATAGCATTTCCTGATGCATGGCACCCAAAGCAATAATAAAAACCCTTTTCAGGGGCTACACTAAAGGATGGCGTTTTTTCATTATGAAATGGACAACAACCCCAATAGTTCTTGCCGCGTTTCTTTAAGGCTACATGCTCGGATACAACTGACACGATATCATTAGCATCTTTGATTTGTTCAATCAACTCATTTTCAAAATATCGGCTCATAGCCAACGCCTCCTTCCCCATATATATATTAATTCTATATACAAATAAAAAATCCTCTATTTGTAAAGCATTTTAATCAATTAAATTATTAAAAAAGTATAAATAACTTGATACGAATCATAGGAATCATCATCTACAACGCAATGTAAATGATGATTCCTATACGCCGTATATAGCAATATATAATTACCGAAACTTTGATAACAATAGGCTGCAATGAAAACATTGCAGCCTATACTTATCGCTTATAGCATATTATTTTGCGTAATCCACAACGCGAGTTTCACGAATAATTACGACCTTAATTTGGCCTGGATATTCAAGTTCTGACTCGATGCGTTTTACGATATTCCGAACAAGTAATGTAGACTCAGCTTCATCAATCTTATCCGGTTTTACTACAACGCGAATCTCACGACCGGCTTGAATAGCAAAACATTTTTCAACGCCTTCGAAGGATTCAGCGATTTCTTCCAATTTAGATAAACGTTTTAAGTAGTTTTCTAATGTTTCTCGACGTGCTCCTGGACGGGCAGCGGAGATAGCATCAGCGGCAGCTACTAATACAGCTTCTACGGTTTGGAACTCTTCATCACCATGATGAGCACCAATACAGTTAATTACTGCTGCACTTTCACGATATTTACGAGCCACATCAACACCGATTTGAACATGAGAACCTTCAAGTTCACGGTCTAATGCTTTACCAATATCATGAATCAAACCACCTCGTTTAGCCAAAGTTACATCACAGCCTAGTTCAGCTGCCATTAAACCTGCTAAATGAGATACTTCAATGGAATGTTTCAATACGTTTTGACCATAACTAGTACGATATTTCAAACGGCCTAAAATCTTAACAATTTCAGGATGTAAGCCATGAACATCAGCTTCAAATGTCGCTTGTTCACCAGCCTCTTTAATAGTTTGGTCCACCTCTTTACGAGCTTTACCAACCATTTCTTCAATACGAGCTGGATGGATACGACCATCTACAATCAATTTTTCCAGCGCAATACGAGCCACTTCACGACGAATTGGATCGAAGCCGGAAAGAATAACTGCTTCTGGTGTGTCATCGATAATCAAATCAATACCTGTTAATGTTTCGAGTGCACGAATGTTACGGCCCTCACGACCGATAATGCGCCCCTTCATTTCATCATTAGGCAATGCCACTACGGATACGGTAGTTTCCGCTACATGGTCAGCTGCACAACGTTGGATAGCAGAGGAGATAATTTCTTTCGCTTTTTTCTCCGCTTCATCCTTAGCTTGCTGCTCCATTTCCTTAACCATAATCGCCGTTTCATGACGGATTTCTTGTTCCACATTCGTTAACAAGATATTTTTTGCTTCTTCGAACGTCATGCCAGAAATACGTTCCAATTCTGCCATTTGTTTTTCATACAAAGCTTCTACCTTTTCACGGCTTTGGGCTAAGTCAGCTTCTTTGCGATGTAAAGCTTCCTCTTTGTGCTCAATATTGTCTAATTTTTTATCCAAAGATTCTTCTTTTTGAAGAATACGACGTTCCATACGTTGAAGTTCAGAACGACGATCTTTATTTTCTCGTTCTACATCAGAACGGAGCTTATGAATTTCTTCTTTCGCTTCTAATAAAGCTTCTTTCTTTTTAGACTCAGCTGTGCGTTCACCATTTGCAATGATGCGAGCAGCCTCTTGTTCAGCTTGATTCAGTTTTCCTTCAGCAATATTTTTTCTTAAAAAATAGCCTACCCCTAGTCCAATCAGTACCATTACCACTGCAATTAGACTATACTCTAAAATTTCTTTCACCTCCTTTTTATTTCTCAAAATTGAGCTTTCATGCTCCTTTTTATGCCCTTTATGCATTAAATTATCAATTAGCCATATCATCATATAAATAAATAAGGCTATTATTAATTTTAGACTTCAAAGCCCTTTCTGTCAAGATTTTACAAGCCTACCAAGGCCTCTCAAAAAGCAGAATTTATTCATAAAAATCATTGCATACAACTTGAATTGTGCTTGTTGAGAACCCCCTGTATTTGAGAAAACTAAAAACTTTTACCCGAGGAGTCTTCTCTTCATTGAGAATAGATCCAAATTTTTTTTCTACCACCCGATAAGCAGCTTTTACCTCATTATAAGCAGAAATTTCTTGAGGAATCGCAAGTCCTCGAAGTTTCATTTTTTGCTTAATCATATAAGCACCGTATTTCTGTTCTTTCATCAAATAGGCTAATACCTGCTCAGATAAACGTTCATCATTAATGTAATCATAATCTCTAAGGCGCTCAAGGACCCTCTCAATGATAGGGTCCTCGAATTGTTTACGTCTCATTTTTTGCGTCAGCTCATAAGAACTAAGAAAGCGCTGAGCTAGGAAGCGATACGCTTGATCCATAGCAGCTTGCATCGTTTCGTCACTCATGATTATACTTCTTCAGTTACTTCTTCACCAATTACATCGATTTCTTCAGTGCCAACAGCCAGTGTATCACGAATAATCCGATCGATTTCATCAGCTATTTGTGGATTCTCTAACAAGTATTGTTTAGCCGCTTCCTTACCTTGCCCCATACGTTCCCCATTATAGGAGTACCAAGCACCTGATTTATTGATAATTTCCATATTTGTACCGATATCAATAAGTGTGCCAGTTTTAGAGATACCTTCACCATACATCAAATCAAATTCAGCTGTCTTAAATGGAGGTGCCACCTTATTTTTAACAACTTTAACTTTTGTGCGCGCACCAACATTCTCATTATTTGCTTTAATCAATTCCCCTTTACGAACATCAAGGCGCACAGAGGAATAGAATTTCAACGCACGACCACCAGTTGTTGTTTCAGGATTACCGAACATAACACCTACTTTTTCACGCAATTGGTTAATGAAGATAACAACTGTTTTGGATTTACTGATGATACCAGTCAATTTACGCAACGCTTTACTCATCAAACGAGCTTGTAAACCTACATGAGCGTCACCCATTTCACCATCAATTTCCGCTTTAGGCACCAAAGCCGCTACGGAGTCAACTACAACGATATCTACTGCACCACTGCGAACAAGAGCTTCCGTAATCTCAAGAGCTTGTTCTCCATTATCTGGTTGAGAAATCAACAAATTATTGATATCTACCCCCAAGTTGCGAGCATATACAGGATCCATCGCATGCTCCGCATCAATAAATGCTGCAATGCCACCTTGTTTTTGAGCTTCTGCTACAGCATGAAGAGCTACTGTTGTTTTACCAGAAGATTCTGGACCGTAGATTTCAATTACACGACCACGAGGGAAGCCACCTACACCAACAGCGATATCGATAGCAAGAGAACCAGAGGAAATCACCTCTACATTCATGCGATCTGCCGCTTCGCCAAGACGCATAATAGCACCTTTACCAAAATCTTTTTCAATTTGTTTTAACGCGTTATCCAACGCTGCTTGTCTGCCATCTACAGCCATTATTTTATTTCCCCTTTTCTGTTATATAAGTATAAACATAGTATAGTGCTAGCTCTGCTGCACTTTGTCTAATATCTTCTCGATTGCCAATTAAATTAGCTCTATGGGCCACTGTGCCATGTGGACCAGTAACACCAAACCATACAAGACCAACAGGCTTTTCTCGAGTACCACCTCCAGGACCAGCTATGCCTGTCGTAGAAACGGCATATGTTGTTTGTCCAACAGTTCGTGCCCCCTCTGCCATAGCCTTAGCCACTTGTTCACTAACAGCGCCATATGTATCTAACATATCTTGTGGTACACCTAAAACACGATGTTTCACATCATTACTATACGAAATAACACCACCCATATAGTACTCACTACTACCACTGACATTAGTCAGTAATTTACCAACCAATCCTGATGTACATGATTCAGCAGTACTAATAGTACTATGTTCCTCTAACAAGGTTCGACCTAATGTTTCCTCCATAGAAATTGTTAAGTTGCGCCCTATGCGAGAGCCTAAGCGTTCTCGTATGATTGCATCCCAAGGATTAAGCAGGTCTTGTGCCGCTTCTAATGTTTCAGCCTTAGCAGTGATGCGAACCTCAATGTAGCCCTTTTTAATGAGCAAAGCTATGGTCGGATTAGATTGCTTCTTAATTAGATCCATCAAGGTACTTTCTAAATCAATTTCACGAATATCATATACGCCATAACGATAGGATGTAACAATACCTTGAGAACCAAATCGGCCATTTAAATAAGGAACTACGCTCTCTTGGAACATGCCCTTCATTTCTCCAGGAGGTCCAGGTAAAAGTATGTACGTAGTGTCGCCATCTTCAACGACGACACCTGGAGCAACTCCAACAGGGTTATATAATACTTTCGCCCCTTCTGGTAATTGTGCTTCTCGCCGACTCGCATCGGGTATAGTACGGTTTACACTTTTAAAAAACCTTTCAAGCTCGTTCATGGCCTCTTGATTAAACACAATAGGTCTGCCAATTGAATCGGCAAGTACATTACGTGTAATGTCGCCCTGCGTTGGTCCTAGCCCACCAGTACTAATAACGATATCAGCCCTTGTACTAGCGAGCTGAAAAACTTCAGCCATTCGTTTCGGATTATCACCTACCACCGATTGATGGGCAATGGTATATCCTAATTTATTTAACTCTTGTGCTAGCCAAGATACATTCGTATTTACTGTATCACCTAGCAATAATTCTGAACCTGTAGAAATAAGTTCTACAATCATCAGATCACCTCCACAATCGAATATATCGAACTGTGCATTATTCTACAACTGTAGCTACTACATCATAAGCAAAGCCTTGCTCTACTTGTACCTTAAGAATATCACCAGGTTGAATGTCTTCACCGCAGTCTTCAATGTACATATTACCATCTACATCAGGTGCTTGAGATTTCAATCGACCTTTTGCAAGCAATGTGTTATTCTCGCCTTCTTCGATTTCCTCTATCATCGCATAATCAATGGTACCTTCTAAATTGCGATTATTCTCTTCAGAGATAGCAGCTTGGATGGACATAAGAACGTGATAACGCTCTTCTTTGACCTCTTCTGGTATTTGGTCTTCACGAGCACCAGCTGGTGTACCATCTTCTTGAGAATACGTAAATACGCCCATATTATCGAATTTGATTTCTTTTACAAAGTCACAAAGTTCCTCAAATTGTTCATCTGTTTCACCAGGAAATCCAACGATGATAGAGGTGCGCAATGTAATATGAGTCGGTGCATTTCTAATCTTCTTAAGCAAGCGCTCAATATCATTGCGATCGTCTCGGCGATTCATTTGTTTCAAAATATCGTTATTAACATGTTGCAATGGAATATCTACATATTTACAAAGCTTTGGCTCATTAACAATAATATCTAACAATTCATCAGAGAAAAATGTCGGATATAGGTATAGCATGCGAATCCATTCTATGCCTTCTACAGTTGTTAATTCTTTTAACAATGTCGTCAATAATGGTTTACCAGCATTAAGGTCGATACCATAGCTCGTTGTATCTTGAGCGATAAGGACAACTTCCTTAACCCCGGTCGCAGCCAATCGTTCCACTTCAGCCTTAATAGACTCGATAGTACGACTGCGGAATGCACCGCGTACCTTAGGAATAATACAGAATGTACACCCGTTATTACAGCCTTCTGCAATTTTTACATATGCACTATAACGAGGTGTTGTTTGAATACGAGGCATGCGCTCATCATAGATATTCGTAATATTTTCCATGATACAACTGCGATTGCCGTGCTCAATAGCATCAACGGCTACCATAACTTGATCCCATGCACCGGTACCGATTAATGCATCAATTTCAGGAATTTCTTGGAATAATTCATCCTGATATTGTTGGCTAAGACAACCTGCTACGATAAGGCCCTTACAAGTACCATCCTCCTTATATTGGGCAACCTCAAGGATAGTATTTATAGACTCAGCCTTAGCTTTTTCAATAAAAGTACAGGTATTTACAACGATAAGATCTGCTTCGCTTAAGTCTTCTGTAATCGAATAGCCATTATCTCTCAATAAGCCTAACATTACCTCTGTATCTACTAAATTTTTAGCACAACCTAGGCTAACATATCCTAATTTTTTTCCCATTCTATATCCTTTCGTCACTAGATTCTTATTTATTTATTTCTTGGATTTATACAACTGACTTAGTCCTTACGGAATCGTACTTGACTAACCCAATGATTTAATAGTAACTTTTTACCTTCTAGAGTATAGCCACCATTCACAGGCCATAATACTAAATCATGCCCCATAGAATCTTTTGGCTCATCCATCTCAGGATTAGTAAATATATAAGTAAAATTCTTTTCTACCATATATTTCGCCGTTTTAGAAGATAGTAACCAATTAATAAACTCTACACTATCTGCTTTATGTTTTGAATTTTTTAAAACGGCAGCACCAGTCACATAATAAGACGTACCATCTTTAGGATAAATGATCTTAATTGGATACCCATGATGACTATATTGCGCCGCATCAGACAAGTTACCAATACCAATATTTGTCTCCCCTAGCGCAGTTAGGCGTATTGGAGTAGACAAAAATTTAGCATGTTGAACCACATGGGGCTTCAAACTATATAAGTATTCAAGAGCCTCTGGTTCCCCTTTATACTCTACCATATTATATAGCAAATTGGCCGCATTCTGAGATGCTACAAAATCGGTCATAACGATAGACCAATCACCTTGTTTTCCCAATGTATCCCATGTAGTAATATATTTACCAATGCCATTATGGAAGGTATCATTCTGAACAAATACGATGGGATCATACCAAATACCAACCCAATAGCCATTTGGATCCTTTAGATTATCACGTACCTCGTCAATACGTTCATTGACGATGGGCATATATTTACCTGCATTGGCACCAATTACGAGATTATCTTCAGAAGTTAGCACCAAATCACCAGAAGTATCAGCCACTATAGAAGCCGACCGTTGCGACATTTGTTCCTCTGTAAGAGGCATTACAGTGACTTTTACCTTTTGTTCCTCTTCATAACGCTCAGCAAGCATAGCTGTCAAAGTATTAGGTAAGTCCGTATAGACTATAATTTCACCACGAATAGGCTCTTTGGCCTGTTCTATTTGTTCTTGTTGGTAAAAGTTTATGCCATAGATCAACATTCCTACCACAAATAATGCTAAGATGCTCGGAGCAATCCATCGTTTCATATATGCCTCCCATAAGACATAAAGTATCTTAAAATGAGAGTAGCTAGAGCTACTCCCTACATGTAACGACCACCAAAACTTTTATTAGATGTACGAACTTTAGTCACATCTCTACTACGCCTTTTTCCAGTCTGGCATCGATTCCTAGATTCGCAACCTCGTTTGCCATTACGAGATTTACTAGATTGGCTAATACGCTTAGAATTTCCACCAATTGGTCGGGGTGGAATTAAACATTCTGGGCCAAAGCCAATTAAATCACGTCGATTGGCTTCTATGAGAGCCTCTTTAACAAGGTCATAGTTTTCAATATTTTTAAACTGCATCAATGCGCGCTGTTTTGCTTTATCTCTACCCTTTTTAGCAACATATACAGGTTTTCCATCTAGTGGATTAATGCCCGTATAATACATACAAGTAGAAAGGCTACCCGGCGTAGGAATAAAATCCTGTACTTGCTCTGGGTACATATGGTGATCTCGTAAAAATTCCGCTAATTCAATAGCATCCTCTAGGGCACAACCGGGATGAGAGCTCATAAAGTACGGAACTAAGTATTGTTTCTTACCAAGCTTTTTATTTGCCTCTTCAAACCAAGACTTAAAGGTTAGGAATTCTTCTTTACCAGCTTTCCCCATCATATTGGTAACCCGTTTAGATACATGTTCTGGAGCTACCTTTAGTTGCCCACTTACGTGAAACTCGCAAAGTTCCCGCACAAAATCTTTATTGTTATCGGCTAGTACATAGTCATAACGCAAACCAGAACGAACAAATACCTTTTTTACACCTTTTAGTTTACGTAATTTACGCAGTAAAGCAATATAGTCATCATGATTTGTATTCAAGTTTTCACAAGGTTCTGGAGCCGCACAAGTACGACCTTTACACGCACCATAGACAGCTTGTTTATCGCAAGCTAGATGGCGGAAATTTGCCGTAGGGCCCCCTACATCATGAATATACCCTTTAAAATTGTCCATCTTGATCATCATGTGAGCTTCTTCAATCAAAGACTCATGACTACGATTCTGAATGATACGCCCTTGGTGATTAGTAATAGCACAGAAAGAACAACTGCCAAAGCAACCTCGTTGGCTCACAAGGCTAAATTGAACTTCGCTTAATGCTGGCACACCACCCTTATCATCGTATTTAGGATGCCACTTTCGAGTATATGGCAAGTTATAGACACCGTCCATTTCCTCCTGTGTCAATGGCAAGGCAGGCGTGTTCTGAATGAGATATCTATCACCATGCTTTTGGACTACAATACGTCCATAGAACGGATCTTGTTCATCGTATTGAATGCGGAATGCATCGGCAAAATCCATCTTATCCGCCTTAATAGCTTCATACGATGGGCACTCTACATAGTCAATGGTTGGAATTTCCTTTGCCATGTAGCAAATGCCACGTATAGATGGCAAAGACTCTTTAAATCGACCCTGATCTAAGGCATCAGCTAGTTCAACGATTTGAAGTTCTCCCATGCCATAGACGAGTACATCGGCCTTAGAATCTACTAAGATGGATCGACGCACCGTATCTGACCAATAGTCATAATGACCAAAGCGACGCAAAGACGCTTCTATACCACCAATGATAAGAGGTACATCACTGTAAGCCTCCTTCATACGGTTAGCATATACCAAGGTAGCACGATCTGGACGATGACCTGACTCACCACCTGGAGAATAATCATCTTGACGGCGAACTTTCTTTGCTGCCGTAAATTTATTAAGCATTGAATCTAAATTCCCTGCCGTAACAAGGGATGCTAGACGTGGTTTACCTAGTTTTTTGAAAGCCTCTACATCATTCCAATCTGGTTGATCTATAATGCCTACACGATAACCTTTGGATTCCAAGTATCTACCGATAACTGCAGGCGCAAAGGATGGATGGTCCACATAAGCGTCCCCACTGATGAGAACGAAATCTAATTCAGCCCAACCACGTTCCTTCATATCCGAAGGTTCTGTTACTAAAAATCTATCCATTGATTGTGTAAATGCCTTTCTATCATGCCTAATCAGATACTAGAACAGGAATAACCATAGTAAAAATAATGCCATACAAACTAAAATAATCCCTAAAATAATGCGTTCTTGTACAATAGAGCGTTGACGTTTTCGTTGACGCGTTTCTAAGGACATACGCTTTTTAGATGTTTGGTATTCAACAAACTCACTTTGTACCAAATTAGGAGTTGCTTGAGCCTTCCGTCTTGTAACAGAACGTAAAGAAAAGGTATCTATGTCCCCTACTTGGCCCTGATATACTTTTACCAAGCGATCCCCATCAAGATCTAAGTAGTTACCATAGTTTCGAATAAAACCTTTTACGTAGACTTGACCAGGAATGATATCATAGTTGCCATCTTCGATAGCCTCTAAATAGGTTGTTTTAATGTGCAGCACTTGCTCCACATCTTTAAAGGTTAGATTACGTCTTACCCGTTCACGTCGTAATTCTTCGCCTAATTCAGCCATTTTCGTTCCTTTCTAAATCTACGTAATATTCATATAGTAATTAGCTAATTATTGCTCATCATTGGAATCGGAGAAATATCTAGCCTTAGCTTGTTCAGGGCTCATTAAAATTTCTCGAGCCTTACTGCCCATGCTAGGGCCAACGATTTTAAGGTCTTCCATTGTATCTACAAGACGTGCTGCACGGGTGTAACCTATACGGAAACGACGTTGCAACATCGATACGGAAGCTTGACCAGATTCCATAACGAGATTGACAGCTCGCTCTAATAATTCATCGCGGTAAACATCATTAGCATCAGAAGATTCTTTTTCAGCTTCCTTTTCCACTTCTTGAGTTACCGTATTATCATATTCTGGTTCTCGTTGAGCTTTCACAAACTCTACAAGTTTTTCTACCTCATCATCAGAAATGAAGGCTCCTTGTACACGAATAGGTTTATTTGCACCAATCGGAGCAAATAACATATCCCCTTTACCCAATAGTTTCTCTGCTCCTGCCATATCAAGAATGGTACGGGAGTCAATTTGAGAGCCTACAGCAAAGGAAATACGGCTTGGTACATTAGCCTTAATAGAACCGGTAATAACGTTAACAGATGGCCGTTGTGTCGCAAGAACCATATGAATACCTGCGGCACGAGCCATTTGTGCTAAACGACTAATAGATTCTTCAATATCATCAGGAGCCGTCATCATAAGGTCAGCTAACTCGTCGATAATCAACACGATTAGCGGCATTGCAGCCTTAGGATGAGCCTCATTATAGCTCTTAATATCACGTTTACCAGATGCAGCAAACGCCTTATAACGAGCCTCCATTTCACGAACGGCCCAACGCAATACAGCTGCTGCTTTTTTCATATCCGTTACAACTGGAGCCATCAAGTGCGGAATCCCATTGTAAATAGACAATTCAACCATCTTAGGGTCGATTAATAATAACTTAACCTCTTCCGGTTTGCGGCTAAAGAGAATACTAGAAATTAATGTATTTACACATACGGATTTACCAGAGCCAGTCGTACCAGCTACGAGCAAGTGAGGCATCTTAGCAAGATCCGTAATAACAGGTTTACCTGCAATATCCTTACCAAGACCGACAGGAATACCACCACGAGCATCTTTAAAGTCACTACAATCAAGTACATCACGTAAATGAACGGCTTCTGTCGTTTTATTAGGCACCTCAATACCGATGGCAGATTTACCTGGAATCGGAGCCTCCATACGAATATGCTGAGCTGCCAAATTAAGGGCAATATCATCTGTTAAATTAACGATACGACTTACTTTTACGCCTGGTGCTGGCTCAATTTCATAACGCGTAACAGTTGGACCTTGTGTAGCATTAACAACCTTAGCAGTAATACCAAAGTCACTCAATACATGTTCAAGCATCATCGCATTTTGCGCTACTTCTTCACCATTGTTTTGACTCCCCTTCCCTTTCGCCAAAATATCTAGGCTTGGGAAGTGGTACGGTCTATCATAGGAACGATGAATTTGGCCATCTTTAGATACAGCTACTTGTGCCGTATCTTCTGTAGTACTAATAATGGACGGTACGTGTAATCCCATGCCTGCCATTCCGGCCCCAGCACTTACAGAGCTTGCAGCCGCCCCCGTTCCTGGCACAACAGAAGCGATAGCACCATGATTAGTTTCCAATGGACCCATCGTTGTATTTTGATAGGAGAATTCTGGTTCTTCGTCATCAGAGTTTGCTGCAGTTCCAAACTCATCCGTATATTCTTCATCTGGTGTATATGCATAGTCCTCATCTGGAACATATACATAATCATCACTCGTAGTTCTATGTGTATCAGAGAATTGTTCAAAGTCATCAGCTTCATAAGACTTAGCATCACCAGATGCTTCAGAAATATTAGCCAATTGCTCAGCCGCACGATTACGTGCTTCTATCTCAGCCAATTCCTTCCAAGATGTAGGAGGTTTTGGCGACTCCACAGTAGTAACTGTATCTTCAATAGTATCAACATCTATAGCTGTGGTAGAGTCAAAAAGGTCTCTGCCAGTAGCAATGCCTTGTTTTTCTAGTGCATCTAATGCTTGATCTGCTGCATCAGCAAAGCGTGTATCTTTTTCCCTGTTATAAGCTTTACGCTGTTCTGCCGCTTCTTTACGTTGTTCATTCCAATCTTCAAACGCTTCTTTTGCAACAGCAACCTTCTCAGCAGCTACCTCTTTTGCAACATCAAGGCCAACCTGTGTTTTGTCCGCAGCCTTTTGTAATCCACTGCGCAAAGACAAACGTGTCACCAGTAATCCAAAAGCTATGAGTAAGAATACATCAAGAATAATAGCCCCTAAGTTGCCTAATAGTGTACGAAGGAATGTAGCAATTGCACCACCTACAAAACCACCTTGATTAGCCAGTTGTGTAGTAATGAGTTCCTGTCCCTCAGGAACGCGCCACAAGGGAACAAGAGCTAACAAGAATAGGAAAAACAAGGTCATTACAACGCCTCGTTTTGTAATGGAAATAAATGTATCCTTATATAATAATCTCCAACCTAACCAGAAAACGCATAAACAAGGAATAATCCCCCCTAGGCCAAAGCCATAACGGAATATACCTGTTAAAATCTGTCCTACGAGGCCAAGTTCAAAGCCGAAAAATCCGAGAAAGGAAATCACAGCAAAGGCAATGACAATAAGACCTTTCACTTCACTGCGCAAAGAAAAGCTTTGAGACTTTGATTGCTGTTTTGTACTTGTTCGCTTACGGCGTGTGGTGCGTCTTTTGGTGGAAGTATTTTCTTCTGCCATAAATCTATACAAACCCCTTACTTATATAACATTACAGTAAATTAACTTATCATTATATTATAGCATATATCGTAATATTAAGTTAATTTTTACTACGTTTCTCCCAGTCGTGAAGTAACTGTTCCTCAGTCCCTCTCTTTATACCCTTATAGTAAGTTGCATCGATTAGAGGCGTTGGTAAATACTGCTGTTTTACAAATCCATTAGGATAATTATGAGCATACTTATAAGCTTTTCCATGACCTAATTTACTAGCCCCGCTATAGTGACTATCTTTCAAATGATCAGGTACTTGTCCACAATCCTTATGTCGCACATCAGATATAGCTGCATCAATAGCTACATAAGCAGAATTACTTTTAGGTGCAAGAGCAACATAACACGCAGCTTCGGATAATATAATACGCGCCTCAGGAAAGCCTACCATATGAGCCGCTTGAGCCGCTGCATTGGCGAGTATAAGAGCTTGTGGATCCGCAAGGCCAACATCCTCTGCTGCACAAATAACAATACGACGAGCAATGAAATTAGGATCCTCTCCAGCTTCAATCATACGCGCTAAATAATGTACCGTTGCTTGCACATCAGAACCACGCATACTTTTAATAAAAGCTGAAATTGTATCGTAATGACTATCGCCTTTTTTATCGTATGTATATATGCGACGGCCTACGACCTTTTCGAGAACATCAATAGTAATCGCCCCCTCATCGGGAACCATAGCTGCCGCTTGTTCAAGAATATTAAGGGCCATGCGTCCATCACCATTGACGAAAATCCCCACATCTTCCAAAACTTCATCCGTTACCTGTAGATGGCGTTTGCCTAATCCCACTTCTTCATCGGTAATGGCGCGACGTAAAATTTGACCAATAGCCTTTGGAGTAAGTGCTTCTAATATAATAAGACGCAAACGAGACAAAAGTGGTCTATTAACTTCAAAGAACGGATTCTCTGTAGTAGCACCAATAAGGATGATAGTTCCATCCTCTACACAGGGTAACAACACATCTTGTTGGCTTTTATTAAAGCGATGAATTTCATCGAGGAATAGAATTGTTCGTTGCTGTAAAGAACGAACCCGTTTACGAGCGTCTTCAATGATGGTTCTCAACTCACCAATACCAGCGTTAGTAGCATTCAGGTTTACAAAATGACTATTGCTCACCTTAGCTATGATTCCGGCTAACGTCGTCTTACCTGTTCCACAAGGCCCATAAAAAAGCATAGATGGTATTGTATCCTTCTCTACCATAGCACGCAAGAAAGTCCCCTTCCCTATGGCCTTCTCTTGACCATATAAATGATCCAGTTTAGTAGGACGCATTCGTACAGGAAGTGGCTCGTATGTATTTGTAGGTGTCATATCAAATAAACTATCCATTCTATCACCTCAATTCGCACCCAGTTTAACTATCGTATTTTAATATCTATAACTATTCAATCAAAAAACAATGTCTTACTCGTCATAAAAGCCCAATGACGTCAGTAACTTGGTATCACTAATAATATTTATAAGACATTTATGACATTTAGGACTCTTAAGATTTTAAAAAATTTAAATTCTTACCAAAGATATATTTATAGTATATGATATTTAAGTCTATTTTTACACGCAAAAAAACCCCACCATGCCGTAATGTACCGCGTTTTGATCCTGCAAGGGCAGGTGGGTGTCCTCCTCATCCTGCAGTTGTCCCGTACGGGCGTAACGTTCAGACGAGAGTTCAGACTCCCAAAGTAAATGTGTTGGCTCAAAACTGCGATATCACACGCACATGGCAGGGATATCTTATACTTAAATAGTATCAGAAAGATTAGCAATTAACAAGTCTTGACATTTCGATTTTAATCAATTCTTGCCTATGTTTTTACACTAAAGATTGCTCTTGTTCTTCTTCTACATCTGGTTTAATATGCAACTCTTTTAATTGCTTTGGTTCTACTTCAGATGGAGCTTGGCTCATGATATCAGAAGCAGATTGAGTTTTAGGGAATGCAATTACGTCGCGGATAGATTGACGTTTTGCCATCAACATAACAAGACGATCTAGGCCAAATGCACAACCTGCATGAGGAGGTGCACCATATTGGAATGCATCAAGCATGAAGCCGAATTTGGATCTTGCTTCTTCAATGGACAAACCAATTGCTTTGAATACTTTTTCTTGTACGTCAGCTTGGTAGATACGCAAGGAACCGCCACCGATTTCTACGCCATTCAATACCATGTCGTAAGCAATCGCTTTTACATTACCAGGATCGGATTCTAATTTATCAAGATCCGCATGGCGTGGCATTGTGAATGGATGGTGCATTGCTACATAACGTTTTTCATCTTCGTTATATTCGAACATAGGGAAATCAGTTACCCATGTGAATGCCAATTTATCTTGGTCAATCATGTTCATACGACGTGCCATTTCAAGGCGTAATTCACCTAATGCACGTGCCACAGTTGCAGGTTTATCAGCAATCATCAATACGAGGTCGCCACCTTTAGCGCCCATTTTTTCACCGATATTGCGAATTGTATCTTCACCTAAGAACTTCATGATTTGAGACTTGATAGAACCATCTTCATTGAAGCAAGCCCACGCAAGGCCTTTAGCGCCGTAACGGTTTACATACTCAACAAGATCATCAAGTTCACGGCGAGGAATGCCAGCGTCACCAGGCACAACGATACCTTTAACTACGCCACCATTGTCGATAACAGAGCGGAAGACTTTGAATTCTGTATCTTTTACAAGATCAGTTACATCAGTAAACGCCATACCAAAACGAAGATCCGGCTTATCAGAGCCGTATTTATCCATTGCTTCGTCCCATGTAATACGAGACATAGGCAAAGAAATTTCTTTACCTAATGCAGTTTTAAATATATGAGCAATCATCTCTTCAAGCAATGCATATATATCTTCTTCATCAACAAAGGACATTTCTAAGTCGAGCTGAGTGAACTCAGGTTGACGGTCTGCGCGCAAATCTTCATCGCGGAAGCAACGAACGATTTGAAAATATTTTTCATAACCAGCAACCATCAAGATTTGTTTAAAGATTTGTGGAGATTGTGGCAATGCGTAGAATGTACCAGCATTTACACGGGAAGGCACTAGATAGTCACGAGCGCCCTCTGGCGTAGATTTAGTAAGCATTGGAGTTTCAATTTCCAAGAAATCGCGGCTATCAAAAAAGTCGCGCATTGCTTTTGTTACCTTGTGACGTAAAATCAAGTTACGTTGCATTTCAGGACGACGCAAATCAAGGTAACGATATTTCAAACGAATATTTTCATCTACATCGATATCATCTTGAATATAGAAAGGAGGAGTTTTAGCGGAGTTCAATACGCGCAACTCTTCACAGAACATTTCGTATGCACCTGTAGGAAGGTTAGGATTAATAGCAGAATCATCACGTTTTGTAATAGTTCCACGCACGCAAAGCACATATTCATTACGAACATCCTCTGCTTTGTGGAACGATTCTACGTTGTGATCTGGGGATGCCACTACTTGTACTACGCCAGAACGATCGCGTAAATCTAAGAATATCAAACCACCATGGTCACGACGGCGTTCAACCCAACCACATAATACGACCTCTTTACCTACCTCTTGTTCAGAGATGGTGCCACAACCGTGCGTACGGTGTAAGCCTTGCATTGTTTCCATTCTAATTGTCATCCTTTCACCAAAGAAGTTATACGTTCAGCCACTGTATCAAGAGATACAGTCTCTTGTTCACTAGTATCCATGAATCGAATTATGGCTTCTTTACGAACCAATTCATCATCACCCAATATAATAACATATTTCGCATTAATTTTGTTAGCGTATTTTAATTGTGCCTTCATACTTTTGCCCTGCCCGTCCATTTCAACAGGAATATCAAGACTGCGAAGTTTTTGGCAAATTTTGAAAGCCTCTACCTTAGCCGCATCACCAAGAGCTACTACGAATGCAGATGGTTCTACAGTTGGTTCAGGCAATAGGTTTTGTTTTTCAAGAGCTAATAATAAGCGCTCCATGCCCATAGCAAAACCGATAGCTGGGGTATGCGGTCCATCGAGCTCTTCTACGAGACCATCGTAACGACCACCACCGGCTACGGCACTTTGAGCACCTAAAGGAGTATATTGTACCTCAAAAGCTGTTTTTGTATAGTAATCAAGGCCACGTACGAGACGAGGATTTAAAGTATATTGCACATTAGCAGCTGTTAAATAAGTCTTTAATTCTTCAAAGTGATCATGACACTCTTCACATAAATGTTCGTGAATTTCAGGAGCACCTATGGACAAGGATTTACATGTTTCATTTTTACAATCCAGTATACGCAAAGGGTTTTTGTACAAACGTTCTTGGCAGTCGCTACATAATTGTTCCTTTTTAGGTTCAAAGAAAGCGATTAATTTTTCACGATATACAGGACGACATGTCGGACAACCTACGGAATTTACCTCTACATTGAGATCTTTAAGTCCAAAATCTTTTAACAACTGCACAACCATGCAGATAACTTCGCTATCCACTACTGGAGATTGAGAGCCTAATACCTCAGCACCAAATTGGTGAAATTGACGGTAACGGCCTGCTTGCGGTTTATCATGACGGAACATAGGGCCCATATAATACCATTTGGTGAGACCTTCTTTACCATATACTTTATTTTCTAAGTATGCGCGCACAGCAGACGCCGTATTTTCAGGGCGTAAGGTAAAGCTAGAACCACCGTCATCTCCGGTGGTAAAGGTGTACATCTCTTTTTGTACTACATCTGTAGTCTCACCGATACCTCGCAAAAATAATTTAGTTTCTTCAAAGGCAGGTGTGCGAATTTCATTGAAGCCGTATACTTTACAAATTTCGCGCATACGTTGTTCAATATAGTGCCAATTTATCATCTGTTCTGGCAAAAAGTCTTGTGTACCTCTTGGTTTTCTTATAGCCATTACACAACCTCCCAAAATCTTTCACAAATTTTATGTCGTTTCTCTAAAAGTGCATCTATCGTTACGTGATAAACATCTACGTCTTTTGGCATATGCTGTTTAAGTTGACGGTATTCAGGGGCTCGCATCCACTTAGACGAGCTGCCAGGCCCCATAGATAGAATACTCTGCCGTTCTTCCATGATCTGAATATTATATTCACACGCTTTGCCAGGCAAGGTATAGCCAATATTCTCTAACTGCCCTCTCATATATTGTTGGCGATATAAATAATATGACACATAACCAGCTGCTTCAAGACGCTCTTTACCATATTGTACCATTTCCGCCACAAGATGTTCTTCAGGAATATCATCTTCCATATGTAAATCGTACAACGGGCTACCACGTTTTAATGCTAACGTATGAATTGTAACATTTTCCGGCAGATTTTGACATACATAATCCATATTCTCTATCATGTTTAACATCGTTTGATTAGGCAAGCCTGCAATAAAATCCATATTTACGGCTAATGATGTATTGTTTTTTACATATTGTAAAAGTTCATCAATATCCCGTACACTATGGCCGCGTCCAATACGACGCAAAATATCATCTTGCATTGTTTGCGGGTTAATGCTAATACGATTCACACCTAGCGCAAGCATGGAACGTAGCTTTGTAGGATTAACAGAATCAGGTCGTCCTGCCTCTACAGTAAATTCATGACCTTCTGGTACGAGTAGAGACAACTGTTTTAGAACCTGGTGAAAGTCTTCATCCTTTAGCACTGTCGGAGTACCACCGCCCATATAGAGGGTATTTACGGTTAAATTATAAGATTGGACAATAGCTTTCATATCTTCTATATCACGGGTTAAAGCCTTTAGGAATTGACTTTTACCAGCATAATCCTGATAGAGACCATATGGAAACGAGCAATATACACAACGCGTGTCACAGAAAGGAATACCACAATAGAGACTCACCTTTTTATCATCTGTATCAGATAGAAATGGACGTTGATACTCGCCAATGTCCCCCAAAGTAGCAAGCTTTTCCATAGACACAGAAAACTCGTCCCGAATGTGACGAGTTGCTGCGTGGACAGAGCCATATGTATCTATATATTTATGTAGTAGCTTTGTAGGGCGCACACCTACCATAGTTCCCCACGGAGCCTCAGCAGGTAAGCCTTGATATTCACGCAAATAGCGCAACAAGGCTTGTCCAATTTGGCGACGCCCCATAGAGGAAACAGGGCCTTCAAAAATCTGAACCGAATCACCAATGGTAACAGTTAATGTGTAGAGCCCTTCCACTTCATGTGCTTCAAGGATAACCTCTGGATTTATCTTATCAGAAAAGAGTCCCGCCGCGCCACAGTTATGAGCTACTACGGAGCCAAGTGGTAATGGACCCGTATATAGATATCCATTAACCATGATGGGACATACGCTCAAGCTTTTCTAATTCTGCTTCAGTCATATGATTTTGGCAATCACTACAGTAACCATATACTTTCAATTGATGATCAATGGTACGGAAGTTTAATTTCTTAGCGATAATAGACTCCAATGTTTCAAGCATGTCGTCTTCAAACTCGGATACTTTACCACATTTTACGCAAATCAAATGATGATGGAAATGAGCGAACTCTTCGTCATTTAATTCATAGCGATTACGGCCATCACCAAAATCAAGACGTTTTAACAAATCAAGTTCTGTGAAGAGATCAAGAGTTCTGTAAATTGTTGCTAACCCGATATCAGGTGCTACTTCTTTTACAAGAACATATACATCTTCAGCACTCAAGTGATTTTCATCAGCATCGATGAATGCTTGCAAAATTGTTTGACGTTGAGTTGTCAATTTGTACTTTTTGTCTTTAATGCGTTCTTTTAATTTTTCTAATGTTGTGTTCATAATAAATTTCCCCTCGACTGTAAAAAATAATTCGTTTAAACCTACTGACCAACGAATGGGTTGTATTGTTTTTCATACCCTATATTTGTTTCCGGTCCATGACCAGGATAAACCATTGTATTATCAGGCAATCTATATAGCTGAGTCTTAATCGATGATATCAGGATCTCATAAGAACCATTTGGAAAATCTGTACGGCCTACGGAATCTCTGAATAGAGTATCCCCTACAAATACAAGACCTTCCATGTAATAACACACCCCTCCTGGCGTATGACCTGGTGTTTCAAGCACCTCAAGATCGATATCACCACATGTAATATGATCACCTTGTTTAACCTCGATGATTTCCGCTTTTACCTTAATTGGCGTTGGATTGCTATAAGCACTAAGATTAAGTTCAGGATCAGATAAATACGGTACATCGCCTTTATGAATATATACAGGCACATGATAGGTGTTTACAATTTCTTGAATGCCACCAATATGATCTCCATGTCCATGTGTCAGTACAACCGCCTTCGGCTTTAAGTCATGTTTTTTTAGCGCATCTAGTACTTCAGCTGTTGCAGGATCGATAATGAAAGCTTCACCTATCGCTTTATCACCGATAACATAGCAATTTGTTCCTAATGGACCTAAAGGCATGCGCATAAGCACTAATTGTTGTTCGCTCATTAAGCCCCTCCTTTACTACGTTGAACAGTATACACTTCACGAATACGACGCAATTTAGTCATTACGAAATCTAGTTGCGAAATATCCCGAATATCAACCACCAAATTGATGCTTACATTTTTTGTATCTTCTTGAACCTTAGCATTGATGTTAGTAATGGTGATTTTCAATTCTGAAAGCACCGCCATAACCTCCATGAGAATGCCAGCTCGATCATAAGCCTGAATATCAATGCCTACATGGAAAGATTCTCCAGAAGAACCGTCCCAAGAGACTTCTATCATCCGCTCTAAGTCTTCAGGAGAATGTCCCATGCTAGGGCAATCACAGCGGTGAATAGAAACACCACGACCACGGGTTATGTAACCTATAATATCATCACCAGGTACAGGATTACAGCATTTTGCCATACGCACCATCACACCAGCTTCACCTTTTACGAG
The DNA here is from genome assembly GCF_018378075.1 of Veillonella parvula. Classification (GTDB taxonomy): domain Bacteria; phylum Bacillota; class Negativicutes; order Veillonellales; family Veillonellaceae; genus Veillonella; species Veillonella parvula_K. The sequence goes on from NZ_JAGZYE010000006.1 coordinate 60,905, forward strand.
AACACCAGTGCCATTTTTAGTTTTCTTTTGTCCTTGAGATTTTAATTTCTCAATAATTTGCTCTGTACTGCGCTTAGATTCCTCTACCTCTTTAGACTTTTTATAAAGTTCAATTAAACGCAAGAGAACAGTGCTTACAGGAATGCCGCCATAGCCACAGGCTGCAAACATTTCCTCTTCTGTACCGGCTTTAAGTTGTTTCGTTACATGTTGTAAACGGTTGTCTGCACATAATTCTTTCCAATTATGATTCAATCGTTTTGCTTCTTTTTCAAGAGCTTCTAAGCCTTTTTCAATATTTTCAGCTTTATTTTCACGCTTGAACCAATTACGAATTTTACTCTTACTTTCAGAAGAACCTACGATATTCAACCAATCAAGGCTAGGACGACCTGTTTTGGATGTGATGATATCAACAATATCACCATTTTGCAAGGTATAATCCAACGGCACAATTTTGCCGTTTACCTTAGCACCAACACAATGATGACCTACATCGGTATGAACTCGATAGGCAAAGTCAAGCGGTACAGAGCCTATTGGCAACTTAACAACGTCACCCTTTGGCGTAAATACAAATACCTCACCAGAGAAAACGTCTAATTTCAAAGCATTAACGAGTTCTGTTGGATTACTAGTATCTTGCCATTCAAGAACCTGGCGCAGCCATGCAACCTTTTGATCAAATTCTTTATCGCCGTTTTTATTTCCTTCTTTATATCGCCAGTGAGCAGCCACACCATATTCAGATACACGGTGCATTTCCCAAGTACGGATTTGAATCTCTACCGGTTGCCCCATCGTGCCGATAACGGTTGTATGCAAGGATTGATACATATTAGACTTCGGCATGGAAATATAATCTTTGAAGCGATAAGGCAATGGCTTCCACAAGCTATGTGCAATGCCAAGTACTGCATAACAATCAGGAATGCTATCAACAATTACACGAACGGCAAGCAAATCATAAATTTGGGATAAATCACGATTGTCCTTTTTCATCTTCTTATAAATACTGTAGAAGTGTTTTGGACGACCTTTGATATCCGCCTTAATATGGGCTTCACTTAAGGCCTTTGTAAGTTGCCTCATCGTATCATTAACAATGTCTTCCCGGACTTGGCGTTTTTGTTTCATTTGATCGACTAGATCATAGTATTTTTCCGGCTCTAAATAACGGAAGGATAAATCTTCCAACTCCCATTTCACATTGAAGATACCAAGACGATGTGCCAAAGGTGCAAAGATTTCTAGGGTTTCCTTAGCAATACGTTTTTGTTTGTCACTACGCATATGCTTTAAGGTGCGCATATTATGTAAGCGATCACCCAATTTAATAACTACGACACGTACGTCCTTCGCCATAGCTAAAATCATCTTTCGATAGTTTTCCATTTGGCGATCTTCTTTTGTTTCATACTGGAATTGGTTTAATTTTGTTACCCCATCAACGAGGAATGCTACTTCAGAGCCAAACATCTCCTCTAGGTCTTCCTTCGAGTAAGATGTATCTTCAACCACATCATGCATAAGAGCTGCCATGAGTGTAATATGGTCGATTTGTAAATGTGCCAAAATATCAGCTACAGCTAAAGGATGCATAATATACGGTTCACCGGAAGCTCTAAACTGACCTTCATGAGCCTTATCAGCAAGCTCAAAAGCTTTCAATACTTGGTCACACTCATCATCTGTTAAATACGTATGGATATACTCCATAAACTCGGCTAAGGCTTTACTTTTATCAAATGTACTTTGTTCCACCAAAGCTTTGCCTTCTTCATTTACAGTTGTCATGATGTCACCTCCTATACACTATAAGTAAGGAATGTTACGGATGTGACAAGATCTAATTTTCCTTCAATGGCGTTCCATCTAAGCATTAATTGACCATCATCACTTGTATATTCTTCAACAATGCCCAATTCTTTAAATACATCAATAGATGTTAGAGCACTGCGATTATTCTGATCTGCCGGCTTACGGCGCAATATATCTTGTTCTACATTATAAACCGATTGACTACGACCTCGCATGGACTGTTTTATTATGACATACATTTGTCTAAGCCCTTCTGTAGAAAGCTTAATCGGCTCTTCAGTCAATGGTTCAATAGCTTGAATCATGAGTTGCGGAGAAACCATACCTTGCCATTCATTCTTTTGCAAGGAAAAAGCCACTTTTACCACAGTTCCCATAAAGATAGATTTAAATAAGTCTGGACGATTCCAAGCTATAGCATCTAATGTACCATTCGAAGTTTCAAATATTATCTTACAATGATTTTTTAATTGGCCCATGAGCATAATATCTTGCACGGTAGCTTCCATAATAGCAAAGACTGGCGTGCTATTGGCCATCCCATAAGGTTCAAGGTCTGATACGCGGTCAATGATATCGACATCGATATCATCAACAGGTAGTTCCGCATCAATAGCAACCACAGGAATATATTCCTCATCTGTAATAACTGCTTTGCAATACTTGGTTAACCGTTCTCGTAACTCATCAATACGATTTGCATCGATGCTAAAGCCTGCTGCCGCAGCATGCCCGCCAAACTGTAGCAAGATATCCTCACAAGATTTTAATGCATCATATATGTTAAAGCCATCTATACTACGGCACGAGCCTTTACCAATGCCATCATGAATACTGATAACTAAGGTTGGTTTGTAAAACTCCTCTACTAGACGAGAAGCAACAATACCAATGACTCCTGGATGCCACTCTTCGCCGGCCACAATAGTTACATAATCAGCTTTATGTCCTTGATTAGCTACATCAACACGAGCTAACTCATGAATATTTCGTTCTAACTCTTGTCGTTCACGATTCGTTTCATTTAGTTCATCCGCAATTGCCTCTACTATATCCTCGTCATCGGTCACAAGTAGTTCGACCGCACGCGTTGCATGCGTTACGCGACCCGCTGCATTAAGACGAGGTGCTAAGGTAAAACCAATATGTCCAGATGTAATAGTTCGTTCATGGAGCCCAGCTACACCAATAAGCTTTTTAATTCCTAAATTAGGTTCCCTATTCATCTTCTCAAGGCCTGATTTCACAATGATGCGGTTCTCACCGACCAAAGGTACTACATCGGCCACAGTGCCAAGTGCAACGATATCTAAATCATCTAAGTACCATTCTCCGTGCTTTGTAAGCCACAAGGCTTGGCATAATTTGAAAGCAACCCCTACGCCAGATAAGTTTTTATCCTTATATGGACAATCCTTTTGCTTATGATTTATAACGGCCTTTGCTCGTGGAATCATATCAGGAGCCGTATGGTGATCCGTAATAATCATATCGATGCGGTCTCGTACAGCCTCTACAATATCGTAAGAACTAATGCCGCAGTCTACAGTAATGACTAAAGCCGTTCCCCGTTCAATAAGGTGCTCTAAAGCCTCTAAATTGAGGCCATACCCTTCACTTTGACGTTCTGGTATGTAATAGGTAACATCGGCACCTAATTTCTTTAAAAATCGATAAAGTACTGATGTTGCAGTAATACCATCTACATCATAATCACCATAAATGACGATTGGTTTGTGACTTTCAATTGTTTCCAGAACTAGTGAAACAGCCACATCCATATCTTTTAATGTAAATGGATCTAACAAATCTGACAAAGTACCTTGTAAAAACTGACGACCTTCGTCTACATCAATGTGACGATTCACCATTAATTTAGCCACAATAGGGTTTACACCAAGTTCACGGATTAAGATATTCTCTTTCTCTTGATCACCTTTACAAAGGCGCCAACGTTTTTTCTTAATCATCATATCCCTCAGTAGTTTATAATCAATATTATTCTTGAATTCAACGTATTATCATTATCATTTTTATTTATTATACCTTAAAATGCAAATAAAATAAACTATTTTATATATTTTATTCTCATTTAAATCTTGCTATTTTCTCAACAAGAAAGAGCCTCCCATTATCAATAGGAGGCTCCATATCAGTGAATTCCTTAGAACCGGAAGTCCCGTTCGCCGTCTTTCATCTGTGCAATATAAGCTTTAGCTTTATCTTTAACTAAATCATTTTTGATATTTTCTAACTGTTGTTCAATAACCTTAGAACCATGAGCCTTAGTTTCATCATTGCCGTAATCCATGATATATTCGTTCAATGTCATCAACGCATTTGGTTGACAACAGTTGTGAATTTGACCGGATTTTGCAAGAGCCATGAATCGATCCCCAGTTCTACCTGCACGATAACAAGCAGTACAGAAGCTTGGAACATACCCAAGGTCTAGCAACCAGTTAACGATTTCATCTAATGTACGCGTATCACTACGATCGAATTGTGCCGTATTATCTTCTGGCTTTTCTTCTTCTTTGTAACCACCTACACTAGTACGAGATCCACCACTAATTTGGGAGATACCTAATGCCAAGCCACGTTCACGCATGGATTGACTTTCACGAGTGGACATAATCATACCTGTATACGGTGTGGAGACGCGGATAAGAGCAACAATTTTTTCAAATACATCATCAGGTACAGCATTACTGAAATCATCTACATCGATATCATCCGCTGGACAAATACGAGGTACAGAAATAGTATGTGGACCTACCCCATACACAGCCTCTAAATGTTCTGCGTGCATCAACAAACCAACGAAATCGTATTTATAATGTTCCAAACCATAAAGAACTCCGATGCCTACATCATCAATACCACCTTGCATAGCGCGGTCCATCGCCTCTGTATGGTAGGCGTAGTCGCTCTTAGGGCCTGTAGGATGTAAAGCTTCATAGTTTTCTTTATTATATGTTTCTTGGAATAATGTATACGTGCCAATACCAGCTTCATGTAATTTTTTGTAGTCCTCAACGGAACAAGCTGCAATATTTACGTTTACACGGCGGATTTCACCATTTTTATTTTTGATACTGTAAATCGTCTTGATGGATTCCAAAATATATTCCAGTGGATTATTAAGAGGATCTTCACCAGACTCAATTACAATACGCTTATGGCCCATCGCTTCTAACGCAATAACCTCTTCTCTGATTTGGTCTTGCGTTAATTTTTTACGTTTAATATCGCGGTTTTTGGAGTGGTACGGACAATACACACATCCATTGATACAATAGTTAGACAAGTATAACGGTGCAAATAGAACAATACGATCGCCGTAGATAGCCTTCTTGATTTCCTTTGCTAAAGCAAAAAGCTTTTCCTTATATTCAGGTAACGGACATTCTAAGAGAACTGCTGCTTCTCGGTGGTTTAATCCCTTAAATGTAGCAGCTTTCGCTAAAATAGCATCTAACAACTCCCTATTTTCCTTGTTTTCCTCTGCATAGGCAAGTGTGTCAAGGATTTCCTGATGGGAAATAAATTCCTCCGCCTTAGGAGATTTTACATCATACATAGTACTTACCTCAAATCTTTCTAGTGGCAATGCCACCCCTCTTTAGGTTTATGAAAGTATATGACAACCAGTCTTCTGGTATTTCACTGATACTGTACATAGTATACCACTATTCCTACTAAAAAGCACAGGAATTTGATACATGCAAAAAGGTTGCCACCTCATAAGAGGAAGCAACCTTTATATCATGGGAGTTTCTAATCTATATCGATTATCTATATCGAACATGACTAAAATGTATGTATGTATTTTTACACGAGATAAACCCTTACATAATAGTACTAACTATATATTACAAATGTATTTAGTCCTATTCTCCCCATGTATCATACAGCTCTTTCATAGCACGTTCTTTCGCAATAATACCATGGGCCATCCACAAAGTACTATCCACTTGCAATACATGATCGGCTTTTACAGCAGGCAAATTTTTCCACAACTCATCTTTTTTAAGATTTGCCAATCGTTGGTCTGCTACACCTTGATTATTAGCACTAGAAGCACCGTAACCAGCAGAAACGATTAAATAGCCTGCATCAAGATCGGGTAATCGCTCTAAAGAAATCGCATTGTTCGTAGGGTTAAGTTCTGTTTCTAATACCATATCAGGCGGTTTAATATTAAGTAATTCAGCCATAAAGACATTCAAATCGCTTTTCATATACGGATACAATCGTATTTCTTTATTTAAAATTCTTAGAAAAGCTACGGTTTCCCCTTGCATATGTTCAGCTAAAGCTATCCGTGTTTTCTTAGCCTGTGAATAATATTCTTTCAAACGAGCTTCCCCTTTTTCAGGGACCCCAAGTGCTTTAGCAATAGTTAGTAGTGCAACTTCTTCCTTATTTACGTTGACAGAAATGGTTGGAGCAATTTTAGAAAGTGCATTATATGCCGCTTTGCCATAAGAGTCACGCATAATAATCAAATCCGGTTTTAAAGCCTGAATCTGCTCATAGTTGATAGTCTTTGTTTCATCATTAATACTAAAATTTTGAACATTACGATTACTTAATTCATTATAAAGATAGCTTTTTTCATTAAAATTTGCCCCTATAAAAGATTCATCTAATGCAATCATAGGATCTTCTGTCCGAACAACCACGATACGTTTATGTTCTTTGGGCATAACTGTTGTCCCGAGCTTATGAGTGACAATAATCTTATCTCCTTCAACAGTAACAATTTTATCTGCTGCCTTTTGGATAGCCGTTAATCGCTTCTTAAACTCTTTATCAATTTCCTTTGGATCATTAGATCGTTCTAGGGCAGCTTTCATCTTATCATCAAGGCTAGCATAGATAGCTTCATGAGTCATGCCATTTTGTTGAGGTCCGCAACCGGCAATCCCCATAATTACACAAGCTCCTATTAAGCTTGACAGTAACAATCGCTTCATACTACACCTCACGTGCCGTATGGTCATAATTCTTCATAGAATAAGGAATACAGAACGGACGATCCGTCTTAGGATCATTCATAATCGTAGAATCTACACCAAATACATCCTTTAACATCTCGTTATGGAAAATATCATGAGGAGTACCTTCGTACTGAATTTTTCCATCTTTCATAGCTACTAAATAATCAGCAAAACGAGCTGCTTCATTAAGTTCATGAATAACCATAATAATCGTCTTATTATATGTTTTATTTAAATGCTCTACTAAATGCAATACATCCATTTGGTGAGATACATCAAGAAAGCTCGTCGGTTCATCAAGAAACAAAATATCTGTATTTTGTGCAATAGCCATAGCAATCCAAGCTCGTTGGCGTTGACCGCCAGACATGTGCGTAATACCACGATCTGCAAATGATAGTAATTCAGTTTCTTTTAAAGCCCACTCTACAATTTCTTTATCTTCCTTTGTAGTACGAGCAAAAAGGCTACCTTGATGCGGTGCACGTCCATACATAACAAGTTCGCGAACAGTGATTTCACCAGGTGCTGTAGGATTTTGAGGTAAAATAGCAACCTTCTTCGCTAATTCACGACTATTGTAATCACCAATAGACTTACCATCTAATAATACATCACCATCCATGGGACGAATAATACGACAAATTGTTTTTAACAATGTAGACTTACCACAACCATTAGCACCAATCAATGCGGTCACTTTACCTTCTGGAATTGTAAGATTCAAGTTTTCTATAATTTTTGTATCACCGTAACCTGTGGTTAAGTTATTAATTTCTAATTTCATTTATATCTCCCCTTTTACGCTTTTGTTTTCGCTAAAATATACAAGAAGTATGGTGCCCCGATTAAGGCTACAATAATGCCTAAGAGGATTTCGTCAGGCGCAATAATGGCTCGGCCAATCCAATCGGCAGTGACCACTAAAATAGCGCCAATTAGACCTGTTAACGGCAAGAAATACGCATGGTCGGCACCAACTAAACGACGTGCAATGTGAGGGGAAATAAGCCCTACAAAACCAATACTACCACCGATAGCTACACAGAACCCAGATAAAAGAACTGCAATAATTAAGTATACGAATCTAGAGCGATTTATATGTACGCCAAGACCAATCGCCGTTTCATCAGCTAAGCTTAATAAATTTAACTCCATATAACGAGCATAGAGAATAAGTGATAATACAATGACAACTGGTACAAGCACCCATACGTGCTCCCAGGTATTACCCGAAATGGTACCGATTGTCCAGGTATTAACTAAATAAAATTTATTAGGGTCCAAACGCGTTACGAGTAAGACTTGCAATGCATGGAACCCTGCGCTCATAGAAATACCTGTTAAGATTAAACGATATGGCGAAATAATATCGCGGCCTCGACAAGATAAAAGATAAATTAAAAGCGCTGCCACAACAGCACCAGCTACGGCAACAGTTGGTAATGTCCAAATCCCCCACGCCGTTGTAGAACCTGCAAAATACACTAAAAGAACTACACCTAAGCCAGCACCAGCATTTACGCCTAACAAGCTTGGGCTAGCCAATTCATTACGAGATATAGTTTGGAAAATCGCACCAGACATAGCAAGGCCCATACCAATAAATACAGCCAAGATGGTACGAACTAAACGAAAATCAAAAACCGTGAGGTTTTCTACATCATTACCACCGCCAAAAAGAATGCGAATAAGATCAGATGTAGACATATCGCTAAATCCTGTATGAAGATGTCCATATATAGCACCTAATAATATAAGTGTCATAACGAAAGAGTAGGCAAAAAAGCGTTTTTTCATCTTATTTCCCTCCCTTACGATTTGCTAAATAAATAAAGAATGGAACCCCTACGAGCGCAGTAATGGCACCTAATGGTGTTTCAAATGGAGGATTTATGATACGAGCCACAACGTCTGCAATCATAACAAGAACCGCACCAAAAAGTGCAGAGAATGGAATTACTAGTCGATAATCGATGCCCACCAGTTTACGTGTTATATGTGGAATGACGAGACCTACAAAACCGATAGGACCGGCTAGAGCAACAGCAGAACCGCTAAGAATAAGTACTGTCAAACCAGATAACACACGGACGCGATTTAAATTACTACCTAGACCAATCGCCACCTCTTCACCAAAGCTTAAAAGCGTAACAGATTTTGATACGTACATAGCAATAAGAATACCAACAATAGTCCAAGGTAATACGAGTAATACTTGTTCCATGCGAATACCGCTTATACCGCCGGCAGTCCAGAAGCTTAATTCTTGTGCTACTTGGAAGTACACAACAAGCATATGTGTAACAGCTACAAATACTGCACTAATAGCCGTACCTGCAAGTGCAAGATATACAGGGGTAGCTTTACCACCTACGCGTTTAGCAAGAGCTAAAATAAATAGTGTTGCCAACGCAGCCCCAGCAAAGGAAAATAAAATACTTCCATTTAAGGTTAAATAAGGAAATAAAATCATTCCAACAGCTAGACCAAAACTAGCACCTGCATTAATCCCCAAAATAGAAGGACTTGCCATAGAATTATTGGTAACACCTTGCATCAGTGCACCTGATACGGCAAAGCTAATACCTACAACGATACCTGCTATCATACGTGGCAGGCGCAATGTTTGAACGATCATCTGTCCTATACTATTAGGATCATAGTTGGTAAAGGATAGAGTAATATCATCTATGCTGATATAGCGTATCCCAATGAAGAGTGAACCAAGAGATGTGGCAATTAAAATAGCTAAGGCTAATATACCTAGTAGCGTAGTTTTAGCTGCACGCCCTCCCCTTGTTTCTACGTCATAATTGCTCATAAGAACTCCTTACAATACGAAATACTATAGAATTTACTGATACATTATATCAACAATGCTCTATCTATTTCAATAATAAATCTCAGTATCATTTATAGCAATAATGCAATGTTAAAAACAAAATAAGTAAATCTTTATAACTATACAGAATTATATCCAACAATTTTTATTCCTATAATCATATATAAACATTATTTCTATAAAAAAAGAGCAGTAACCTTAAGGCTACTACTCTAAGTTATGAGTAAATATTCTGATTTGATGTACAATAAAATATATTTAAAGCACTAAATTTACCTATTTAATTGATTCCTATTATTAAAAAATGTTTTATACGCTAATTGACAAGTAATAAAGCAAGCAATCGATATGGTAGATAAACTCATAAATGTCACAATCATTTGATATTTTACAGCTTCAAGCGGGGGCATCCCCGCTAAAATAAGACCTGTCATCATCCCTGGTAAAGCCACAATTCCTAAGGTCTTAGCACTATCCACAGTTGGCTGCAATCCAGTCTTTATAACATCTCGCACGATGGCTTTTGACGCTTGCTTAGGTGTACTTCCTAGCGCTAGTTTAATCTCTACCTCTTGTTGACGCAATTCAAAATTTGATAGCATTTGGCGATAACAAAGCCCAATCGCTACCATAGCACCACTAATGACCATACCACCAACAGGAATCACTTGATAAGCAGTAAAATTAAGCACGCCCGTTAAAAGCAAAATCGTTAAAGTAATACTTGCACCTACGGTTATAGCAAACCAAGAAATCCACAGAGCATAAGGAATTCCCTTTCCCCGCTTAGAAGAATTATAGGCCGCATTGATAGCCATAAATCCTAATAAACCAATTATAAATATAGGACTTTCGGTACTAAAAATATAAGCTAAAATAAAACCTATAACAAATAACTGTATGGTAGCCCGCAAAGCACTTATAAAAATATCTTTCTCTAACTTCAACTCCTGCTGATAGGACATAAACATACTGATAATAACTAATGTAGATGCAAGGCATAATGACGTGGCTGAAATAGCATGAAATTGACTCATCGTAATACCTCCTCTTTAGCTAATGATCCATCTACAATTGTAATACGACGATTAGACATGCGTAGGCTTTGTTCCTCACTATGTGTAATTGCTATGATGGTCATTCCATTTTTATGGAGCTCACCGATTACCTGTTCTACAATAGCCGTATTGACAGCGTCTAATGCAGAGGTTACCTCATCTAAAAGCAATACTTTAGGTTCAAAGATAAGACTGCGAATAAGACAAATCCGTTGCATTTCTCCACCAGATAATTCATCATTACGGCGCTCAAGATATTCGATAGGCATATGAAGTAAATCGAAAAGATATTTGATACGAATCATATCAGGTTCCATACCTCGAATATCATAAGGGAACAAAATATTACGACGCACCGTTTTTGCAAACAAGTAAGGTCTTTGAAAGCAATAACCAACCTCTTTACGATAACTTTCTGGATCTATAGTGGCTAAATCACGCCCATTATAAGTAATAATCCCTGAGGTAGGGCTAATTAAATCACTGCATAATTTTAAAAGTGTACTTTTACCACTACCAGAAGGACCTACAATAGTGAGATACTCTCCTTCATGTACAGATAGAGATACATCACGGATAATAGACTTTTCTTTTACAACATAGGATATATTAGATAACTCTAATAGTGCCATAATGCCTCCGATCATATTTCAAGACTCTATGATATATTTAATAATCACTTTAAACTATATTATATTATACCAATACAACTTACACCATAATAAACAAAAATAAGCAACAAAAAACCCCTAGTGGAAACCACTAGGGATTAATAGTCTTATAAAATTAAGCTTCTACAGGGTATACGCTAACTTTACGGTTATAACGACCAGCACGTTCAAATGCTACTTTACCAGGCACAAGTGCAAATAAAGTGTCATCTTTACCGATACCTACGTTAGTACCAGGGTGGAAGTGAGTACCACGTTGACGAACGATGATGTTACCGCTCTTTACGATGGAACCATCATGGCATTTAACACCAAGACGTTTAGATTCACTGTCACGACCGTTACGAGTACTGGACACACCTTTTTTATGTGCGAACAATTGCAAATCAAAAGTAAACATTAAGTTCACCTCCTATATTTCGTGAATTTGGACAAACTCTGGATATTGACGGCTAATTTCCTCCAAACCGAGAAGCATAGTCCCCAGAATATCCTGTCCACTCTGATTAATCGTACCAGAGAGAACTATATCACATTGACCTTCGCTATTCGTATACTCCCCTTCTTGTCGAGCAATTTGGGTGAGTCCTAACATTGCCGTTGCCGACAAGGCGGACACTGCGGCACATACGATATCGAAGCCATGTTCATCATATCCTGCATGACCGGACATATGACAACCAACTACTTGGCCATCACTATTCCGCTGGATTCCAATGGAAACCATAATTAAGCTTGGATAGATTCAATACGAACTTTTGTGAACGGTTGACGATGGCCTTGACGACGACGGTAGTTGGATTTAGCTTTGTATTTGAATACTAAGATTTTTTTACCTTTACCATGCTCAAGAACTGTACCTGTAACTTTTGCACCGTTTACAAGAGGAGCGCCAACTTTAACGTCGCCGTCATTCACTACAGTCAAAACTTCTTCGAATGTAACGGACTCGTCAGCAGCTGCTTCCAATTTTTCGATAGTAATTACATCGCCTTCAGCAACGCGATATTGTTTACCACCAGTTTTAATAATTGCGTACATGAGAACACCTCCTTGTTATCGAACTCGCTGAATTCGGTATCCCGACCCGAACTTCGGTCGGGCGTTTAAACCTGCTTCACGCGGATTGCAAAGTTCAGTAAACCGAACTAATACTGATATAGTATATCCTATTTACACAGTCATGTCAAACAAAAATCAACAGAATCCGCTCAGTTTCTAACACTTTCACATATATATACCTTAAAATTCTCCAATAATCCCAAGATGTTGTAAAAGTATCTTTGTACCGATGAGGATCAATACACCGCCACCTACTATATCTGCATATTTTCCAACAAATCGGCCCATAAATTTACCTAAGTAAACACCCACTAAAGATATACCAAAGGTAATAACACCAATCATCGTAGATGCTTTCCATACATTAATAGGTAAGAATGCAAAGGTCAGTCCTACAGCCATTGCATCAAAGCTAGTCGCTACGGAGAGCATCATCATTTCCCAGACACCCAAGAATTGCTTATCATCGTCCTCTTCATCATCATCGCTAAGTCCCTCTCTGATCATAGCGATACCTAAATAACCAAGAAGGCCAAAGATAATCCAGTGGTCCCAATCAGCAATCACATCGATAAATTGACGACCGATGAGCCAACCAATAAGAGGCATAAGAAACTGGAACAAACCAAAAAGAAATGCCAAGGTTACCTTGCGACCATTCTCACCTACAGGCATTGTCAGCCCCTTACCGATAGATACACCAAAGGCATCCATCGCTAGGCCTATACTAATTAATATAATTTCAAATACAGACACGGTACTCCTCTATAAACAAACTACATATTATTCAGTGACAGCCATCAGGGAATACCCTTCACGGCTAATTTGTGGATTTACCACAATAGAAATCTTGCGCCCTATAGACTCACCCAAATCCACGAGAACAGCCTTTGTTAAATACTGAGCTACCTCCGGATGAACTTCGAGTTCTAAATCTGTTTTAATACGTCCCGATTTAAATAACTCGCGGATACGACGCACAATCTGCATATATACAGTACGCCCTGACAACATATAGCCCGTACCACCACATTGAGGGCATGTATCAAACATCAAGGTTTGCAAGCCTTGGCGAGCTCGCTTTCGGGTCATCTCTACGAGGCCAAGCGAACTAATGCCGCATACAACAGTTTTCATTTTATCTAACTTAGCTTGTACCCCCAACAATTTTAACAATTCTTGTTGATGCTCTTTATCTTTCATATCGATGAAATCAACCACAATGATACCGCCAATATCGCGCAAGCGCAATTGACGACAGATTTCTTTTGCCGCTTCTTTATTGACTGTGAAAGCTAAATCTTCCAGCTTATTAGATTTACCAGTGTAATGAGCAGAGTTTACATCAAATACTGTGAGGGCCTCCGTATGGTCAATACGGATTGAACCACCAGAAGGAAGATTAATATCGCGAGAGATAAGATCTTCCAATTGAGGTTCAATGTGATTTGCTTTAAAAATCGGTGTGCTATCACGATGACGTGTTACTTTAATTTGTTGTGACGTAGGTCCATGCCCTAAGAGGTCCAGCAATCGGGATTCTCCCATATCGGAATCGACGATGATTTCCTCTACATTGCGATGCGCATAGTCCCGTACAAGGCGGAACCAGAAATCCGCGTCACTATATAAATCAGTACCGCTCTTAGCCACCTTAAAGCGCTTCAACACATGTTGCCAGGTCCGCCACAGATACTCCATATCGCGACCGATTTCATCGGCACTGGCCTTAGCTGCTGCAGTGCGAATGATAAAACCGCAACCTTCTTGTACATAAGGGGCTGCCAATTCTTGTAGTTTACTGCGCATGGTTTCGTCTGTAATTTTCTTGGAAATATGCATGCCTTCAGAATATGGTAATAGTACCATAAAACGACCGGCCAAACTGACGTCTGCAGTCACGCGGGCACCTTTACCAAGCATTTCTTCTTTCACTACTTGAACGAGGATTTGTTGCCCCACAGATAAGCGTGGCAAGATTTTCTGTTCCTTCCCTTGTTGCAGGTTCAAGTACGCATTTTGAGAGCCCCCAATATCAACAAAGGCCGCTTGCATACCATTTAATACGTTCTTTACTGTGCCTTTGTACATATGATTTGCCATATGAGACTCATCGGTACGCTCCAAGACAAAGTCCACTAGCTGTCCTTCTTCGTCTATAACAGCCATACGAATTTCTTCGCGCATAACATTGACCAAAATTTTATGCATCCTATCCCTCCCTTCTTTGTCATCTAAATTATAATTAGTAATTAATCTCTAAAGGCGTATAACGGCCTTCTTCGTTTTCTACTATAATTGCTTTACGATGAATTTCGTAATCTGAAGTAATAGGCCAATTATACTGATTTTTACCAAGATTCCACACTTCGCTAGGTTTAATAGTCCCTTGCGGATAAATGCCGATGCCCATTGTAAGTATCACCATACCGTCTTTAACAGATGCTACGATTGGTTCTTTTACAAACTCTTTTACATCAATGGTACGAGTTTTCTTAGGTGTTACCTTTTCATAAGAAATTTCCGTTGCTTCATTAAAAGGTTTGAGTAACGCATCCCAATCAGCATTTTCATCTGTCACAGGGCCTGTTACCTCATAGATAGCAAAGTTACAGATGGCCATCATCTTTTTCACCTTTTCAGGCATTTCTTTACCATCTAGAACCTCAAGACCAGGAGGCGCTACACGGTTTAAACGGTCTATAATGGACTCTAAACTATCCTCTTCAAGCACATCCATATCAATATATTCAGCCGCTGCGGTTACGCCTAAGGCGAGTGCAGAGGAGAAGCTAATTTTCATGTGAGGGTTAAACCCTTCAGAGTACGCCATTTTAATTTCTGCTCGACGTATCATCCGCTCTACAGCTTGAGCATAATCAAGGTGTGACAGGAATCGTAATTCTTCGCCTTTATTTAAGGCCAAACGTAACTTTTTCAACTCTACCACCCTCCTTATAGTCAATAATAGCTGTATTGAGCTCTGGACATACATTACAGCCCTTACATGGAGCTCGACGACAATCGCCTGTAAGATTAGCTGCTACCGCTTGCTCCCACTCGCGTTTTAAGAAAGCTTTACTTACGGTGCAATCTAAATGATCCCAAGGCAATGGCTCATCGAAATCTCGTGTACGACGTGCAAAATACGCAGGATCCAATCCGCAGTCAGCGAATGCTTTCAACCAAGTTTCATAGTTAAAGAACTCGGTCCAACCATCGAATTTACAACCTGCCTTCCAAGCCTCTACGAGAACTTTGGACAATCTGCGGTCCCCACGAGCAAAAGCGGCTTCCATGTAGCCAGTATAGCCATCATGGTAGTGGTAGGAAATGTTACGATTATTGATGAGGGACTTCAAGTAACGTTGTTTGCGATGAATTTCCTCTACATCTTGTTGACCATACCATTGGTATGGAGAATGTGTTTTTGGCACGAAGAAGGATACGCTGACCGTTACAGAACCATTTCGCTTCCCTGTAATTTCACGGTGTAAATCGAGCACCTTGTACGCAAGATCCGCAATACCAGCCAAATCTTCGTCTGTTTCTGTAGGAAGGCCCATCATAAAATATAATTTAACTGTATTCCAACCAGATTTGAAAGCATTAGAACAGGCCGCCAATAAGTCTTCTTCACTAACGCCTTTATTGATAACGTCACGCATTCGTTGCGTACCTGCTTCAGGAGCAAAGGTAAGACCACTCTTGCGCACTTGCTGTACCTTTTTCGCAATATCGATAGAGAAACTGTCGATACGCAAGGACGGTAAGCTAACGCTAACTTGTTTATCTTTAAACTCTTCCATGAGCATATCTACAAGCTCAGGTAATTTGGAGTAGTCTGCAGAGCTTAAACTCATCAAGGATATTTCATTATACCCCGTATTGGCAATCGTATCTTTAGCAATTTGCAACAAACGTTCTGGTGTCTTTTCACGAACTGGACGATAGAGCATACCTGCCTGACAGAAACGACAGCCACGCGTACAGCCACGGAATAGCTCCAATACAGCGCGGTCATGCACTATATCAAGGAACGGTACAACAGGCTTTGTTGGATAGAATACATTCTCTACATCCTCTATAATACGTTTCTCAACGGTTGCAGGTACGTCTTCGAAACGCGGCGTAATCGATTTAAAATCGCCTTGTTCAGTGTATTCTACATCGTATAAAGCCGGGCAATATGTGCCAGGAATTTGGGCTACTTTACGCAAAAAGCCTTCTTTGCCACCTGGGAAGCCTTTGGCTTTTTCTGCTTTAAATAAGTCGATGAATTCATCGCCCCACTCTTCGGATTCACCGAGGGATACGATATCAAAGAAATCAGCAATAGGCTCTACATTATACGCACAAGGGCCACCGCATACAAGCAGTGGAAAATCTAAATCACGCTCCTTAGCATACATAGGAATGCCTGCTAAATCGAGCATATTTAAAATGTTAGTAAAACTCATTTCATATTGAAGCGTAAATGCTAACACATCAAAGTCTTTAATAGGCGTACGTGTTTCTAAGGAAAATAATGGAATATTACGCTTGCGCATTTCCTCTTCCATATCGTGCCACGGTGCAAATACGCGCTCGGCTACCGCATCTTCACGACGGTTTACGAGACCATACAAAATCTTGATGCCCAAATGACTCATGGCCACTTCGTACACATCGGGAAAACCTAAAGCCATAGTTACATCAACAGTACTGTGATCTTTCACGATACTATTGTATTCGCCGCCCGTGTAGCGAGCGGGCTTTTGGACATGTTGTAACCATGACGTATCTAATTGAATCATACATCCTCCGTCTTTAATGAAAGACTTCTTTCACAATCAATCCTATGAAAGGATATTAAAATATATATTTTGTCCGCTGTCTAGCAATATTTAATAAAATGCCAATGCTCAGCATATTAGTTGTTAGCGCACTAACACCATAGCTAAGGAATGGCAACGGAATCCCCGTTACAGGCATGATACCAATCGTCATGCCTACGTTTACGAGCACTTCAAAGGCAAACATCGTACCAATACCCGTTGCTAATAACATACCGAAATTATCATTGCAGGTATATGCTACTTGAATGCTGCGATAAATAAGCATAAACAATAATAGCAATACTACAATGCATCCTACAAAGCCAAATTCTTCGCCGATTACAGAAAAGATAAAGTCCGTATGATTTTCTGGTAAAAAGTTCAACTGACTTTGAGTGCCATTAAAGATACCTTTACCAAAAATCATACCCGACCCGATGGCAATCTTAGATTGAATAATATGATAGCCAGAACCGAAGGGATCAATATCTGGATTTAAAAATACTAGAATACGTTGCTTTTGGTATTCTTTCAGTACAAACCAGCCCAAAGGCATCAAGAGTAAAGCCACGCTCGCAATGATTTTTATAAGCTTAGTTTTGATACCAGATATAAAGAGCATCCCTACAAATATAGCAATATATACGAGGGATGTCCCCAAGTCAGGTTGTAAAAATACGAGAAGGATAGGAATCCCTACATATAACACTGGCATCAATAGGGATTTAAAAGTATCTAACTTGCCAATGCGCGGTTCTAACATTTTAGCCATACAGATAATCATCAATAGTTTAGAAAACTCTGAAGGCTGGATAGTAATTGGCCCCAGTTGAATCCAACGCTGTGCACCTAGTGCGGAGGTACCAACTACCATAACTGCAATTAACATAAGCATGGTAATCACATAAATCATATTCCCCCACCCTTTAAGGCGATGGTAATCTAGAAATTGCATGCCTATAACGACAGCTATATTTGCTAAAAAGAATACGAGTTGTTTTACCACTAAACTACCAAAACCGATAGCTTCATGATTCACATGGGTAGCACTACCAATAGCTGTAAGACCAATTCCGACAAGTAATATAGTACATATGATGATAGTCCAATCGCTATCTGTCCATATTTTACGCCACATCATATCACCTATTTCAACTTGCTACGGCGCCACAAGCTTTGTTTCCCTTGCACCAATAAGCGTTGCGTGGTCCAACCGCCACGATTAATGTAATGAACATTGTTAGAATCCTCAAAAATAGACTCACCTACTGTTGCAAGACTTGGTGTACTATCTTGCTCCTTCGATGTTTTTTTCTTAGTTACATAAGCATCGAAGTGCTTTTGTACATCGTAGTCTTCCCAACACTCACCGGTAGTTACATAATCAACAAGAGGTGCTAACATAGCTTTTAGTTCACTAGAAACAAATTCTAACAAACGACCATCTTGTGTATAGGTCAAAATATCCTCATCATAAGGAATTATAGCCCCTACATATTCAGCACGAAGGACTTCTAACATATCATATAAATGGATATCCTCTCCATCGATAGGTACTGCATTAAAAGCAATAGCATAATCACGAATATTATGTTCTTGACATACTTGAATCATGCGTGCCCCATTACGCAAGGACACCCATAAAGGATGCGTCACCACGATGCAACGATTTACTAATTCTAAAATAGACTCTATGCCCTTACCGATACCAGCAGGAGCATCAATTAAAATATAGTCATATGTCTCAGAGAGGCGACGGACTAATTTTTTATATTTTTTACGACCTATATCTTCCCAACGAGCACTTTGGCTAGCTGGTAGGAAATCTAAGTTTTCAGCAATTGATACAATGGCATCATCCATATAGTCTTTATCTTCGCTCGCATCTAATGCGTCGTAAATAATTTCATTTGCCACTCCTAACACAAGGTCTAAATCGCGCAATCCAAAATCTCCATCACAGAGCAATACGCGATGCCCTGCATTGCTTAAGGCTGAACCCAAGCAAGCGGTAATCGTAGTCTTACCTACGCCTCCCTTACCGGATACAACGCCGATTATCTCGCCCATACTAATCCTTTCTTGGTTGTCCACTAGTTACCGCATTCTGAGGTTTTTGCCCTTTATTAATACTTGTCCCCGTAGCAGTTTCCTTATTGCCCTTACTATTTGTATCATTAGATTTCTTATTCACTGGTACATTGAAGTACGCAGCCAATATATCTCTTACGATAGGCCCTGCAGAGCCCGCACCAAAGCTACCTTGCTCAACAAGTGCAACCACTACAATTTGTGGCTTATCATATGGTGCATAGGCTACAAACCAGCCGTGATCTCTGCCATGTGCATTCTCTGAAGTACCTGTTTTACCAGCTACATCAATAGGGAATCCTTTAAACAACTCCCCTGCTGTACCACCTTCATTAGTAACATCACGCAAGCCTTCGCGAACAAGATCCATAATATTTTTTGGTACAGGTAAGATACCGAGCTTGTCTGGGCCAAAGATTTCTTTTGGCGTGCCATCCTTATTATCAATACGGCTCACTACATATGGGCGGTATTTAATGCCACCATTTGCTACTTCACTAAGCATAACAGCCATTTGTAATGGTGTCACCAAAGTAAAAGACTGACCTATGGCCGCATCAAAGGTTTCACCTAAATACCAATCTTCATCATACACTTTGCGTTTATAAGCAGGACTTGCCATATTACCAGAGGCCTCACCAACAAGATTGATGCCTGTCTTTTCGCCAATACCAAAGTAGCCAGCATATTTTACAAGTCCTTCTATGCCAACGCGATTGCCCATTTCATAGAAGTAAACATTATCTGATTTTGCAAGAGCTTTATTAAAGTTAAGCCACCCTAATGCTTCACCTTCTGCATTTCGTTTATCGATAAGCCAATGTTTACCACTATCAAAAATCATTTCTTCAGGGGTAACCTTTTTAAGATCTAAAGCCGCCGTACCTGTAATAATCTTGAACGGAGAACCTGGTGGATATTCACCAGAAATAACCTTATTATCAAATGGATGATTCTTATCGTTATTCAATTGATTCCACTGTGCCGTTGTAATCCCCTTCGCAAACCAATTAGGGTTAAACTCAGGGGCGCTGACCATGGCCAAAATGGCACCCGTATTTGGATCCATTGCTACTACAGCAGCTCCTTGAGCTGGAATGCCTTGGGCACGCAACTGTTCTAATTGGTTCTTAACAGCTTCTTCAGCAGCCTTTTGTAGATTTGCATCTATTGTCAAATGGATATTAGATCCAGGCACTGTATGCTTTCTATCTACCTCCGCAACCGGTCGGCCTGTAGCATCAACCTCTACCTGTTTACCACCATCAGTGCCACGCAAGATGGAATCATATAGTTTTTCAAGACCAGAACGGCCTAAAATAGTACCACCACTAATAAGGGTATTTGGATCTTGCTGTTTTAGCTCTTCTAATTCTTCTTCGCTCACTTCACCCACATACCCAAAGAGCTGAGAAGCCATCGTTTCATATGGATAATAGCGAAGTGGTTCTACATCTATGGTAACACCTGGTAATTCATGACGATGCTCTTCGATGCTTGTAACTACATCCATAGAAATATCATTAGCAATACGAATTGGCTCATAACCATATTTATGATCATTTACCTTTTTTGTAATATCTTCTGGTTTAATTTTCAGCAAAGTTGCCAACTTAGCAACTTCACCTTCGTCTAGAGCCTTCCCCGTAGGCAAAATGGAGATAGTGTATGCCGGTCTAGAACCTACTAAGATCTGACCATTTCGATCGTACATAATACCACGAGCAGCTGTCATGGATACCATGCGCAAACGGTTGCCTTCTGCCTTAGCTTGGTAATAACCACCAGACAAGATTTGCAACGTCATCAGGCGTAATGCCAAGACTATAAATATGCCGGCTACAATGTAAAAGAGTACATCAAAGCGATTCGTTTTTCTTCGTTTATAGAGGCCTTCAAGCACTCTTTCACCCCCTTAATCCTTACCAAATATAACCTTGTTGTTCATCATCTTTACGCCATAACAAACCATGCACAATAGCGCCTAACAAGCCATTCCAGAACATCACGGGTAATACCATATGCCACAAGTATAGTCCAAAGTGCAAATCGCCACCACTAGCTAATATCATAAAGCTACGAATAACGCCATCTAGCAGCGTACAAATAGCTACTATACCACTAGACCAATACCAGCGTTCTTCATAGATACGATGCTTTACGGCAGATAGTAGGTATACCACAATTACGTAAGGGAATAGATGGAGCCCAAAAAAGTTAGATATCAATACATCATGTACGATACCCCCAACAACAGCGGATATCAGCCCCATACGACGACCTTTAAATAAAGTAATCATAACAATTATCGTCAAAATTAAGTTTGGTAACCAATTTGTATGGAAAATAGTAGGCAATAATTGCGCTTGTATAAAATATATTAAAAATCCAGAGAGAGCTAAAGCTAGACGCATCATTGTTTAACGGCCCCCTTTGCACCCTCTACTTGATCTCGTTGTGTTTGAGGCACAAGTTTAGGCTCAAGTTCTGGTTTTTGTGGTGCGCTTAGAGAAGACGAGGTAAGCACAAAAACTTCTTCTAAACGATGAAAATCTACACTCGGTGTGACTACCGCATTTTTAACAAATCCTTCCGAATCATTTTCGATAGATTGCACGTTGCCAACAGGTAGACCTTTCGGATAAATGCCTCCATATCCAGAGGTAATCAACTTATCACCTACCAATACATCACCATCGCGAGCAATATTTACCATAGATGGTGTACGAGGTGTATTGCCATTACCTTTTACAACGCCAGACAAACGAGATTCAGGTCGTTGTACAAGGATACCTATTGCGCTACGCGGATCAAGAATGGTTTGAACGCGAGCAGAATGCGGATATACATCTGTAATAAAACCAACGACACCACTAGGTACAACAACAGCCATATTAACTGCCATACCTTCTTCACTCCCTTTATCAATGGTGAAAGTATTTGTCCAAGTACCGTAATCCTTTGTAATGATACCTGCTAAGGTCATGGAGAATTCTGGATGGCTACTCTTATAGTTTAAAAGCTGACGAAGGCGAATATTCTCTGCCACTACTTCATCGTAGTTAACTACCTTTTGTTCCAATGTAGCTTTACGAGATGCTTCCTCTTCGCGTTCGATAGTAGAGAAAATAGCATTATTAAGTACTGTAAAGCTAGTTTGGACGCCCTCTAATAAACGAGCTGACCCATAAGAGAAAGGCGTTGTAATTCCTTCAAGGGTAACCGTAACAAAGGGAATACTAGTCCGTTGCTTCCACGCAAAGCCGAGCAATGACATTAGGATACAACCAATGACAACGATGATAATTAACTTTTTATCTGACTGTATCATGCTAGTCTCGGCCCTTTCTATTCTTAGAATTTACAATAAAACGCGATAAGCTCACCAAATCAGATGAGGCCCCATTAAGGCCTACCACAACTTTTGTTTCAGGTGCTTCAGGAACGTGAACAGGTACACCTACTTCAGTACCAATCCGATCCGCTAATCCAGATAGTCTTGCTGTACCGCCAGTAAGCCATATGCCATGTTGCATAATATCAGCCACGATTTCTGGTGCCGTAGCACGAATCATTTGCTTAACCTCATCCAAGAGTCCTATCAAACATTCATTTACAACTTGGTACACTTCAGATTGATGAATCACACAACGTCTACCTAAGCCGTTCATCATATCGCGCCCTTGAAAGGCATACTCTGCATCCTCTAAAGGAGCGACAGCTGTTCCTAATGTATGCTTAATATCTATTATAGTTTCATCAGATACGATAATGCCAAAACACTCACGCACATAGCGTAATAAGGCATTATTAATATCAGAACCACCAAAACGAATTGTTTTGCTATCTACGATACCACCTAAAGAAACAATCCCCATATCAATAGTGCCACCGCCGATATCAATAATCATAGATCCTTGTGCTTCAAAGATAGGCACACCACAACCAATAGCAGCCGCCACAGGTCGTTCGATAAGAAATACCTCTCGAGCACCAGCTTGAATAACAGCATCCATCATGGCTCGTTGCTCAACATCGGTCATCCCACAAGGAACCCCTACGACAACGCGGGCTCGACGCAATGCATTAGACACCTTATTAAGAAAGTAGCTAAGCATAGTATGCATAACGCGATAGTCAACTATAAATCCATCCTTTAAAGGCGTTAACGGACGCCATATATCGGGCATGCGCAATACGAGGCGCGCCGCTTCATCACCAACGGCTACTACTTTTTCTTGTTTTGTATCAGTTGCTATAATCGATGGTTCGCTTATAACAGTCCCTCGCGTCCCCCCCATGAGGCGCGTTTGTATGGAACCAATATCTATACTTACATCTTTTCCTAGAGTAGGTAAAATGGAACTCATAGTAATTTCTCCTTCATTACATCATCATTCCATTTTACCATATATAACGCGACTTTTTCCATTGATATCAGTACCTTTCCTTTTGTTAAAAGCACAGATAACGCATAATCCCTGTACTCATAAGTCATACATAAAAATTACATAACTTCATACATACAATCTCATACACAATAAGGAAAAGCACTCATTTATAGGAACTTACCCATGCGTCAAAATTAGGTATAGTTCAAAATGAATGCTTTTAATAATCTTACTTGGCTTTGTTCAGTTTATTTAGGCTCAGCTCAATTTACCAATTTCGCTGAGGCTCGTAAATTCATTATCCCCTATAACAATATGATCGAGTACAGGAATCCCCATAAATTGACCAGCACTAACAAACATTTTCGTTAGCCGTATATCTTCATCACTTGGTCTACTATCACCTGACGGGTGGTTATGGATTAGGATAATAGCCGCTGCATTGCATGCTATAGCTTTTTTAAATACTGCTCTTTGCTCTACAAGACTTGATACCAATCCACCATTAGAGATATGTTCCAACTGAATAAGCTTATTTCGAGATGTTAACATGGCAGCCCACACATGTTCCACATCTTCGTGACGCAGTCGCTCCATCACATATTGAGCTATTACAAAAGGTTGCGAAAAATCTTCATAAGTCTCTTTAATCTTAAGCTCCCCTAGACGCCTACCCATTTCAAGTGCTGCGCATAGCGTCACTGCTTTATCTCTACCAATACCCTTGATTTTGATTAGATTATCTACGGTCATTCGGTTAAGACCATATACGCCATCATCAAAGGATTGTAGGATATCACTTGCCAAAGAAATCGCAGATTGCCCCTTTACCCCTGTGCGCAATAAAATAGCCAACAACTCCTCCATTGCCATATGTGAAGGGCCTAAGGCGAGAAATTTTTCTCGAGGGCGCTGGAATGGTAGCATATCTTTTACACTTACTGTTGGTACTTCCATAGAATCTCTCCATTCAAATAGATAACACCATTTGTAAATCAAACAATAAACACATCTACTCTCTTAAAAATTATTTAGCACAGCACAGCACAGCACAGCACAGCACAGCACAGCACAGCACAGCACAGCACAGCCAATTATATCACTATCTGTCTAATACGCTAGTACTATTTTGCCCCTAACGCCTTGCACAGTTCCTCGTATACATGTTCAACTGGTAACCCTACCACATTAGTATAAGAGCCCTCTATTTTATCTACCCATAATGCACCTTTTCCTTGGATGCCATAAGCTCCAGCCTTATCCATCGGTTCCCCACTAGCAATATAAGACTCGATTTCAAAGGGTGCTAATTGTTTAAAATATACTTTTGTTTCATTGTGAAAAACTATCTCCTCCCCTTTGATGAGTAACGCGACTCCAGTGATTACAGAATGTGCTCTACCCGATAAATGCTCCAACATATGGCGTGCATCGGATTCATCATGTGGCTTTCCTAATACTTTATTATCAAGGACAACAATAGTATCTGCGCCTAACACAATACTTCCGTCTGGAACACCTACAGCACAACGAGCCTTACCTAATGCTTGGGCTTTCACCATTTCAATAGGGTTGTCGTAACCCTCATTAGATTCCTCATAAGTACTGGATACAACAGTATGATCAATCCCAACCTGTGTTAATAATTCAGTTCTACGTGGTGATTGACTCGCCAAATATAATCCAGCCATATACGCTCCTTCGTATTAAAAAACTTGTACATAAAATTCTTGGTATAACTAAACTATCCTGCCTATCCCCCAGAACTTACCATCCCTTACATAGTTGTTCCTTTATCTTCTTCTGAAGAAATTAATCTTTCATAATATTCTTGTACATCTTCCCCATGTTTTACCGCATCAGCTCGCACCGCTGCATAAAATACAATATCCGCTTGAGGCACACGAATACGGCCAGGCACATGCTCTTCTAATATTTCAAAGAATCTATCGTCGGCTTTCAACAACAAACGGCCATTTTTAACTTTATTTCCATCTACAATAGAATACACAAGAGACCAAATCGGGCGCGGGTCAGAGGTAGAACATTTTCTATATTTATAGCGGTATTTAATATTTGTCAACAACTCACGTTCAAACTTGAACACCCCATCAATCATGTTATAATCTACTTCAAAATGACGATTTCTAAAGATAGAGTTCTCTTCAATCACAAGCTTTGTATCTGTCAAAATATATGTATATCGACTAACAGCCTGTTTAACCATAACAATGATGGCCATGATTTCAATAAAATACTCAGCTAATAAAACCGTATGTAATTGAATACTGCGATACGTTGTATAAGCTGCTGCACACAACAATAAAATCACAAAAAATACTACCAATAACTCTGCACTTCTGGTGCGCTGAGATTTTTCTTCATATAATACTGTCATGCTTTACCCCTTTTAAAGAAATCACTAATTAATAACTATACATCCTATTATAAGATATTCTATGCATAAAAACTACAAAAACCCCGTCTATATCCAAGATATAGACGGGGTTTTATGACTCTATTAGTCACTCAGTTCAGATGCGAACTATATTATTTTTTCAACGCTGCTGTAATACGTTGAGTATCACGAGCAATCATGATTTCTTCGTTTGTAGGAATTACGAAGATTTTAACCTTAGAGCCTTCAACACTGATTTCTTGTTCTTTACCACGAACATTATTGCGTTCAGAATCAATACGAGTACCTAAGTATTCCAAACCATTACAAATTGCATCGCGGTTACCGATACCGTTTTCACCGATACCTGCAGTAAAGATAATAGCATCTACACCGCCCATAACAGCCGCAAAGGCACCGATTACACGGCGAACTTTGTAATGGAACATATTCAATGCCAATTGTGCGCGTTTATTGCCGTTAGCAGCAGCTTCTTCAATCACACGGAAGTCATTGGATACACCAGAAATCCCTAATACACCGGATTCTTTATTCATAACTCTATCGATTTCTTCATAGGTCATACCTGTTTTTTCCATCAAGAATGGAACGATAGCAGGGTCAATATCACCTGTACGCGTACCCATGATCAAACCGGACAATGGAGTAAAGCCCATTGTAGTATCGATGGAGCGACCACCTTTAATAGCAGCCACAGAGGAACCATTACCCAAGTGGCATGTGATGATACGAAGATCAGTCATATGTTTACCCATTAATTCTGCACAACGTTGCGCTACATATTTATGGGATGTACCATGGAAGCCGTAACGACGAATACCATAATCTTCATAATAAGAGTAAGGAAGCGCATACATATATGCTTCTTTTGGCATAGTTTGATGGAATGCAGTATCAAATACAGCAACTTGAGGTACATTTGGCATAATAGCTTCACAAGCTTCAATACCTTGAATGTTTGGTGGGTTATGCAATGGTGCAAGAGAAGCACATTCTTCCAATGCTTCCATAACTGCTGGAGTAATCAATACGGAATCAGCAAATTTTTCACCGCCGTGTACTACACGGTGACCTACAGCATCGATTTCATCCATAGAGGAAATAACACCAAATTCAGCATCAACTAAAATATCTAGCAAAATGCGAAGCGCTTCTTTATGGTTCAAAATTGGTTCAACCCGTTCTAATTTATCTGCATTAGGACGTTTGTGAGTGAAGATAGCATCTTGATCACCAATCTTTTCAAAAAGACCTTTTGCCAATTCTGTTTCAGTTGTCATATCAAGTAATTGATACTTCAAGGAAGAACTACCGCAGTTAACTACTAATACGTTCATCGATTAACCCTCTTTCTGTTGTGTAACTTGAATCTTGTTTTGAATTTCTTTGCTGATATCAGCACCTACCTGATCCTTTTCAGGATATTGGTAGACTATATTCCACAATACGCCATGATCTAAGAATACGTATTGAGAAATTCTAAATATTTGTCCTTGTGATGTAACAGTAACATCAAGCTTTTTAGCAGATGCACCTTCTAATGCTACGGACTCTTCTTTGATGGTCGCGCCTACTTTAGCAAATTCAGACTTACTGTGATTAATATACTCATCTACCGTAGGTAAAGGTTTATTTTCACCAGGCCGTAAAGCCTCAACCTCAATTACCATATGTTCTGTAACAGATCCATAAATATCAATTGGATACCCCTTATCAGACATATTTTTTGTACTTTTACCCATTTCATAAGGCAAAGCAATGGTAATTTCAGATTGACCAGCACGGATAACTTGATGGCCAAAACTATATGTATCCATTACATTTGTAGAGCCACATCCCGCCATTGCTAGCAGCACAGCACCGAGCAGAGCCCCTTGTAATGTACGTTTCCAATTTTGTTTCATCATATACCTCACATCAATTCAGCATTTACAGTTAATTATAGCCTATAGTGTCAAGAAAATCTATACTAAACTTAATATTTGCACATAACATCATTTCTATAACCAGACCTTTTATATGGATATCATGAAATGTTATTTACAGCATTTCTTCGCTTTGTTACACTAACAATAATGAAAGGAGTCACTATGAAAACAATCGGTATCATCTGTGAATATAATCCATTTCACAATGGACATGCGCATCAATTACATACCTTAGCACAAGAGCATCCTGAAGCGCTGCGCATTTGTATCATGAGTGGTTCCTTTGTACAACGAGGAGAACCTGCTATTTTTTCTAAATTTGACCGTGCTCGTTGGGCTATTCTCGGTGGTGCAGACATCGTTATCGAGCTACCTACACTCTATTCTTTGGGTAGTGCACAACTGTTTGGAACAGGTGCTATTCGCATGGTAAAAGCTTTACATATCGATGCACTCTCCTTTGGTTCTGAAACGGCTGATCTAGATACACTCGTTGATATAACTAAACGTATGGATTGTGAAAGTACTCAAACAGTATTACGGACCTATATTAACGAAGGTATGTCCTATGGCTCTGCCTTCCGTAAAGCCCTTAATACAGAGATGCTCAACACCCCTAATGCACTGTTAGGACTTGAATATATTCGGGCAGGACTTACCTATTATCCTTCCTTAAAATATATACCAATCTTACGCACATCAGATCATCACGACGCGAATATTACAAAAGATTTTCCTTCTGGTACAGCATTGCGTAAACTTATAACAAATATGGCTACAGGTAGTAACAATTGTAATAAAAATAGTATCTACACTTCTACAGATATAGATACAACGACCAGTGCAAGTACAAATACAAATACAAATACAAATACAACTTCAAATTCAAATTCAACTGCAACTACATTAACAAAATTAAATACACTAAATAGTAAAATAGAGTTACAACTTCAGTCAATCATTCCTAAGACTATTGCAGACGATATGACTAATATAATTTCTAATGGTGCTTATGTAAACTATAACCGCTACTATGATATGGTCCATACCTTAAGTCGTCGTACTTCAACTAAGGAGCTAGAAAGCTTTGGAGAGTTCAGTGAAGGCATTGAACACTTATGGTCCAAAGCGGCCCAACAACCTACGTGGGACCTGGTTATGAAGCAAATAAAATCAAAGCGCTATACCTATGCCCGTTTACAACGAATGGGAGCCTATCTCACCTTAGGAATACAAAAAGATTTACTACAAAGTGCTATACAGGAATCGCCACAATATGCTCGTTTACTGGCCTTCAACGATAGAGGTCGTCAATGGCTTCGAAATGATTTTGAAATACCACTTATTCAAAAATGGGCCAAAGCACCTAATGAATTAAATACGTTGGGACAAACGATGCATCAAATTGATACATTAGCTACAGATATACAAGCCTTATGCTTACATAATGAAGTTAAACGAATGGGTCATATGGACTACACCTATACGCCACAATACATAAAATAAGCAGAACTACAATCTGGTAGAAACATTCTGCACATAAATATAAGAGTCAAATAATTTAATTTTATTAAGTTAATCATCTTATTATATAGTAATACTCAAAAAGAAGAAGGGGTTACAATACAGATTATTCCTGTATTGTAACCCCTTCTTCACCATCCAGATCAGCGACGGCAACGCGTACACTTTCAAGATGTGATGTAGGAATATTTTTACCTACATAGTCCGCTCGTATAGGCAATTCACGATGACCACGATCGACGAGGACGGCCAATTGAATAGATCTTGGTCTGCCAGCCGTCATTAATGCATTTAAAGCAGCACGAATAGTACGGCCCGTATACAAAACATCATCTACAAGGATAATTGTCTTTTCCGTTGTATCAATCGTACACGGTTCCCCCTCTTTAGGACGAGCATCACGATCATCACGATACACTGCAACATTCAAAGACTCACAATCAATATGAATACCTTCTATACGCTCAATTTCCGCTTGTAAACGTTTTGCCAAAATGACACCACGCCGTTCAATACCTACAATTAACGCATTAGATAAACCTTTATTGCGTTCTAAAATTTCATGACTAATACGACGAATCGCACGCATTATAGCGTCTTGATCCATTAATAAGCGTTTCTTTTCCATATATACGCCCTTACAGCATAGGATTGTTCTATGCCCCTATATCCAAATAAGTAGTAAAAATAAGTACTTAAACAATCAATGTAAACATTTAGACTATTTTCGTTTATCTTCACGGTAGGTCTTAGCAAATTCTAAGCACGCCTCAAAATCAGCTGGTACCGGTGCTTCAAAGTGCATTTCTTCACCTGTAATAGGGTGTTTAACATCTAACGATTTAGAATGTAATGCTTGCCCTTCTATAGGAAAATCCATACGTCTATATCCATAAAATGGGTCATTAACAACAGGATGTCCAATATGAGCAAAGTGAACACGAATTTGATGGGTTCTGCCAGTCTCCAAATTACATTCAACCAATGTTTGATGACCATAACGCTCCAATACTTTAAAATGTGTTACTGCATCTTTACTGTTTTCAAAGACAACAGCCATTTTCATACGGTCCTTAGGATGGCGTCCAATAGGCGCCTTTATAGTCCCCTTTTCTTCTACAATATTGCCTTGTACTAGCGCCCAGTACGTACGTCTTGCAGAATGTGCTTTTACTTGTTCTGCTAAACCAATATGCGCTGCATCATTTTTTGCCACCATCATAACGCCAGACGTATCTTTATCTAAGCGATGCACAATACCTGGCCTAATTTCACCATTAATGCCTGATAGGTCCTTACAATGGAATAATAGAGCATTTACAAGGGTTCCAGAATAATTTCCTACTGCAGGGTGCACCACCATGCCACGAGGTTTATTAACAATAACAATATCGTGATCTTCGTATAAATAATCTAAAGGGATATCCTCAGGTTTAACCTCAATCGATTCAGGCTCTGGGATTTCTACATGAATTACGGTATCAGGTGTAAGCCGAAGATTAGCCTTCCCTACTTTATCACCTACTGTAACATGACCACCTTTAATTAAACTTTGAATATAGCTACGAGATCCTTCCATCTGTTCAGTTAAAAATACATCTAGTCTCATGCCTTCTTGCTCAGCACTTACAATATATTCATTCATCCTCTATTCCTCTTTGAGTCAAGTATAAGATATATATTTATTGACGAATCAAGTCAATGATTTATAAAGGGTCCTAATGATGAAAGTTATTCATGGTCCTCTTTCAATGAAAACAAATAAAATACAACAAAAGCTACACCTATACAAATACCAATATCTGCCACATTAAAAATAGGCCATACACGAAAATCAAAAAAGTCCACTACCCCATGAATCATGTATCGGTCAATGCCATTACCAATTGCACCTGCGACTAATAAGGCGGATCCGATTTGCAAAGTCCAATGGCCCTTAGCTAATCGCTTCCAATAAAAAGCACAAACAGCTAATAGAATAAAAGCTACTAGTAAAAAAAACCATCGTTGATTCGCTAACATGCCAAAGGCTGCACCGCGATTGATAATATAGGTAAGATGAAATACATTAGGAATAACAGGTAAAGATTCACCTAACAAAAAATGATTCATTACATAATATTTAGTTAATTGGTCCAATAATAACCAAATGATAAGTACTGTATAAAACAAGATTAACTCCCTTACTATAATATAATTCTTAATAGTCCTATTATACTAAGTTACGCAAATTTAGGCAAAATAAAAAGCCCCTCAATGAGGGGCGTGTTTTATTTGTGATTACTCAGCGGAAATTACAGAAACTGGGCAAACGGATTCGCAAGAACCACAATCGATGCAAGCATCGCCAATTTCGTATTTAGTTTCGCCTTCAGTAATGCAGGAAACTGGGCAAACAGATGCGCAAGAACCACATTTAATGCAACCATCAGCAATAACTCTCATAATTAGGACCTCCATCAAAATATAGATCAGAACTTTTTATTATCATTTAGAAAGGCACTTGCCTCAACTTATGTTCTCATTATCACACAGTTCAAATTGAAAGTCAAATGAAAATGATAAAAAATTATATAATATTTTGCATAATAATTGTTCCTTTTTATCATAAAAAGCCTATATTTATATGTATTTTGATATTTCTTTTCATTTATGTAATTGAGTTTAATAATCAATAATTGAGAATGCACTAATTATCATTTCAATTAAAATACGTACTATTATACTAGGAATTCAATTATCAATATTTATTATCATAAAAACTATTTTTTTATTACAACAGATTTAACGCTTATCTATATTTTAATCTAACATATAAACTTCACTCTAAAAAAGGCCGAATCATACGATTCGACCTCATTTATATTTATAAAGTAAAGTAATATCTTTACTATTATTCACTATATAACAATAATACTATTTTTTTCTTATAGCACTTAGAAAGATGTTAAGAATGTTAGTGTACCTAAAATAACGCCTGCAAGGTTTGGTACGATTAAAATATAATCACGTTTAGGTGATTTTGTCCAACCATATAATACCCAGATCAAACAGGATACTGCTGCAAATAATGGTTGCCATGGTTGACTAGGTTGACCATGAAGATTAGCAATTATTTGTGGGATATAGGCTAAAAATACAAATACACCAATAAATGCACCAATAGAACCAACTAACATGTTAAATCTTTCTTTTGTCATAGATGACCTCCTTATTCAACATTACATTATTATATCTTACACAATATACTATATCATATTTTTTTCGATGTAGTCAATTGTGTAAAATTAATCATGCAAATTAGTTTAATTCATATTGCTTTTGATTACACTTATATGTAATCTATATTAAAATCATATAGACTAAAATCATAAAAAACGAGGCCGAATCTTACGATTCGACCTCGTGTGTGCTTGTATAGTAGAGTAACCTATTCCCTATTATTTACCAGGGAAGAATGGCCATACCATTGGAATGATAATTAAGCTTACTACGAAGCAAACTAAAATCAATGGAACGCCGGCTTTTACATAATCTGTAAATTTGTATTGACCAGGACCAAGTACTAGTGTATTTGGAGGTGTACCTACAGGTGTACCGAATGCACAAGATGCAGCAACGCCGATAGCCATCAATACTGCATGAGGGTCAGCGCCCATACCTTGAGCAATGGAGATACCGATAGGTGCCAATAATGCACAAGATGCAGTGTTAGACATGAATTGAGTCATGATACAAGACAATGCAAATAATACTGCTGTTGCAAAGTAAGGGCTAGGATCAGACCCCATAACACCGATTACTGCATCAGCAATCATTTTACCTGCACCAGATTGGTCAAGTGCAGTTGCCACTGGCATCATACCAGCGAATAAGAAGATTGTTACCCAGTCAATAGATGTGTAAGCTTGTTTTTCGTTCAAGCAACCAGTTAATACGCAAAGCATTGCGCCAATAACTGCAACCATGCTCAATGGTAAATTAATACCAAAATATGTTTTTAGAGGATCCCCTAAAATCATAGCAATGATTACACCTAAAAGAATAAGACCAGAGTATAATTGTTTCTTAGGATCGTTAGAAATATCTTCAGCAGCTACTTCTTGTTCAACATCACCAGCATCAGTAATTTCATGTTTAGGTAATAGATGTTTACCAACGAGCATCATGAATACGATAGTAGCAACAGTCAAAGGAATACCAATCCAAGCAAATTCAAAGAAACCAAATGGTTCAATGCCAAATTTAGATAATGTACCACTTACAATGATATTAGGTGGTGTACCAACCATTGTAATGATACCACCGATACCTGCAGCAAATGCTAAAGGCATTAATTGGCGAGATGCAGGAATCTTAGCAACAGCACAGATACCAACAACCACAGGAAGTAACGCAGCTGTTGTACCAGTATTAGATAAGAATGCGGACATGGTAGCTGTTACGAGCATAATCGCAAGCATCAAGCCATTTTCGCTAGTCCCTGCATGAGATACTACGGTTTCCCCAATTTTTTGAGCCAAACCAGTGTAGAATAATGCAGCACCAACAACGAACATGCCTGCAAACAACACAACTGTACTATCAGATAAACCAGAGAATACAACCTTAGGAGTAATAATACCCATAAGGCCTAATGTAATTGCGCCGCCTAAAGAAGTAATAGCTAGAGGAATAATTTCCGTAACGAATAAAACAGCCATGACTGCAAGGACGATTAAGGTTTGTTCTGCAGTACCCATACATCATCATCTCCCTTCAGAGAAATGCACTGATATAGTTATAATAGGTATAAAATATAACCTACGATACCAATGGCAGAGGCCATTATAAAAGTAATCCCATATCCCTCTCTTGTTTTAGGATACCCAAATAATAAAGTTTCACCAAGAAAACCTCGGCGGTTAAACCAAGAATATTTAGTTCTCTGCTGAAACCATTTAGCTTTACCTTCAGCACCGATAATCAGCGCAGTAATAAAAAAAACAATAAATGCCCAAACAAAACAAATCAGTATTTTTAATTCAATTGATAACAAGTGACCACCTCTACTATATTTAAAGCACTAGAAGGTTATTCTGTGAAATCTTGCTAATCACCTAATGACCGATCTGAAAAGCATTTATTGCAAATATTCCCTTTTATGTATGATTACATAATGACCAAGGGCTTTTTGATTCACCAATAGGTGTACCAATTTAGGTACACCTGGGTGAATAATTATTAAATTATTAGTGGTTAGACAACATAGCAAGCATTGTACCTGCAGCTACTGCTGTACCAATAACGCCAGCTACGTTAGGACCCATAGCATGCATGAGCAAGAAGTTAGCTGGGTTAGCTTTCGCACCTACTACTTGAGATACGCGAGCCGCCATTGGAACCGCGGATACACCGGCAGAACCAATAAGTGGATTTGTTTTACCACCATCTACTAAGCTCATCAATTTACCAAATAATACGCCACCAGCAGTACCACCGATAAATGCAACTAAGCCTAAGCAGATAATAAGAATTGTTTGTACGCTTAAGAAATGTTCCGCACTCATTGTTAAACCAGTACCAGTTGCCAAGAAGATTGTAACAGTATTGATTAACGCATTTTGAGAAGTATCGGACAAACGTTCAGTTACGCCAGATTCACGGAACAAGTTACCTAACATCAACATACCTAAAAGGGATGTAATGGAAGGAAGCAATAAGGAAATGAAGATCGTTGCAACAATTGGGAACACGATTTTTTCAAAACGTGTAACTTCACGCAATTGCTCCATAACAATTTCGCGTTCTTTTTGCGTAGTGAAGAGTTTCATTACAGGCGGTTGAATCAACGGTACCAAGGACATATAGGAATATGCGGCAACCGCGATAGCACCTAATAAATGAGGAGCTAGTTTAGTAGCTAAGTAAATGGATGTAGGGCCGTCAGCACCACCGATGATACCGATAGCAGCTGCTTCTTGAGCTGTGAAGCCAAGCATCATTGCGCCACCTAAAGCAACGAATACGCCGATTTGAGCGGCAGCGCCTAAAAGCAATGTTTTAGGATTAGCAATGAGTGGACCAAAGTCAGTCATTGCACCTACACCTAGGAAAATTAAAGGTGGGAAGATTTCTTGGGAGATACCTGCGCTAATAAGTGCCATAACGCCTTCTTCGAAACCATTACGAGGAATATTGGCAAGTATACAACCAAACGCAATCGGACCCAACAATAAAGGTTCAAACTCTTTAGCAAATGCCAAATACAATAGGATCAAACCTACAAGAATCATAATAGCATTGCCTGTTGTAAATGCGAGGAACCCGCTATCTGTAATAACGGATTGAATCGCAACAGCAAAAGCCTCCATATGCGTTCCCCTTTCACAAATATAAAATTGTTAGATGACGTGGCGCAGCCACGTCATACAACACTTGGTATTAGCCAAGAACAACCATGTCGTCACCAGTGGATACAGTTTGGTTAGCAGATACGCGAACTTCGGAAACTACAGCATCATGTGGAGCTGCGATTTCATTTTGCATTTTCATAGCTTCAAGGATCAACAAAGTTTCGCCTTTTTTAACTGCTTGACCAGCAGATACTGCTACAGATAAGATTTTACCAGGCATTGGAGCTTTTACAGTTTCAGCACCTGCTGGAACTGGAGCTGCTGCTGCAGCAGGAGCTGGTGCAGGAGCTGCTTTAGGAGCTGGAGCTGCTGCTGGAGCTGCTTTAGGAGCTGCTGCAGGAGCCGCTGCTTTTACTTCATTAACTTCTACATCATATGCTGTACCATTTACTGTAACGTTGAATTTTTTCATCTTAAATTCCTCCAAAATGTGTAGTTCCTACACAAAACTTATAAATATTTTTACACATATAAATTGAGTAATCCCACG
The DNA here is from genome assembly GCF_018378075.1 of Veillonella parvula. Taxonomy (GTDB): domain Bacteria; phylum Bacillota; class Negativicutes; order Veillonellales; family Veillonellaceae; genus Veillonella; species Veillonella parvula_K. The sequence continues at coordinate 97,423 of NZ_JAGZYE010000006.1, forward strand.
GATTATCAAAATAGCCAATTATCTTATCGATTACCACGCAAACGGCCTTCCATTTTCCAATTGTAGCTTACGATTGGACGGATATGCGCGATTTGATCAGCGGAATAACCCATTGCCGCTAATGCACCAACGATTACTGCTACTACATCTTGAGATGGAGCTTTACCGTTAGTTGTTGTAGCATTGCTCATTACAAATGCCTCCTAAAAATATTTTAACCTCTACCGCTTAAGCGACCTTCCAAGCGCCATTTAGCACTGGTTGCTGTAGGTCGAATAGATGCAATTTGTTCAGATGAGTACCCCATCGCCACAATGGCACCTACGATAGCTGCTACTACTTCATCCTCATTTTGAGCAGATGCATTTGCTGGAGCTACAAAAGTAGCTGTTGGAGTAACAACAGGAGCAGTTGCTGCTGGTGCTTCTTTTTTCTTCCTAGTAGGATCGATTAAATGTACGATTTCCATAAGAATACCTAAAGCTATCAATACAGCAAATACAACTGTCATATTAATCGCCATGATTAACCAAGGATTGGTAGTAACTGCTTGTCCTTCCATAATCATTCCCCTTTCTAAAAAAGTAGTAAAGAAAGGTATCTCCCAAATTCGATGATATGTTTACCGAATCGAATTATAATGGAATATTACCATGTTTCTTTGGAGCACGGTTTTCGCGTTTACTTGCAAGCATTGCCAAAGCGTTGATAACTGCTGGACGAGTTTGTTTAGGTTCGATTACAACATCTACGAAGCCACGTTCTGCAGCTTTATAAGGAGTCGCAAACTCTTCTACATATTTAGCTGTTTTAGCATCTTTATCTTCGTCTTTCTTGAAGATAATATTAGCTGCACCAGCAGGACCCATTACAGCGATTTCGGATGTAGGCCAAGCATATACTTGGTCTGCGCCTAAATCTTGGGAACACATAGCGAGGTAGGAACCGCCATATGCTTTACGAGTGATAACAGTAATTTTTGGTACTGTAGCTTCAGAGTAAGCATACAACATCTTAGCACCATGACGAATGATACCGCCCCATTCTTGATTTGTGCCAGGCAAGAAACCAGGAACGTCAACGAAGTTAACGATTGGAATATTGAAAGCATCACAGAAACGGATGAAACGGGAAGATTTGTCAGAAGCGTTAATGTCCAAGCAACCAGCCATTACCTTTGGTTGGTTAGCGATGATACCAACGGATTGACCATCAAAACGAGCGAAACAAGTAATGATATTTGTAGCATAGAATGGTTGTACTTCATAGTATTCGCCATTATCTACAGTAGCTGCGATAACATCTTTCATGTCGTAAGGCATGTTACTGTTATCTGGCAACAAGCTATTCAAGCTTTCATCTTCACGAGTTGGATCGTCACCAGTATCTACCAATGGAGCATCTTCCATATTATTGGATGGCAAGAAGCCTAATAAGTAACGAATTTGAGCGATACAATCATCTTCATTTTCAGCTGCAAAGTGAGCAACGCCAGACACGGAGTTGTGCGCCATTGCACCACCAAGATCTTCAGCTGTTACTTCTTCACCAGTTACAGATTTGATTACTGCAGGACCAGTGATGAACATTTGAGAAGTGTTTTTAACCATGTAGATAAAGTCAGTCAATGCTGGAGAATATACAGCACCGCCTGCACATGGACCCATGATTACGGAAATTTGTGGAATAACACCAGATGCATTTGTATTTTCAAAGAAAATTTTACCGTAACCAGCAAGGGCATCTACTGCTTCTTGAATACGAGCACCGCCAGAATCGTTGATACCAACAATAGGAGCACCCATTTTCATTGCTAAACGTTGTACTTTAACGATTTTAGCAGCATGCATTTCACCAAGAGAGCCACCTTCTACAGTGAAATCTTGTGCAAATGCATATACTAAACGACCATCGATAGTACCATAACCTGTTACTACACCTTCGCCTGGTAATTCTTTCTTTTCTTGACCGAAGTTAACACAACGATGTTTAACGAATTGATCAAGTTCAACGAAGGAATTATCATCGAACAATTTAGCCAAGCGTTCGCGAGCAGTCATTTTACCTTGAGCATGTTGTTTCTCAACGCGTTTTTCACCGCCACCAGCTTTAACTTTAGCTAGTTTTTCGTGCAATAACTCGATTTTTTCCTGCACTGTTGCCATTATAGCACCTCCAAATAAAACTTGTTACAGTATCATTTTATTTCATAAATGAATAAAGTTCAAGAAGCATACATATTTAATATATAACGTAGGATTATATGTATATGTATATCTACAACTCATATATAATGATGTGAATTGGATACTGTATTATTTCATACGTTGACATAATTCAAGCAAAACACCGCCAGTTGCTTTTGGATGTAAGAAAGCAATTGAGGAGCCGCCTGCACCATAACGAGGTTTTTCGTCAATCATACGAACGCCTTTAGCCATCAAATCAGCAATAGCATTTTCAATATTATCAACGCGCAATGCAACGTGTTGGATGCCATCACGACCGCCATTTTTTTCGATAAATTTACCGATAGGGCCATCTGGAGTTGTAGTTTCTAAGAATTCAAGTTCAGCATCACCACAAGGGAAGAAGGATACTTTTACCTTTTGTTCTTCTACGATTTCGTCTTCAGGAAGATGTTCAATGCCTAATGCATTTTTATAGAATTCTTTAGTTGCTGCTAAATCATTAACACCAATACCGATGTGGTCCACTTGTAATACTTTAAAAGCCATTTTGATTATCTCCTTTTATAAGGCTAAATCTCTCATGCTATGTAGTCGCCGTCTACTTTAGCACATTTGACATAACGCCGTTAACAACTGTATATGGATCGCTCATGCGTTCATTTACAGCTGCCACTTGGCTATTAAATTCATCGCTAGTGACTATTTTTTCCGCCACATAACGACCAATTTGCTCATTAATCATTGCGATGATTTCATCACGCGTACGTTCTGCCCGGCGAGCATCCAACTCACCAGAGTCTTCAAGATACTCAAAATGTTCATCCAAGGCTTCGATGAGTTCATCTACACCTTGATCTTTGCTGGCAACAGTACGCTTAATCGGAGGTCTCCATTTGACTTCGCGAGAATCGAGATCAAGCATCATCTCGATTTCAACATTCAAACGATCGCAACCGTCCCGATCCGCTTTGTTGATAGCAAATACATCGCCAATTTCAAGAATACCCGCCTTGATAGCTTGGATATCATCACCGAGACCAGGAACTAGTACAACCAATGTAGTATCAGCATTTTTTACAATATCTACTTCAGATTGACCTACGCCTACAGTTTCAATAATTACTAAATCCATGCCAAAGGCATCCATGAGTTTTACAACGTCTGCAGTCTTTTTAGATAATCCACCAAGACTACCACGCGTGCCCATGCTTCGAATGAATACATTTTCATTTAATGTTAAATCATTCATTCGAATACGGTCCCCCAAGATAGCACCTCCAGAGAATGGGCTAGTTGGGTCGATGGCAACGATGCCGATTTTTTTACCTTGATCTAAATAATGTTTAACTACCTTATCGGTCAAAGTACTTTTACCAGCACCAGGGGCCCCTGTAATACCGAGAATACGTGCGTTCCCCGTTTTAGGGTAAATTGCCTTCATAATATCGATGGCATTATCATACTCGTTTTCTACAGCTGTTATGGACCGTGCTAAGGCTAGTCTAGAACCTTCAAAAAGGCCTTTAACTAAATCCATTCGCCTCACCACCTATCTTCGAATATGGGAATAGAGGGGAGCCAACTATTCGAGTTGCACCCCTCTTTGCCCAAGCAATTATTTTACGTTTTCTTTAATAAAGTTAACGATATCGCTAGTTGGTGTGCCAGGTGTGAATACTGCCGCTACGCCAGCTTTTTTCAAGCCAGGGATATCAGCGTCAGGAATAACGCCACCACCGATTACAAGAACATCCCCCATGCCTTTTTCTTTCAAAAGTTCAACAATTTTAGGGAACAATGTATTGTGAGCACCGGAAAGAAGAGATAATGCAACTACATTAACGTCTTCAGAAAGCGCTGCTTCAACGATTTGTTCTGGTGTTTGACGAAGACCAGTGTAGATTACTTCGAAACCAGCATCGCGAAGTGCGCGTGCTACTACTTTTGCACCACGGTCATGACCATCAAGACCTGGTTTTGCTACAATTACTCTAATACGTTTTTCTGCCATGATATATTACCTCCGAAATCAGCTGATATTATAATGTGGAATGAGCTTCGTATTCACCGAATACTTCGCGCAATACATTACAAATTTCACCCAAAGTAGCATATGTTTTAACTGCTGCAAGAATTAATGGCATCAAGTTAACAGATTCGTCAGCTGCACCAGCTTTCAAATCAGCTAAGGCTTTATCAACTGCGGCTTGATCGCGGTTAGCACGAACTGCTTGAGTTTTCTTAGATTGGTTAACACCTACGGAAGCGTCTACGCGAAGCAAGTCTTTTGGAGCTTCTTCTTCAACTTGGAATTTGTTTACGCCAACGATTGTGCGCAAGCCAGATTCAACTTCCATTTGCCATTTGTAAGCGGATTCTTGAATTTCTTTTTGGATGTAGCCTTTTTCGATTGCTACTACAGCGCCGCCCATTTCATCAATTTTCTTGATGTATGCCATAGCTTCGTCATAGATAGCGTTAGTCATAGCTTCAACATAGTAGGAGCCGCCCAATGGGTCAACTACGTCAGCCAAACCAGATTCGTAAGCCACGATTTGTTGAGTACGAAGGGCTACTTGTACAGATGCTTCTGTAGGAAGAGCCAAAGCTTCGTCACGGGAGTTTGTATGTAAGGATTGAGTACCGCCCATTACAGCAGCTGCAGTTTGAAGAGCAACACGAACGATGTTGTTATCAACTTGTTGTGCAGTCAACATGGAACCAGCTGTTTGAGTATGTACACGAAGCATCATGGATTTTGGTTTTTTAGCACCAAAACGTTCTTTCATGATTGTTGCCCACAAGCGACGAGATGCGCGGAATTTAGCAACTTCTTCAAGTACGTTATTATGAGCATTCCAGAAGAAGGAAAGACGACCAGCGAATGTATCAACATCAAGACCAGCTTTCAAAGCTGCTTCTACGTATGCGATACCATTAGCAATTGTAAATGCGATTTCTTGCACTGCCGTGGAACCTGCTTCACGGATGTGGTAACCGGAGATGGAAATAGTATTCCATTTAGGAACGTATTGAGAACAATATTCGAAGATATTAGTGATCAAACGCATGGATGGTTTTGGAGGGAAAATGTAAGTACCACGAGCTGCATATTCTTTCAAAATATCATTTTGAATTGTACCTTTCAATTCAGTGGAAGGTACGCCTTGTTTTTCAGCTACTGCAATATACATTGCCAACAAAACAGACGCCGGAGCGTTAATTGTCATGGATGTGGATACTTTACCAAGGTCGATGCCCTCGAACAAGATTTCCATATCTGCCAAGGAGTCAATAGCAACGCCTACTTTACCAACTTCGCCTTCAGCCATAACATCATCAGAGTCATAACCGATTTGTGTAGGCAAGTCAAATGCACAGGAAAGACCTGTTGCACCAGATTCGATTAGGTAGCGGTAACGTTTGTTAGATTCTTCAGCTGTAGCGAAGCCTGCATACATACGCATTGTCCAGAAACGGCCACGGTACATAGTAGGTTGTACGCCACGAGTATAAGGGAATTCGCCAGGCATTCCCAAATCGCGTTCATAATCAAAGCCTTCAATATCAACTGGTGTATACACACGGTTGTATTTTAAGTTTTGACGTTCTGGAGTTTTTGCGCATTTTTCGTCACAAAGTTTGTTGTACTCAGCAATTTGGGCTTTTAAGTTTTCGTAAGCCATGTTTTCATCATCCTCCTAAAAAAACAGGTTATTTTTTCATGCTTCCAGTTTCTGTGAAGCGTTTATGCCAAGAAAGAGCTTCATCAAGCAACATTGGTGTATGGGCATCCTTTGTTGCAGCTAATGCTTTTTCTAGGTATTCAGTTAACATAGGTTTGTAGTCTGGGTGAGCACATTTTTCAATAATCAAACGAGCTCTTTCCACTGGGCTCAAACCACGACAGTCAGCAACACCTTGTTCTGTACAGAAAATCATAGTGTCATGTTCTGGATGATCCACATGGGATACATATGGAACGATAGAACTGATGTCGCCATTTTTAGCAACGGAGTTGGTACAGAAGATAGTGAGATATGCACTACGTGCAAAGTCACCAGAACCACCAACACCATTCATCATTTTGCTACCCATAATATGAGTAGAGTTTACATTGCCAAAAATATCAAATTCGATAGCAGTATTCATGGCAATGACACCAATACGACGAGCAATACCAGGGTTATTGGAAATTTCTTGCGGACGAAGAATAATTTTTTTACGATATTCATCAATATTCGCATAGAAACGTTTCAATCCATCTGGAGAAGGACTCAATGCAGTACCGGAACATACAGTTACTTTACCAGCATCGATCAAGTCAAACATACCGTCTTGAATTACTTCTGTATAAATAGATAAATCTGTGAAAGGCCCTTGAGCCAAGCCACTGATTACCGCATTTGCTACAGAACCTACGCCGGATTGCAACGGAAGCAAGTTTTTAGGCAAACGACCTTCTGCAATTTCTTGTTCAAAGAATTTGATAAGATGTTGACTCATTGCCTTTGCATCATCATCAATAGCAGCTAAAGGTCTTGTTGTATCAGGTACATCACTTGGAACCACAGCAATAATTTTGCTAGGATCACAAGGTATTGCTTCTGTACCGATGCGATCGCCGGCCTGTTCCAACGGAATTGGTTTACGATGTGGCGGATCCAACGGTTCATAGATATCATGCATACCAACTAAGGATAATGGTTGAGATACATTTACCTCTACGATAACCTTTTTAGCTTGACTAACAAATGTTGGAGAATTGCCAACAGAGGTAGTCGGTACTAAAGAACCATCTTCGTTGATTTGACATACTTCAATAATTGCTACATCTAAATCTCCGAAAAATCCATAACGAATATTTTGTGCCATTGTGCTTAAATGCATATCGATGTATTTAACATCTCCACCATTTAAAGCCTTTCTCATATCTTTATTGGTTTGATATGGAAAACGGCGATTAATACCATTAGCACGAGTTAACGCACCATCAGCTTCATCACCTACAGAAGCACCTGTCCACAAATCGATTTTGAATGGTTCTTTTTCCATTCTTTCTGCCAATGCCAATGGCACAACTTTTGCATAACCCGATGGTGTAAAGCCGGAAATACCAACTTTATCATTAGGGTTAATCAACTGAGCTGCATCATAAGCAGTGACAATTTTACCTTGCAGGTCCACATTTTTTACGCGGTCTTTGATGTCTATCACCATAACCATCTCCTTTAAGAGTAACATTGTTAAACGACAATTGAATCTCTTTGGTCTAATACGTTCCTTAAACCGACTTCATCGTAGTCCACATCCAATGTATTGTCAACTTATATGACTAAAATGTATTTTTTATCACACTTCGACTGTGCATTATGACTAAAACGCATAGGTTTTTACATTTTCACATAAGTTTTATTCACACCGATATAACTCACAGGAATTATCATTTTAATAGTATATATTGTTGTTTTTTATGCATATCGAACTATCTCAATACAACATATAGAGCCTTATCAATATAAAAAAAATAATATATACAAAACTGACTGCTACACCTCCTATAAAAATATAGATATACAAAAAACCGGTTTTCAAATGCAAGCAATAATGTTCAATTATCCTAACATTAGAAAACCGGTTAAATATACTTAAGCTTACCCTGCTAAGGTATATATAAATTATACCATACTATGAAATTATATCTCTACCATAAAACTTACTGATTATACAAAATGTACCTTTTACATATGTTTCTTTGTGGAAAGTTGTACTTTCACAAAGGCCCCAACCCAACCAAGGAGTTGCCAAAAAACAATAGTAACTTGATGGCTATAGAGCTCAAAATCAGACAATCCACTAAAAAGGACTCCGATAGCTAAAGCACCTATACCTATCTGTGCAGCTTGTCGGAACATATCCCCTTTCAAACGAACAGATGTAATAACATGACCGACGATAACTGCTAGGAATGATAGCAAGCCAGGAATACCTGTTTCAGCCAATATATTTAAATATAAATTATGGGCATGATACATCAACACATTAGGACCTTGAATGTAATAGTTATACTCTGGATAAACTAAGTAGAATGTATTCCACCCTATACCAAAGATTGGATTTTCTCGTACGATATACATTGTGCTGTCCCATAGAGCCCAGCGAAGATCTGATGACGTATCATGACCTTGGAATATAGACCAAAGTCGCGAAGCAACTTCCCCTTCATAGAAGTATAGAATTAGCGGTACCACTAACAAAGATAAGAATAGTCTTCGTTCTACGAAAATAGCCCAATACAGAATCATGGCCGCAAAACTAATCCAAATACCACGCGAATAGGTTAATAACATCGTTAAAAATAATACAATACCAATAATCAGCATTGTAACAACTTCACGAGTACGATTCTCTTTCATATAAACAAGAATATAGCTAATACATACACTTAATACCATCAATAGATAAGCCCCTAACAAGTTAGGATTTTGCAATGTAGACGCCATTCGACGCATCAATTTAGGAAATTGTGCTGCATCAACCCATTCTTTTATATGTATATTAGGAACAAATATATACTGATAGGCCCCGATTATGCATACAAGAAGGGCTGTACCTAAAAAGGCACGAAGAAAATAGTTCCACTGTTTAGGTGTTCGAATATAGGTACGAACTAAATAGTACATGCCCCCACCCGCCACAATTTGGTAGAACCAACTCTGAATAGACCAATCCCAGTTTGGTGACATTAACGACGATATACCTGTCCAGATAACAAAGATCATAACAGTCCAAGATAGATAACCGGTCGGCAGACTCAATGATTTACTAGAAATTAAATCATATAATGCTAGACCTATGGCCAACCAGAGAAGTACATCTCCCACCATTGGCTGAAGTGGCATCGCAATGACAACACCATAGATTAATCGTTCAATATAAAAAGTAATTCGTTTCTGATTAGGAATGAGTGAGAGCTCCATAATCTCACCTCAATGACTCATCTCATGGAAAAACCACTGACGAGCATCCCCTAGAATATATAAAGAACCACATACAGCAATGATATCACCATTCTTTGTATGTTTGTATGCTAAGGCTAACGCAGCCTCAACAGATTCTGCAGTTTGAGCCGTCACCTTAGGCACAGTACGGCGAATCACTTCAACCAAGCTCTCAGGTACCTCTGTTCTATCTGTTGGTGCAGGTACAACGAGGACTGTGTCGCCAGATTTAACCACTTCACGAATAATAGCCTCTTGGTCTTTATCTTTAAGGATAGCCATTACCACCGTTTTCGGTGTGTCCTTAAATAGTTCATTGTACGTCATGGCAAAAGACTCAGCCCCTGCCGCATTGTGAGCACCGTCAAATATAAAGGTACGATCTAAGCCTCGTTTAACTTCAAAGCGCCCCGCCCACGTAGTGCGGGCAAATCCTTCACGCATTGTTTCTTCACTGATGTTCGTATCCTCTTTCATCAACAGGCGTACGGCCATCAATGCACAAGCGAGGTTTACAGATTGATGAATGCCAGCCATCGTCGTAAACAACATAGCAGGTGCAGCATTGTTAGAACTAACCGTAATCATTTGACCACCCATTACAGCGCTGCGGCTATCAATACCAAAATCTTTATTAAAAACATAAAGCTTGGCATGTCGTTTTTTAGCTACGTCCTCAATGATATTAAGAGGTGTATCTTGTGCAGCTGTCACTACAGGCACCTTAGGTTTAATAATCCCCGCTTTATGGCGTGCAATTTCCTCGACAGTATCACCACAATATGCTTGATGATCTATTGTTACATTAGTAATAACAGATACTTTTGGAGTCACGATATTAGTAGAATCTAGTAAGCCCCCTAAACCAACTTCTACTACGGCATAGTCTACACCTTGCTCCTTAAAGAATAAAAATGCGGCAGCTGTTAATATTTCAAATTGTGTTGGCGCTTCTATTCCATTGTTAATAATAGTATCTACGGCAACCTTTACGCGACTAATTAATGTCCCAAAGGCTTCCTCTGTTATATTTCCATCATTAATTTGAATACGCTCCGTATAGGATTGAAGGTGAGGCGATGTAAATCGCCCCACCCGTAATCCACTTGTAAACAGTGCGTAGGAAATATATGAGGTAACCGAGCCCTTACCATTTGTACCTGTAACATGAACAATTTTATAATCTTCTTGTGGATTCCCTAACACATCCATAAGAGCCGTAATTCGTTCAAGGCCAGGTTTAATACCAAATGAAGATGCCTGCTCCAAATAGGCTAAGGCCTCCTGATATGTCATATAAACCTCCTATTATAAGGTTTCAAGGAACGCTTCACGTTCCAATAACGCTTGTTGTTTTTGTTTATATTCTTCTAACTTTTCTTTTTCTTTTGCTACTACAGCTTCAGGAGCTTTTGCTAAGAAGCCTTGGTTAGACAATTTACCTTCCAAACGAGAAATTTCTTTTTCCATTTGGATTTTTTCCTTTGCAATACGCTCTCTTTCTTTTTCACCGTCAATCAAGTCTTTAAGTAAGAGATATACTTCCATACCATTGACAACGGTTACAGTCGCATTTTCTGGTTTTGGATCATCGGTACCAAGAATTGTTACTTTCTCAGCCCAAGCCAATGTTACGAAGTAGTCACTATGTTCTGCTACAGTTTTAGCTAATGCTTCATCTGTTGGCGCTACGATAACCTCAGCTTTTTTACCTAAAGGCACATTCATTTCAGCACGCATGTTACGAATACCTTTGATAGCATCCATCATAACTTCCATTTGACGTGCTGCCCCTTCAAGATTATCGAATTTCAATGCTTCAGGCCATTTAGTAACAACGATGCTGTCCCCTTCGTGTGGCAAATGTTGCCAAATATGTTCAGTTACGAACGGCATGAATGGATGTAATAATTCGAGCATATGACGTAAGATTGTTACAAGTAAATATTGAACTGTACGACGATCACGTTCGTCGCTTTCACTATACAAACGAGGTTTCGCTAATTCAATGTACCAATCGCAGTACGTATTCCAAATGAAATCATATACGGAACTTGCCGCTTCACCAAGTTCGAATTTATCGAGATTAGATGTTACGCTTTGTACTGTTTCATTGTATTTTTGAACAATCCATTGGTCTGCTAATGTCAAATCATCTGCTGTTGGAACGAAACTTTCATCATAATTAGTAAGGTTCATCAATACAAATTTTGATGCATTCCAAATCTTATTGGCAAAGTTACGGTTAGCCTCAACACGTTCCATATAGAAACGCATATCGTTACCAGGTGTGTTGCCAGTTACAAGAGTAAAGCGCAATGCATCAGCACCATATTGGTCGATAACTTCAAGCGGATTAATACCATTGCCCAAAGATTTACTCATTTTACGGCCCTGGCTATCGCGAACAAGACCATGAATAAATACATGTTTAAATGGAATTTCATGTTCAAACTCAAGAGCCATAAAGATCATACGAGCAACCCAGAAGAAGATAATATCGTAACCAGTTACAAGCACACTTGTTGGATACCATTGTTTAAGTTCTGGAGTTTGCTTAGGCCAACCCATTGTGGCAAACGGCCATAAACCAGAGCTAAACCATGTATCAAGAACATCTGGATCTTGTGTAACATGACCGTGGCAATGAGGACATTCTGTAATATCTTCACGGCTAACGATAGTTTCACCACAGTCATCACAATACCATGCAGGAATGCGATGGCCCCACCACAATTGACGAGAAATCGTCCAATCGCGGATATTTTCAAGCCAGTTCACATATGTTTTTGTAAAACGTTCAGGAACGAACTCTACTTCGTGGTCTTTAACAACCTTAAGAGCGGGCTCTGCCAATGGTTTCATATCTACGAACCATTGTTTAGATACCATTGGTTCGATGATTGTATTACAACGGGAGCAATGACCTACTGCATGGTCATGATCATCAATTTTTTCAAGTAGGCCTAATTCTTTAAGTTCTGCTACTACTTGTTTACGCGCTTCTTCACGAGGTAAGCCATTAAATTTGCCAGCACCTTCATTCATTGTTGCATCATTGTTCATAACAACGATGGATTCCAAATTATGACGTTGGCCCATTTCAAAGTCATTAGGGTCATGAGCAGGTGTAATTTTTACACAGCCTGTACCGAAGCTAGCATCTACATAGTCATCGGCAATTACAGGAATTTCTCGATTAACAAATGGCAAGATCAATGTTTTACCAATGAGATCTTTATAACGATCATCATCAGGATTTACTGCTACTGCTACGTCACCAAACATTGTTTCTGGACGAGTTGTAGCAACAACAACAAAACGATTATCTTCACCTTTTACAGGATATTTAATATGCCATAAATGGCCATGTTCATCTTCATGCTCAACTTCAACATCAGATAACGCAGTGGCACAACGAGGACACCAGTTGATGATGCGTTCACCGCGATAGATCAAACCTTTTTCATAAAGACTTACAAATACTTCGCGCACTGCATGGTAATACCCTTCATCCAAAGTAAATCGCTCACGGTTCCAATCACAGGATGCGCCAAGGCTACGGATTTGTTTTACAATAGTATCACCATATTCTTTTTTCCATTCCCACACGCGCTCTACGAATTTTTCACGGCCCAAATCATAGCGAGATTTTCCTTCTTCTTTAGCAAGCATCTCTTCTACTTTGATTTGTGTAGCAATACCAGCGTGGTCTGTACCTGGCATCCACAATACATTGTAGCCTTGCATGCGTTTGAAACGGATGAGGATGTCTTGTAATGTGTTATCAAGGGCATGCCCCATATGCAACATACCAGTTACATTAGGAGGTGGTAATACGATACTAAATGGCTCTTTATTCGTGTCTACTTCTTCGTGAAAGTATCCTTGATTTTCCCAATAAGAATACCATTTGCCTTCTATTTCACCAGGATTATATGTGGTTAAATTTTCGTAGGTTTTCATCGTTCCTCCTAAAAGACTCCTTAGCGCTTCATAATTTTAGCCAATACAAATAGGCTTGTTTCATATAGCAATATCATAGGTAATGCAATCATCGTTTGCGAGAACATATCCGGTGTAGGTGAAATGACAGCACCTATGATAAAGGATATAAGAATAAATATCTTTCGCTTCGTTTTTAAAAAGCGTGATGTAATTAAGTTGAAATATCCCAAAATAATTAAGATCAACGGCAACTCAAAGATAAATCCAAAGGGCAGTACAAAGGATAATACAAAGTCCATATACTGACCAATAGAAAACATCGGCTGTAATTCATCTGTAGCAAAGCCCATAAAGAACCTCACTGCTGCAGGCAATACGAGAAAATAAGAAAATACAATACCTATCCCGAATAGACCAATTGCTACTGGTAAGATCCAGTTAGATAGCTGCTTTTCTCGCACAGTTAGTGCAGGCTTAACAAATAGCCAAATCTGATGCAATATAATGGGAGCGGCTATGACTAAGCCACCTACAACAGACACCTTCATATATGTAAAAAATGCTTCAGTAGGTCTCATATAATAGAGCTTGCCAGCCGGTTTTAGGAGTATTTCCAATAATAAGTCTACATAATAATAAGAAATACAAGTTCCCACAATAACTGCTACAGCTATTATAATCAATCGTTTTCGCAGCTCTGAAAGATGTCCTACAAGAGACAATTCCCTTGCTTCATCCATCATCTTCTGCTCTATAGCCGTATAAACTGGTTCATCTTCCACATCCTCAGGAATGTGTTGAGTTGCCACCTTATATCGTTCTTGCTCAGACTTTTGTTCTGCTTCACGCCGTTTTTGACGAACTACACTGTCAAAAGAAGGTTTTTGCATGGGATATTCGAAATCCGATTTTGGTTCGAATGGTTCCATATTATACCTTTCTATCAGCTAGATTTTCTACAGCCATCACAAGGAATTCCTTCCCTGGGAAATCACGCACTGCAGCGAGTGCCGCTAGAGCATCTTTACAATATTTATCAGCTACAGCTAATGTATTATCAATGCCACCTTGAGCAATAACATAATCAATAATGTCTTGCTCATTACCACCATTATTTAAGCCTTTAATATCTTCAAGCAATTTATCTTTATTACCATCGTTAACGATACTTAATAACGGATACGTCAATAGTCCCTCTCGAAGATCATTCCCTACAGGCTTTCCCGTTGTCTCCGCTGTTTCACGATAATCCATAATATCGTCTGTAATTTGGAATGCCATGCCTAATGCATGACCATATTTTTTCAACTCTATGATTTCATCCTCTTGCCAATCTCCTAAGAGACCACCAAGCTCCATACAGCCTTCCATGAAGTCTGCTGTTTTCTTTTGCGTCTTTGTCATATAACGCTCTATGCCTTGATCGATGCGATATACATCTTCCATTTGCATGAACTCACCTTCTACGAGGCATGTAATAATATGAGAGAATACTTGAAGATACTTCATATTCGTCATTTCAGATACGATTTTAAATGCTTTGGCAAATAAATAATCACCACTAAGGATAGCTACCTTATTACCTTTATGCATGTGAATTGTATCCTCCCCACGGCGAATTTCAGCTTGATCTAAAACATCGTCATGGATAAGTGTTGCTAAATGAAGCATTTCAACAGCCTCAGCAATTTTAATGCGTTGACGCTCTATAGATGTACCTGCATTAGCAATCAATAGACACAATTGAGCGCGCAAACGCTTACCACCTGCTGCTGATAACGGTCGAATCAGTGCATTGAAGTCCTCTGCACCGGTATTAAAAGATGATGCAAGAGACTCTTCGACATGCTCTAAATCTAGAGCAATGCGTTCCATAATCTCTAATTCGTTCGTTTGACTCATGCTTCATCTCCTACCAAAATTTTATTGATTCGTTGTTGTAAAAGCTCACGTCCAGTATGCTTTAAAGAGCTGTACAAAATCGGCGGGGTAGCCGTTGGATATAGTTCTTTAATAATAGACAAGTTTGCAGACTTTTCTTTAGCCGTCAATTTATCGGCCTTGGTCACTACAATTTGTAACGGAACACCGGCTTCGACGAGCCAATCAAAGGCCACCTTATCAATGGTCATTTCAGGATGGCGACCATCGATAAGCAAACACAACAACATCAATCGTTCAGAATGTAAAATATAATCGGCAATAAAGGAAGACCACAGATTGCGGTTTCCTTTATTTGTCTTTGCAAAACCATAACCAGGAAGGTCCACAAGAAACCAGTTATATCTGCGTTCCTCGGTGTCAGAAATATCCTCTTTTGATTCAATATCAAAGTAGTTTATCGTCTTAGTCTTACCTGGCTGACCACTAACGAGGGCTAACCCACGATAGTTACATAAAGAATTAATCAACGAAGACTTGCCCACATTAGAGCGTCCAAGGAAGGCGATTTCTACGGTATCCCCTTCAGGATATTGATCCGCCTTCACACAGGAAGTATTATATTTTGCAGCTATAATACGAGGCCCCTTTGGTTCTTTTCGTGTATATTGTGGTTTTGGGCCCATTGGTTTAGTGGATTTTTTCTTCTTTTGCATTACACAAGTGCCTTTGCTAATACTTCATCCATTGTCTTAACTGGCGTAATGATGAGGCCTTCTTTCACAATGTCAGGTAATTCTGCAATATCCTTTTCATTGCCTTTTGGAATCAATACCTCTTTTATACCATGAGACAAGGCTGCTAATAATTTTTCTTTTAAGCCGCCTATTGGTAATACGCGGCCACGCAATGTGATTTCACCAGTCATGGCAATATCAGAACGAACCTTGCGGTTAGTCAAAATAGATACCATAGCTAATGTCATTGTAATACCTGCAGAAGGACCATCTTTAGGGGTTGCCCCTTCTGGCAAGTGAACGTGAATATCAAGCTTTTTATAAAAATCTTCTTCAATCTTTAAAGCTTTTGCATTATGGCGAATATAACTCATAGCCGCTTGACCAGACTCTTGCATAACCTTGCCGAGACTACCAGTTAAAGCCAATTTACCGGTACCATTCATAGTTGTAGCTTCACATGGTAATACTACACCACCAACAGATGTCCAAGCTAATCCATTTACATAGCCAACTTGTGCTTTCTTTTCTCGCTCTTGGTCAACAAAGATTGGTGCGCCTAAGAATTCGTGCAGATTCTTAGTAGTGACTTTTGGTGCGTCTCCGCCTTCTTCAACTACTTTGAAAGCAATCTTACGGCAAATCTTAGCAATTGTTTTCTCTAAAGTACGAACACCTGCTTCGCGAGTATATTCGGAAATTACCTTTCTTAACACAGCATCAGATAATTTAACCTTGTAATCTTCAAGGCCATTTTTCTTAATTTGCTTAGGTGTTAAGTAACGCTTAGCAATTTCTAGTTTTTCTTCTTCCATATAGCTGGACAACTCAATAATTTCCATACGATCTAACAATGGACCAGGAATATTAGATGCTACATTAGCCGTAGTAATCCAGAAAACTTCAGAGAAGTCGAACGGTACTTCGATAAAGTGATCACTAAATGTGCTATTTTGTTCTGGATCCAATACTTCTAATAACGCTGAAGATGGATCACCTTTATAATCAGATGCTAATTTATCAATTTCATCCAATAAAAATACAGGATTCTTAGTACCTACATTTTTTAACCCCTGAATCATACGACCAGGTAAAGCACCAATATAAGTACGTCGATGTCCACGAATTTCAGCTTCATCACGAACACCACCTAAGGATGCACGGATAAACTTACGATTCATTGCTTTAGCAATAGAGGTAGCCAAAGAGGTTTTACCAACGCCTGGTGGGCCTACTAAACAAAGAATAGAGCCACTATTTTTACCGGTTAATTTACGAACCGCTAAAAATTCTAAAATGCGTTTCTTAACCTTTTCAAGGCCATAATGATCGGCTTCGAGCATAGCATGAGCGCCCTTGATATCTAAGCGGTCTTCCGTTAATTCATTCCACGGTAATGCCAATACCCAATCTAGGTAATTGCGCAAAATTGTTGCTTCCGGCATCAATTGAGGCATGCGGCTGTAACGAGAAATTTCTTTATCAATACGCGTATGTACGTCTTCACTTAGGTTAAGTGCTTTTAACTTAACTCGTAGTTCTTCTGCCTCCTCCTCGGGATCTCCTTTATCACCCAACTCATCGTGGATAACGCGGATTTTTTCGCGCAAAAAATATTCCTTCTGCGCTTTTTCCATAGATTGACGCACTTGATTATTGATGGAATTTTCCAAATCAGAGATTTGTAATTCCATATTTAAAATGCCTACAATCATGTTAAGACGACGAGCTACAGATAATTCTTCAAGTAACTCTTGACGTTTCAAATTATTAATAGGCAATAGAAATGCAACTTGGTCAGCTAATTCACAAGGATTGCGTAATTCCATAACGCGCGTTACACCTTCATCAGTAACTGATTTAGCTTCTTCTGCCCATTCGCCAAATTTAGCTTGAACCAAACGACGATAAGCTTCAAGCTCTACATCGTCTTCAAATTCAGACGCCACTCGTTCATAGTCTCCTATATAATAAGGGTCCATGCTAGTAATATTCATAAGACGAATACGAGTGATGCCCTCTACAAGAACACGTACTATACCACCTGGTAAGCGCAACATTTGTTTAATTTTTACTAATGTACCCATTTGGGCTAAATCATGAACTGTTGGTGCATCTACAGCATCATCTTTTTGAGTTACGACGGCTAAAATGCGGTCCTCATTCATTGCGGCTTCCACCGCCTTAATGGATTTGTCTCGACCGATATCGAGGTGAATCACGATATTCGGGTATACTACCATGCCTCTGAGAGGTACGGTAGGGATCCCAACTTCGAGTAAATTCATACTTCCTCCAGGTATATATATTATGAAAAGAAACTCATTCCTACACAGAAATGAGTTTCTTCGAATTACGATTTCAACTGGATGTCTTGGTCTGCCTCATTTTTGAGTATAGGTTCACCTGTGCTTAATACGGATTCACGATTCACAATGCACTTAGTTACTTCCGGCATGGAAGGAACCTCAAACATTACGCGTTTCATCACCTTTTCAATGATAGCACGCAAACCACGAGCACCTGTTTTTCGCTGTAATGCTTCATCAGCGATTTCTTCTAATGCATCTTCAGTGAAAGTTAACTCTACACCATCAAGGGATAGAATTTTTTCATATTGTTTTGTTAATGCATTTTTAGGCTTTGTCAAAATTTGAATTAATGCATCTCTGTCTAATTGATCTAATGTCACCATTACAGGCAAACGTCCAATAAACTCAGGGATCAAACCAAATTTTAATAAATCTTCAGGTACAACATCTTTTAAGATAGCCGATATATTACGTTCTTCTTTACGCTGTACATCTGCACCAAAACCAAGTGTTTTCTTAGCGGTACGCTTAGTAATAACCTTGTCCATACCATCAAATGCTCCACCACAAATAAAGAGAATATTCGTAGTGTCGATTTGAAGCATTTCCTGATTAGGATGCTTTCTACCACCTTGAGGAGGAACAGAAGCAACGGTACCTTCTAAGATTTTAAGCAATGCTTGTTGTACACCTTCACCAGACACATCACGTGTAATAGAAGGATTTTCAGACTTACGAGCAATTTTATCGATTTCATCGATATAGATAATGCCACGTTCAGCCCGAGCTATATCATAATCTGCAGCTTGAATAATTTTGAGTAGGATGTTTTCTACATCTTCCCCCACATACCCAGCTTCAGTTAAGCTTGTAGCATCTGCAATAGCAAATGGTACTTCTAGCATTTTCGCTAAGGTTTGAGCCAATAGTGTTTTACCACTACCAGTAGGACCAATGAACAATACATTAGCCTTTTGTAATTCTACATCATCTACTACATTATCTGTTTGTAAGCGTTTGTAGTGATTATATACGGCCACAGCTAAAGAGATTTTAGCATCATCTTGACCAATAACATATTCGTCAAGATGAGCTTTAATTTCTCTAGGCGTTGGCAATTCTTTTAAATTGAAGTCGTCCGTCTCAACCGCACCCAACTCATCTGCAATGATGCGTTCACAAACTTCAACGCATTCGTCACAAATATACACGTTAGGACCCGCCACTAATTTGCGGACTTCTTCGCTTGTGCGTCCACAAAAACTGCAGCGCATAGTATCTTTATCTTTTGCCAAGGGGCGCCTCCATTACTTGCTTTCTACAGGTTCTCTTGTGAGTACCTCATCGATTAAGCCGTATTCAACGGCATCCTGAGCACTCATGAAGTTATCGCGATCTGTATCGCGAGCTACTACTTCAATATCTTGTCCACTGCGAGAAGCTAAGATACCATTTAACTCTTCACGCATGCGAAGAATCTCACGGGCATGGATTTCAATTTCAGATGCTTGCCCTTGCACACCGCCTAATGGTTGGTGAATCATGATGCGCGCATGAGGCAACGCATATCGTTTACCTTTAGTGCCAGCTGTTAAAAGCACAGCACCCATGCTCGCTGCAGAGCCTACACAAATAGTAGACACATCTGGTTTGATATATTGCATCGTATCATAAATAGCCATGCCAGCAGTTACAACACCGCCAGGGCTATTGATGTACAAATGGATATCCTTATCAGGATCCTCTGCTTCTAGGAATAACATTTGCGCAATAACCGCATTTGCCACATTATCATCGATGGGGCCACCAAGGAAAATAATGCGATCCTTTAACAAGCGAGAGTAAATATCATAGGAACGCTCTCCGCGTTCACCTTGTTCAACTACGATTGGTACATACATATAATCACCTTTTCATGTACCTAGTTGAGCAAACTATTATTCAGCCGCTTCAGCGCCTTTTGCATTATCAATAATGAATCGAGCTGCTTTTTTGCGAGCTACAGAGCCTGCCAACATAGCTACACGACCTTCTTTTGCAATAATATCCCAAACTTCTTTAGGATCTGCCCCAAAGTTTTGAGCCATAATGAAGATTTCACGGTTCATATCATCTGGAGTTACTTCGATACCTTCAGCAGTTGCAATAGCATCCAATACTAAATCAGCGCGTACGTTTTCAGCTGCGGAATCTTTGTATTCAGAGCGTAAATCTTCGATAGTTTTATTGGAGAATTTCAAGTAGTCATCAAGTTTCAAGCCACGGCCTTCCATATTCATAGCCAATTCTTGAATCATTTGTTCTACGCGATCTTTAATCATTACTTCTGGGATTTCTACAGTTGCATTTTTAACAGCTGTTTGAATCAAGTCAGCATTGTAAGTATCGATTGCACGACGGGAAGCTTCTTCCTCCATTTTAGTGCGAAGATCTTTTTTCAATTCTTCAATAGTTTCGTAAGAGCTTGCTTCTTTTGCAAATTCATCATTCAATTCAGGCAATTCTTTACGTTTAATATCATGGATATGAGTTTTGAATTCTGCTTCTTTACCAGCAAGTTCTGCTACGAAGTAGTCTTCAGGGAATGTTACTTTTACAGTTACATCATCACCAGCTTTAGCGCCAATTAATTGATCTTCGAAGCCAGGAATGAAGCTACCAGAACCGATTTGTAATGGGTAGGATTTACCTTCACCACCATCAAAAGGTTTACCATCAACGGAACCAGCAAAGTCGATTACTGCGAAGTCATCTTTTTGAATTGTAGCGCCTTCTTCAGCAACAACCATTTTTGCTTGTTGTTCACGAATATTGTTCAACTGTTCTTCGATTTGTTCATCAGATACTGTAGCATCTTGTTTTTCTGCTTCTAAGCCTTTGTAATCGCCAAGTTTAACTTCAGGGCGTTTAGTTACAGTAGCTTTGAAAATCAAATCTTTGCCTTCTTCGAATTGTTCTCGTTCGATTTCAGGTTCAGATACAGGCACAATATCATTTTCACGAAGTGCAGCACTATAGTTTTGGCTAGCCAATACTTCAAATGCTTCTTCCAAGATAGCTTCTTTGCCGAAGTTCATTTCCAAAATACGGCGAGGCGCATGTCCTTTACGGAAGCCAGGGATGTTCACTTGACCTGCAATGCGTTTTACAGCTTGTTTAATGCCCTTATCTACTTCTGCTGCAGGTACTTCAATAGTTAACGTTACTACGTGTTGATCAACAGGATTTACAGTTGCTTTCATTTAAAATATGTCCTCCTCGAAGGGCAATATGCCCAAATTTCTGTAGTATATTATGCACTCCTAATAATAACATAAATGCAAGGTCAATGCAATTCTTCTCAATATACACTAAAAGACCACCCCAAAATGGGTGGTCTTTACATATTTTACATAATTATGCTAATTAGTTATCTTTAGCAATCAATTTGATAATGTCACGACGAGACAAAATCCCGATCAAACGATACTCTTTATCTACAACTGGCACATTTTTCAAATGTTGATCAAGCATAACAGATACAATTTCTTCTACATCTTTATCCGGTGTGGTTGTAATTACTTCATCAGTCATCAACTCATGAACGTGAGATGCCAATAATTTTTTGAATTGAGCATTGTATTCGCCAATGCCATTGTAATAGATGCTAGCGCCTAATACATTAACATAATGAGGCACATGAGGACGTACTTTTTTATATAGTAAATCACCTTCAGAGATAATACCTAACAACTTATTATCATCATCCACTACGGACACCGCTGTTAAATTATATTTAACCAACAAATCAGCTACATCAGAAATCGGCGCATCTTTGCCAACAGTAACAGGGTATTTATTCATTACTTCTTGGATTTTCATAGTGAATTCCTCCTTACAAATACATCTTGCTTTATTATACTATTCGCCACAGTATAATAAAACTCCTTTTTTCTGAAAGTATTATACAAATAATTTTTAAATCTACTTCTTCTACCAATGATAAGGTTCATTGCGATTAATTTTTGATGCTCGATATATTTGCTCTACGAGTAACAATCGAACCATTTGATGTGTAAAAGTCATAGGGCTAAAGGATAATTTATAATTTGCAGTCTGACGTAATGTATCACTCACCCCAAAGGCACCACCAATAATGAAGGCCATATCGCTCACACCATCCACCTCAAGTTTAGATACCGTCTTAGCGAGTTCTTCAGAGGACATCGTTTTGCCATACACATCAAGTAATACGGTATACGCATTTTTAGGAACCGCTTTTAATAAACGGTCTCCTTCTTCGGCAACAACTTGTTTGCGATCCGCATCACTCGGCTTATCTCCAATTTTACTTTCATTCAGCTCTGTAATTGTAATACCACCATAGGGACGCATACGTTTCACAAACTCTGCTACACCCTCACGTAAATAAGCATCCTTCAATTTACCAATACAGACTATATAAAATCTCATTTTTACCTCTTCACAGATTGGATGGACACGATTTCATTAGGTTGACCATGTTGCAGCTTCATTTCAGGTCCAATACGAACACCACCATCCACAAGCATTTTACCAATGGTTTGAGTAACAAGGACAGCGTTATTATTATTTTCAGATCGATGAGCCAATATAACTTGCATAAAATTAGGACGCTTCATCATGAGTAGAGCTTGTGCAGCCATTTCATTACTCAAATGACCTTCATCACTAGCCACACGTTGTTTTAAAAACGGCTGATAGGGTCCGAAACGCAACATATGCGGATCATAATTTGCCTCTAGCACTAACAGCGTCGTATCATCAAGCCTGCGTAAAATATCATCTGAAATCACACCTGTATCAGTAACAACAGTTGCCTTATCGTTCCCAGCAAACACATTTATTCCAATTGGATCAGCCGCATCATGACTTACCGAAAACGGCTCTACGGTGAGACCGCCCAACGTTAAACTGCCCTTTGTAAGCTCAATCAATCGATTCTTCGGTACGATTAACTTATCTTGAATTTCACGCCATGTGCCCTGCTTCGTATACACAGGAAGATCAAATCGTTTTAGTAATTGTTGTAGTCCCGCAATATGATCACTATGTTCATGACTGACGAATATGCCCTCCACCTGAGCCATGTCTATATGCAATTCTTTTAACCCATTGACAATGCGCCGGCAACTAATGCCTACATCATGCAATATGACAGAGTTCCCTTTTTTTATTACTGTACAATTGCCCTTGCTACCACTGGCAAGGACATGGACCTCCAACGGTGATGATTCACTCATCAAAACACTCCATATACTTAATCATAAATCTATTATTTCTGTAAAAGTCAATAGCTTAGTTATTTAGTTAAACATTGTATTAACTCATTTAAATTCAAGCTATTATTACGTTCTTTCAGATAATTTAGTCAAACGCTCTACAAAGTACGACATATTAGCCTCAATATCTGGTCCTCGACGGAACATGTCACCGCCAACGAGGAACATAGTATCATTTCCGTACAGCTCAACGAGTTCATTAAGACGAGCATCTGTAACACCACCACCCGGTGCCGGGCAAGCTGCTTTCATCAAGCCCATTGGTCGTTTAATGTAAGAGGAAATTCTCTTGCATTGTTCCTCTGTAAAAGTAAAGCGTCCACCATAAGATACGAAAATTGACATATCAGCCCCAAAGATACGAGGTAATAAACCTAGTTGTAAATAGTCAGCTACTCCAGATACACCAGGGCTTACAAATCCACCAGAATAAGCTGGATGATGAATAATGGGCAATCGTAAGTTTTCATCAGTAGCTAATTTGTGTAACCAACCGAAACCAACGAGACCTGCAGCCACCATGAGAGCTGTAGCACCAGCCTCTTTGGCAAAATAAGCGCGTTCTAACACATCTGTACCATCACCTGATACGTTTGCAGCATATAAAGTATGTGTACCATGTACAGCATTCATTTCCTGTACCATAGCAGCACATCGTTTTACACGATCTTTATATTGAGAGAAGGACTGATTAGAAATACCATGATCATCCTTTATGACATCTGCACCACCACGTGTGTAAGCGCCACACATACGAGCCAATTCTACATTCGGTGTGCCCATCGGCTTTACAACGGCTTGAATCATTGGACGCGTCGGGGTTTCCACTAATCGACGAATTCCTTGTAAGCCAAATTGTGGTCCCTTAAACACATCGTAAAGTGTTGGACATAGTTCAATATCTACTACCCAAATATGTGGCTGTAACGAAGAATTACCAAAGACAACATTTAAAAATTGTGTAGCCTCTAAGGCCGTGGTATCTACGTGATATGAAATACGAGCCAAATAGTAACGAGAGGTGTCAATTACAGCATTTGGCATCACACCTACATTGATATAAGGAGAGTCTTCTACTATAGGTTCAAGAGATTCTAGTCGACCAGTAATAGTTTCTTTAATGTATGGATCCGTTACAAACTCATAAGGAAATTCTATAGTTTGCTCCACTTGAACAGCCCAAGCAATTGATTTTGCTTCTTCATATGTACTCGCTTCTATTCTATATGTAACTATAAATCGCTCGTCTTTCATAATGCGTCTCCTTTGCAATAATATTATTTAATTATATACCAAAGTAGTATACGATTCCATAAAAAAAGACCTCACTCCAAATCAGAGTGAGATCTTTTTAACAAACGAAACCATATATATTGATGTTTTACCTATACTAACAAGGTTTCTACTGTGAGAGACAATACATATAATCGCATGAGAGTAAACTCGTCTAACTATATCTTATTGGTAGAAATGTTTAGGATAACCTTTGAATCGTGTGAAGTGGCGATATTTACGAGTCGCACGATTAGGTTCGTTAACAGTTTTATAACCAAAACCATTAAACATTACATTTAAAATAACAGCTACTATACTACCAGCTGTGATACCAGATTTCAAAAGAATTTGAGCCCATGCTGGAAAGTGTGTATAGAATTGAGGTGCTGCAAGAGGAATCATGGATACCCCAATACTAATGGCAACTAGCATCAGGTTATAGTTACCATCGAAACTAACTTTACCAAGAGAACGAATCCCACTGGCGATAATCATGCCGAACATAGCAATCCCTGCGCCCCCTAGTACAGCATTTGGAATACAAGCTACGATAGCGGCTAATTTAGGGAAAAGGCCTAATAAAATTAAAATTACACCAGATGCTGCTACAACGAAACGACTCTTAACACGTGTTACAGCAATAAGACCTACGTTTTGAGCAAATGCTGTATACGGAAAACTATTAAGGATACCACCAATAATAGTAGACAAGCCATCCGCGCGAAGTACCGCAGCCAATTCATTTTGACCAATAGGTTTATCTACAATTTCACCTACCGCAATACTATCACCAGTTGTTTCTACCATAACTACGAGCATTACAATAATCATAGATACAATAGAAGCAAAGTCAAAGGTTGGAAGACCAAAATAGAATGGTGTTACAACAGAAATCCATTGAGAACGTCCTACCTCTGAAAAATCTGTAATACCAACAATCATAGCTAAGGCTGTACCGAGAATAAGGCCAACTAAGATTGCCAAATTACCAAGGAAACCTTTACCAAATCGATAAGTTAATATAACGAGAACAAATGTAGCTACACCAAGAGCTATGTATAGTGGATCGCCAAAGTTTTTATTGCCTACGCCACCCCCCATCCAGTTAACAGCTACTGGCATCAAGTTGATACCAATAATAGTAATGATAGTACCTGTTACTACAGGTGGGAATAGCCGAATCAAACGACTGAAAAATGGTGCCACAAGGAATGTAAAGAGACCAGCTACGATAATCGCACCGTAAATCGTATTGATATCATGCTGTTGACCAATCATAATCATAGGGCCTACAGAAGCAAATGTAACACCTTGAATAAGAGGAATACGCCCGCCAACTGGTCCGAATCCTAATGTTTGAATCAATGTAGCTACACCACATGTAAATAAGTCAGCTGTAATCAAACGAATTAAATCTTCAATTGGCAAATGCATAGCTTGTGCAATAATAATTGGTACAGCTACTGCCCCAGCATACATAGCCAGAACGTGCTGTAAACCATAAGCGAATAACTGCGGGATTGGCAGCATACCATCTACATGGTCGACACCAGATGCACCTTTACTCATAAGAATCACCTCATATCTTACGTTTTAGTTACTAGTTAAACAATATAGTCATACTATCGTACATGATAGAGTTTAGAAATCTCATCGACTTCACGTGGGAACCTTGATGGCTAGGGGCAAAAGCCCCTACCATTAAGCAAATATTCTATTTTTTATAACCTGTATGTTTAATCGGCAAGGACCTACGTGGTTCTCCGTCGATACGACGATACGCATTTGCAATAGCCGGTGCAATCGGAATGCTAGAGATTTCGCCAATACCTTTAGCTCCGTATGCATATTGTTCTGGTGTCCCTTTTTCGATAAGACTTACATGAATTGGAGGACATTGGGTAGCTCTAAGAAGTCCTAGCGTACCGTATTTAGATGTTACATACCCTTCTTTATAAGGGAAGTCTTCTGTAACGGCATAACCCATTCCCATAATGGCACCACCTTCGGCCTGACCTGTACAGGATTGAGGGTTCACTACACGACCTACATCGTATGCTACATGTAAATTAGCAACCTTATTGTCTTCACCAATTGTTGCTACACATGCACCATAACCATAGGCAACGTGATTTTTTGGATGCGATTTATCAGAATTAAATGGATCTGTTTCACCGAGGAACTCTTCATAAATCTCTACGCCATTCAGTTCTTCTAATGTTTTAGAATCTAACATTTCTTTTAAGCGAAGACTTGCTTTGCGCGTTGCTTCACCGGTAAAGAGCGTTTGGCGAGATGCAGTAGTTGTACCAGAATCTGGTGTGCGTACTGTATCAGGACATTCTACAAATACTTTATCCGCCGTTAAGCCTGTTGTTTCACAAAGTACTTGTGTTGCCATAGTAGCCATGCCTTGACCAATACAAGCAGCACCCGTACGAATACGAACTTTACCATCACGTACTTCTAAAATAACGCGACCCGTATCAGGTAGTCCTACACCAATACCACTATTTTTCAAACATACCGCAAGACCAGTACGATCAGAGGCATAATATGCATCTTTTACAGCTTCCAAACATTCTACTAAAGCGGTTTCTTTGGAACAAATTTGGCCATTTGGTAATGAGTCACCAGGGCGCACAACATTTTTATAGCGGAATTCCCAAGGATCCATGCCTACTAACGCAGCTAATTCATCAATATTTTGCTCTTGACCAAAGATAGTTTGTGTTACGCCGAACCCACGGAATGCACCACCAGGAACAGTATTTGTATAAACACATACACCATCAAAGGCAAAATTATCAAAGTGATAAGGGCCACAAGAATGAGTACCAGCACGTTGAAGTACAGGACCACCTAAAGATGCATACGCGCCACAATTAGAAATGATATTTACCTTACTTGCTACCAGATTACCTTCTGCATCACAAGCTGTTGTAATATCCATTTCCATCGCATGACGTTTAGTATGGATATTAAGACTTTCTTGACGAGAGAATAGAACCTTAGTTGGTTTACCTGTAAGCCAAGCTACGAGAGATGCATGATGCTGTACGGTCATATCCTCTTTACCACCAAAGCCGCCACCTACGAGCATGCTATGAACCTTTACAGATTCATTTGGAATGCCAAGCATACGAGCAACTTCACGCCGATCATCATAAACATTTTGGCTACCTGAATGCAGATGAATTTCGTCTCCCTCACGATATGCAACGGCACATTCTGGTTCCATAAATGCATGGTCGGTTTGAGGCGTAGAATAATGATTTGTTACTACAAAAGCAGCCTCTGCAATAGCCTTATCTACATCGCCACGAGATAACGTTTGACGAGACAATACATTTCCCTCTGGATGTAATTGAGGAGCATCTGGTTTTAGCGCTTCCAATGGATCTAGTATAGGTTCTAATTCAGTATAATCAACTTCAACTAAAGCCAATACTTCATCTAGATACTTCTTCTCAGTAGTTGCTACCAATGCAATTGCATCGCCTACATAACGTGTAATATCACCTTCGGCGATAAGTACATCCCAATCCGGTACTAAATGACCAGTCTTATTGAATGGTACATCCTTAGCAGTCAATGCCGTTACACATGCTGGATGTTCAAGAGCTTTAGACACATCAACACGATCAACTCTAGCTCGTGGGTATTTAGAACGCAATGCTTTGGCATAAATCATGCCATCCATATAGATATCATCAGAGTATTGTCCAGTACCTAATGCTTTTTCCTCAGCATCTACACGGTGTAAACGAGCGCCTACATTACCATTTGTATCCTTTTCTGGAACTGGTAAGTTCTCACGGAACATTTTTGCAGCTAACATAATGCCCTCTTCAATTTTTACATAGCCTGTACAACGGCAAATATTACCTAATATCGCCTTTTTAACATCGTCAGGTGTAGGGTCATTATTTTCGTCAATCAATACTTTTGCACTAATAATCATACCTGGTATACAGAAACCACACTGCACCGCTCCGCATTCACCAAAAGCATAGGTGTATACTGCTTTTTCTCGTTCAGATAAACCTTCAATCGTGACAATTGATTTACCATCTAATTGAGATAGTTTGCTTACACAAGCCTTTGCTTTTTTTCCGTCTATAATTACTGTACACGTACCACATGCACCAGCACTACAACCTTCTTTAGTGCCCGTCAACTTTAAATCAGCTCGCAAGAAATCAATTAAACGTTGATCCTCTTGAACCTCATATTGGGTGCCATTCACTTGAAAGCGGTACATATATAGCCCTCCTCTCATTAAGGAATACATTCACCAAGATATGATTCTGTTAAGGATCCATCTTGTACCACATGGTGACCTCTAAGGATAACATCTCGAACCTTGCCAGTTACAGATATTCCTTCGTAAGGTATATAGTCAGCCTTTGTATGGGCGGACTCTTTTGAAAGCACATGTTCTATATGCTTATCTACAATTGTTATATCCCCATCACTACCTACAGCTAATGTACCCTTCTTGGGATACATGCCATATAGCTTTGCTGGGTTTTCACTAACTAATTTCATAAAATCTACAGCGCTCATATTGCATTGATTAACCAACACATCATAAGCAATGATACCCCGTTCTTCGGCTCCAGGAATACCTCCAGGAATTCGGGTAAAGTCATACCGACTCTTTAATTTTTGGTCATTAAAGGTAAAGCTACAATGGTCGGAACCAATGGTTTGAAAAACACCATTTACTAGTGCATCCTTCAATGCCATTTGATCTTGTATCGTTCTAAGTGGAGGACTCATCACAAATTTAACCCCTTCAAAATCAGGTAATTTATATCGTGATTCATCAAGCACCAAATACTGTGGACATGTTTCACAAGTGACTTGATGTCCTAATGCCCGCTCACGTAGAACTTCATCTACGCCTTCTTTAGAACTTACATGCACAATATGCACGGGATACTCTAATGCAGCACCAATTGTACTAAATCGCTTAATCGCTTCCGATTCAATCATGGCCGGTCTTGTGAGTGGATGATTGTCTACATCTAATTCACCACGTTTACGTTTATCTGCTACAAAGGCATCGATAAGATCACCGTTTTCACAGTGAGCCCCTACAAGCGCACCCGTTGGTTTTATAGCTTCAATAGCATCATAAATTTCTCGATCTGTTAAACGGAAGCCATACGCTAAGTACACTTTAAAGGATGATACACCAGCTTCTACAACCTTTGGTATTTCATGAGATACCTCTTCATTCATTTCTACAAGCTCCATATGGAATTTGTAGTCACAGGAGCAATGCCCTAAGGCACGCTCCTTGTGAACTTCTAAACCTTTACAAAGGGATCCTTCCTCAGGAGAAGCAAAGTTAATAATTGATGTTGTCCCACCAAGAATAGCGGCTTTTGTACCACTATCAAAATCATCTGCAGTAGACGCCAAGGCATTTGTCATTTGAAAGTGTGTATGAGGATCAATAAATCCAGGGAACACATAGCAACCTTTTGCATCAATTACTTTAGCCCCGTCTGGAACAGGAATGTGTTCATCGATGGCGACAATTTTGTCGCTATCAATTAATAAATCTCCGGTAAGGATTCGATCAGTTAAGACCAAGTCCCCTTGTTGTATGATAATCATGATACATAGTACACATGCTCTTTACAGAAGGCATGTACGACTCCTTTCAATTCTTCAGGTAATGCATCGATGTCACATACTGCTTCTTCACCTTTGAAGCGATAACCACAGCTAGTGCCTTTGATGTAGAAACCATCATTTGTACTATCTGCTAAAGCTTCAGCATTGTGGAAGAATGTAATGCGATCCTTGTATGGTTGACAAGGTTCTACGCAATGACATGCACAGTTACCACACTCATTACAGCTTTGATCAACATGGACGATCAATTTAGCATCATTTACAGTAACGACTTCATTACATCTATTAGGACATACGCGAACACAAGCACCACACACTACGCGGCAGTGATAGTCAGAACTACGTGTGCCTGGGAAGGATGGCATTGCTTCACGTTTTTTCTTCATTGTATCGCTCTTCTTGAAGATTTTATTTTCACTAATGTCTTTAGCAAGTTTAGCGATGAGATCTTTATGAACTTTTAAAGCAGCATTGTAATCAGTAGATTCCACTTCGTCTGCTAAGCCTTTGAAAGTATTGTAACCTTCACCTTGTAGAAGAATTGTACATACTGTTACAGGCCAAATACCACAATCAAAGATAGCTTTGATATTTTGTTTTACAGCACCACCGCTATAAGACATAGGCAAACGTTCGCCGAATTGAGCACTTAAGAGCTCAGCTACACCAATTGTTACAGGTAACAAGGATTTACCAGACATATACATTTGCTCGCCTGGCAATTCATTGTTGTGAATTTGTACAGGGAATGTATTTGTCAATTTAACACCGAAAATCTTATTGTGTTTTTCACCAAGAGCGATAAGACGCTCTAACATCGGAACAGCTTTATCGAATTGAAGGTCAACTTCAAACTGATGATCTTCAAAGTCAATGTATTCAAAACCAGCGTTATCCAATAATTCTCTAATGCGTTTTGGCCCTAACAATGTAGGGTTGCATTTTAAGTATAAATGAAGACCTTTTTCACTGATAAGGTACGAACAAATGGATTCGATTTCTTCTGCTGGGCAACCGTGCATTGTGGACAATGTAATTGCTTGGCAAAGTTCATCACTGATAGAGTTGATATAATCAGCATCAATATGCTCAAATTCATCTACATGGTCAAGACACCATTGTTTACATGTATCCCACATAGGAGATTGAGATGCATTTCGCATTGTATTGATGAATTTATCAACCATAGGGCTCTTAATACCAGCCAAGTTATAGCCAACACTCATGATGAATAAAAATCCATCTGGATCACCTAAACCTAATTCTTTAGAGATTAATTTCAATGCGAACCAAGCTTTGATATATTCATCAGCAGCTTCATCACAGCTATATTCAGAAGACCACTCTACGTTATATGCTTCGTCTACAGAGTAGATACAAGGTCTAGGAATACCTAATTCTTCACCATACATAATTTGTACGGTTTTTAATTCGATGCAACGAGCACCAGCTACATAGGATGCCACAATGTTTTGTGCCAACTGTGTATTAGGGCCAGCTGCTGGGCCTACAGGATTTTCAATAGATTTACCAAAGATAGATAAGCGTTGATCATGATTCGTACGATGAATTTTATTTACATTGTAAATACGATTGTACATCTTGTACTCAGTCATAATGTGGTTCATCAAATTTCCGAAACTTACCGGATACATAATGTCACTCATAATGTCACACTCCTTTAAAGCGTTTGCGTTATGGGTTTAGTCGTTTCCATAAACCTTTAGATGTTGCTAAAACTTCGTCCATTACTTCAGCTTTATCAATGCCTTGTAATTTACGATCAATCATGCGTGGTACACCATCACTAATAGTTGTTACCACATACATACCATTAGCACCGAATAGTAAGTGACCATTGATGTTGTTTTCATCAAGTGGTGTTGGTGCTGCGTAATCAAGAACAATTACGTCAGCGGCAGCACCTTTTTTAAGGATGCCTACCGTAGTATCGAAGAATTCATTAGCCATTTTGCGGTTGTTTTCAAATAGCATATGAGGTACTTCGCCCCAGCCTACATATGGTTTATGTTGCTCATGTTTCACGAGACAATTCGCTACTTTATAAGATTCGAGCATATCATTTGTATAACCATCTGTGCCAAGCCCAACAGTGATCCCTGCATCTAATAGTTTTAAGATATCTGTCGTGCCTACTGCATTACCCATGTTACTTTCTGGGTTATGTACGACCTTAGCTTGAGAGTTTTTCAATAATGCCACATCTTCGTCAGTTACGTGTACACAGTGACCAGCGATGCTCTTAGGGCCTAAAATACCTGCCTCTACGAGGCGTCTAACAGGTGTCATGCCATATTTTTCTTTACTATCTGCCACATCTTCTGGGCCTTCAGCAACATGAACGTGATATCCTAACTTGTCTTCATTTTGTGCTTTCACATAATCTAATGTTTCAGGACTTAGAGTAAAGGATGCATGTAAGCCCATCATAGCAGCGAGTCTAGATGGATCTTTTTTAGCCTCTTTACCAAAACGTACATTTTCTGCAACAGCGGCTTTCATCTGATCAACACCGTTACGGTCAGACACTTCGTAGCACAAGCAAGAGCGAACACCAAACTGTTTAGCTACATCTGCAATGATGGATAAGCTGTTAGGCACTTCACCATAACTTGCGTGATGGTCAAAAATAGTAGTTACACCATTTTCGATACAGCCTAAATACGTAAGTAATGCACTTGCTTTTACATCAGGAGCGGTCAATTTATTATCTAAGTAGAACCAAAGTCCTTCCAAGATTTCACCGAAGTTAGTCGGTGCCGGACCTGGCAATGATAAACCTCGTGCAAGAGCGGAATAAATATGGTGATGTGCATTAATGAAACCTGGCATAATTAGGCCACCATGAGCATCAATGATTTCTGCATTTACATACGTTTTACATAATTCATCATATATACCAATATCAACAATTTGAGTCCCGTCGATAGCAATAGCACCATCATAAATGATAGGTCTATCAGCGTCGCGAGTAATAACAGTACCTTTTCCTAATATAATCATGTGGGCACCTCCTCAACGATTCGTTGAAATGCATACTTATAAACTTATATATTATTATAATACGATACGTGTGCCTGTTTTTCCTGCTATACCATCTTTAGATTTCTCTAATAATGTGACAATTGAAACACGGCCTTTTTTGGATTCTGCAAATGCTATAGCGGCTTCTACCTTTGGTTTCATCGAGCCTTCTGCAAACTCACCAGCTGATACAAATTCTTTAGCTTGTGTAACGGTTATTTCATCAAGCCATTTTTCATTTTCTTTACCAAAGTTAATGGCAACCTTTTCAACAGCTGTTAAAATAACGAGAACATCAGCATCAATTTCTTGGGCCAATAAACTACTAGTCCAATCTTTATCAATAACAGCAGCTGCACCATGAAGTTCATTACCTTCTTTAGTTACTGGGATACCTCCCCCGCCACAAGCAACAATTAATTGTT
Source organism: Veillonella parvula (assembly GCF_018378075.1). Taxonomy (GTDB): domain Bacteria; phylum Bacillota; class Negativicutes; order Veillonellales; family Veillonellaceae; genus Veillonella; species Veillonella parvula_K. The sequence goes on from NZ_JAGZYE010000006.1 coordinate 131,191, forward strand.
TACCTACTAAACCTTTAATTGCTTCTAGTTCAATAATTTCTTTTGGTGCTGGAGATGCCACCACACGACGATAACCACGCCCCGCATCTTCTTTTACCACATAATCGTAATTCTTTTCTGCGTATTCAGCTTCTTCCTGAGTCATAAAGTGACCAATTGGTTTTGTAGGATTTTGAAAAGCTGGGTCATTTTGATCAACAAGTACTTGTGTAACCATGGTCATTGTTGGCAAATCTTTAATACCACGATTTAAGAGCTCTTCGTGAAGAGCATTTTGTAAGTCATAACCAATATAAGCTTGGCTCATTGCTACACATACAGATAATGGAGTGTTTGGTTGACCTTCTACTTCACGAGTCAATGCAGCCATCGCATTGTTGATCATACCAATTTGAGGTCCATTACCATGTGTTACCACTACGTCACAATCAGCTTCTACTAAATCAATGATTGTTTTAGCTGTACTTTTTACTGCAATTTTCTGTTCTGGTAAGGAATTGCCTAATGCATTCCCCCCTAGTGCTACTACAACTCTCTTTTTCATGTTATGCCTCATAACAAACTATTAAGAATAAAAGGAGCCATCAATACGGATGGCCCCTAAACTTTACTTTACGGTTGAACTCGTTCGGTTCCCTTCCGTTCTAATTCTTTTAAGGTTTCTACAGGATTTTTAAATTTGCTAAGGAAAATCATAGCTGCAATAACATATGGTTTGTAGCTTGCTTCCTTATAAAGAGGTATGCGGTAGCGATCAAATACTGTTGCATCTACTTCGCCTTCTTCACAACTTACACCTGTAATATCTGCTGGTAAGCAATGTAAGTAAAGAGCTTTGCCGTCCTTTGTGAGACTCATCATCTCTTCCGTACATGCCCAATCTTTATGTTTACCATTTTCTTCAAGAAGAACTTTTTCTAATGCTTTAATACCTTCATGATCATTTTCACCATACAGTTTTGTACGTTTTTCCATTGCACCGAATGGAGCCCAGCTCTTAGGATATACGATGTCTGCATCTTTGAAAGCATCCTTCATGTCGTTAGTTCTACGGAATGAACCGCCGCTAGCTTCAGCTTGTTTCTTAGCGATTTCTTCAACTTCCGGCATTACTTCATACCCTTCTGGATGTGCTAATACAACTTCCATACCTAAACGAGTGAATAAACCAATAGCACCTTGAGGTACGGATAAAGGTTTACCATAGGATGGAGAATACGCCCACGTCATAGCAATCTTTTTACCTTTAAGGTTTTCTACACCGCCAAATTCTTTGATGATATGAGCTGTATCAGCCATGATTTGCGTAGGATGGTCGATATCACATTGGAGGTTTACAAGCGTTGGGCGTTGCTCTAGTACACCATCTTCATGACCTTCTTTAACTGCATCAGATACTTGATGCATATAAGCATTCCCTTTACCGATATACATATCATCACGAATACCGATAACATCTGCCATAAAGGAAATCATATTAGCTGTTTCACGAACTGTTTCACCATGAGCAATTTGAGATTTACCTTCGTCTAAATCTTGAACTTCAAGACCTAGCAAATTACAAGCGGAAGCAAAGGAGAAGCGAGTTCTTGTAGAGTTATCACGGAATAAAGAAATGCCAAGGCCACTGTCAAATACTTTAGTAGAAATATTGCGTTCTCTAAGAGCACGTAATGCATCAGCTACGGCCCAAACACCTTGCAATTCATCATCAGATTTTTCCCAAGTTAAGAAGAAATCTTCGCCGTACATTTTACTAACGTCTAATTTTTGTAAAGTTTCAATACTTTTATTGAAGTCTGTCATCTGTAAGTCCTCTCTTTCAATTCCCTAAAGGGCTACTTAGGATCTAACTTTATACGATGCCTCATCAAATGTTGAGGTACCATATGAAATTCTTAATATCAACTATTTTCAGTTATTTTCGTTAAAATAAATCTAATTCAACGTATGTGATATTAGTCTTTGCAGTATACGGATGGTAATAATGCATATACAGCAGCACATGTTACAAGATCTTGTTTCCATGTAATTTCGTTAGGAGCATGTGCTTGTGCTTCTGCACCAGGACCGAAGCCAATACAAGGGATGCCATTACGACCCATGATAGATACACCATTTGTGGAGAATGTCCATTTATCAGTTAATGGGCGAGCTTTACGCATTTCAACTGTATCTTCTGCACCAATACGTTCGTTGCCATATAAGCTAGTGTATGCTTCTTCCAAAGCTTCTGTTACTTTATGATCTTTAGGAATTACCCAAGTTGGGAAGTAACATTCGATTGGATATGTCAAACCAGTCCAAGATGGACGAGCGTATTCGTACATGGATACTTTCGCACCATATTCTTTAACATGTGGTAATTCTTCGATTTCTGCCAAGCAACTTTGCCAAGTTTCACCAGCAGTCATACGACGGTCCAAGGAAATAGCGCAGGAGTCAGCTACTGCACAACGGCTTGGAGAAGTATAGAAAATTTGGGAAGTAGTTACTGTACCGCGACCTAAGAAGCGAGCTTCTTCATAGTGGTCAGGGTTGAATTTTGGATCAAGCATTTTAACAAGGCCCTTAATTTTTGTGCTTTCATCAGCAGAGTTAGCATTCAATTCACGGATGTCTTGAAGTATATCTGCCATTTTATAAATTGCGTTATCACCGCGTTCAGGAGCAGAACCATGGCAAGATACGCCTTGTACATCTACACGAATTTCCATGCGACCACGTTGCCCACGATAGATACCGCCATCGGTTGGTTCTGTAGATACTACAAATTCAGGACGGATATTGCGTTCCTTAATCATGTATTCCCAGCAAAGGCCATCGCAGTCCTCTTCTTGTACGGTGCCTACAACAAGTACACGATATTTATCACTTAGAAGTCCTAAATCTTTCATAATCTTAGCGCCGTATACAGCGGATACGATACCACCCAATTGGTCAGATACGCCACGGCCACCAATTTTAGTTTCGTCTTCGAAACCATCATATGGATCAAAATCCCAATTGTCACGATTGCCAATACCAACTGTATCAATATGTCCATCAAAGGCAATGAGGGTTTTCCCTGTACCCATATATCCAAGAATATTCCCCATAGGATCTACTTCAACTTCATCAAATCCTAGGTCTTTCATCTCTTGTTCTATACGTTTTACATGATCTTTTTCTTCAGCACTTTCACCTGGGAATGCTACGATCTCACGTAAAAATTTTGTCATCGCTGGGCCATAAGTTGCCGCTGCTTGTTTAATTGCTTGTAAATCCATAATTAATGCCTCCTAACGATCTTCACCATACCACATAATATTTTTATATCTTTCAGGATCCGTATCACCTTCAGTGGAGAAACAGAGTACCTTTGAAGACGCATCTAGTTCTAACTCTTTCCGTAAATCTTCATATTCCGGCATCGTCATAAGTGCCATTACAAGGCCTAATGGAACTGCACCAGACTCACCAGTAGTAATTGGAGTATCACCTTTAATTGGTGCACCACCAACGCGCATGCCTAAACGTGCCACCCAGTCAGGCGCAGAAACGAATACATCTGCATGATTTCTCAAAATATCCCAAGAAACTGTGTTCGGTTCACCACAAGCTAAGCCTGCCATGATTGTTTCTAAATCACCCTCTACGATACGAGGTTTACCATCATCAGCTACAGCACCTTTGTATAAACAAGCTGCAGCTGCCGCTTCTACAACAATTAATTTAGGTTTTTTAGCCACATTGCTGTATAGATTAGTGAAGTAACCCACTACAGAACCGGCAAGGGAACCTACACCAGCTTGTACAAATACATGAGTAGGAACTTTACAATTATCAGCTTCTAATTGATTGGCTGTTTCCATAGCCATTGTGCCATAGCCTTGCATAATCCAGTTTGGAATTTCTTCATAACCTTCCCAGGCAGTATCTTGAACTACAACACCATTAGGAACTTCTTTAGACTTTTTAGTTGCTAAGCGTACACACTCATCGTAGTTGAAGTCTTCGATTGTTACAGTAGCGCCTTCGTTTTCGATTTGTTTTCTACGATATTCTGTAGAGCCCTTTGGCATAAATACTACAGATTTTTGACCTAATTTATTGGCTGCCCATGCTACACCTCGACCGTGGTTACCATCAGTGGCAGTAAAGAATGTAGCTTGACCAAACTCTTCTTTTAATTTTGCTGATGTTAATACATCATATGGTACATCCTCAACAGCTTTACCAGTTTGTTGCGCCACATATTTTGCCATCGCATAGGAGCCGCCTAATACCTTAAATGCATTAAGGCCAAATCGGTAGGATTCATCTTTTACAAAGAGTGCATCAACACCGATATAAGACGCTAAATTCTTAAGCGATACAAGTGGAGTAACGCTATATTGTGGAAAACTTTCATGAAACGCTTTAGCTTTCTTAACCTCTCTAACATCCATAACGGACAAAAACTTGTCACTTGATGGTACCATTGTATTACGTTTCCACTGAATTCGTTCCATATTTGCCTCCTAGGATTCTTCCTTTACAGTATTTAAATCACTATAAAGAGTAAACTTAGAAATATTAAAATACTCTGCTATCTTCTCAGAAGACTTCGAGATAAGAAAAGCCCCTTTTTCGTTTAAATAGGAAATAGCTTTTAAGCGTTCCACCTTATTCATCAATGGTCCTGGTTTACCAACTAAACGTTCTACGTCTAGTAATAAATCATCTAATAGTTCCGATACACTCGTCGTAATTTTTTCAACAGATCCTGCATCTTCCTGACCTGTATTGACCAAACTATCCAAAAGTCGATGCATCATAACAAACTCTGTTATATCTTGGTTAATCCCCAACAAGTATGCTATACGACCTGTATCATCACGAATATACATGGTAGAAGATTTTAATATTCGACCATCTTTAGTCTTTGTGAGATAACCAAATCTGCCCTCGCTACCATCGTCATGACTCAGCACATCTAAAACCACATGCGATGGGCCATCACCAACATGTCTATTAGTTATAGTTCCATTCTCAATATATACAAGAGAAGAATTAATATCCCCTTGTAAATCATGAATCAATACTTCACAGGATGGTCCAAATTGTACCGCTAATCCATGGGCTATGACTTTTATTCGCTCTAATGTACTCATTGAAATAACCCCTCTTTCAATGTCATAGATTAACCTTTCCCGTTTAAATTACGCTAGCCCGGTTAATAGCTAATATAAAATTAACCCTAACTATTTTTGTATCAACCTAAATTTTTGTTAGGTTCTTTAACTAAATTATAGGACTATGTGTACAAAAACGCAATATAATTATGTATTAAAGTTATTTATAATTATGCGCTTATATACACAAATAGAGATAAAGATAAATAAACATTATGATTTTCATCACATTTACTTATCGATATCAAAATTTTTAATGACCTTTGCTCCATCATATCAATCATAAGTACATACAAAAAAGGCTGTAATAACGAATTATCGTCATTACAACCTTTTATTATTAACTATTAGTATTTATGTTAGTAATTAAAATCAAATTAAGCGTTTGCTAATGTTTTACCTAATTCTTGGCATTGTGCATTACCATCATCATCAGGTTCGCCCAAGATTGCTACGCCATCAGCCACTAATTCGCCACCAGCATCTTTAATTCGAGTGCCCCAGTCTTCCAACCAAGTACCACCCCAACCATAGGAGCCAAAGATCGCTATTTTTTTACCACTCAACTTGCCTTCTAGTTCAGTGTAGAATGGTTCAAATTCGCCTTCTTCTAATTGTTCTGCACCCATATCAGCACAGCCAAGAGCTAATTTTTCATAAGCGGCTGCTTCATCAACAGATACTTCAGAAACGGATTTTACTTCAACTTCTTGACCTGCAGCTTTAATACCTTCAGCTACTTCATAAGCCATGCGTTCTGTATTGCCTGTACCGGACCAAAAAATTACACCAATCATCTTGTACCTCCTAGGCCGTTCTTGCGACCAATGAACTAAATGTTTTTCCCAACATCAATTGAGTTTGACAAAATTCACGACATGCTTTGTAACACAAGAAAGAGCGTTGTGCATTTACCACATCATGGTAAACCTTCCACTCTCCGCACATTCGGTATCCCCCACCACGATAGGAAATAAAACATTTCACATCCTTTAATGGGTAACCTAGAAAAATGCCGATTTCATGTGGAAACTCAATGCTTACTTCCATACGATATCTAAGATGTTCGAGCATCTCCATAATGCTCATTCGATCATGATAACCGTAGGCTTTCAAAAATAACATCACCGCAGGTTGCCGTACATAGTCTCTTAATTGCTTCTCACGGAATACCAATAATAGTCTTCGCGCTTTACAACGACATAATTCAAAGAAGAACAATCCTTTTTCATTGAACGCTTTATTATACTCTATCAATACAAATTGGATTTGTTCATTCATGTCCCGTGGAATAGAAACCAAGTTCGATAGCTTAATACCTCGAATTGCCGGTGCACAATGATATCCAATGATATGGTCAATTGAATTCATCATAATAGTACCTGCCTGTTGCACATCGTTAGAATTTCCTCTAATGAGAATAATTCCTATAGGCTCATAGTACTCTTGATGAGAAAAATTGTCAAGAATAATTGATATATATTTTCAATAATTATTTATTATTTGGTATGTAATAAACCTTTAACTTTAGGGAATACAACACTATCATTAGCTTCGTCAACAGCAATTAAATGAGCATTTGGTCCTGTATATTTATCTTCAGAAATACTAATATGTAATATCTCATTATAAGAATTATTATTAGCTATACTTTTATATTTCAATGTGCCTTTATAGGCATTGCCTTGTTTTACTAATGGGTTTATTACCGTGAAAGTACCAAGTACAGGACTATCGCCATTGTTAATAGCCGCAGCTAATACTCCAAGAGATGAAGAATCTGTATTCAAATGTTTTGTTTCACTCATGCGACCAAATAATTGTTTACCTAACACAACATTCGCATAAACAGCATATTGCATTTCATTCTCATTTTTAATGTTTAATGTATATACGTCTGCAGAAGACGCGCCCAACCCAAGAAGTACAGACTTAATATCTTTTTTACCCTCCCCAGCAAACAACGCTTTAGGATTATTTTGATACATAGTAACACCTTCAGGCAATTTAACACCTTGATATGTTATAGTTTGACTTCTATTTAAAATGGACTTTATGTTTGCTGCAGAACCCGTAGCAGGCATAGATACCAACGCAGCCGCTACCGTAGCAAGTAGTACTATTTTTTTCATTTTTCTCCTCATGAAAGCATTAATATAATAAACTAGCAATACAACATCTAGAGATTAAAGCCAAACAATGGCTTAGGCTATTCTAAACATCTATTGTCATTAAAGTATTTATAGTAATAACCCAGTGTTAAAGAACCGCCCACCAAGGAGCGGTTCTTTAACATTATAGTAATATAAAATAAGCGTTATATTATTTCTTTTGTGCCTTAGCCCAACTATCGCGTAAACCAACAATACGGTTCATCACAATATGGTCTGAAGTACTGTCTTTATCAGTTACAAAGTAACCTTGACGCAAGAATTGGAAATGATCACCTGGTACAGTTGTAGCAAGACTTGCCTCACCTTTACTATGGAATACTTGTAAAGACTCATGATTAAAATCACCTAAGAAATCTTTGCCATCAGAATCTTCTTTGAGCAGGTAATCATATAAACGGGATTCAATATCTACTGCAGTAGATGCTTCAACCCAATGTAATGTGCCCTTAACCTTACGTGTACAACCGCTACCGCTCTTAGTTTCAGGGTCATATGTACAGTGAATTTCTGTAATATTACCATTTTCATCTTTAATAACATCAGTGCATGTAATGAAGTAAGCTCCTTTCAAGCGTACTTCTTTACCTGGTGCCAAGCGGAAGAATTTCTTAACTGGTTCTTCCATAAAGTCATTGCGTTCAATGTAGATTTCACGACCGAATACAACTTCACGGTTACCCAACTCTTCATTTTCTGGATTGTTTTCAACTGTGCAAAGTTCAGTTTGACCTTCTGGATAGTTCGTAATAATAACTTTCACAGGATCAATAACTACCATAGGGCGTGTAGCTTTGAGTTTCAAATCTTCACGGATACAGAACTCAAGCAAAGCAATATCAACAACGCTATCAGCTTTAGCAACGCCAATACGATCACAGAAGTCACGAATAGATTCTGGAGTATAACCACGACGGCGCAAGCCTGAAATAGTTGGCATACGAGGATCATCCCAACCAGCTACGAGACCAGCTTCAACAAGAGCACGCAATTTACGTTTGGACATAACCATTTTAGTTACATTCAAGCGAGCAAACTCAATTTGTTGAGGAATTTCAGTATCATCCCATTCCTCTAACACCCAATCATATAATGGCCGGTGAACTTCAAATTCTAATGTACAAATAGAATGCGTAATGCGTTCAATAGCATCTTCAATAGGATGGGCAAAATCATACATAGGGTAAATTTTCCACTCATTACCCGTATTATGATGCTCTGTATTTACAATACGATAAATAACAGGATCACGCATTACGATATTAGGATGCGCCATATCGATTTTTGCACGCAATACCTTTTCCCCATCTTTATACTTGCCAGCTTTCATTTCTTCGAAGAGCATCAAATTTTCTTCTACACTACGATCACGGTATGGACTATTGACACCAGGAGTAGAGAAATCGCCACGATTTTGTTTAATTTCATCTGCAGTTTGATCATCTACATAAGCTTTGCCAAGCGTGATTAATTTCTTAGCATACTCATACATTTGGTCAAAATAATCAGATGCATAACGTGGTTGTTCATTCCAATCAAATCCAAGCCATTTAACATCTTCCATGATGGAGTTTACATATTCGACATCTTCTTTTACAGGATTTGTATCATCAAAGCGAAGATTTGTTAAGCCATTGTATTGTTTACCAATACCAAAGTTGAGGCAAATAGATTTAGCATGTCCAATATGCAAGTAACCATTTGGTTCTGGTGGAAAGCGAGTCAATACACGGCCACCGTATTTGCCAGTTTCGTTATCTTTGTTGATAATAGCTTCAATAAAGTTAACAGATACAACTTCTTCAGGAGCTACATCTTTTTCAATGTCTTTATGTTCCAACGTTCTTACCTCCATAGGAAAAATATTCTTTTATTTTACCATATTTTGTATAAAACCGCATATCTTTTAATGTCTTCCACTTTTAGTCGAAATCAGTTAAATCAACGCCAGCCTTTTTAAGCTCTTCTAGCGCAGACTCTACATCCATTTGAGGTTTCTTATAATTTACTTCTTCATTTACACATGTTTTTAAAGGTTTCTTATAAACGCCGGCAATAATATTGTCTGCTGTCAAAATAGACATATCTAAACGAGTTCGATCTGTATAAGAACCAATATGTGGTACAATGAGGCAATTTTCTACATCTAATAATGGATGATCCACTGGTAATGGTTCTGGATCCGTTACATCAAGGGCTGCATAATCGATTTCACCCGTTTTAAGGGCATTGATAAGTGCCTCTGTATCTACTATAGGTCCACGACCAACATTAACAAATAAAGCGGTATTCTTCATTTTCTTGAAAAACGCTTCGTCACACATATGATATGTTTCATCTGTCAATGGAGCCATAACGCATACTACATCACTAATGGCTAATAAATCATCTAACTCCATATAAGTAGTCTTATGAATCTTATCATCCAAACGTTGATTACGATTATGATACACAACAGTCATACCAAACGCACGGGCACGTCGAGAAATGGATACGCCGATAGCCCCCATGCCAATGATACCAAGAGTGCGACGACTTAAATCAAAACCTTTAATATTAGAAGGTCTTTGAGCCCAACGACCGTCTTTTACAAAGTTAGCATTTTCTATAATACGACGACTAGCCGTGGCAATCAACGTAAACGCAAGTTCTGCTACCGTTTCATTGAGAACACCTGGCGTATTGCCATAAGGAATACCTGCCGCTGTTAGTTCATCAATATTTACATTATCATAACCTACGGCCGCTTGTGCTATAACCTTTAAATTTGGCGCATTCTTTACAAGATCACCATCTACATCTAAAGGTCGTACACACCACAAACCATCCGCATTAATGAGCCATTCCTTCAGTACCTCACGAGGCATCACTGTTTTTTCAGTCCATTGGCGCACATCTACATGCTCTTTTAAATATGCAATCGCATCTTTGCGAACCAGTCCATTTACTACTACTAGAGGTTTCTTTTCCATGTATATCCCTCCCTAAAAAATTCTATATATTATAATTATATTTTATACTAGAAAGCTAACGTAATACAACAAAAAGGAGTAAGGCCAAAACCTCACTCCTTTTATGTATAATTTAAATTTGAACTAGTTCAAATCTGCAGTACAGTTAGGACATTTAACTGCATTAATATTGATTTCAGATTTACAGAATTGACATTCTTTCGTTGCAGGTGCTTCTGCAACTTCCTCTTCTTTCGCGGATTTCATCATTTTAGCCAAACCACGAACCATCAAGAATACAACAAATGCCAAAATCAAGAATTGAATCAAATCAGTAATAAATGTACCATATGGCAATACAGATCCAGCTGCACGAGCTGTAGCAATATCAGCGCCAGCCATGAATGCATCTTTAGAACCTGTGCTCAATGGCAAATACAAATTACTAAAATCAATACCACCTGTGAATATACTGAGAACAGGCATGAATAGGTTGTTTACAACAGAATTAACCAATGCTGTGAAAGCAGCACCAATAATCATACCAATAGCTAGGTCCATCATATTGCCTTTGAAAGCAAATGCTTTAAAGTCGTTTAAAAAGTCTTTCATTTTCATACTCCTAGATACGTTTAATTGAGAATGCATTAATAACAGTACTAATCATAAAATAAAGATAAAAAGATGTCAAGAAATTTCGATGTAGTTTTTAAAATTTAGTTAATATAGTTTTTCATAATTCTATCTATTATTGTAATAAATCACGTATTATGCGTATTTTTTGCACCATATTTTCTATGCCTACACTCTAAAACGCTTTGATACATACTAGAAAATAGAGCCTAACCAAACTTTGGTCAGACTCTATTAATTAGAAGTATTAATGTATTGTTCCATTAACCTAAACCTAGTGAAAGAAGTTTAGCACGCTCTATTACTGCAATAAATGCAGGTGGTATCATGGAAGCATCTAAGAATTGACTAATACGACGCCCTACAATTACCCCTTTATTGGCATAGAACCAAGAGAAGTAATAAATATGTAAATCATCTAACTTACGATCCGAAATATTCGATAAACATCGTTGTACAATTTGACTTTTAGTAATACCTAGTTTCGCATAACCACGACGTGCCATGTCCTTTGTTACCATTGGCCGAGCATCATCAATAATATCCTTGATAATGGCATCCATTATGGAACGCTTGTGCATCGCAAGCAAATACGATACAAAATCCATTTCAAAACAAATTTCTTGTGTGTAAAATATATTGCTATGTGCTTTTGCATACTTTCCCTCTACATCTCGATCATAGAGAGCTACTGTTGGAATAGAGAATCTATTAAATAATTTTTGTAATTTACTAATAGAAGACTCTCCTCGGGCATTGATAAGACAGATGCCAAAGTAATCAAAATCTACCCCCAATCGTTTACCAAAACCTGCAAAGCTACCGTACTCTGTCTCTCCTTCTACAATGATAATACACCGAGCGTAGAGCGCCTCCTTAGCCTCTGGAAAATGCATAATCAAATGTTTCTCTACCTCTTTAGGGAAGTTAAACGTAACCCCACAAGCTGCACAGACCATATTATTTTCATCCCGATAAAGGCGAATAATGTGCCGATAATCATCAACAAGCGCATCTGTACTATGTGTAACTACAAAAAGTTGTCCTAACAATCCATCAATTTTAAATACATCTCGCAACAACGATAAAAACTCTTCATTTTCATTAGTTGCAATTTGGCGGTAATAATTGAGCACAGCCCGTTGCAAATAAGGGCTTAAATGTAGCTCTGGCTCATCCACACTGATAAAGATTGGTAAAAACTTGCGACCCTTTCCATCATATACAAGTAAAGCTTCTAGATTTGTAGTCGCACTACTCACCTTCATATAGATTTGAGCTAAAATTTTAAGAGCCACAGCCATTATTAAACGCACATTATCAGCAGAATACTTGCGTTCTATAGCAGAAGATGTAGACAACACCTCTATAAGGTGTTGAATATTGAGCATACAATAGGGATCTAAATCCTTGCGTAAACTGACAATTTCACGCTGCAAATCATCAGTCGCCATTTCTAATCGAGATACATAAGCTTGTAAGAGATGTCCTAATTCAATATATACAGCAGAGGGTATAGAAAATAGCTCTTGCTCTGATGTATCGCGATGACACACATATAAGGCATGACGAATCATAGATAACGCCATAGGTTCAATCCCTGCATCAGTGACTCTGTATAATCGTGGATATACCTCTTGTACAACTTGTTCAAGTCGTAAACGGTAGGTGGGGCCTTCATCAGCAGTATACATGCTTTTATAATTTAACTCACCTAAAGATATTTCAAAATCAATGCGGATAGGCTTGTTTACATCCGTGAAATCACTTTCAATGAACCCATGGCACTCCATGATAATTTCTAAGAGATCTAGAAAATTAGACTTACCTACTGCATTCTCACCGACAAAGTAATTAATATCATTGTGAAAGCTTAGTGTTACATCGGCTAAGTTCCTATAGTTTTCAATATGCATCCATTTTATATACATAGCTCCTCCGTCTGTAGCTACTTTCAAAATGAAAGAGCTCTAGTATATTTCATTACCACAAATCACTAACTAATACCCTTGTATTATCTCTTTTATGTAAAAAGGTGCTAATCACGAATGTAATCAGCACCCCACTGTCATATACAATCTGATATTGTATATATTCGACATTTATTTGATTTTATCCTCTATGACCTTGCCCTCTCTTAATGGACCACTCTGTTCTTTAAGACGCGCCAACATAACAGAAGATATAAACATGGCAATACCAGCACCCACTGTGGCTATGGATAAACTTTCACCAAAGATCAAGAACCCGTAGAAGGAACTAATAAATACGCCAACGTATTGCAAGAATTGAGCCACTACAGCATTGGTCGTAACAAAGGCTCCGGTCAAGAAAAACTGAGCCACTACACTAATACCACCGATAGCAAAGATAATTAGCCAGTCTGTACCTTGAGGCATAACGAGCTGTTCTGTAGTGACGAGGCCCGCAATCATACCAGTAATCATAAAATAGGCCATAATTTCAAAATTACTATGTTGTCCGCGTTTACTAATAGTTCGTATTGTCGTATAAGCCGCCGCAGCTAGAGCAGCACCTAAAATTGCTAACAAGGCATACCAAGAAAATGATTCATAACTAAAAGGATTTACCATTACTAAGACAGCAATCAAAATAACTCCGAGCCATTTGCCAGCCCCTTTAGGTATCGATTCCTTCAGAAACAGAGCACTAAAGATAAAAACAAATATTCCTGTCGTCTGAAATAGAATTGTTGCATCAGATAATTTTATGTGTACCAAAGCAATAAAATTACAGACCATACCAAAACCGCCGTATAGGCCACGCATGACAAGGAGCCCCCGATCCTCTTTTGAAAATCGGATTCCCTTCACATACATGATAATGAGCACCGCAACAGTCCCAAAGAATCCACGGGCAAAAGCGATCTCCCCAGGTGGAATATTCGTCCCCAACAGTTTTACGAATACATTCATCGTACTAAACAAAAGTGCAGATAACAATGCATATATAAGGCCCTTTTTAGCCATAGCCCCTCCTATAATTATATTTCTCTATATAATTATAAACCCATATTTCTATAAATAATGGATACATCAATACATACTAACAAAATTCCATATCATATATGATGAATGTTAATTTAATGAGAAAATGAATTAAATTGGTTAATCAATAAAAAATGGTTACTCAATAAGAAACATATAGATATGCCGCCCTTCTAATGAAAGGCGGCATTGTATTATTTAGAGAATGTATCTACAAAATCTAAGATTTCTTGTTTCATATTCTCTTTGTCGATTGCTTTTGTAAAGCGCAATGGTTTGGATTGTAAGGCTTCCAATTGTTTAGGGAAGGCAACACCCGTTACAGTAGAGATATTATCTAAGCTTTCATAAGGAGTCTCGCCTACCTTGATATCCAATGCCTCACAGATTGGTGTAGGGAATTTAAATGGATGTGCTGTAGATGCAATCACTGTATGACGAGCGCCATCTTCAGGATGTTTCTCCAACTCCTTCATATAGGCCCCCATAGCAACCGCCGTGTGAGGATCCATTACATAACCGTAAGAATTGTATACTTGTTCAATGATTGCTTTCGTTTCTTCATCATCCACATAGGCACCAGCAAAATCAGTCTTAATACGTTTGAACTCTTCTTCATTAACAGTTAATTTGCCTGTTGCTTTAAGATCTTTCATCCATCCTGCTGTACGTTCGCTATCTTCACCAGAAATATAATATAAGAATCGTTCAAAGTTAGAGGACTCAAGAATATCCATAGATGGAGAAATCGTCGTATAGAATGGGCGGTTCATATCGTAGGTACCGTTTTCAAAGAAGTCAGTAAGTACGTTGTTTTGATTGGACGCACAAATCAATTTGCCGATAGGAATCCCCATTTTTTTAGCATAGTAAGCAGCCAAAATATTACCGAAGTTACCAGTTGGAACTACAACATTGAAAGCTTCGTCTTCATGGATTGCACCTTGTGCAACCAGTTCAGCATAGGCATTTACATAGTAAACTACTTGTGGAGCTAAACGACCAATATTGATAGAGTTCGCACTAGAGAACATAACCCCTTTTTCAGCAACCTCTTCTGCAGTTACTTTATCAACAAAGAGACGTTTCAAGAATTGTTGCGCATCGTCAAAGTTACCATGAATGGCTGTGACATTGACATTCGCCCCTTCTTGTTTTTGCATTTGTTCCGCTTGCATAGGACTAACGCCATCAGTTGGGTAAAATACCTGAATATGAGTGCCAGGTATATCCTTGAAGCCTTCAAGAGCTGCTTTACCAGTATCACCAGAAGTAGCCGTTAAGATAAGAACTTCTTTTTTCTCACCTTCCGCCTCTTTAGCTGCCACTAACAAATATGGGAATAAGGACAACGCCATATCTTTGAAAGCTTGTGTGCGGCCATGGAATAGTTCCAATACGGAAACCTTTTCCAATAAAGAGTGTAATGGTGCAATATCACGGGTGCTGAAATTAGCATCGCAGTAAGCAGAATTAATCATTTCATTTAAATGAGCTTCAGAAAAGCATGGAAACAACTTTGCTAAAACAACGGCTGCTACTTCTTGGTAGTTTTTATCTTTCACATCATTATAAGTTAAGCAGTTTGTAGGGAATAAAGATGGTACATATAGGCCACCATCCTCTGCCAATCCGTGCAACAATGCATATGTTTCATTTACCGCAACGGTACCGCGGGTGCTAGTATAATTCATAGAATACCTCATTTATAACTACAATGGATTTTTACGAGTTTAATAGATTTATTATAGCATAAAAGCGCCCACTTGGGGCGCTTTCTATAGAATTATATAATAAATTTTAATCTTGTAGATAGAACTAAACATTACTAGCTAATTAGATAAATGTTTAGTCTCCACCATCAATTAGAAATCGATTATAGTTCACCTTCTGCAATAGCATCCAATGTATCAAGAGACGGAATGAAAAATAGCATGCCCGTAATAGGCTTAGAATAATCAAGCAATTTATCATTTTGTGTAAACATATTGGTAAGCATTGTTTTGGTCACATCCCAGTAACGAGCATAACCTATAAAGTATGTGCCTCGAACACCTTGACCAGGTTGAGCAAATGGAACATTCATACGAACGATCTTATGTTCTTCATCATCACGATTGTCTTGAGCCACTACATTGTGAGCTGCCGGGTCTTTTTCGTCATCCTCTAATTCGATATCACTAAATTTGCGGCGGCCAATGAATTTCTCTTGCATTTCTGTAGGAAGTGCACGCCATGCATCAAGATCATGTTCATATTTCTGTGCAAATGCATAAGAGCCATTAGTAAATTCAGGATCTTCATCTCCAATAACGCCCCACTCTACAGCCTCTTGGCCAACAGGGTTTTCCGTACCATCAACGAAATCAATAATCGCACGACCTTGTTCGTAGTGGAAGCCATGGGTTTCATCTACAACAGATGTAATAGGGCGTAAGAACTCCATAATTTGATCTACTACAGTATACGTAACAGATTCATCATTAGAGCGGACATGCAAAAATAAGTCAGCTGCTACAGCGGGTACATCTTGTTTATCACCTTTTATGCCTTCGAAGTCTTCTAACTCTTTTGGTACCGGTGCATTAGGGAACAAATAATCCCATGCCTTACGGCTAAAGCCAAAGGCAATGCCCAAACCTTCCCCATTAGCGCGAATACTAACAGAACGTTTAATGGCTTGAATACGATCTGCCATATCTTGAATCACTTCAAGCTCTGCCTCATGATCTTTACGGTTTAATAACAAAGTGGTGAAGTTGACACTTTGGCCAGCATCTTTATACACATCTTGTGTTCTAGAAACATCTACTGCCATTTGGTACCTCCTAGTGAGAAAACTATTATAAAACCATCATAAGCTATTATAGTTTTACTGTCTATAAAATATATTATATTGTATCAATACTATATTCAATTAATATCAAAGTTTATAAACTTAATTAAATCAATGACTACTCGTTTGAGAAAAATAGGATTAAACCACAACGTATTTTAACCATGTAAATAACTATATAAAGGCTAAAAAGATATGTAAAAAGCTAAAAGAAAAATATTTACACAAAAAAAGAACTCACACAAAATGTGAGTTCTTTACTCTGGTGGACCACCAGGGGTTCGAACCCTGGACACCCTGATTAAGAGTCAGGTGCTCTGCCAGCTGAGCTAGTGGTCCATGACATGAATAATTATATGCTTATTTTATAGGAATGTAAAGAAAATTTATTACACTCCTATAAAATATCAACATTCATATTATTAATATTGTAATACCCAATCCTTCATAATATTACAGGCCTCAGTAGGGAGTAGATCACTAGTCCCTACGCAGTTTTCACCACTATATAGTTGAAGCACACTATGAGTGCGACTTACTTCTTTTACAATAACATTCGTCAAATTAGACTTAGGAACGCTAAACTGTAACCCATAACGACCAAAATAAGTAAATACGGTTTCTTGTGTATTGTATTCTATATGGACTTGAAGCATCTTGCCTCCAGGCCAGCATGATTCAACATTCTCCTTTGATCTAGGCTTTAAAAAATCAAAAAATCCCATACTACCCTCCGATTCGCCACATTGGACGCTCAGGTTGATCCATACCTATACCATCATGTCGTTCTTGTTTTCGTTGCAAAGCACGTTCAATATGATTAGCTAAGTCCTTTATAGATACACCTTTGCGTACGAGTGATACGAGATCAGCCTCATCATCTCGCAACAAGCACAATCGCATTTGACCGTCAGATGTAAGACGTACACGATTGCAAGTGTCACAATAGCTATGAGACATAGAGAATATAAAGCCTACAGCCTTACCACTAGGTAGTGCCAAATATGTAGCAGGACCAAAGCCATAAACAGAATGAACCTCTGTGAGAGATCCGCCACTAACGCGTTCTAGTTGTTCCTTCCATTCATCAAAGGTAGGCCCATGAAAGGCATCACCTTGGAACGGCATGTATTCAATAAATCGCCAAACAACAGGCCATTTTTCAACATATTGTAATAAAGATTTAACTTCATCATCGGACCAATAACGAGATAAAACCGTATTAATCTTAACGGATTTAAAGTTAGCATTAATAGCACTACGTATACCGTCGAGGACGGACTCCAACTGTCCCACTTTACCAACACAGGTGGCAAAAGCTTCAGTTTCAAGAGAGTCCAAACTAATATTCACACGATTCAAGCCAAGTTTTTTTAACCGTTGCGCTCGTGAGGCTAATAAACTACCATTGGTAGTCATAGAAATATCTTCAAACCAACCTGTTTCTTTAATACGACCTAGTAACTCTTCGATATGTGGATAGAGCAAAGGCTCACCGCCTGTGAGGCGTACTGCCTTCACACCAATATGATGGAAGGCCCCTAATATATTCATCCATTCATCAACAGATAATAGTTGTGTTTGACTTTGAGGAGTAATTTCTGCAGGTCGGCAGTAGGGACAACAAAAATTACACGCATCTGTCAACGACAGACGTACATATTCAATTGTACGGCCCCATGCGTCTTTCATAATACACCTCGTTTACCAACTCAAAATTATTTAATAATAGATACTTCATCACCTACGCGAATCGTACCGTTTTTAAGAACCTTACCAAAGATACCTTGTGTAGGCATAATGCAAGAACCAACTTGTTTCATGATTTCGCAACCATGATGGCATTCCTTGCCAATTTGAGTAATTTCAAGAATAACATCAGTCCCTACTTGTAAGTGAGTCCCTACAGCTAATTCATAAAGAACCATACCTTCTACTGTAATGTTTTCAGCAAAATCACCAGGTTTTACATCTGCCCCTTGTGCCCGCATATGTTCAATACTAGCGATACCAAGTAAGCTGATTTGGCGGTGCCAATTTCCTGCATGAGCATCTCCCTCCATCCCATGATCTACAATGAGATTGGCGGATTCAATATTATGTTTTTTTTGCCCTTTTTTCTCACTAATGGAGATAGCAATAATCTTTCCGTCTGCCACGTGCCCCTTCCCTTCTTATAGGAACATTCCATATACATAACTTTTTATAAACACTTAATTGTAAATCCAGACTGTATTCCTATTTTATGAAAGTATCACAAAATAGTTCTACAATTATCTATATATTATAACATAGTATTCATACATTTTCCCTGTGAATTTAATCACTAAAAAGAACTCTATTCTATAGGAATAGAGTTCTCGTATGTATTATTTAGCGACGACCCATTTCTTGAATTTCATCGCCATGATTAACACCATTGAGTAATAAGTTAAGCAAGATTGCCGTAATACTACCAAAGGTAATGCCAGATTTTAAAATAATTTGTGCCCAATCAGGGAAATTAGCATAAAAGTTCGGCGCCGCAATAGGGATCATAGCCACTCCAATACTAATCGCCACAAGCATCAAGTTATGATTACCATCAAAACTAACCTTGCCAAGAGAGCGGATACCACTGGCAACAATCATGCCAAACATAGCAATGCCAGCACCACCGAGTACTGCATTTGGAATACTAGCAACAATAGCGGCTAACTTAGGGAATAAACCTAACAAAATTAAGATTACTCCAGATGCAGCTACTACAAAACGACTTTTAACACCTGTAACCGCAATAAGTCCTACATTTTGAGCAAAGGCTGTATATGGGAAACTATTAAGAATTCCCCCTATTAAAGTAGAGATACCATCGGCACGAATAACAGAGGCTAATTCTTTTCGACCTATTGGCTTATCCACAATTTCACCAATAGCAATACTATCACCTGTCGTCTCTACCATAACAACGAGCATGACGATAATCATAGATAATACAGAAGCCCAGTCAAAGGTTGGCAAACCAAAATAGAATGGTTCAATGAAAGCAACCCATTGAGATCGACCAACTTCATCAAAATTAGCAACACCCATTGCAAAGGCAATTGCTGTGCCTGCGATCAAGCCTATTAATACAGAAAGATTACTTAAGAAACCTTTAGCAAACTTGTATACAAAGACAACAATTAAGAACGTAAGAAATCCAAGTCCTATGTTCGTATAACTTCCAAATTCTGGATTTCCTACACCGCCCCCCATCCAATTAATGGCAACTGGCATCAAATTAATCCCAATAAGAGTAATTATTGTTCCCGTTACAACAGGGGGAAACAGTCGAATTAGACGGCTAAAGAATAGAGCTACTATAAAAGTAAATAGACCTGCTACAATAATGGCACCGTAAATGGCAGTCATACCATGCTGTGCCCCAATCATAGTCATAGGTCCGACAGATGCAAAGGTAACACCTTGGATCATAGGAATACGCCCACCTATATTACCGAAGCCTAATGTTTGAATTAAGGTCGCAATGCCGCAGGTAAACAAGTCTGCTGTAATAAGTCGAATCAAGTCCTCCACCGGTAAATTCATCGCCTGTGCCACAATAATCGGTACCGCAACAGCTCCAGCATACATAGCAAGTACATGCTGTAAACCAAAGGCAAAGAGCTGTGGTATGGGCAGCATGCTATCGACCGTATTCATTTGTTTTTGATCTGTCATAATGTCTCCTACATAAAATCTCGAAATATCACCCGTTTATTTTACACTATCGTTCGGATTTTAACAATACAAAAAAGAGAGTCTATTATTTTATATGTATTAATAGGCTCTCTTTATATTATTTCCCGAACTTTTATAGTTTGCTCGGTTATATTATTCGATTTATATTATAATCTCTTATTATTCATATAACCCTATGATAGACGACTCTTTAACATCAAGATCTTTTTCAATGGCATACATCTTAGATGTTAGTTCTGCTACAAAACTTTCATCTTTAATACCAGATAAATTAATACGCACATTCAAAAAAGCCGATTTCACCGCAGCACGCGCATTAATAGCCGCAATAATACCATCTGTAATAAGATTTTGATTCCCCTTACGAGAGGCTAATTCTGCTAAATCAAATATTTGATTCGCTAATTCTCCAATTTCAAAAGGTACCATAGCAGCATCTTTGTATGCTTGTTGAATAGCAGCTGTACGCGCAGCCTTCTCTTCATCTGTATTCTTTGGCAATCCTAAGGCGTTCATAAAGATATTAAATACATCTGCATCAGCTTGAGATAATTCGAGCATGCGCTTGCGAATCGCTTCTGCTTTAGCTTGAAGCTCCTCCATTTCGGTCTGAACCGCTTCATAACCTTTTTTACCAAATGTAAGGTTTGCTACCATTTCTGCTAAAGCCGCCCCCGTTGCGGCAGTCAATGCCGCAATAGCACCACCACCTGGCGTTGGCTCTTTAGAGGCAGTAGCAGCCACAAAATCTATTACTCGTTGTTCTACTAATTTCATAACATAGCCTCATGTAAAAACACTTTCTATTAAAACAAGCCTTTAATTGTGCCGTCTGCTTCGATATCCATATTAAGAGCAGCAGGACGTTTAGGAAGGCCCGGCATGACCATTACGTCACCTGTACGACATACAATAAAGCCTGCCCCATTGGCAACACGAATATCGGATACAGTAATAGTGAATCCTGTTGGAGCCCCTAATAATGCTGGATTATCAGATAAGGAATATTGCGTTTTCGCCATACATACAGGCAAACGATCCAGTCCCCAATCTGCTAATTGTTTAATTTGCTTTTTGGCTTTGTCCGTAAAGATAACTCCATCGCCACCATAAATAGTTTTAACGATTTTATTAACTTTATCCTCTAAACTATCTTCCAAATCATATACGAATTTAGGTGCTGGCTTAGGGCCTTCAAGTAACTCTACAACTTTTTTCGCCATATCAGTGCCGCCTTCGCCGCCCTTTTCCCAACATTCATTAAGCTCTACAGGCACGCCAAACTCATCACATAGGCGAGTCAACTCAGCAATTTCTGCATCTGTATCGCTAGCAAATTTATTGATTGCCACTAATACAGGCACATTGAAATAACGCATGTTTTCAATTGCTTTTTGCAAGTTACTGAAACCTTTAGTTATGGCTTCAACATTTTCTGTATTCAACTCTTGTTTTGGTACACCACCATGCATTTTAAGAGCTCGTAATGTAGCTACGATGACGATTGCATCAGGGAAAATATCGCCGTATCGGCATTTAATATCAAGGAACTTTTCAGCACCCAAGTCAGCGCCAAAACCGGCTTCCGTAACTACGATATCACCAAGCTTAAGTCCTAGTTTTGTAGCTACAATGGAGTTACAACCATGAGCGATATTGGCAAAGGGACCACCGTGAACAATAGCTGGTGTATGTTCCAATGTCTGTACAAGATTCGGCTTGATAGCATCTTTCATAAGGAGAGCCATTGCCCCTTGGCAACCAAGTTGATGAACATAAACAGGATCACCTGCTAAGTTACAACCGATAACGATGCGACCAAAACGTTCTTTCAAATCTTCTAAATCCTTAGCTAAGCAAAGAATAGCCATGATTTCAGAAGCTACAGTAATCATAAAATGATCTTCCCGAGGGAATCCACATACTTTGCCACCAAGAGCCACCGTCACATTGCGAAGAGCACGATCATTCATATCCAGAACACGAGTCCATGATAATTGACGCAAGTCAATTTGCAATTCATTGCCTTGATGGATGTGATTATCAATCATAGCGGATAATAAATTGTTAGCCGCTGTAATAGCATGCATATCACCTGTAAAGTGAAGATTGATGTCATCCATAGGTACAACTTGAGCATAACCGCCACCTGCTGCACCACCTTTAATCCCAAAAACAGGTCCTAAGGATGGCTCACGTAATGTAGCAATTGCATTTTTACCGATTTTTTGTAAACCTTGTACGAGACCAATGCTCGTTGTAGACTTACCTTCCCCTGCTGGTGTTGGCGTAATCGCTGTGACTAGCACTAACTTACCATCTGGCTCAGATTCTAAACGACGAATAGCATCAAAAGAAATTTTAGCTTTATAATGACCATATTGTTCAATGTCATCAGGTGTTAAACCACATTTATTGGCAATAACCTGAATCTTTTCCATTCTATTCTGTTGGGCAATCTCAATATCGCTTAACATAAAGCCTCCTCGGCACCATGGCCAGCTCAAAAACTATATAACAACTATGAAACCACATTCAATGTCTACTGTAGATGTATATTTGTACAACTACAGTAATCTATTATATATGAAAGTAGCCCTTATGTCTAATCAATTCTTACCTATCTATACATTATATTAACTTATTACTAAAATATTCTCTCCCAATAGTACAAAAATAAAACCGCCACCTATGGTGACGGTTTTGTATGACTAACCTTTATATAATTATGGGTTAAACGGGAACAAAATCGGTAACAACACTAAAGATACAATTGCAGATACTACAATTAACGGTACGCCTGCTTTTACATAGTCTTTAAAACTATACCCAGCTACATTATATACCATAGTATTTGCAGGCATCCCTATAGGTGTACCATACGCAAGAGAGCTAGAAATTACGATGGCAACAAGAATCGCTTTAGGATCAAAACCTAATTGAGATGCTAGAGACAATCCGATTGGAGCTAGCAATGCAACATCTGCTGTATTGGACATGAAGTTTGTCATAAATACAGATAGGAAGAAAAGTACCGCTAATAATGCCAATGGATTAGGTGTATCCCCCAAAGCATCAACAATAAGATTTGCAATATATGCACCTGCCCCAGATTTTACCATTGCTGTGCCAAGAGCTAAGGAACCTACAAATAATAAAATAGTCTTCATATCAATAGACTTAACTGCTTCGTTTTCGGTAATAACTCCTGTCGCTACGATAACAAGTGCGCCTACCCAGGCACTAACCGCTAAGGATACGCCAATTTGTTTTTCAAAAATCATAGCAGCGATAGTCAACACCAATACCAAACCAGCTACCCATTTTTTCCAAACTGGAACATGACTGAAATCAGCATTTTTTTGATAGTTTGGATCAGGTTCACGCGTTGGAACTTCAGGTAAGAATCTTTTACCAATGAATGCATAGAATAAAGTACCTACGATAAGCATAGGTAAACCTACTTCACCATAAGCAAAGAAACTAAAGGATCCAAGGCCGGCTTCTTGCAAATTAGAATTTGCAATCATATTACCAGGAGAGCCAATCATAGAAATATTCCCCCCCATAGCAGCGGCAAATACGATTGGCATTAAGAATTTAGTTTGGTTAAAACCACCCTTTTTGCAAATACCAATAACAACAGGAATCATAACCGCTGCAGTACCTGTATTAGATAAGAAGCCAGACATAATACCTGTAAGCATCATAATAGCAATAATAAGGATAGTTTCATTTTTAGCAAATTTATTAACAACGTTACCAACATCAACAGCTACACCTGTTTCAAAGAAAGCAGCGCCGATAATAAACATAGCAATAAACAAAATAACATTAGAGTCAACGAAACCTTTAAAAGCTTCCGCTGCAGTTAATACACCAGAAAGATGTAATCCAACGGCCACAATCATAGCCGTAATAGACAATGGAATTTTCTCCAATGCAAACATTACGATTGCAAATACAAGAAATCCCAGTGTAATAGCAATACTATAATCCATGAGAATTCCTTTCATGGTAGTCATACTCTTATAGTATATCTATATGAAGATACGCTGTAAATCACAAAACAATATTATTAATAATTATTTCTCATATAGATATATTTACAAGTTATGAAGTTATTCATAATATAAAGAAATCGCTATTCTTATCTTATTATTTGATGAAACCTACGTGTTTATATATTTCGTCTAATATTTCATCTTTTTTCTTATTATATTCTATTTTCTTTTCTTCAAAGTAGTTATTACCGTCTGCATCAATGGATACGATAAGCGGACCAAATTCTTTAACCTTAAAAGTCCACAAAGTCTCACACATACCTAATTCACGCCAATTAGCAGATTCTACTTTTTCGACTTCTGTAGCAGCAAGAACCGCATTACCTGCAGGGAACACACAGTGTAGTGCACCAAAGTCTTTGCAGGCACGTGCTGTTTCAGGACCCATGCCACCTTTACCTACAATGAGACGTACACCTGTCTTTTTAACAAATTCATATTCGTATTTTTCCATCCTCATAGATGTAGTAGGTCCTACAGATACAACTTCAAATTCATTATCGCTTAAAGTACGAATAATTGGACCTGCATGAAGTATAGCCCCATCTTTAACATCAACCGGTAACGTTTTACCTTCTTCTACCACACGACGATGCCCCATATCACGACAGGTTGTAATATGCCCAGTCAAATAAATCACATCGCCTGGCTTAATGCCTGCTAAATCAGATTGTTGAATAGGTGTAGTTAATATTTTCTTAGCCATTATAATGTCACTCCTTTATGAGATTTAACTGTGCAATTACCATCCTTGTCAAATACGAGATCGCCGCGACGATGATTCCAACAACCTACACTAACAGCACAAGAAATAACAGATGGATGACGTGTACCATGTTCAATGTTCACACCTAAAACAGTTTTATCCCCACCCATACCTTGAGGTCCAATACCAATCTTATTAATTCCATCTTCTAACAATTGTTCCATATAAGCCGCTTTTTCATTAGGTGCTTTTGAAGATACAGGGCGCATTAATGCTTTTTTAGATAATCCAGCAGCGGTATCAATAGTTGTAGCAATCCCTACACCTACCAATAGTGGAGGACACGCATTCAATCCATAGCTTGTCATCAAATCAAGAACAAACTTAGCAATACCTTCATAGCCTTCGCCTGGCATCAATGTTTTACCTGACCCTGGCAAGGAACACCCGCCACCAGCCATATAAGGGAAGATTTCTACATCATCACAACCAGAAATGATATCCCAGTGAATATAAGGTGCAGTGAGGCCAATATTTTTACCAGTATTAAACTCATCAAAAGTTTCTACACAGTTCAATCGTAATGGAGCCTCTTGTGTAGCCTTATAAGTTGCTTCTCTTAGAATATCTTCTAATTCTCCTAATAAGGGATAATTAGATCCAACCTTTACCCAAAATTGTAATACACCAGTATCTTGACAAGAAGGACGATTAAGCTGAGCTGCTAAATCCATATTATGTTGCATTGTTTCATAAATAGATTTGGCCATAGGATTTTTTTCATCCTGTGCCAATTCATGAATTTTTTCTTGTACATCATCAGGCAATACCTTTGCCATATAAGAAATGAAATTAGCTATCTTATTTGTCATTTCTTGTACTTGTTGTTCCTTCGTACTCATCGCAAACCTCCAAAAAGACTTCAATATTTAAGACGTGATTATTTCTGTTTCGGAACCTTAGCTCCTTTCGATGATTCTATTCTACTCTTTTTTCAGTATATAACTATCCAATTTACAAGTTGATTTTTATTGGTGAAAGTCTGTCAAACACATACAAAATTTCCTTAATTATTTTCTTTTAACCCATTAAAAATATACAATTTCACCTATATGATTATAAAAAAAAGAGCACTACCATCAGAACGTAGTGCTCTTTCACCATATATTTTAATAGGATTAACAAATATACAAAATCACCTATACCTAATAATTGTATATCCACCTAATTTAATTTTCAAAATCATGAAATTATAGGTAATTACAAGTTATTATAAGAATGAAAATTATGATTGTAATCTTTTTACAACCATCTCAAGTTGGTCTCTAACATCCTGTAACTTTTGATTAGCCTCATCTAATCTATTCTTATCGATAGAGACATCTTGATAGGGTAAGTAAGTTTGTAAAATGTCTATAATATCTTCTTCCTGAGTAGAAATAATTTCCTTCCAATCATGTAATTTTGTCTTACGCCCCATCTCTTTTGCTTGCTTTCTATATTCAGATGGTGTTGTATGGAAATGTTTCTTGAAGGCCACATTAAAGGCTTTAATATCTGCAAAGCCACAACTACTTGCAATATGTGCTACTCCATCTTCAGAGTTAGCTAAACGAACTGTAGCCTCTCGTAATCTCAACCGCAACAAATACTCTAAAAAGGAAACCCCTAATTGGCGTTTAAAAAATTGAGATGTATAGTTCACATTATAACCGCCTATTTTAGCAATATCTTCTAACTCTATCTTCTGCTTATAGTTTTCATCAATATAGGCAATCATTTTATCAAAGGTAGCTACAGTCATATCAGCAGGCTTTGTATGTATAGGGATAGTCTTAACCGCATCAATTTCACGATATATATCACTCGTCATGGCTAAAAAGTGACTCTCCAACCATAATTGACGATCAGGACTTTCACTATTCACCATTAACAACATCATTTGTGCCGCAAGATAACGTAAGGACGTAAAGAATTCATTATCCCTATTAGTTTTATCTGAGCGCAATACAAATTGGTACATGCCGAAGTTAGGATCAAAGTATTGGAAAAACTCCTTACTCACATGAATAACAAGAGCTGTTGTATCCTCCTCTAAGGCCAACGTAGCATGACCTACTTGAGGGGAAATAATAATGGTATCAAGAGGTTCCATTGTAAAAACCTCACTATTACAACTCATGTCGATTCTGCCCTTTAACAAGATCAAGACTTCAACGCCACTGTGCCAGTTGTAATGATATGTACTAACCTTATATATATCACTATTGAAATCTATATGATTGTGTTTATAGGTATAGTGAAAGTAATCCATAACAACGTAATACCCCTCATAAAATCAAACAAATACCTCTCAATTATTTACATAAAAAATGCACCCCTTATTAATCAAAGGGATGCATTCATTATGATATATATAATTAATAACGGTCAACAGTAATCTTATTTTATATATTAATAAATTATAGTTTTATGCTTCTATAGCATTATATATCTATTCTTAAAATTACATAACCGCTGTAATAGCCGCTGCTAAACCAAAGAAGATACCTGGTGCATTGGCTAATGCTACTGGAATATCTCTATGTTCTTTAAACAAACCATACGCTACCCATAATGTACAGTTGATTGCAGCTACAAGTGGTTGAATCCAATCACCAGTACCTGGATGTGCAAGGTTATGCATGATTTGTGGGAAATAAGATACATACATAGCTACAGCAGTAACAGTTGCAACTTTACCTACGTTTTCCATAAATTTTACTTGATTCATATATCCTCCAAAATTATAACTTACTAATTTTTTTACTCCTGATGAGATATATTCTACTCAGTTTAGTGAATATAACTATCCAAATTAAAAGATAATTTTTATATTAAAATCAACGAAAAAAGATAGATTTCTCTCGATTTATTGTATTTTGGGACTATAACAATATATAAATTCACCCGGAAAATACATATAAAAAAGCACTACTTATCAACAGTAGTGCTTTTTCAATAACTTTATAGGGTTTTTTGATATAGAAATTTACCCAATTCTAATCTTTCTATATGTGTCATAAATTCATCAAAATAATTTGCTTACCAAACTCTTATCACAAGAATATAGCTACTAAAAGAATTAGCTACTATAAGAATTAGTTACTATAAGAATCTAGTTGCCATAGAGATATAACAAAATACCTTTATAAATCCTTTACTACATCTGCTAACTTTTCTTTCAAAGATTCCAATTTTTTGCTCATAAATTCCAATTCACTCTTAGCTCGGGAATCATCTTCATACGACAAGAATGAATGCAATACATCAAGAACATCTTGATTGTCTACAGAAATAATTTCTTTCCAATCTTGTAAGACGGTTTTACGCCCAATGCTTTTGACTTGCTTACGATATTCTGTGGGAGTCATATTAAAGTGTTTTTTAAAAGCCACATTAAAGGCTTTCACATCTGCAAATCCACAATCGCTTGCAATTCTTGCGACAGCCTCATCCGTACCAGCTAAGCGAACAGTAGCGTCACGGATTCTTAACCTCAATACATACTCAACAAATGAAATCCCCATTTGCTTTTTAAAGAACTGAGATGTATAGGCAACATTATAGCCCCCAATTTTTGCAATATCTTCCAACTCTATTTTCTGCTCATAATGCTCATCAATATAGGCAATCATTTTATCGAACGTTGCGGGTTTCATATCACCAGGTCTAGCATTTTCATGAACCTTTTTAATGGGATCAAACTCTCTAAATACATCCCCAGCCAACGCTAAGTAATGATGCTCTATCCACATTCGATGTACCGGGCTTTCACCTTTAGTCATCAATAACATCGTCATAGCTGCATGATGCCGTAAGGTTGTAAAGAATTGATTGTGACGAGTACTATTATCTGAACGCAATACAAATTGATAGGCGCCAAAATCTGGATCATACTGTTGGTAAAATTCATTTCCTACATGAATGACAAAGGCAATGACATCCTCTTCCAGAGCTAATGTGGCATGTCCCACTTGAGGAGAGATAATGACCACATCAAGTGGTTCCATCGTAAATGTCTCACCATTACAACTCATCTCCATTTGGCCTTTTAATAAAATAACAATCTCCGTCTCACTATGCCAGTTGTAATGGTATGTGCCAACTCAATATATGTTGCTACTAAACTCTATGTAATTATGTTTATATGAATAGTCGAAGTAATCCATTACACTTTTACTCCCTAAGGTAATTTCGCTCTTAACTCCTGTTCCTGTGATTTACTCTCTTCTAACAAGGCCGATTCATCTTGAGTCCAAGGACCAAATAAAATTTGGTCTACAACAGTTCCAACAGATTCAGTACATAATTTTGAATTATATACTTGTTCTAAATCACGTTTATACACTTGAATAGTTTCAAAGACTCCACTCTGTTCTAGTTCAGTAATATTAGCGACCAAGGATTTTACAATTCCATCATGATGATCTTTAGGAGTGGCTCTCGCTTGTAAAGGATCCACAATCATCATTTCTAAATAGCGCAATTGCGTCGTCAAATAAGATAACTCTGGCTTAGTAGCAATCAAACAAAAATCGACGGTATAGCCTTTAGATTTTAATAATGTAGCTGTATTAATTGGTACTGCGGCGGAACGTAATGTGCCTTCAATAATTAAATTGTATTTTAAAGAGCTTAATTTATCAATTACAGCCTCTACCATCTTACCTGCAAACATTTTTGTGTAATCTACACTATCAACACCATATTTTTCTTGTAACTCTCTAAAATACGGGTGTTGAGCACGGTATGTATCGCCATCAATGATAATATAATTACCTTTTGACTCTAGCATTTTCACACGATGAATTGTGGTTTTCCCGGCTCCACTTTGACCACCTAAAATAACAGCACGAGGTGTACTAGATATATTTTTATTAAACGTTAAGAAATCAATGGTACGTTCTAAGGCCTTATCAAAGTCTTCAGAGCTATAGGATTCAATAGCTTGTACATCACTAGTCTCTTTAACAGCTTTAACATCACTAATGTCATGAGAAGCTTGTGCTAATGACTCTTTAATATTGCTTTCAAGCTCTACCATATCTGATTTTAGAACGTCTAACTCATGTATAGACGTGGCTAAATATAACTCTGTATTTACAATATGAGAATACGCTTTTAATAGCTCTACACAGTCACTAGTGTCACTCTCCTCAACTAAGTTACAGAGACGCGCTAATGTTTCCGCGCTTTGTTCTTTTAGAACTTCTATTTGTAAAGTTAAATTATACTGTTCAACGACATTCATACATTCGACCTCTCTCAACGCATTAAAAATGCACCCCTTATAATCTAAGGGATGCATTTATTATGATATATTTATTTAACAACGGTCAACAGCATCTTGAAGTTTTCTTGGGCATCGAGGCTATGAGGGACTTCAGAAGGCATGATCAATGTTTCACCAGCTTTCACATTGTGTTCCACATCACCGACGACGATATGTGCCTCTCCATCGAGGATTTGCACAATCGCATCGCCTACAGTTATATGCGTTGAGATTTCTTCGCCCTTTGGTAACGCAAATAAGGTAATACTGAGGCGTTCATTTTGGGCAATCGTAATACTAATCACTTGCCCTTCTTTATACTCTAAACAATCGCCTAGATGTAAAATTTCGTTGACTGGGATATTTTTTGTGAAAGTCTTACTCATAGAA